>NZ_JBWKUF010000005.1:0-314697 GCF_059420685.1 Sphingomonas sp. GW821-FHT03E12
GGTTCAAATCCAACCCCCGCAACCATCAAACCACACACAGCCGCCCCACACCGGGCGGCCTTTTTATTGCCCAACGCAGACGCAGCCAGGTCAGCCGATCAGCGCCGCGAAGAATTCGGGCTTCAGCGCGACGAACAGGGCCAGGACCAGGCCGATCGTCAGCCCGGTGATCGTACCGGCGGCAAGGCCGCGGCCATGCGCCTTTCGCTCTGCTTCGGTCATGTCTCTCTCCATGCCTGGATCCACAATCTACGCCCAAATTCCGGTGACCGTAAGCCCGCTTTGCGCTGTCCGCCCCGGCGAGCCCCCGCTATCCTGCGGGGGACGATCAGCAGGGACGCGGCATGCCGGCACAGTATAATCTTCATCGCCGGATCTTCCTGACCGGAGCACTCGCATCGGGCGCCCTGCCCGCCGTCGCCCGGGCCGCGAAGGAAGCCGACGTCCCCTATGTCCCGACGCCTCCCGAAGTGGTCGAGGGGATGCTCGACATGGCGGCGCTCAAGGCCGGCGAGCGGCTGATCGATCTGGGCTCCGGCGATGGCCGGATCCCGCGTGCGGCCGCGCGGCGTGGCGCGAACGCCCTGGGCGTCGAGATCGATGCCGCGCTGGTCGCACGCGCCCGATCGCTCACCCGGCTCGAGGGGCTGGAGGAGCGCGCCCGTTTCATGCGCAACGACTTGTTTACCGTATCGCTGCGCGACGCCGATGTGGTCACGCTCTATTTGCTTCCGGACGTCAACGAACGGCTGAAACCCAAACTTCTCAGCGAGATGAGGCCCGGTGCGCGCGTCGTCAGCCATGCCTTTGACATGGGGGACTGGCCGCCTGAAGAGCGTCGCGAGATCGCTGACAAGCGGGTCTATCGCTGGACGATTCCAGCGGTAGCAGGCGGCGAATGGCGGCTGATCCGCGCCGACGGGTCGATGGCTCTGCTTGTGATCGACCAGCGCTACAGCCGCGTCTCGGGCGCATTGGATGGTCGCCCGATCCGCGAAGCCACGCTTGTCGGCGCAGCGTTCCGCTTCGTTGCGGACGGCGCCGCCTATCTGGGCATCGTCGGCGACCGGGGGATTTCCGGCGACAATTGGCGCGCTGAGCGGATCGATTAGATCCGACCCGCTCGACCTTGGTGGTAACCGCCACTAAACCACCTCCCATGCACTACGACGACAATCTCACCGCCGCCCGCCCGACCTTTGTCACCCATCTCGAATGCTCGATGACAGGGGAGCGGTATGAGGCCGATACCCTCCATGGTCTGTCGCGCGTCGGGCGGCCCTTGCTGGTCCGCTATGATCTCGATGCGATCCGCAACGCGGTCTCGCCCGCGGATCTCGCCGGCCGCCCGGCCGATCTGTGGCGCTATCGTGAACTGCTGCCTGTTCGCCGGGCCGAGAATATCGTCAGCCTGGGAGAGATAACGACACCGATCGTGCCGCTGACCAAGATTGCTCAGGGTGCCGGGGCATCGACCTTGCTGGTCAAGGACGAGGGCCGCCTGCCGACCGGATCCTTCAAGGCGCGCGGGCTGGTCATGGCAATTTCGATGGCGAAGGAACTGGGCGTAACCACCATCGCGATGCCGACCAACGGCAATGCCGGTGCCGCCGCTGCGGCCTATGCCGCGCAGGCGGGGATCGAGGCGGTGATCTTCTGCCCCGACGACACGCCGGAGATCAATGTGCGCGAGATCGCTGCGCAGGGCGCGCGCGTCTATCGCGTCAACGGGCTGATTGACGATTGCGGCAAGCTGGTCGGCGCGGGGAAAGAGGCCAATGGCTGGTTCGACCTCTCGACGCTCAAGGAACCCTATCGGATCGAGGGCAAGAAGACGATGGGGCTGGAACTGGCCGAACAGCTTGGCTGGGAGCTGCCCGACGTCATCTTCTATCCCACTGGCGGCGGCACCGGCCTGATCGGCATGTGGAAGGCGTTCGACGAGCTCGAGGCGTTGGGCTGGATCGGATCGAAGCGCCCGCGCATGGTCGCAGTCCAGGCCGAGGGCTGCGCGCCGATGGTCCGCGCATGGGAACAGGGTGAGCGCCACGCTGCCCGTTGGGAGGACGCACACACCGTTGCCGCCGGCATCCGCGTACCGCAGGCGGTTGGGGATTTCCTCATTCTGGACGCGGTGCGCCAGTCGAACGGATTCGCGATGGCGGTCAGCGATGCCGCGATCCTTGAGGCGGTTGACGACGCCGCGCGGCTCGATGGCCTGCTGCTCTGTCCCGAAGGCGGAGCGACGCTTGCCGCGTGGCGCAAGGCATTGGCGGAGGGGCTGATCTCGCCCGACGATCGCGCAGTGCTGTTCAACTGCGCGACCGGCCTCAAATACCCGATGCCCGATCAGTCGCGCACGCTGGATCGTCACGGAGAGATCGACTTCGCTTCGCTTTAGGATGGGACGGAATCCTAGGCTTTCTTCCACCCGTCATCCCGGCCCGGGATGACGGGTGGGGCGTGGCTAAGCCTCCTTCACCCGCAGCATCGCCACCGCCGCGACCAGCAAAGTCACCGCGGCGAAGGCCATCGTCCAGATCGGCTCGCCGGGGAAGAAGCGCTTCATGATCGATCCCATCACCGTCGCGACGAGCAATTGCGGCACGACGACGAATACGTTGAACAGGCCCATATAGATGCCGAGCTTTGCCTGCGGCAGGCTTGAGGCGAGGATGGCATAGGGCATGGCGAGGATCGATGCCCAGGCGATGCCGATGCCGATCTCGCTCAGGATCAGCCAGTGCGGATCGCTGATCGCGAAGAAGCTCGCAAACCCCGCGACGCCGCACAGCAGGCCCACGATGTGTGTCCGTGCCTTGCCGATCCGGCCGGCGAGCAGCGGCAGCAGGGTCAGCGCGGCGACCGCCGCGACGCCGTTATAGACGGTGAACAGCACGCCCACCCAGTTCGCGCCTTCCTGAAAGCGCGGGTCGGCGGCGTCGGCCGCGCCGTAGAAATATTGCGCGACCACGGGCGTGGTGTTGATCCACATGATGAACAGCGCCGACCAGCTGAAGAACTGTGCGAGCGCGAGCTTTTTCATCAACGGCGGCATGCCCGCGAAGTCGCCGACGATATGGCTCAGCATGTTCGCGCCGCTGCCGCGCCGGGCGAGGGCGATCGCGATCAGGCTGGCCACGCCATAACCGGCGAGCAGGCCGCCGAGCAGATAGACTTCCTTCTCCAGTCCCAGCGCTCCGACCGCGACGATCACCGCCGCACCCGCCGCGATCCAGATCAGGCTGGACGTGTTGCCGCGTGCGGCCAGCACGCGCATCGTGCTCTCGTCGGCTTCGGCGCGCGGGCCGTCGAACGCCGCCATTTCCTCCGGGCTGTATTCGCTGGTGCTGAGAACCGTCCACAACACCGCCAGGAACAGTGCTGCGCCGCCGAACCAGAAGGCATAGCGTACCGTGTCGGGGATCCCTCCACCCGGCGCGACGTTCGATACGCCCAGATGCTCGAGCGCCCAGGGGAAGATCGATCCGACCACCGCGCCCGCGCCGATGAAGGCGGTCTGCACCGCATAGCCCGCGCTGTGCTGATCCTTGCGCAGCATGTCGCCGACGAACGCGCGGAACGGCTCCATCGACACGTTGAGCGATGCGTCGAGCACCCACAGCATCACCGCCGCGAACAGCAGCACCGGTGCCAGCGGCATCGCGAACAGCGCCAGCGCGGCCATGATCGCCCCGGCAAGGAAATAGGGCCGCCGCCGGCCGAGCCGGCCGAGCCAGGTGCGATCGCTCATATGGCCGATCACCGGCTGGACGAGCAGGCCGGTCAGCGGCGCTGCCACCCACAGAGCAGGGAGGTCGTCGATGCTGGTGCCGAGCGACTGGAAGATCCGGCTCATATTGGCATTCTGCAACGCAAAGCCGATCTGGATGCCGAAAAAGCCGAACGACAGGTTGAACAGGCCCCAAAAGCCCTGACGGGGTTTTTCCATTATATGTCCTTGAAGAACGCGCTTGGGGTCGCCGCCCCATCAAAGGGATCGTCATCCCCGCGAAGGCGGGGATCCATTCTGGCTGGCCAGGCGGCAAGAGCCTGACCGGAAGCGGCAATGGATTCCCGCCTTTGCGGGCATGACGGTGAAGTCTGAATTGGCCGGCACGATCAACCGCCCGACCCGCACGAGCGGCGGACCACCAGCTTTGCGGGCAACAGCACGTCGTTCACGCGCTCCTCGCGAATGCGGCCAAGCAGCGTCTCGACCAGTGTCCGCCCCGCCGCTCGCGTGTCCTGCAAGACGGTGGTGAGCGGCGGGTTGGTGAAGCTGGCCGCTGCGATATCGTCGAAGCCGACCACCGCGATGTCTTCACCCACCTTGATGCCGCGCGCGGCGAGGGCACGCATCGCGCCGATCGCGATCAGATCGCTCGCAGCAAGGATCGCGTCGAACGTCTCGCCGCTCGCGATCAGCGCTTCGGCCGCGGCGGCGCCGGCTTCCTCGGTTGTGAGCGCGTCGAACTGCAGCCGCTTGCGCGGGATGATCCCGCCTTCCTTCAGCGCCGCGACATGGCCGCGATAACGGTCGTGGAATTCGGGATAGTGGCTCGACGCATGGCCGAGGAACGCGATGTTGCGCCGCCCGAGGCTCAGCAGATGCCGGGTCGCCTCGCGCCCGCCGCCCTGATTGTCGCAGCCGACGGTGAGGCCCAGCCCCTCGGATTGCACCGACCCCCAGCGCACGAAATGCGTGCCCTGCGCCATCAGTTCATTGAGCTTGTCACGGTACAGCTCGTAATCGCCATAGCCGAGCAGGATGAGGCCGTCGGCGCGGCGGCTGTCCTCATAATCCTGATGCCAGTCGCTGCCGAGCTGCTGGAACGACACCAGCATGTCCTGCCCATTGTCGGCGCAGGCGCGCATGATCGATCCCAGCATCGACAGGAAGAAAGGATTGATCGCGCTGTCGTCGGCGCTCTCATCCTGGAAGATCAGGACGGCCAGCGTCTCGGCATGGCGGCTGCGCAGGTTCGATGCGGCCTTGTCGACGCGGTAGTTGAGTTTCTGGGCGATCGCCTCGATCCGCTTGCGCGTCGCCTCGTTGACGCCGGTGCCGCCGCGCAGCGCGCGCGAGACGGTGGGCTGCGAGACCCCCGCGAGGTGCGCGATATCGAACGATGTCGGCTTGCGTTGCATGGCCGCGGCACTTCTCCCCTGGGCGTCCACGGATGTGCCCTCCGCTTGACCCGGCGATGTTCACCCCGTTTCGTCCCCCGCGTCAATGTTGCGCAGCGGTCACGCAGCATGATCGCAGCGTTGAATACGTATGCCGTCTGCTGGCCGCAGCGGCGGCTTGGGGGGCATAGGAAGATCAACGCGCTTTCAACCGGCGCGATCCGGTCAGACATGGGCCGGCATAGGGGAGGAACTATGCGTTACATCGCCACTGGCCGTCTGGCCGCCCGTCTCGCCGTCACCGCCAGCGGTACCGCCATTGCCGCCACCTTGCTCGTCGCTTCACCCGCCTTCGCGCAGGATTCGGAGCAGCCCGCAGCCGAGGAAGGCACCGAGGTCACCGTTACCGGCTTCCGCCGCGCGCTCGAAACCGCGGTCGCGACCAAGCGCGATTCCAACCAGATCGTCGAATCGGTCTCGGCCGAGGATATCGGCAAGCTCCCCGACAATTCGATCGCCGAAGCGATCGCCCGCCTGCCCGGCCTCACCGCACAGCGCCTTGACGGGCGCGCGCAGGTCATCTCGGTGCGCGGCCTCTCGCCCGATTTCGCCGCGACGCTGCTCAACGGGCGCGAGCAGGTCACGACCGGCGACAATCGCGGCGTCGAGTTCGACCAGTACCCGTCCGAGCTGATGGGCGCCGTCGATGTCTACAAGACGCCGTTCGCCGGCCTGATCGGCCAGGGTCTGTCGGGCACGATCAACCTGCGCACGATCCGCCCGCTCGACTATGGCAAGCGTGTGCTCGGCGCCAATGCGCGCGGCGAGATCGTCTCGCCCGGCAAGCTCAACACCGGCACCAACGACAAGGGCTATCGCGCCAGCCTGACCTATATCGACCAGTTCGCGAACGACACGATCGGCATCACGCTGGGCGTCGCCCATCTGAACTCGCCCACCCAGTTCGAGCGTTTCAACAGCTGGGGCTATCCCAGCTTCGACACCAACAACGACCTCTACGGCATCCGCGACACCAAGGGGACGGCCAGCCAGGCCGACGATACCTTCACCCCGCGTCCGGCCTATGCCGCGGCACAGGGCGCAAAGATCATCGGTGGCGCCAAGCCTTATGTGCAGTCGACCGAGCTCGAGCGCACCGGCGTGATGGGCGCGCTCCAGTGGAAGCCGACGCCCGAACTCAACATCGTGCTCGACGGCTATTATTCGAAGTTCAAGGACGCGCAGACGCTGCGCGGCATCGAATTCCCACTGCAATGGGGCGGGGCGGTGCTCCAGCCGGGCTTTACCGTCAAGGACGGCATCATCACCGACGGCACCTGGAGCGGGGTCAAGCCGGTGGTGCGCAACGACGCCAATCTGCGTGAGGCGGATCTCTATTCGGGCGGCCTCAACATCAGCTATGTCACCGGCGGCTGGAAGATCACCGGCGACGCCAGCTATTCGCGCGTCGATCGCGAGGACAAGGTGCTGGAGACCTATTCGGGCACCTCGCGCGGCAACAGCAACGGGCCGTTCGACACGCTCGGCTTCAGCCGCGATGCCGAGGGGCGCTACAGCTTCAAATCGTCGCTCAACTATGCCGATGCCTCGCGCATCTTCCTGACCAGCCCGCAGGGCTGGGGCGGCGACAACACGCCCGGCGGCCAGGACGGCTTCCTCAACAACCCGACCACCAGCGACGAACTGATGGCCTTCCGCCTCGATGTCGAGCGCGAGCTGGGCGACAATCAGGGCAAGCTGGCCTTTGGCGCGAACTACAGCAAGCGCGAGAAGTCGCTCGACCTGAAGCGCTGGTATCTGGGCCTCAAGGCGAATGCCGCCGATCCGCTGCACAACACCAGCGTCGCGATCCCCGCCGACCAGTTGCTCGATCCGACCAAGCTCGCCTATCTCGGCATTCCGGGCATGGTCAGCTACGACCCGCTCAAGCTCGCCTATAGCGGCATCTACAACTTCAACGCGGCGACGGACGCCAACCTCTTCGCCTTTGGCTGGGGCGTGCGCGAAGAGATCCTGACCGGCTATGCGCGCTATGACATCGACGTGGAGATGTCGAACGGGTCGAAGCTCGGCGGCAATGTCGGCATGCAGCTCGTGTCGGTCGATCAATTCTCGAACGGCCAGGGTGCGAGCGGATCGCCGGTCGCGACGGTCACGGACCTGTCGGACGGCGTGCGCTACACCTATGTCCTGCCCAACCTCAACATCGTCGCACGGCTGAACAATGGCCTCACCGTCCGCTTCGGCGCGGCGCGTCAGATGGCCCGCCCGCGCATGGACCAGATGCGCGCGTCGATGAGCTTCACCTACAACGCCTCGCTCGCGGGCAATACCGACATCAACTTCTCGCCCTGGGGTGGTGAAGGCGGCAATCCGCGGCTGCGGCCGTGGATCGCCAATGCGGTCGATCTGTCGGTGGAGAAATATATCGCCCGCGACAGCTACATCGCGCTCGCCGGCTTCTACAAGCACCTGGAAACCTACATCTACCAGGAGAATCAGGTTCACGACTTCACCGGTTTCCCGGTGACCAGCGGGCCTGAACCGCGGCTGCGCCAGGGCATCGCCAAGGTCTTCCGCAACGGCAGTGGCGGGCGGCTCTACGGCGCCGAACTGTCGGCGACCTTCTCGCTGCGCAATCTTTCGAGCGCGCTCGACGGGTTCGGTGTGCTGGGTAGCGTTTCCTATACCGAAAGCTCGATCACGCCCGATCCCAGCAATCCGGCACAGCCGCTGCCGGGCCTGTCGAAGTGGGTCGCCAACGGCACCGTCTATTTCGAGAAATGGGGCTTCTCGGCACGTGCCAGCGTCCGTCACCGGTCGAGTTTCCTTGCGGAGCTGAGCGGCATCGGGACCGATCGTATCCAGCGCCTCGCCAAGCCCGAGACGATTGTCGATGCGCAGATCGGCTATGAGTTCCAGAACGGTCCGCTGAAGGGGCTGGGTATTCTGGCGCAGGCGCAGAACCTGACCGACGAACCGTTCGTGACGCATGAGATGTCGGACGAGGCTCTGACGGTCGACCATCAGCGCTATGGCGTCCGCTACCTGCTCGGGCTCAGCTACAAGCTCTGACTTCCCCCCGCCTCCCCGCCGCGGCATGATCGCGGCGGGGACGTTTTTTGAGGATCGCTGAAGGATGGCCGATCCCGTGCTCCAACGCCGCATCATCATTGCCGGTGGCGGCACTGCGGGCTGGATGACCGCGGCCGCGCTCGCCCGCTTCTGCGGACGGGGCTGGGCGATCACATTGGTCGAATCCGACGCGATCGGCACGGTCGGCGTCGGCGAGGCGACGATCCCGATGATCCGCCTGTTCAACCAGGCGCTCGGGATCGACGAGGCGGAGTTCCTGCGCGAGACGCACGGCACCTGGAAGCTCGCGATCGAGTTCGACGGCTGGGGTACGCCGGGCGAGCGCTATATGCACGCCTTCGGGCAGGTCGGACGCGGGCTGGGACTGCTGCCCTTCCATCATTACTGGCTGCGCGCGCGCGCGGCTGGCCGGGCGGGGCCGCTCGGCGACTATGTGCTCAATGATATCGCGGCGCGGGCCAACCGGTTCGCGCATGTCGAGCGTGCTGCGGACAGCGTGCTGCCGCCCATGCCCTATGCCTTCCATTTCGATGCCGGCCTCTATGCAGCCTATCTGCGCCGCTATGCCGAGGCGCGCGGCGTCACGCGGATCGAAGGGCGGATCGACGGCGTCGAGCGCGACGGCGAGAGCGGCGACGTTGCGGCACTGGTGCTCGCGGACGGCGTGCGGGTCGCGGGCGACCTGTTCGTCGATTGCTCGGGCTTTCGCGGGCTGCTGATCGAAGGCGTCCTCGAAACCGGGTTCGAGGATTGGGGCCATTGGCTGCCCTGCGACCGTGCGCTGGCGGTGCCGTGCGAGCGTGTCGACCCGCTGATCCCCTACACCCGCGCGACGGCACGCGTGGCCGGATGGCAGTGGCGCATCCCGCTCCAGCACCGCACCGGCAATGGCTATGTCTTCTCCTCGGCGCATATCGGTGAGGACGAGGCCGCGTCGGTCCTGCTTGCCAATCTCGACGGCGCACCGCAGGCCGAACCCCGGCTGCTCAAGTTCCGCGCGGGCAAGCGGCGCAAGGCGTGGAACCGCAATGTGGTTGCGATCGGGCTCGCCTCGGGCTTTCTCGAGCCGCTCGAATCGACCAGCATCCACCTGATCCAGAGCGGCATCACCCGGCTGCTCGATTTCCTGCCCAACGGCCCGGTCGCGGATGCGGATCGCGATGCGTACAACCGCATCACCGATTTCGAGATCGAGCGGATCCGCGACTTCGTGATCCTCCACTATGCCGCCAATCGCCGCGAGGGCGAGCCGATGTGGGACGCGCTGCGCCACATGGAATTGCCCGAGACGCTGGCGAACCGCATCGCGATGTTCCGCGCCAACGGCCGGATCGTGCGCGAGCATGATGAGCTGTTCGACGTCCCCGGCTGGATCCAGGTGATGGCCGGGCAGGGGATCGTGCCCGAACGCTGGCATCCGCTTGCCGACGAACTGAGCGGCGATCAGCTCGACCAGTTCCTCGCCACCGTGGCGGATGCCTTCGCGCGCGACGCCGCGCGCCTACCCGGTCACGCCGCCTATCTCACGCGCTTCTGCGGCGTGCCTTCAACCTTCAGCCAGTCGAGTATCGCATGAGAAGCCTTGCCCTTGCCTTGACCCTGTTCGCCGGCACCGCTGCGGTTGCGCAGACTGCCGCTCCGGCCGAGCTGCGCGCGCGCCCGGCCGAGACCGAGGTCCTCTACTTCCTCCTCCCCGACCGGTTCGAGAATGGCGATCCGTCGAACGACAAGGGCGGGCTCAAGGGCGATCGTCTGACCACCGGCTTCGACCCCGCGCACAAGGGCTTCTTCCACGGCGGCGACCTTGCCGGCCTGATCAAGCGGCTCGACTATATCCAGTCGCTCGGCGCCACCGCGATCTGGCTCGGCCCGATCTACAAGAACAAGCCGGTGCAGGGCGGCCCCGGCGAAGAGACCGCCGGCTATCACGGCTACTGGATCACCGATTTCACCCGCGTCGACCCGCATTTCGGCACCAATGCCGAGATGAAGGCGTTCGTCGACGCCGCGCATGCGCGCGGGATCAAGGTCTATCTCGACATCATCACCAACCACACCGCCGACGTGATCCAGTATCGCGAATGCGGCGCGTGCGACTATCGCAGCCGCGCCGACTATCCGTACCAGCGCAAGGGCGGCGTGAAGGGCACGGCGATCAACCCCGGTTTCGCGGGCGACAACGTGCAGACCGCGGAGAATTTCGCGAAGCTCACCGACCCGAGCTACGCCTACACGCCGTTCGTGCCCGAGGCGGAGCGGACCGTGAAGGTCCCTGCCTGGCTCAACGATCCGATCCACTACCACAATCGCGGCAACACCACCTTCCGCAACGAAAGCTCGACGATGGGCGATTTCGTCGGGCTCGATGACCTGATGACCGAAAGCCCGCGCGTGCTGCAGGGGTTCGTCGACATCTATGGCGGCTGGATCGATCAGTTCGGGATCGACGGCTTCCGCATCGATACCGCCCGCCACGTCAATCCGGAGTTCTGGCAGGGCTTTTCCAAGGCGATGATCGAGCGGGCCAAGGCGAGGGGCATCCCCAATTTCCATATCTTTGGTGAGGTGGCGAACGAGGGCGATGTCGGCGATCTCGCGCTGCACACCCGCGTGCACCAGTTGCCCAGCGTGCTCGACTTCGGCTTCCGCGCCGCGGTCCAGCATACGGTGGCGGGCGAGAAGGGCCCCGACGTGCTTGCCGCGATGTTCGATCGCGACGCGCTGTACGAGGGCGGCGCGGCGGCGGCGCTGCTGCTGCCCACCTTCATCTCGAACCACGATCATGGCCGTTTCTCGACCGATGTGCGCAAGGCCTTTCCCAAGGCGAGCGATGACGAGGTGCTGGCGCGGGTGAAGCTCGCCCATGCGATGCTGCTGTTGCTGCGCGGCGTGCCGACCATCTATGCCGGTGACGAGCAGGGCTTCGTCGGCGACGGAAACGATCAGGACGCGCGCGAGGACATGTTCCCGAGCAAGGTCGCGGTCTATAACGACAACCGTCTGCTCGGCACGACCAAGACCACCGCGGAGTCGAACTTCGACACCGGCCATCCGCTCTATGCCGAGATCGCGAAGCTCTCGGCGGTGCGCAAGACGACGCCGGCGCTGTCGCGCGGGCGTCAGATGACGCGCGCCTATGACGAGAAGCCGGGGCTGTTCGCGGTCTCGCGCTTCGATCCGGCGACCGGCGCCGAGATTCTCATCGCGTTCAACACCAGCGCCGCGCCGATCACGCGGCAGGTGGAGGTGGGTGTCGGCTCCTCGGCCTTCACCCCGCTTGTCGGCCAATGCGCGCCGAACGCCAGCGCGCTAGGTAGTGTCTCCATGACCTTGCCACCCTTCGGCTATGTCGCCTGCGTCGCCGTGGGAGGTGCCAAGTGAGCGAACCCTCGCGCGTGCCCGCGACCGAAGCGAACCGCGACTGGTGGCGCGGCGCGGTGATCTACCAGATCTACCCACGCAGCTTCGCCGATACCAACGGTGACGGCATTGGCGATCTGCCGGGCGTTGCCGCGCATCTGGACCACGTCGCCGCGCTTGGCGCGGACGCGATCTGGCTATCGCCCTTCTTCACCTCGCCGATGCGCGACTTCGGCTATGACATCGCCGATTATTGCGGGGTCGATCCGGTGTTCGGCACGCTCGCCGATTTCGACGCGGTGATCGAGAAGGCGCATGCGCTGGGTCTCAAGGTCATCATCGACCAAGTCTATTCGCATACCTCCGACCAGCATGAATGGTTCAAGGAAAGCCGCGCGAGCCGCGATAATCCGAAGGCTGACTGGTATGTCTGGGCGGACGCCAAGGCCGACGGTTCGCCGCCGACCAACTGGCAGTCGGTGTTCGGCGGCCCCGCCTGGACCTGGGACGCTCGCCGCGGCCAATATTATTTCCATAATTTCCTGAGCGAGCAGCCCGACCTCAACATGCACAACCCGCAGGTGCAGGACGCGGCACTGGCGGCGGCGAAATTCTGGCTCGATCGCGGCGTCGATGGCTTCCGCGTCGATGCCATCAACTTCTCGATGCATGACCCGCTGCTGCGCGACAATCCGCCCGCGCCCGACACCGGTGCGCCGCGCACCCGCCCGTTCGATTTCCAGCAGCACATCTACAACCAGAGCCACCCGGACATCGTCCACTTCCTTGAGCGGCATCGCGAACTGACCGACAGCTATGGCGGCCGCTTCACCGTGGCTGAGGTCGGCGGACCGACGCCCGAGGCGGAGATGCACGCCTTCACGGAAGGGACGGGCCGACTCAACAGCGCCTATGGCTTCGACTTCCTCTACGCGAACAAGCTGACTCCGGCTTTGGTCAGGAAGGCGGTCGAGACCTGGCCCGATACGCCGGGTACCGGCTGGCCGAGCTGGGCGTTCGAGAACCACGATGCGCCGCGTGCCGTATCGCGCTGGGTCGATGCCGAGCATCGCGACGCCTTTGCCGCGATGAAGATGCTGCTGCTGATGTGCCTGCGCGGCAACGCCATCCTGTTCCAGGGCGAGGAGCTTGGCCTGACCCAGGTCGAGATCGCCTATGACCAGCTTCAGGATCCGGAAGCGATCGCCAATTGGCCGCTCACGCTCAGCCGTGATGGCGTGCGTACCCCGATGCCCTGGCAGGCGGATGCCGAGAATCTCGGCTTCACGCAGGGCAAGCCGTGGCTGCCGCTCGGTCCCGATCATGCCGCGCTGGCGGTGGACCGGCAGACCACGCAGAACGGTTCGCTGCTCAACCTGACGCGCGGGCTGATCGCGTTGCGCGCCGCCAATCCGGCGTTGCGAGCGGGCGCGATGGAGGTGCTGGAAGCGGACGAGGCGTTGCTCGTTTTCACCCGCACCGCGGACGGACAGGCGCTGACCTGTGCGTTCAATCTGGGCAAGGTGCCGCTGACATGGCATCCAGCACAGCCGGACCGGTTCCGGGTGCTGGCGGCGGTCAATGGCGCCGCACCGGGATCGCTGCCTGCCTATAGCGGGCTGGTGCTCGAACAAATCGCCTGAGAAGATGGCCGCGTAACAGGAGAGTATGATGGGCAGGTTGATCGCGCTGACAGCGTTGACTTCGATGATGGCGATGCCGGCGCTGGCGCAGGGCGTGGTTCAGAACACCGCGCTGAAGGAAGGCGGCGCGACCGCGACCTCGCCCGACGGTAAGCTCCGCGTCACCGTGACCGTCGATGGCGACGGGCGGCCGCATTATGCGGTCGCGCGCAACGGCAAGCCGCTGATCGAACCCTCGCGGCTCGGCTTCCTGCTCACCGACGCGCCCAAGCTCGAACGCCGCTTCGTGATCGAGAGCCAGGCGACGACTTCCTCGGACTCGACCTGGGAGCAGCCTTGGGGCGAGTGGAAGACGATCCGGGATCGCCACACCGAATTCCGCGTGCGCCTCAAGGAGACCACCGCGCTGGCGCGCGTGATGGACGTGGTGTTCCGCATCTTCGACGAAGGCGTCGGCTTCCGGTACGAATTCCCCGATCAGCCCAATTTGAAGCACGCAAACATCGCCGACGAGCTGACCGAGTTCGGGCTGGCGGGCAATGGCACCGCCTGGTGGATCCCGGCGGGCGAGTGGAACCGCTACGAATATCTCTATAACCGCACGCCGATCTCCGAGGTGGGGCAGGCGCATACGCCGATCACCGTGAAGCTGGAGGACGGCACGCATATCGCCTTCCACGAGGCGGCATTGGTCGATTATTCCAGCATGTGGCTGCGCCGGGTGACCGGCACGCGCTTCAAGGCGCAGCTCTCGCCCGGTGCGGGTCCGGCCAAGGTGGTCAAGCAGGGGCCGTTCACCACCCCCTGGCGTACCATGGTGATCGCCGACGACGCCGCGGGCCTCTACACCGGCAGCCGCATGACGCTGAACCTCAACGAGCCGAACAAGCTCGGCGATGTCAGCTGGGTCAAACCCGGCAAGTTCGTCGGTGTGTGGTGGAACATGATCAAGGGCAAGTGGACCTGGGCGCGCGGACCTCAGCACGGCGCTACGACCGCGAATGTTAAGCGCTACATCGATTTTGCCGGCGCGAACGGCATCCCCGGCGTGCTGGTCGAGGGGTGGAATGTCGGCTGGGACGGCGACTGGTTCGGCAACGGCACCGACATGAATTTCTCCGGCCCGACCGAGGATTTCGACGCTGCGGGTCTTGCCGCCTATGCCAGGTCCAAGGGCACCGCGCTGGTCGGCCATCACGAGACTGGCGGCTCGGCCAGCCACTATGACAAGCAGCTCGACACCGCCTTCGCCTGGTCGGCCGCGCATGGGCAGAAAGTAGTGAAGACCGGCTATGTCGCCGATGCCGGGCAGATCGGCCGGGTCGATCCCGACGGGTCGGAACATCGCGAATGGCATGACGGCCAGTGGATGTCGAACCATCACCTGCGCGTCGTGCTCGCCGCCGCCAAGTACAAGATCAGCGTCGATCCGCACGAGCCGATCAAGGATACCGGCCTGCGCCGCACCTATCCCAACTGGCTCGCCCGCGAAGGCGCGCGCGGGCAGGAATATATGGCGTGGCAGGGCAAGAACCCGCCCGAGCATGAAGCCAATCTCGTCTTCACGCGGATGCTGTCGGGGCCGATGGACTTCACCCCCGGCATCCTCAGCCTCAAGGGCGAGAAGGACAGCGACATCCCCTCGACCATCGCCAAGCAGCTCGCGCAATATGTCGTGATCTACTCGCCGGTGCAGATGGCCGCCGACGAGCCGGAGACCTACGCCAAGCTGATGGACGCGTTCCAGTTCATCAAGGACGTGCCGGTCGACTGGGCCGACACCCGCATCCTCAACGGCGAGGTTGGCGACTATGTCACGATCGCGCGCAAGGACCGGAACAGTGCCGACTGGTATCTGGGCTCGGTCGGCGACGAGCTGGCGCGCAATCTGGAGGTGACGCTCGATTTCCTCGATCCGGGCAAGACCTACACCGCGCAAATCTATCGCGACGCGCCCGACACGCGCTTCGACAGCGATACGCGGCACAAGTACGTGATCGAAACGAAGAAGGTGAAGCGCGGCGACAGGCTGATGCTGGCGCTCGCGCCGGGCGGCGGGCAGGCGATCCGCTTCGCGGCGAAATGACGTTCACTTTCCGCTTCGCGGAACGCCGGTGGTGGCTTAGCATCGTGCCTTCAAGGAGGCGCTTCCCATGGCCACCACCTTTCAACTCAACGGCAAGCCTGCAACGTTCGACGGCGATCCCGAGACGCCCCTGCTGTGGGTGCTGCGCGATCATCTGGGGCTGACCGGCACCAAATATGGCTGCGGGATCGCCCAGTGCGGCGCCTGCACCGTGCATCTCGACGGCAAGAACCGGCGGTCCTGCGTGACACCGGTTGGCACGATCGCGGGCAAGTCGGTGACGACGATCGAGGGCGTCGCCGGCAAGACTGCCGATGCGGTCAAGGCCGCCTGGGTGCAGATCGACGTGCCGCAATGCGGCTTCTGCCAGTCGGGGCAGGTGATGTCGGCGATCGGGCTGCTCACCGCCAAGCCGAAGCCGACCGATGCGGACATCGACCATGCGATGGCGGGCAATATCTGCCGCTGCGCAACCTATGTCCGCATCCGTCAGGCGATCAAGGACGCCGCGGGCGTGAAGGGAGCGCGGGCATGAACGTCATCGCCAGCCGCCGCACTTTCCTTGCGGGAAGCGCGCTCACCATTGGCTTCGTGCTGCCCGGAAAACGCGCTCGGGCGCAGACGGGGCAGGGGGTGCTTCAGCCCAATGCGTTCGTCCGCGTCCATGCCGACAATTCGGTGGCGATCATCGCCAAGCATGTCGAGTTCGGCCAGGGGCCGGCCACAGGCGTCGCGACGATCATCGCCGACGAGATGGATGCCGCCTGGGATCAGGTGCGCGTACAATTCGCGACGGCGAACGACCCGCTCTACAAGAACCTCATCTTCGGGACGATGGGCGTCGGCGGATCGACCGCGATCCGCGAAAGCTGGGACCAGATGCGCATGGCAGGCGCGGCCGCGCGCGCGATGCTGGTCGAGGCGGCGGCGAAGCGCTGGAATGTGCCGGCAGGCGAGGTGACGGTCGCCAAGGGTATCGTCAGCGCGGGCAGCCGCAAGGCGACGTTCGGCGAGTTGGCTGAGGATGCCGCACAACTGCCCGTCCCGCAGAACCCGGTACCCAAGACGCCCGACCGCTACGTCTATATCGGCAAGCACGTGCCCAAGGTGGACAGCGCCGCCAAGACCAACGGCTCGGCGAAGTTCACCCAGGACGTGCGCCTGCCCGGCATGGTCCATGCCGCGGTGCGCCGCCCGCCTGCCTTCGGCGCGACGGCGCGCAAGGTCGGGGATGCGGCCGCGCGCGCGATTCCCGGCGTGCTCGACGTGAAGCCGGTGCCGAGCGGGGTCGCGGTCTATGCGCGGGATACCTGGACGGCGCAGCGCGGCGCGGCGGCGCTCGAGGTCGACTGGGATCTGTCGAAGGCCGAGACGCGCTCGACCGCGCAGATCTATGCCGAGCACGCCGCGGCGGTGCGCAATCCCGGCGTGCAGGTCGAGGCGGCAGGCGATGCCGCGGCGGCGCTTGGCCGCGCGGCGAAGCGGATCGACGCGACCTTCTATTTCCCCTTCCTCGCCCATGCCCCGATGGAAACGATGGACTATGTCATCGAGAAGAAGGGCGAGGGGATCGAGGTTCATGCCGGCAGCCAGTTCCAGGTCGGCGAGATGCGCGCGATGTGCGGCGTGGCAGGCGTGCCGTTCGAGAAGAGCAACCTCGTCCAGCATTATGCCGGCGGCAGCTTCGGGCGCCGCGCGACACCGGTGATGTTCGACGGGGTCGAGGCCGCTGCGTGCGCGCGCGCCTATGGCTTTGCCGCGCCGGTCAAGGTGGTGGCGAGCCGCGAGAATGACCTGACCGGGGGCTGGTACCGTCCGCTGACAGTGCATCGCATTCAGGCGGGGATCGACGCTGCGGGCAATATCAGCGGCTGGGATCAGGTGGCGGCCGCCCGGTCGGTCACCAAGGGTACGCCGATGGAGAGCCCGCAGGTCCGCAAGGGCATCGATACCGGCATGGTCGAGGGATCGAACGACACCAGCCAATATACCATCGCCGATTTCCGGCTGGGCCAGCACCTGATGGACACCGGCGTGCCGGGGCTGTGGTGGCGATCGGTGGGCCATACCACCACCGCCTTCGTCAAGGAGACGATGATCGACGAGCTGCTCGAACTGGGCGGCAAGGATCCGGTCGAGGGGCGGCTGGCGCTGCTCAAGCATGACCGGGCCAAGGCCGTGTTGCGCAAGGCGGCCGAGATATCGGGCTTCGGCAAAAAGCCGAAGAAGGGGCGTGCCCGGGGCGTCGCGGTGCATGAGAGTTTCGACACATTCGTCGCGCAGATTGCCGAGGTTTCGGTCGGTGCCGACGGATTGCCCAAGGTCCACAAGGTATGGTGCGCGGTCGATTGCGGGATCGCGGTGAATCCCGACATCATCCGCGCGCAGATGGAGGGCGGGATCGGCTATGGCCTGGGCCATGCGCTCTATGCCGAGCTGTCGCTGGGCGAGGGCGGCGTTGTGCAGCAGACCAATTTCGACAGCTACCGCTCGCTGCGCATCCACGAGATGCCCGATATCGAGGTCGCGATCATCGCGTCGACCGAGAAGCCGAGCGGGGTCGGCGAACCCGGGCTGCCTCCGATCGCGCCGGCGGTCGCCAACGCCTGGCGCAAGCTCACGGGCAAGCCGGTGCGGCGCCTCCCCTTTGCCCATGGAGATAACGCATGAAGCCCCAGACGCTGGGTCTGATCGCCCTTGGCGCTTCGGCGATGGCACTTCCCGCGGCGATGGTGTTCGCGAGCCAGGCGGCAGCGCCCGCCTCGCTCCAGCCGGTCAGCGCGTTCGCCACGATCGCCGATCCCGCGGCGCGATCGGCCGCGATCTTTACCGAGATGGGCAAAGTGCTGACCCATCCGCGCTGCCTCAACTGCCACCCGCGCACCGACAGCCCGACTCAGGGTGACGCGATGCGTTGGCATACCCCGCCCGTCGAGCGCGGGCCGAAGGGCATGGGCGATGCCGGGATGGAATGCGCGACCTGTCACGGCCCGCGCAACGTGACCTATGCCGACGGCAAGAGCGGTATCCCCGGCCATCCGCTGTGGCATCTCGCCCCGATCGAGATGGCCTGGCAGGGCAAGTCGCTGCGTGAGATTTGCGAGCAACTCAAGGATCGCAAGCGCAACGGCAACAAGTCGCTCGAGCAGATCCATGAGCACAACGCCAACGACACCTTGGTCGGCTGGGGCTGGAACCCGGGTGTCAGCCGTACGCCCGCGCCGGGCACCCAGGCGCAGTTCGGCGAACTGACCAGGGCGTGGATCGAGACCGGGGCGAAGTGCCCGGCGTGACCGTCAGGCCCGCACCCACTCCACCTTGGGGTCGTTGAAGTCGATCACGTCGGCGAGCTCCCACACGTTGCGATAGCCATAGCCGACCAGGTTGATGAAGGTCTGGATGTTGAGCGCCAGCGGGCGCGCCTTCATCGGCACCGGCCGCGTGCGGTTCGAGAAATTGTTGTTGCAATAGATCAGGATGCGGCGGTGGACGTTCGGCCCGACCGTCTCTTCCAGCGACTCCGCGTTGAAGTCGGGAAAGGGCAGGTTGACCGCCCCCTTGATATGCCCTTCGCGAAACGCGCTCTCTGACCGCGCATCGAGCAGCAAGGTGCCGGCTGTGGCGGCCTGCTTCTTGAACTGGGCGAAGGGCAGCAACCGCTCGTTGCGCAGCGCGCCGACATCGCCGGTCAGCTGCTGGAAGCCCGGATAGTCGATTTGCGGATTACGCGACTCGTCGATGCGCGGCCCCTGATCGTGAGTTTGGCCAAGGGCGGGGGTCGCGGCGCCAAGGCCGACGAAGGACAGGAAGAGGCGGCGGTCCATCGGTGCTGCTCCGGTTGGCGGGGACGTAACGATCCTGCTCCTGCATCGCTGTCTGTCGCATGAACCGTTGACGGCACGCGGGCCGCGGCGCACCAGTCTCGGCTGCAACAAAGGGGAATGCTATGGCTGGCGGACTGTTTCGGACGAAGAGCGTGAAAGGGGCTGCCGATCACGCGCCCGAGCACCGCCTCGCCGCCACGCTGAGCTGGCCGCACCTCGTCGCACTGGGTGTGGGCGCGATCGTCGGCACCGGTATCCTCACCCTGATCGGGGTCGGCGCGGGCAAGGCCGGACCTGCGGTGATCCTGTCCTTCGTCATCGCCGGCGCGATCTGCGCCTGCGCCGCGCTCGCCTATGCCGAGATGGCGACGATGATGCCCGCCTCGGGTAGCGCATACACCTACAGCTATGCCGTGCTGGGCGAGATCATCGCCTGGGTGGTGGGCTGGTCGCTGATCCTCGAATATTCGCTGGTAGTGAGCACCGTCGCGGTCGGCTGGTCCGGCTATGCCGCGCCCTTGCTTCAGGTCTGGGCGGGGATGCCGATGGACTTCATGCAGGGGCCGCATGCAGGCGGTATCGTCAACCTGCCCGCCATCTTCATCATTGCCGTAGTCGCCGGGCTGCTGTGTCTTGGCAGCAAGGAGAGTGCGACGCTCAACGCCGCGTTGGTGGTGGTCAAGATCATCGCGCTCGCCGTGTTCGTCGCGGTGGCTCTGCCCTATTTCAACGCTGCCAATCTCGAACCGTTCGCGCCGTTCGGCTTCGCCAAGACCATCTCCCCCGATGGTGTCGAGCGCGGGGTGATGGCAGCGGCGGCGATCATCTTCTTCGCCTTTTACGGCTTCGACGCGATCTCGACCGCGGCGGAGGAGACCAAGAATCCCGGCCGCGATCTTGCCATCGGCATCGTCGGGTCGATGATCGCGTGCATCGCCATCTACATGCTGGTTGCGGTGGCAGCGGTCGGCGCGACGCCGTTCACGCATTTCGCCAACAGCCCCGAACCGCTCGCGCTGATTCTGCGCGATCTCGGCCGGCCCGGCTTTGCGACCTTTCTCGCGGTCTCGGCGATCATCGCACTGCCCACGGTGCTGCTTGGTTTCCTGTTCGGACAGAGCCGCATCTTCTTCACCATGGCGCGCGACGGGATGTTGCCGATCGGCCTCGCCAAGGTGTCGCGCCGCGGCTCGCCGGTACGCATCACCCTGTTCACCGCAGCGATCGTCGCGGTGATCGCCGGGCTGCTGCCGATCGACGAGATCGCTGCGCTCGCCAATGCCGGAACGCTCGCGGCGTTCACTGCGGTGGCCGTGTGTATGATGGTGCTGCGCCGACGCGCGCCGGACATGCCGCGCATGTTCCGCACCCCGCTCTGGTGGCTGGTCGGCGGCGGCGCGGTACTCGGCTGCATCTATCTGTTCTTCAGTCTGCCGCTGAAGACTCAGCTCTGGTTCCTCGCCTGGAACGCACTCGGCGTTGTCATCTACTTCGCCTATGCGCGGCCCAGAGTGAGCAAGCAGGGGGTGCAGTGAGCGGCTGGCATATCGGGATCATTGGCGGGTCCGGGCTTTACGATATCGAGGGGATCGAGGACGGCGAATGGGTCAGCGTGGCCTCGCCCTGGGGTGACCCGTCCGACGCGATCTTCACCGGGCGGATGGGGCATGCCCGCGTCTCCTTCCTCCCGCGACATGGGCGCGGGCACCGGATTTCACCTTCGGAACTCAACAGCCGCGCCAATATCGACTGTCTGAAACGGCTCGGTGTGACCGACGTGCTCGCAGTCTCGTCGGTCGGCGGGCTGACCGAGGAGCGCGCGCCGGGGACGTTCAGTGTGGTCGATCAGTTCATCGACCGTACCAAGGGCCGTCCGTCGAGCTTCTACGGCAGCGGCATGGTCGCGCATGTCTCCATGGCCGACCCGGTCTGCCCGCGCCTGTCGGCGCTGGCGGCGGACGCAGCGCGCGCAGCGGGCGCGGAGGTGCATGACGGCGGAACCTATCTTGCGATGGAGGGGCCGCAATTCTCGACCCGCGCTGAGAGCCATCTCTACCGCAGCTGGGGCTGCCACATCATCGGCATGACCGCGATGCCCGAAGCGAAGCTCGCGCGTGAGGCCGAGCTGCCCTACGCACTGGTCGGCATGGCCACCGACTATGATTGCTGGCGCGAGGAAGAGGCGGCGGTGGACGTCGCACAGGTGATCGCCCAGCTTTCGAGCAACGCCGTCAAGGCGCGCGCGATGGTGACGGCACTGCTGCGCAGCCTACCGGAGACGCGCGAAGCATCGCCGATCGATACCTGCCTCGACACGGCGCTCATCACCGCACCGTCCGCGCGCGATCCGGGGTTGCTGGCCAAGCTCGACGCGGTGGCGGGGCGGGCGCTGGCCGGCTAGCTCTGCGCCGCGATCCGCGCGAGGATCTCGCGCCGCCGGTCGTCGCTGGCCATCGACCATTCGGCGATCTCATCCAGCGTGCGGCCGCATCCTTCGCACAGCCCCTCCTTCATGCGGCAGATGCTGACGCATGGGCTTGCGACCGCGGGCAAGGGCGTGAAGGCGAGGAAGTCATCCTCGTCTTCGATTGCGCTCACGCAGGGATCGTGAAGTTGAGGAAGTCGGGGACGGGACCGTTCCAGCCGTCATCGGGGCCGTCGTCGAACGAATCGCGGCGGCGATCACGATCGCGGCGCGGGCGATCGTCCCTGCGCGCTTCGCGTGCTTCGGCGTCCCGTCGCGGTTCGCGCGCTTCAGTGCGGCGTTCCTCACGCGGGGCTTCCTTGCGCGCTTCGCGGGGCTTGTCCGTGGCCTTCTTGTCCGGCCTGGGCTCGTCCGCCTTGGGCTTGCTGCCCTTGCGGCCGCGGCCCTTCTTTTCCTCGGCGGGCTCTTCCTCGACGGGCGGCGCGCCCATCCGGTCGATCTTCTGGCCCTGAAGCTTCTCGATATTGTCGATTGCTTCGGCGTCCGCGCTCGACACCAGCGTGAAGGCAGTGCCGGTGGCGCCCGCGCGGCCGGTGCGGCCGATACGGTGGACATAATCGTCCGGGTGCCAGGGCGCGTCGAAGTTGAAGACGTGGGAGACGCCCTTGATGTCGAGCCCGCGCGCGGCGACGTCCGACGCCACCAGGATGTTGACGTCGCCGGCCTTGAACCGGTCGAGTTCGGCAATGCGCGACGACTGATCCATGTCGCCATGGATCTCCGCCGAGCGATAGCCGTGCTTCCGGAGGCTCTTGTTGAGCTCGCGCACCGTCGTCTTGCGGTTGCAGAAGATGATCGCGGTGCGAACATCCTCGGCGCTCAACAAGCGGCGCAGCGCCTCGCGCTTGCCAAAAGCGCTGTTGGGCACCGGCACCAGCCATTGGGTGATGTTGGTGTTGGTGCTCGCGGGGCGGGCGACCTCGATCGTCTTGGGGTTCGACAGGAACTTGTCGGCCAGCTTCTTGATCGGCGGCGGCATGGTCGCCGAGAAGAGCAGCGTCTGACGGTTCGCGGGCAGCTTGGTGCAGATATTCTCGATATCGGGGATGAACCCCATGTCGAGCATCCGGTCCGCCTCGTCGATCACGAGCAGGTTGCAGCCGGTGAGCAGGATCTTGCCGCGCTCGAACAGGTCCATCAGGCGGCCCGGCGTGGCGATGAGCACATCGACGCCCTTTTCCAGCGCCTTGACCTGATCGCCCATCTGCACGCCGCCGATGAGCAGCGCCATGCTGAGCTTGTGATGGGTGCCGTACTTCTCGAAATTCTCGGCGACCTGCGCAGCGAGCTCGCGCGTCGGCTCGAGGATCAGCGAGCGCGGCATGCGCGCGCGGCTGCGGCCCTCGGCGAGCACGTCGATCATCGGCAGGACGAACGAAGCCGTCTTGCCGGTGCCGGTCTGGGCAATGCCGATCAGGTCGCGCATCATCAGCACCGAAGGGATCGCCTGGCGCTGGATCGGGGTAGGGTCGGTATAGCCGGCCTCAGTGACGGCCTTCAGCAATTCGTCAGAGAGGCCGAGATCGGCGAAGCTCATCCAGATGTCCGGAAAGAAGGGGCAAGGGCCCGCATTAAACAGCCGGGCGCATCGATGAAATGCGCCGCAAAGTCAAGGTAAAGACGAAGAGGCGGGCGCTTAGCGCTGCGGAACCAGCGTGCGGAACGCCTTGATCCGGCATTCACCCCCTGCGCGCGAGCGGAATACGTCGCGCTTGGCGCAGATCATGCCGTCCTTGGTCGGCTTGACGTAGAAGCCGGTATAGAAGTCGAGCGCGGGGCATTCGTCGCCCAGCTTGGCGCGCAGCCGCTTGCCGCCCGACAGGAACAGATCGACACTGTCCGGGCGGGTAATTGTCGCTCCGGCCAGGCTCTGCATCTTGACGCATTTGTCCGCGTCCTTCTCGACCCAGCCGATGGGCGGGAGCGGCGCGGCGGTGGTGGAGACGCGGCGGACGGTGTCGGGGCGCGGCACGCGAATCACGAAATGCTGCTGAATCCGGACCTGCGCCACGCGCGTCGCGCCGACGGTCGCGGGTGCGGCCTTGCGTCCATCTCCCGGAGGGGCCGTGGGCAACAACAACGCAGTCGTGGCGGCAAGCAGCAAGTTCACCATTTCAACATGCCCCATAGCGTGTGCGGTTGAACAGTGCATGAATTGCGGGCGGAGCCCCCCGATGGTAGCGGCACGGCATGACGGCGCAGCAGCAGGTAATCGATGCGGTGACGGCGCGGTTCGGCCCCAGGGCGGTGCTGACCGAGGCGGACGCCATTGCGCCATGGCTGAACGACTGGCGCGGGCGCTACCACGGCGCGGCGGCGGGGATCCTCCAGCCCGATTCGACCGAAGCGGCGGCGGCGATGGTCGCCCTTGCGGGAGAACATGGTGTCGCGCTCGTGCCGCAGGGGGGCAACACCTCCATGGTCGGCGGGGCGACTCCGCCGGCGGACGGATCGGCGCTGATCCTGTCGCTGCGGCGGATGAACCGTGTGCGGCGGATCGATGCGGCCGCCAACCTGGCTGAAGTCGAAGCAGGGGTGATTCTTGCGGATCTCCATGAAGCGGCGCTGGCACAGGGGCGGCGCTTCCCGCTGACGCTGGGGGCGAAGGGCAGCGCGACGGTCGGCGGGCTGGTCTCGACCAACGCCGGAGGTACGCAGGTGCTGCGCTTCGGAACGATGCGCGGACTGGTGCTTGGGCTCGAGGCGGTGCTGCCCGACGGGAGCATCCATCAGGGACTCGCCGCGCTCAAGAAGGACAATCGCGGCTACGACCTCAACCAGCTGCTGATCGGCGCGGAGGGGACGCTGGGGGTCGTCACAGCGGCGAGCCTCAGGCTGGTGCCTGCGGTGCAGGCGCGTGCGGTCGCGTGGATCGGGCTCGCCTCGCCACATGCCGGGCTGGAGTTGCTGCGGCGGCTGGAGGCGGCAACCGACACGATCGAGAGCTTCGAGATCATCCCCGCCCATTCGCTGGGCGCGGTGTTGCGCCACATTCCCGGCACCCGCGCGCCGCTGGCGGCTGAACATGCCTGGCATGTGCTGATCGAGGCGGTGGCGGTCAGCGCCGATCAGGAATCGCCTGTGGTACTGCTTGAGCGGTTGCTGGAACCGGTGCTCGAGTCCGGCCTTGCGGAGGACGCGACCATCGCGGCGAACGAGGCGCAGGCAGAGGCCTTCTGGAAGCTGCGCGAATCGATCTCGGAGGCGGAGCGCGCGAGCGGCCCGGCGCTTCAGCACGATATCTCGGTGCCGGTCGCGGGGATGCCCGATTTCATGATCGATGGCGCCAGGGCGGTCGAGGCGCGCTTTCCGGGCGTCAGCGCGGGAGCCTTCGGCCACCTTGGCGACGGCAATGTTCATTTCCACGTCCGCGCGCCTGCAGGTAGTGCGGCGGACTGGCCGAAGGTCAATTCCGACGTGATCAGTCCCTTTGTCCACGACCTGGTGGTCGCGGCGGGCGGCTCCATCTCTGCCGAGCACGGTATCGGCCAGATGAAGCGCGACGAACTGGCGCGGCTGTCCTCGCCCGCGCGGATGCATGCGCTAACCGCGATCAAACGCGCCTTCGATCCGCGCAATCTATTCAACCCCGGGAAACTCGTTTTCCTTGCGCCGGAGCGCGTGGACCAATAGACCGCGGCAGTTTCATTCCCAGGAGAGTTTCATGGCCAGCGCGCCGCAAGCACAGGGTCTTCCGCTTTTCTACAACGATCTGCAGCCGCTTTCGAGCGACCTGCACAGCAGCTGGCGCATTCGCCAGGCCGATTCGGCGCCGTTCATGGCGACTCAGCACGCCATCCCGCTGACGGTCGAAGAGTTTCCGCTGGTTCAGCGCAGCATGCCGATCGTCTTTTCGGTTGGCGACGATTCGGTGCCGCTCGGCCTGATGGGCCTGAATGAAGGCGTGAACGTCTTCTTCGGCGCCGACGGCAAGATCAAGGAAGGCGAGAATCTCTACATTCCGGCCTATATCCGCCGTTACCCCTATCTGCTCGCGCGGCTGCGTCCGGATTCGGAAGAGCTGTCGCTCTGCTTCGATCCGACCTCCGACACGATCGGTGCGTTCGACGAGGGCGATGCGCTGTTCGAGGACGGCAAGCCGACCGAGCTGGTCCAGAACATCCTCAAGTTCAACGAGGAGTTCGAGATCGCAGGGCAGAAGACCAACGCGTTCCTGAAAGAGCTCAACGATATGGGCCTGCTGATGGATGGCGAAGTCGCGATTCAGCCCGAGGGTGCCGAGCAGCCCTATATCTATCGCGGTTTCCGCATGGTCGACGAAACCAAGCTGAACGATCTTCGCGGCGATCAGCTGCGCAAGATGGCGCAGAACGGCATGCTGCCGCTGATCTATGCGCATCTCTTCTCGCTGGGCCTGATGCGCGAAATCTTCGCGCGCCAGCTGCAGCAGGGTAATGTCGCACCGCAGATCGCCGTGCCGGCCGCCTGACGAATACCGCGCCTCCGCCGCGATCGGGCGGCGGAGGCGCATCTTTCCCGTGCCCGGCCTTGCCGGTGGACGCGGGACACCCGATATCGCCGCAGCGTCGCGCTGCACGCGATTCGCCGCCCCGAATGAAGGGCTTGGCGTCCGATAGCTCCCCATTCATCGCATTTCCGATTGTGGCCTTGAAGCCACGGTCAAGCTTTCCTATATCCTGTTCAGTACGGTTTCGTGTCCCCCCTTTCGCGGAACCGTGCGGCACGCCCTCGGGCGTGTCTCCTCCCTGAACCTTGGCCGCCCGGTGGCAACACCGGGCGGTTTTTTTGTGGGCTGACTTGTTGCCTCGTCTAAGGCGCGCGGTGCTCGAAGGCTATTGCGCCGCCGCCGGGAGCGGCACCGCCTCGTCCGCCACGGCGTCGATGATCCGGCGGAGCAGTGCCGCGGCCGATTCGAAGCCGGGACCGGGCTGGTCGCGGCGGCGGTCGAGGTAGAGGCTGCGGTCGATCTCGATCTGGATCGCGTGGATATTCGCCGCCTGGTCCGCATGGCGGTCGAGGATATGCCCGCCGGCATAGGGGGTATTCACCGCCGTGCGGACGCCCGCCGCATGCGCTACGCCTTCGATTCGCCCGATGAAGCGTGCGGCGGCCGATCGGCCGAATCGGTCGCCGATCACCACCCGCGCGCCGCCGCTTGCCAGCGGCGGCATGGAGTGGATGTCGAGCAGTAGCGCGACCCCGAACCGGTCACGCGCCGCAGCCAGTTCGGCCTTGAGCGCGGCATGATAGGGGCGGTGGTCGCGCTCGATCCGCTGGCGCACTTCCTCGTCGGCGAGGCGGCGGCGCCACAGGTCAGCACCGCCGGCGCGGCGCGGCACGAGGCCGAGCCCGCTGCGCAGCTTGAGCGACATGGCACCCTCGGGAATCGGCGTGGCACCCTCGTCGATCCGGGGGTCGCGCTCATGCTCCGCACGGTTGAGGTCGATCCAGGCGCGTGCGCGGTTGGCGATGAGCAGGGTTTCCGCGCCGCGTGCTGCCAGCGCCAGCGTATCGGCGTGCCTGTCCTCGAGCGGGAGCAGGCTGGGGAGGGGCATACGGAGCGCCGCGCGCAGCGGCAGCGGATAGTCGCGCCCGGCATGCGGTACCGACAGCACGACCGGTGACGCGGGCGCGGCAGGGCCGTGGCGGTCGAAGGATGCGGTGTCGGTCACGGCTCGACCCTATGCGGGCCTGACGCGCGCGGCAACGTCCCTTTGGTCGGGCGTTTGATTGGTGAACGGCTGGAAAATCTTAAGCCCTTCGCGCATAGTCTGTGCCCTGGCGGCCGGGCCGGATTCGCGGGGCCGGTGCAGCGCGAAGAGCGCGACAATGGGGTAGGGATGATCAGGATTCTTCTGGCCGAGGACGATCGGGTGATGCGCGAATATCTCGCGCGCGCCCTTGAGCGTTCCGGCTACGCAGTCACTGCAGTCGATCGCGGTACCGCGGCGCTGCCGCTGATCGAGACCGAACGGTTCGATCTGCTGCTCAGCGATATCGTGATGCCGGAGATGGATGGAATCGAACTGGCGCAGAAGGCGGGAGAGATCGCGCCCGACATGCGCGTGATGTTCATCACCGGCTTCGCGGCGGTGACGCTCAAGGCCGGCAAGCAGATTCCGACGGCGCGCGTGCTGTCCAAGCCGTTCCACCTGCGCGATCTGGTGCTCGAGGTGGATCGGCTGTTCGAGGTGGAGCAGGTTCCGAGCCGGAATTGATTCAGGTGCTTGCATGGGTCGTCGGCCCCCGCTAAAGGGCCGCTTCCCGAGATTCGCCGCAAGGCTATCGGGCGCGTAGCTCAGTGGTAGAGCACTGTGTTGACATCGCAGGGGTCGCAAGTTCAATCCTTGCCGCGCCCACCATATAGAAAGCCCGCCGGTCGCAAGATCGGCGGGCTTTTTCTTTGTCTTGCGCCTCCGCCGGGTCAGAACTCGCCGGCGACACCGACCCGCACGATGTTGTTGCCGTTGCCGCCATAGGCAAAGCCGGCGGTGGCAGCGAGCGGCGCTTCGGTGTTGAGGCGATGGGCGATCGAGCCGCCGATCGCCTGATGGTCGCGGAAGAAGGCGCCGTTGACCGAATAGCTCGTCCGGCCCGGCTCCGACGGCATCGGCGCATGGCCCAGTGCCGCAACCGCCGCGATTCCGCGCCGCGAATCTTCCCTGACCGCATCGAGGTCGAACCCCAGCGCGGCGATTCGGCCGTCGGTATATTGGTTGGCCGATGCGAGCGTCTGCCCCATCCCCGACTGGAGCTGTCCGACATTGACCGCGTCGGTGGGGGCGATCCCCGCTGAGACATAGACGACCCGCCGCGTGGCGGTCGATGAACCCACCGAAACCACGTCGGACATGCCGCCGTCGCTGGCGTTGGCGCCGATCGCCACCGAATTAGTGCCGCTCGCCTGCGCGTTGTTGCCCAGGGCGGTCGCATTCTGCCCGGTTGCTTGCGATCCGTTCCCGATCGCGGTGGCGCCAGCGCCGGAGGCCACCGCGCCCGAGCCGCCCGCCGCCGCATTCGCGCCGGTGGCGCTGGGCCGTGCGGCGCCTGCGACATTGTTCGAGGTGAAGCCGGCGATCTGCTGGTTCGCCACTTCGTCGATCAGCGTCTGGATGCGCACATTGGTCGCGGCGAGCTGCGACCCGTTCACGGCATCGGTCGATGCCGCGTTGAGCGTGCCCGCGGCGACCCCGGTCAGTTGCCGGGTGCCGGCGGTACCTGTGAAATCCACGGTGCTGCCGTCGGTCTGCGCGCCCACGGTCAGCGCGGCACCCGGGGCGGCCTGCTGAACCAGGCCGACCGTGCCCGAATTCACGGCATTGGTAAGGTTCGTGATCGCGGTGGTGTTGGTGCTCATCTGGCCTTGAAGGCTGGTGATGTCGGCGCTGTTGCCCGCCACCTGGGTCTGCAGATTGGTGATCGCCCCGGCGTTCGCCGCGCTTTGCCCCTGAAGCTGCGCGATCGCGCTGCTGTTCGCCGCGATTGCGCCGCTATTGGCGCTTGTCTGCCCCTGCAACGTACTGACCGCGGCGTTGGTGGCGGTCAGCTGGCCGTCGAGCGCGGTCACCGCGCCGCCGACACTTGCGTGGCTTGCGCCCTGGACGGCGTAGGAAGGTGCAGTGACCGCGCCGTTCGTATCGACGCTCGCGCCGCCGCCCAGCGCGTTCGCCACGCTCTGGCTCGCGCCGTGGAGCTGGCTCCCGTTCACGGCGTGGTTCGAACTGGCGCTCACGGTCCCGGCCGCGACGCCTACCAGCTGGCGGTCGCCTGACGTCCCGGTAAAGCTCACCACCGCACCACCCGTCGTCATCGCGACGGTAATCACCGCGGCGGGGCCTGCCTGCTGGACGAGGCCCACGCTACCGTTGTTGAGCGCGCTGATCGCTGCAGCGTTGGTGGCGATATCGGCCTCGGTGACGGTCACACGGTTGTCGATCGCGGTGATCGCGCTGGTGTTGATCGTTACCTGCGTGTCGAGTGCACCCAATGCCGCACCGACATTGGCATGGGCACTGCCCTGGACCGTATAGCTCGGCTGCGT
Source organism: Sphingomonas sp. GW821-FHT03E12 (assembly GCF_059420685.1). Lineage (NCBI taxonomy): Bacteria > Pseudomonadati > Pseudomonadota > Alphaproteobacteria > Sphingomonadales > Sphingomonadaceae > Sphingomonas > Sphingomonas sp. GW821-FHT03E12. The sequence goes on from NZ_JBWKUF010000005.1 coordinate 29,669, forward strand.
CAGCGTGCCCGTCGCAGAATCATAGGCCGCACCGCTGCCCAGGCTCGCCGCGACGCCCGCGCCCAGGGCATCCGCCTGCGCGTCGATGCCCTGAAGCTGCGCGACATTGACTGCATCGGTCGCCGCGGATCCGGCGGCAAGGCCGGTCAACTGACGCTCACCCGCGGCCGTGCCGATCGCAACCTCACCGATCGAGCTTTGCGGTGCTGCGATCCCGGTCGCGGCATAGCCGGTCTGGGCGCCCCGGCTTGCGGTGGAGGAGCGGCCGAGCGCGACGCTGTTCGCAGCAGTCACGCTCGCCAGACGGCCAAGCGCGACGCCGTCCGCGACCGTGGCCGAGGCGAAGCTGCCCACCGCCATGCTGTCCGCCCCCGACGAATCGGCGCCCTGGCCGAGCGCGGTGCCGCGCAGGCCTGCAGACGCGTTGACGCCGTAGGCGACTGCGGAGTTTCCGGCATTGGCGAGACGGCCGACAGCGGTGCCGTTGGTTCCCGCGATCGCGCCCGATCCGACTGCGGTCGCCTGGACCTGTCCAGCCGATGCACCATCGCCGACGGCGGTCGAGTTCTGTGCGGTCGCCCGCGCGTTGTTGCCGATGGCGACAGTGTTGATGCGCGTGAGGTCGATCGTGTCACCCGCCTGTGCCCCGGCGCCGATCGCGATGCCGTTCGCGCTGGTCGCGAGCGCACCGCTGCCTTGCGCGATGCTGCCTGCGCCGTTCGCGCGGGCGTTGCTGCCCGCCGCGAGCGAGTCGGCGCCGCCGGCGTTCGCGCCTGCACCGAATGCTGCGGCATTGTTGCCGCTCGCAATGGCACCAAAGCCGACCGCGGTGGCGTTACCGGTCCCGGCAGCGCCTGCTCTGGCGCCATTGCCGATCGCGACCGAGTTGCCGGTACCCGCAGTGCGGGTGGGGTTGGCCCGGCTGTTGCCGATCGCGATGCCGCCATCGTCGGTCACCTCGGCGGCGGGGGAGGTCCCCAGCGGGCAATCTGAATTTCCGCTCACCGCGACGCCGGGCGCGCCGCCATTATCGACCACGGCTGGCGGGTTGAGCAGGCAGAGCGGGAGCTGTGGCACCAGTTCGGGGTTGACCACCACCTGCGCGGCGGCGGACGGGGCGAGCGCGCCCATCAGGATCGCGATCAGCGCGGTGTCGTGGAGAAACGTATGCGAACTTGAAGCCGAATGGGTGCGCGGCACGGTCCATCTCCTTCACGCTACGACTCTGTTGTCAGAAGGCGAGGAAAGCTGGCGGGCCAAGTGAGCGCTATTCTAAAGAAGTGCTTTCGATCGCTTCCTGTCTCTCACGCAAACGCTACTATGAGTTACTGCGCAGTTTTGGGTTTCTGATGTTCGATGGCGCCATAATCCTTTAATAAGGTGGCCTATTCGTTGACGCGCATCTAAGAGTTTATTCACCACGATGGCGTGAAAAAGGCCCCGGAAAGCCATCGCTTTCCGGGGCCTTTGGATGCCTGTCAGGCCATGCGCTTATTCGCCCGGCCGCGCCCAGTCGCGGTTGATCGCCAGTGCGGCGAGCGTGCAGGCGGCGCCCGACAACAGATAGGCGCCCACCGACCACAGGCCGAAATTGCTCGCCAGGAACAGCGCGACCAGCGGCGCGAAGCCCGCACCGAGCAGCCAGGCGAGATTGGCGGTGGTCGCGGCGCCCGTATAACGCCGCTCGCTTGAGAAGCTGCCGTTGACCGCCCCCGAAGACTGACCGAAGCCGAGGCCGAGCAGGATGAAGCCGGCCATCATATAGACGGTCTCGCCAACCCCGCCTGCGCCCAGCAGCTGCGGCGCGAAGCCGCTATAGGCGCCGATCAGGACTGCCGACACGCCCAGCACCGCGCGGCGGCCGACGCGGTCGGCGATGAAGCCCGAGGCGAGCATGGCGAGCACGCACACGACCGCGCCGACGATCTCGATCACCAGGAAGCGCTCCGCCGCCTCGCCGGTGTTGAGCAGGATCCAGGAGAGCGGGAAGACCGTGACGAGGTGGAACAACGCGAAGCTTGCCAGCGGCGCGAACGATCCGAGCGCGATCGTGCGCCCCTCCTCGCGCACCGTTTCCCAGAAGGGGGCGGGTTGAAGCTCGCGGCTTTCGAACAGCCGCTCGAATTCCGGCGTCGCGATCATGCGCAGGCGCGCGAACAGCGCGACGACGTTGATCGCGAAGGCGACGAAGAAGGGATAGCGCCAGCCCCAGGCCAGGAAGTCCTCGGGCGTCAGCGTGGTCATGAAGAAGGCGAACAGCCCCGCGGCGACGATCAGGCCGAGCGGCGCGCCGAGCTGCGGGATCATCGCATACCAGCCGCGGCGATTCGCCGGGGCATTGAGCGACAGCAGCGAGGGCAGTCCGTCCCACGCGCCGCCCAGCGCGATTCCCTGTCCGATCCGCAGCAGCGCGAGCACCCAGACCGCGCCGATGCCGATCTGGTTGTAGCCGGGCAGGAACGCGATCGACATGGTCGATCCGCCGAGCAGGAACAGCGCAATGGTGAGCTTCACCCCGCGGCCATGATGGCGGTCGATCCACATGAAGATCGCCGAACCCAGCGGGCGGGCGATGAACGCCAGCGCGAACAGCGCAAAGGAATAGAGCGTGCCGGTCAGCGGATCGACGAAGGGGAAGATCAGCGACGGGAACACCAGCACCGACGCCAGCGCATAGACGAAGAAGTCGAAGAACTCGCTCGTGCGGCCGATGATCACGCCGATCGCGATCTCGCCCGGCGCGATCTTGTGATCGCGCGCGTTCACGGTCCGGGCGTCGCGTTCCAGCGATGTCGAGTTGGCGGCGGCATTCGGTGCGGTCATACGGCTATGGCTCCGGCAGCTTATTCGATACTATTGTGCTTCAGCGTCCGCTGCACCAGAAAAGCGACGCGACGGGGATAGGACAAAATGTCCAATGTCGGCGCGGACGGGCGCCGGGATAGGCGGAGGTCCATGCGCGAAGATACGTCATTGTTCTGGCCATTGCCCGGAAAGAAGCTGGCCAATCTTGGCCGGACGCTGATGCTGCTGCCGTTCGCTCTGTTCGTCTCGGCGTGTCAGAGCGATGTGCTGCATCCCGCAGGCGACATTGCGGTTCAGCAGCGCGACCTGATCTATATCTCGACCGCGCTGATGCTGCTCATCATCGTTCCGGTGATGCTGCTCGTCGTCGTCTTCGCCTGGCGCTATCGCCAGAGCAACGAAGAGGCGACCTACGAGCCCGATTTCGACCATTCGACCGCGCTCGAACTGGTGATCTGGTCGGCGCCGCTGCTGATCATCATCTGCCTCGGCGCACTGACCTGGGCGGCGACTCACCTGCTCGACCCCTATCGCCCGCTTGCGCGCCTCGCGCCCGGAAAGCCGGTTGCCGCGAATGTGAAGCCGCTTGAGGTCCAGGTCGTCGCGCTCGACTGGAAATGGCTGTTCATCTACCCCGAACAGGGCATTGCCACGGTCAACGAGTTCGCCGCGCCGATCGATCGGCCGATCCGCTTCCGCATCTCCGCATCGTCGGTGATGAACAGCTTCTACATCCCCGCGCTCGCCGGACAGATCTACGCGATGCCCGGCATGGAGACCAAGCTGCACGCCGTCTTCAACCGCCCGGGCGAGTTCACCGGCCTCTCCGCCAACTATTCGGGCTGGGGCTTCTCCAACATGCGCTTCGCGGCGAAGAGCCTCGACGATGCCGGCTTCGCCAAATGGGTCGCGCAGGCCAAGGCGTCGGGCGGTACGCTCGACCGCGACGCCTATCTCAAGCTCGAAAAGCCGAGCCAGCGCGATCCCGTGCGCCGCTTCGCCAGCACCGATCCGGCGCTGTTCGACGCCGTGGTCAACCTCTGCGTCGAGCCGGGCAAGATGTGCATGAGCGACATGATGATGATCGACGCCAAGGGCGGTCTCGGCATGGCCGGGCTCTATAACGTCCGCGAGCTCGCCTATGACAAATATGCCGCGCGCGGCACTGCGGGCAGCAGCCGCTATGTCGCGGCGATCTGCACCACGCCGACCCCGCGGCTGGTTCCCAAGCCCGCCACTGCGCCCGCGCAACCTGCGCGCCAGTCCACGCCGCCCCGCATCGCCCGTGAAGGCGAGCCCGGCCAGCCGCTCTCCTGAGGCTAGACCCTAGACATGACCCCGCATCCCGCCCCCGAAGCCGGTCCGATCCTGGGCCGCCTGTCGCTCGAAGCGATCCCGCTGCACGAGCCGATCCTGATCGCCACTTTCGCGGTGGTCGCGATCGGCGGCCTCGCGGTGCTCGCGCTGCTGACCAAATACCGCCTCTGGGGCTATCTGTGGACCGAGTGGTTCACGACGGTCGACCACAAGAAGATCGGGATCATGTACATGATCCTCGGCCTCATCATGTTCCTGCGCGGCTTTGCCGACGCGATCATGATGCGCCTGCAACAGGCGTTGGCGTTCGGCGGGTCGGAAGGGTATCTCAATTCGCATCATTACGACCAGATCTTCACCGCCCATGGGGTGATCATGATCTTCTTCGTGGCGATGCCGTTCATCACCGGGCTGATGAACTATATCGTCCCGCTCCAGATCGGCGCGCGCGACGTCTCCTTCCCGTTCCTCAACAATTTCAGCTTCTGGATGACCACCGCGGGCGCGGTGCTCACCATGGTCTCGCTGTTCATCGGTGAATATGCGCAGACCGGCTGGCTCGCCTATCCGCCGCTGTCGGGCATCGCCTACAGCCCCAATGTCGGCGTCGATTATTACATATGGTCGCTGCAGATAGCCGGTGTCGGGACGACCTTATCCGGCATCAACCTGATCGTGACGATCCTGAAGCTGCGCGCGCCGGGCATGGGCCTGATGAAGATGCCCGTCTTCACCTGGACCTCGCTCTGCTCGAACATCCTGATCGTCGCGTCCTTCCCGATCCTGACCGCGACGCTCGTGCTGCTCAGCCTCGACCGCTATGTCGGCACCAACTTCTTCACCAACGACTTCGGCGGATCGCCGATGATGTACGTGAACCTGATCTGGATCTGGGGCCATCCGGAGGTCTATATCCTGATCCTGCCGCTGTTCGGCGTGTTCAGCGAAGTCACCTCGACCTTCTCGAACAAGCGGCTCTTCGGCTATACGTCGATGGTCTATGCGACGGTGTGCATCACCATCCTGTCGTACCTGGTCTGGCTGCACCACTTCTTCACCATGGGATCGGGCGCCAGCGTCAACAGCTTCTTCGGCATCACGACGATGGTGATCTCGATCCCGACCGGGGCCAAGCTCTTCAACTGGCTGTTCACCATGTATCGCGGCCGCATCCGGTTCGAGCTGCCGATGATGTGGACGATCGCCTTCATGCTGACCTTCACCATCGGCGGCATGACCGGGGTGCTGCTGGCGGTGCCGCCTGCGGACTTCGTGCTGCACAACTCGCTGTTCCTGATCGCGCACTTCCACAATGTGATCATCGGCGGCGTGCTGTTCGGGCTGTTCGCGGCGATCAACTATTGGTGGCCCAAGGCGTTCGGCTTCAAGCTCGACAAGAAATGGGGCCTCGTTTCCTTCTGGTGCTGGGTCGTGGGCTTCTGGCTTGCCTTCACCCCGCTCTACATCCTCGGCCTGATGGGCGTGACCCGCCGGATGCGCGTGTTCGATGACCCGAGCCTGCAGATCTGGTTCGTGATCGCGGGCATCGGCGCCGCCGTCATCGCCGCGGGTATCGGCGCGATGCTGATCCAGTTCGCGGTGAGCATCTGGAAGCGCAAGGAACTCGCCGAGCCGACCGGCGATCCGTGGCACGGCCGCACGCTCGAATGGGCGACGAGCTCGCCGCCGCCGGACTATAATTTCGCTTTCACCCCGGTGATCCACGACCTCGACGCCTGGGCCGACATGAAGACGCGCAACGCGCAGCGCCCGGTGAGCGGCTTCCGCGACATCCACATGCCGAGCAACACCGGCACCGGGATCATCTTGTCGGGCTTCTGTCTGGTCATGGGTTTCGCGCTGGTCTGGCACATCTGGTGGCTGGCCGCGGCAAGCTTCGTGGCGGTGGTCGCCGGCGCGATCTTCCACACCTTCAACTACAAGCGCGATTTCCACATCCCCGCCGCGACGGTGACCGGGGTGGAGGACGCGCGCACCCGCCAGCTGGCGCCGGGAGCCTGACCGCATGAGCGCAACCACCCTCGCCGCGGACAGCCAGGAAGCCCGCTTCTACGAGCTGGATGAGCATCCGCATCCCGAAGGCCACAGCACGATGCTGGGCTTCTGGATCTACCTGATGAGCGACTGCCTCATCTTTGCGATCCTGTTCGCCTGCTACGCCGTGCTCGGCGGCAATTACGCCGCCGGTCCGGGACCGAAGGACCTGTTCGACCTCAAGCTGATCGCGGTGAACACCGCGATGCTGCTCTTCTCGTCGATCACCTATGGCTTCGCGATGCTGCAGATGCAGATGGGCAAGGTCCGCGGCACGCAGATCTGGCTCGGCGTCACCGGCCTGTTCGGTCTCGCCTTCCTTGGCATCGAGCTTTACGAGTTCCATCACCTGATCGAGATCGGCGCCGGGCCGCAGCGCAGCGCCTTCCTCTCGGCCTTCTTCACCCTGGTCGGCACGCACGGGCTGCACGTCACCTTCGGCATCATCTGGCTGGTGACGCTCATGGTTCAGCTCGGCAAGCACGGCCTGATCCCCGCCAACCAGCGCCGCGTCGCGTGCCTCAGCATGTTCTGGCACTTCCTCGACGTGATCTGGATCGGCGTCTTCACCTTTGTCTATCTGATGGGAATGCTGCGATGAGCCAGGACCAGCACGCAGAGCATGGCCACCACGCCGCGGCGGAGCTGCCGCATGCGAGCCTGCGCGAATATCTGATCGGCTTCGTCCTGTCGCTGATCCTCACCGCCGTTCCTTTCTGGCTGGTGATGACGATGCCGCTCTCGCCCGCGCTGACCGCGGCGGTGATCATGGGCTTCGCGGTGGTGCAGATCGTCGTCCATATGGTGTTCTTCCTCCATATGAACTCGAAGTCGGAAGGTGGCTGGACGATGCTGTCGCTGATCTTCACCATCACCGTGGTGGTCATCATGCTGGCCGGATCGTTGTGGGTCATGCACCACCTCAACACCAACATGATGCCGATGCCGCACGACATGAGTGAGATGCGGTGAACCGCCGGCCCGCCGCGGTGCGGGCCGTGCTGGCCGGCCTGATGTTGCTGCTGGCGCTCGGCTTCGTCGCGCTCGGCATCTGGCAGGTCCAGCGGCGCGCATGGAAGCTCGACCTGATCGAACGGGTCGAGGCCGGCGCGCGCGCTGCGCCGATCCCGGCGCCCGGCCCGGCGCAATGGCCGGGACTGGATGTGCGCGGCAGCGAATATCGCCGCGTCACCGCGGCCGGTACCTTCCTCCACGATCGCGAGACGTTGGTGCAGGCGGTCACCGTGCGCGGGGCCGGATTCTGGGTGCTCACTCCGCTGCGCACGTCGCAGGGGACGATCCTGATCAACCGCGGCTTCGTGCCGCCCGATCGCCGCGATCCAGCGAGCCGCGCGGCGGGGCAGGTAGGCGGCCCCGTCACCGTCACCGGGCTGATCCGCGCAACCGAGCCCAAAGGCGGCTTCCTGCGAACCAATGATCCGGCGGGTGGCCGCTGGTATTCGCGCGATGTCCTGGCGATCGCCGCAGCGCAGGGCATCGGTCCGGCGGCGCCCTTCTTCATCGATGCGGATGCGACTCCCAATCCGGGCGGATGGCCGGTAGGCGGGCTCACCGTGCTGCGCTTCAACAACAACCATCTCGTCTACGCGCTCACCTGGTTCGGGCTGGCGGGCATCAGCCTTGCCGCATTCTTCCTGCTGCTGCGGCGGAAACCGGCATGATGGATGCGCCGCTGCTCGCGCTGACCCGCCGCGGTACCGCGCTCACCGCCGAAACCGCGGCGGCGGAGAATATGCGCCAGCTGATCCAGCTGCGCTGGATCGCGGTCGCGGGGCAGACGCTCGCCATCCTGTTCGTCCGTTTTGGGCTCGGCATCCCGCTCCCGGTGGTCGAGATGCTGGGGATCGCCGCGATGCTCGCCGTCGCGAACCTGCTCGCGACGATGGCGCTGCCCCGCCACCAGGTCCATGATGGCGAGGTGATGGTGGCGCTGCTGATCGACATGGGGGCGCTCACCCTCCAGCTCTATTTCAGCGGTGGCGCGACCAACCCGTTCATCTCGCTCTATCTGCTCCAGGTCGTCCTCGGCGCGATCCTGCTCCCGCCGCTTGCGGTTGCGGTGCTGGTGGCCGCCACCGCTTGCGGCTACGCCCTGCTGACGGTCAGCTATGTGCCGCTGGTGCTGCCTGCGGAGCTCGCCGCGTCGCATACCGACCTGTTCGCGATCGGCCATTGGGTCGGCTTCGTCATGGTCGCCTGGCTGCTGGTGCAGTTCATCGTGCGGATCAGCCGCAATTTGCGCGCACGCGATGCGAATGTCGCCGATCTGCGCCAGCATGCCGTGGAGGAGGAGGGCATCGTCCGCATGGGCCTGTTCGCCTCGGGCGCAGCGCACGAGCTGGGGACGCCGCTCAGCACCCTCTCGGTGATCCTCGCCGACTGGCGGCGAATCCCCGCCATTTCCGGCGACCCGCAGCTTGCGGGCGAGGTCGAGGAAATGCAGGCCGAGGTCCAGCGCTGCAAGGCGATCGTCTCCGACATCCTCCACTCCGCCGGGCAGCCGCGCGGCGAAGCGATGGAGAGCATGGCCGCGGCCGCCTTCCTGACCGGACTGGCCGAGGCATGGCAGCCGACCTGGCCGCAGGTCCCGATCGTTGCGAGCGTCGAGGGGGCCGGGGCGGCGACCATCGCGGTCGATCCCGCGCTGCGTCAGGCGGTGACGAACCTGCTCGACAATGCCGCCGAAGCCTCGCCGCTCGGCCTTCGCCTCACCGGCAAGGTCGAGGAGGGGATGCTGGAGATCATCGTGCGCGACTACGGGCCTGGCTTCGATCCCGGGGCGCTCGCGCATGTCGGCGAGCTCTATCGCTCGACCAAGGGCGCGGGGCATGGGCTCGGCCTGTTCCTCGCGACCAATGTCGCCCGGCGGATGGGCGGGCGGATCGAGGCACGCAACCCCGCAGGTGGCGGCGCCGAAGTGCGGCTGATCCTGCCGCTGATCCATGAGGAGGCGCGCTGATGGACATGCCGGACCTGATCCTTGTCGAGGATGATGCAACCTTCGCGCGCACGCTCCAACGCTCGTTCGAGCGGCGCGGCTATCGCGTGCGGGTCGCCGCCAGTCCCGGGGAGCTCGACGCGCTGCTCGAAACCGGCGTTCCGACCCATGCGGTGGTGGATCTGAAGCTCGGGACCGCATCGGGGCTGCCCTGTGTCGCGACGCTGCATGCGCGCGACCCGGCGATGCTGATCGTCGTTCTCACCGGCTATGCCAGCATCGGCACCGCAGTCGAGGCGATCAAGCTCGGCGCCCGCCACTATCTGGTGAAGCCGTCGAACACCGACGATATCGAGGCGGCGTTCGGCAAGGCTGGCGGCGATGCCGGCGTCCCCGTCACCCCCCGCGCCGCGTCGCTCAAGACGCATGAGTGGGAGATGATCAACGAGACGCTGGCCGCGACCGGCTTCAACATCTCCGAAACCGCGCGGCGCCTGGGGATGCATCGCCGGACGCTTGCGCGGAAGCTGGAGAAGCGGCCGGTCAAGTAACTGCGGGATGCGACGGGCTGCGGATCGAACGGCGCAGCAACCCGTTTTGTCATCGAGCGGCGGGCATCGTCAGGAGAGACGTGATGAACCAGCGCGACCAGACCCGGCATCCGGGCGGCCAGCAGCAACAGCAACGCGGCCAGAAGATGGAGAAGCAGCAGCAACAGCAGCCGCAACGCCAGCAGGATGGCGGCGAGAAGAAGCGCCAGCCGGACAAGGACGACCTCGAACGCTAGGGCGCCGAACCGGACGCTTTGAAGGGGCCCGTGCGGCCCCTTCTTCTTTTTGGCGCGCGGCTCGGGCATGCTCGGCGGCATGAATCCGGTCTATTCCGCACTCGGCACCACCATCTTCGAAACCATGTCGGCGCGCGCACGTGCGACAAGCGCGATCAATCTGGGGCAGGGCTTCCCCGATGGCGAGGGCTGCGTGCCGGTGATCCGCGCCGCGGCCGATGCGCTGACGGCGCGGTCGAACCAATATCCGCCGATGGCGGGCCTGCCCGAATTGCGGCGGGCGATTGCCGGCCATTATGCGCGTCACCAGCAGCTCGACCTCACACCCGAAGAGGTGATCGTCACCTCGGGCGCGACCGAGGCGATCGCTGCCTCGTTTACCGCGCTGATCGCGCCGGGGGACGAGGTGATCCTGATCCAGCCGCTCTACGACGCCTATCTGCCGCTGGTGCAGCGCGCGGGCGGGGTGGCGCGGCTCGCGCGGCTGGAGCCGGGAAGCTGGCGGCTGACCCCGGCTGCGCTCGAAGCGGCCGCGGGGCCGCGCACCCGGCTGATCGTGGTCAACAACCCGGTGAACCCCGCGGGTGCGATGCTCTCGTACAGCGAGCTTGCCGATCTCGCGGCCTTCTGCGTCGAGCGCGACCTGATCGCGATCTGCGACGAGGTCTGGGAGCATGTCGTCTATGACGGCGCGCGCCATATCCCGCTGATTGCGATGCCGGGGATGCGCGACCGGACGGTGAAGATCGGATCGGCGGGCAAGATCTTCGCGCTTACGGGCTGGAAGGTCGGCTGGATGTGCGCCGCGCCGCCGCTTGCTGCAGTGCTTGCCCGCGCGCATCAGTTCCTGACCTTCTCGACCGCGCCCAATCTGCAATGGGCGGTGGCGGAGGGGCTGGAGACACAGGACACCTGGATCGCGGACTCGGTCGCCGGTTTCCAGCGATCGCGCGACCGTCTTGCCGCCGGGCTGACCGCGGCCGGTTATCGCGTGCTGCCGAGCGGCGCGACCTGGTTCCTTTCGATCGACCTCGCTGCATCGGGCATTGCGCTCGATGACGCGGCATTCTGCGAACGGCTGGTCGAGGAAGCCGGTGTCGCGGCGATCCCGGTCTCGGCCTTCTATGCCGAAGCCCCGGTCACGCATCTGGTGCGGCTGTGCTTCGCCAAGGCCGATGCCGTGCTCGATGCCGCGATCGAGCGTCTGGCTGCAGCGCGATCGGCGTTCGTGCGTTAGCAATCCCGTGGAGCGGCTCTGGTTCATCACCAACCCCAGTTCGGGATCGGCAACGGCCGAGAAATGCGCGGCGCTGGAGGCCGTGTTCGCGGAACGCGGGCTGGCGCTTGCCGGGCGGACCGGCTTTCCCGGCCAGCCGATCCCTTCGGCGGAGGATCTGGCCGCCGCGCGCGTCGATACCGTCGTGTTGTTCGCCGGGGACGGCACGATCAACGCGGCGCTTTGCGCGCTCGCGGACTGGGACGGCGCGTTCCTGATCCTGCCCGGCGGGACGATGAACCTGCTCGCCAAGGCGCTGCACGGCGACGCCGATCCCGCCGCCATTGTCCATGCCGCGCATGAAGGCGGGCGGCGCGTGGCGCTGCCTTATGTCGAGGCCGGGCCGCACCGCGCGTTCGTCGGCCTGATCCTCGGCCCCGCGGCGCATTGGGCACGGGCACGCGAGGCTGCACGAAAGGGACGAACAGCGCGCGTGTTCCGTGCGATCCGCAACGCCTGGCGCCGGACCTTCGGCAAGGGAATCCGCGTCGCCGGCGTGCCGGGCATGCGCGGGCGCTATCAGGCGGTGTTCGTCTCCCCCGCGCCCGATACGCTCGAAGTGGCCGCGATCGACGCGCGCGACTGGGCGTCGATCGCGGAATTGGGCTGGACCTGGCTGACCGGCGACTGGGTGGCGGCGCGCGCGGTGACCGAACGGCGCGCGGAACGGCTGCGCCCGGTGAGCAGGCGGCCGGTGCTGGCGCTGTTCGACGGCGAGCCGGTGACGCTTGCCCCCGACGCAGAGGTCAGCGGCGGGATGACCCCTCCCGCCTTCATCGCAACGCGCGCGGCATGATCCGCCTGTTCCACGCCAGCGACGTGCATTTCGGCGCCGAGGATCGCGAGGCGCTCGACTGGTTCGCTGCGGTGGTCCGTGCCGAGCAACCTGACGCAGTGGTGGTGACGGGCGACCTCACGATGCGGGCGCGACGGCACGAATTCGCGGCAGCGGCCAGATGGCTCGAGGGGCTCGGGCGGCCGGTGACGGTCGAGGCCGGCAATCACGATCTGCCCTATTTCAACCTCTGGGCGCGGTTCGTGACTCCCTATCGCCGCTACCGCGCGCTCGAGGCGATGATCGAGCGGCCGCTCGACCTGCCCGGCGTGACCATCGTCCCGCTCAAGACCACCGCGCGGTTCCAGTGGCGGCTCAACTGGTCGAAGGGGCATGTCAGTGTCCGTGCGTTGCAAGAGACGCTGGCGCTGATCGAGTCGGTCCCACAGGGGCACCGCATCCTCATCGCCTGCCATCACCCCCTCGTCGAAGCGGGGACGCGCAGCAGCTCGCGCACGCACGGCGGCGGCGAAGCGCTTGAGGCATTGGCGGCGGCGGGGGCGGATGCGGTGCTGACCGGCCATGTCCACGATCCGTTCGACATCTGCCATTCTGCCTGCGCGCAGGAGGTGCGGCTGATCGGTGCGGGGACACTCTCCGAACGCGTGCGCGAATCCCCGCCTTCGTTCAACGAGATCCGCATCGGTGACGCGATCGAGACGATCGCGCGCCGTATGGGCGATGCGCCCGACCAGACGCTCTCGCCACGCTAACCGCAAGCAAAAGGGCCGCCCCGGGGGGGACGGCCCTTTCGTGTTCGAGGCGGTCGATCAGAAGCGGAAGGTGACCGATCCGCGATAGGTCTGCACCGACAGGTCGCTGCGCGCGATCGTGGTGTCGGCCGAGATCGAAAGGTCCGCCGACCCCGCCTTGAGCGTCAGCCCGCCGCTGAGTTCGCCCCAGTCCTTGTCCTGTCCATTGAGCGCGAAGGCGAAGCCGCTCGGCGCGCCGACCAGGTTGGCGAAGACCGAACCCGGCTGGTCGTTGAACTCATGGACATAGGTGCCGGTGACGAACGGCCGCACCTTGGACGCCTTGCCCGCGCCGAAGGTGACGCCTGCGCGGCCCTGCCAGCTGTTATACTCCTGACGCCGCAGGTCGAGCGCGACCGGCCCGCCGCTCTCCAATGCACTGCCGAAGCCGATATAGGTGCCGCGCCCGGCGATCCGCGGGGTGATCTCGAACGCGTCGCCGCCGAGAGTCTTGCTGATGCCAAGCTCGGTGCTGAGCACCAGCGCGTTGTCGGTGGCGCGCAGATTGTAGGTGGTCCCCAGGAAGTTGACCACGCGCCGGCTCTTCATGTTGAGCGCACCCGCGGTGACATAGCCGTCGAAGGTCACCCCGCCGGCGGTCGTGGTCTTGGCGTAGAGCGTGCCCTGGAAGGCCTTGTTCTGTGCCGTCTGACCGGCGAGCGCCGCGGTTCCGTCGATGTCGGTATAGGACAGCGCGAAGCCGGCGAACCCGTTGTCGCCCGCGGCGACCTCGATGCCGCCGCCGACATACCAGCCGTCGAAATTGTCACGCCCGCCGATCCCGGTCATGCCGCGGCCATCGCCGGTCAGGTATCCGCCCGAGATGAAGCCGCTCATATTGTCGGGCAGTGCGCCTTCCTGCAGCATCACCGGCGCGGCCATGTCGCTGGCCATCGGCTTGGCGCCGAATGCCGGGGACAGGCCGAGGGCTGCGACCTGAATCGGACGCCCGTAATGCGCGAGCGTGCCGTCCAGATTCGCTGCATCGAGGTTGCGGATGCGGTTGCGGATGAAGTTCGCATTCGCATCCACCGCCGCGAAGCCCAGCGTCTGCACCGTCGATTCGCTCGCGGGAGCAAGGCCGGCCAGCGTCGTGTTGATCGTCGCGGCGTTCTGCAGGTCGAGCGGGCCGTAGAGCGTATCGAAGCTCGCCGCCCGGCTGCGGTTGGCGTCGAGGATGCCGGCATAGGTGTAGGCGATCGTGTTCGACGGCGACACCACGTCGCGATAATTGCCCGCGGCGATGTTCAGCACGACCGAATTGGCCGTGTAGCTGAGCGTCGGGCGCAGGATCGCGCTGAGCGCGGCCGGCGTCGTGAACGTGCCGGTGACGCCGCCCTGCGCGGTCAGGATGGTGTAGCTGTTGCCCGCGCGCAGCGTCGCTGCAGAGAAAGAGAGCTGAAGCCCGCCGCCGATATTGGCGGTGTTGCCGGCGCCTGCGACGACGATCCGGTCGGACACGCCATTGGCGCCGAGATCGACCAGATAGCCCGATCCCGACGACATCACGAGGCCGCCGTTGAAGGTCAGCGTGCCGGTGGTGGTCAGCGTGCCCGGGGCGAAGCTGCCCATCACGCTGGTCGTGAACGGCGCGTTGATCGTGCCGGTGCCGGTCAGCAGACCCGACAGGATCAGATAGTCGCCCGGCGACGTGAGCGTCCCGTTGTTCAGGATCGTGCCGGTGTTCTGGCGAATCTCGATCAGGCTGGTGAGCGAAGCCCCCGCCGCAATCGTCAGCTGCGAGGTCGCACCCATGATCGTGAAGCGATCGATGGTGACCGCCGAGTTGAGCGTCACCACGCCGGTATTGCGCAACGTCACGTCGTAATAGCGGCCGATCACTCCGGTCGTGCGCACGCCGTCGACATTGTTGGGGGTGAAGCCCGTCGCGCCCGGCAGGCCGTTGGCGATGGTCGGCGCCGGGCGCGCCGTATCGGTATAGCCGGGGGCGGCCTGCGCGGTCTCGACCGGCATGGTCAGGCCGTTCGCGCCGGCGATATCGACGATCGCGGGTGCGTTGGTATCGGTCGCGCCATTGGGGACGTTGTCGCGGGGCAGACCCGTGGCGATGTTCTCGCACAAATTGGTCGCCGGGTTGGTCGAGGTGCTCGGCGACTGGAAGCACATCTCGCCGAATTGCGGGCCGTTACCCGAATTGGCCGCGCCGGTGTGGGTCGGCACGCCGTTGACCAGCTGGCCATTGGTGATGATCTGGTAATTGGGGTCGAGCTCGGTCACCCAGGCGGTGGTGTCTTCCCAATTCTTGTTGCCTGCGGTCGCCGTGACGTAGCGATACGGGTTGTTGGCGACGACCCAGTCCCAATAGAGGAACAACGGCTGGTAGAAGCTCTGCGTGCCGTAGCTGCCGCCCGGCTGCCCGGTGAAGAAGGTCGAACCGCCCGACAGCACGCCGATCACCACCTGCTTGGAGAAGGTGCGGTCGAGGATCAGCGGACCGCCGGAATCGCCCGGACCGGTGGTGCCTTCGCGGGGGAGCGCATTGTCACGGAAGCCGTTGAAGTCGCGCGAGTTGGCGGTGGCGGTGCCACGCGCAGGATCGTCGAAATCGAGGAAATAGAGCAATTGCGGCCGCGACGGCGTGCCGGGCGAGCCGAACAGGAATTCGTTGCGCGTGTTGAGCGAGACCAGCGCGCCCAGCATGTTTTCGGCGGCGCGACGGCGGAAGTTGCCGTTGGTGGACGATCCGGTCGTACCGTTGCCGAACGAACCATAGCCGCCGATGTTGACGTGATAGCCGGTGCCGGTCGCGGTATCGATGGTGCCCGGAGTAGGCAGGGGCGAGAACAGCAGCGCCCAGGTCGGGATGTTGCGGGCAGGGGTGTCGAGCACGGCGGTGGCGACGTCGGCCTCGAGGAAGCATGAGGTCGCCCCGGTGCACGAGGCCGGCGCCAGCGAGCGCGGATCGTAGAACACCTGGTTGATGTTGTAGAAGGCTTGCGCTTCGTTGGACTGGAAGCGGCCTGCGCCGCCGGTGCCGCCGAGCAGCCAGCGGACGAGTTCGTCGACCTGTCCCGCCGCGTTGGCGCGGGTATTGGTCTCGAAGCCGACGCCGATACCGACGCCGCCCGAATTGGCGCCATAAGCGGTCGCCGCCCGGGTGTTCACGCAATGCGCCGCGAAGATGATCGTGCGCGGGTTGATCAGCGTGCCGGTGCAGGTGCCGATGAAGCCGCCGCCGGCATCGCTGATCACCTGGCCAATGCCGGTGATATTGGTCGGATCATAAGCCTGGACGGGCGTGAAGTTGTTGTTGATCGTGATCTGCGGCGTCTCTTCCACCTCGTCCGGCGTAATGAAGCCGCCCTGGGTCAGGGGGGCGACGCTGAGCGGCGCGTTGTGCGGCGTCTCGACGGCCTCGGCGATGCGTATGGTTGCGTGCGGGCTGTCGACGACGTCACCGGCATCGAGCGATTGTGCCTGCGCGATTCCCGGCGCGGTGAGCGCCAGACCAAGTCCTGCTGCAGAAAGGAGAAGTGAAGCGCGAACGCGCCCCCGCTGACGAGCGAAGTGCATGATAGCCCCCTATGTTGACCCGGCCGGCCCAGACCGGGTGATTGGGAGGAGGCTATGCGGATGCGGAATCGCGTCAAGTCTCGGTTGTTACGATTTAGTCTATTTGCTTCGCGATAGATGCGCGGTGGACACACTTTCTGGTCAGACTGGGTAATTTCTAACCGGTCCGGGTGCTGGTCTGGGCCCCGGGGGGGGAACATCTTGTCCGACCCGGCGGGTGTTCAGCGCAGCCAGCGCGTCATTGCGGGAAACGGCGCGCGGCCGAGCGCCGCCGCCTGACGCGGTTCGGCGCTCATCCCGTAATATTGCAGCATCGGCACGCCGATCCCGGTGCCGCCATTGCGGTAGGATTCCAGATAGTTCCTCCCCCCGCCATGATAGCCACCGGCGTGGAAGACATGGATCGGATCGATCTCCAGCGCCACGGCGGCGGCATAGGACCAGGCCATCGCCGCCATCTCGTCGGTCTGATCGTCGAGGATGTCTGCCTGCGTGGCGCGCATCGCGGGGTCGCTCACCGCGATATGGCCCGCTTCGTGGAGCAGGTCGCCCGGCCATTCGAGCGTCGCGGGATCGAAGACTAATGTTCCGCCGCGCACCGTCGCGCCGGGCAGTAGCGAGCCGGGCACCGGCTCTACGGCAACCGGAATGCCGATGCCTTCGAGGAAGGGGACGATGCGGGCGACGATGGGGTCGGCGAAGATCATGGGTGTCCGAACCCTAGCCGCTTCGGCGGCGTGTTACCCAACGAAAAAGGGCGGCCCGTTGCGGGGCCGCCCTTGTTCTTGTCGATCCGGGAAGGATCAGCGCTTCGAGAACTGGAAGCTGCGGCGGGCCTTGGCCTTGCCGTACTTCTTGCGCTCTACGGCGCGGCTGTCGCGGGTCAGGAACCCGGCGGCCTTGACCGGTGCGCGCAGCACCGGCTCATACTTGGTCAGCGCCTGGGCGATGCCGTGCTTGACCGCGCCGGCCTGGCCCGAAAGCCCGCCGCCCTTGACGGTGCAGATCACGTCATACTGGCCGTCACGCTCGGCGACGCCGAACGGCTGGTTGATGACGAGACGCAGCGTCGGACGCGCGAAATAGACTTCCTGATCGCGGCCGTTGATCGTGATCTTGCCCGAACCGGGCTTGATCCACACGCGGGCGACGGCGTCCTTGCGGCGGCCGGTCGCATAGGCGCGGCCATAGGCGTCGAGTTCCTGCTGGCGCAGCGGCGTGGTCGAAACGACCGGGGCACCGGCCAGATAGGCGTCGGCGCTGGTCGCGGCTTCGGCACCCTCGGGCGCGCCGGCGGCGATCTCGGCGAGATCGGAAAGGGACTGGCGATTGTCGGACATTATGCGCCCACCTTGTTCTTGCGGCTCATGGCCGCGATATCCAGGACTTCAGGGTTCTGGGCTTCGTGCGGATGCTCGGCGCCCTTGTAGATGCGCAGGTTGCGCATCTGCTGACGGCCCAGCGGGCCGCGCGGGATCATGCGCTCGACGGCCTTTTCCAGCACGCGCTCGGGGAAGCGGCCTTCCAGCACCTTCTGTGCGGTGACTTCCTTGATGCCGCCGGCATAGCCGGTGTGCTTGTAATAGACCTTGTCGGCCAGCTTCTTGCCGGTGAACCGGACCTTGTCGGCGTTGATGACGATGACATTGTCACCGCAATCGACGTGCGGGGTGAAGCTGGTCTTGTGCTTGCCGCGCAGGACGTTGGCGATCACCACCGCGGCGCGGCCGACGACCAGATTCTCGGCATCGACGATATGCCACTTCTTCTCCACCTCGGCCGGCTTCACCGACTTGGTGGTCTTCATCAGCGCCTTCATGGGGCCAGACCTCGTGTTAAATGCATGACGCCGCCCATCACGGACGGCGCGAACCGCGGCCAAATGACGAATAGGGGTGAGAAAGTCAAGAAAACTGCGGGTTTGTTGGCGGGTATTATGATACCTGTTGCGTGAAGCGTGCCGCCTGACGGTCAACCCGGCCGGTCACGGCGTGTGGACCGTCGTCACGGTCAGCCGCGTGGCCGGAGGCGCTCCGGCAATCTCTGTGCGCACCGTGTCGCGGCTTTCCAGCACCAGCCCGGTGACCGGGTCGATGCGCCGCACGGTCTCCAGCGTGATCCGGCCCGTGGCCTGGCCCGTGGGTGTGCGCTGCGTCACCTCGCCTGCCGCGCTGACCGACACGATGAGGTGGCCGCGCTCGCGCCGCACGGCGCGAATGCCGTCGAGCTGGGCGCCGCCAAAGGCCGATCCGGCAGGAACGCGTATGGGGCGGGGCGGCGTTTCCCCTGCACCGGCGATGTCGGCGGCGATCAGCGGTTCGACCAGCGTCGCAAGCGTCGCGCGCTGGCGTTCGGGCGGCATCGGGGTGAGCGCCGCGAGGATCGCGCGAATCTGTCCGGCACGCCTGCGGTCGAGATCGCCCGTACCCGGCGGGGCGAGCGCCGCGATGCCGTCGAGAAACGCTTTCCAGATGGTGTCCTGCCCCTCGATCGCAGAGACGCGGCCCGCCGGGTCGAGGTGCAGCACCACCGTTCGTCCCGCGATCCGCGCGAACCCGGCGCGGAACATCGCGACGGGGTCGTCTTCACCCGGCACTGCGCCCGGCAGGGCAGGCGCGCCCGGTTCGATCGTCACTTCCGCACGATAGCCCGTGGCGGAGCGGCGAAAGACGATGCGGCGGGCATTGGCGAAACGCCGGGTGACGCCTGCATCGGTCCGGCTCGTTTCGGTCACCGCGCGCAGCGGCTGGTCGAGCGGCGGGGCGAAACTTGCGGCCTGTGCCGCGAACAGGATGGCCGCGATCAACGTGTCGAATCGTCGACCCAGCCGGCGACCGCATCGCCTGCGGCGGCGGGCCAGATCTCGATCACGGGCAGGTCATAGCTGTGCAGCGCCGCGATCCGGTCGGCCAGCTCCCGGGCGAGCTGCGGCGTCGTCTTGAACAGCGCCCGATATTCGGTGCCGGTCTCGACCGCGCCATGCCAGCGATAGATCGAAGTGCAGGGCCCAAGCAGGTTCACGCACGCGGCAAGCTGCTCCTCGACCACGCGCTGCCCGATCGTCTCCGCCTCCTCCGCCGAGGCGAAGCTCGCATGGAGGAGTGCGATGTCGCTCACCGCCGGCGCCCGACCGAATGGGCGCCCCAGGCCGTAGCGGCGACGACCAGCGCGCCCACCACCTGATGCGTCGCTGCGACATGCAGGTGCACGCCCGTCCACACCGTTGCGATGCCGAGCAGGATCTGCGTGCCGAAGGCGATGTGGATCGCGACCGATGCCTTGCGGTCGCCCGCGGCGCGCGCGCGCCGCGCCAGCACGATCAGCGCTGCCACGGTCACCCAGGCCCACCAGCGATGGAACCAGTGGATCATCGCCGGATCGTTGAGCATCGCATCGAGGAAGGGGCGCACCGCCAGCACTTCGCTCGGGAAGAACTTGCCGTTCATCAGCGGCCATTGGTTGGTGACGAGGCCGGCGTTGAGCCCCGCGACGAACGCGCCATAGACCAGCTGGACGAACAGGATCAGCCCCGTCCACACCGCGACCGCGGTCAGCCGCGCCGGGCGATAGCCCGGATCGCGGGCCAGCGCGCGCAGGTCGAGCGCGGTCCATACCAGCGCCGCGAGGATGAAGAGTGCGAGCAACAGATGTGCCGCGAGCCGGAAATGGCTGACATCGGTCCGCTCGGCGAGGCCCGAGGTGACCATCCACCAGCCGATCACGCCCTGCAGGCCACCCAGGATCAGCAGGCCGACAAGGCGCGGGCCATAGCCCTGCGGGATTGCACGGCGGATTGCGAACCACAGCAAAGGCAGTGCGAACGCCACGCCGATCAGCCGCCCGAGCAGCCGGTGGAGATACTCCCAGAAATAGATGCCCTTGAACGCCTCCAGGCTCATTCCCGCGTTGATCTGCTGATATTCGGGGATGCGCTTGTACTTCTCGAACTCGGCCATCCACGCGGCTTCGGACAGGGGGGGCAGCGTGCCCGTCACCAGCTTCCATTCGGTGATCGACAGGCCGGATTCGGTGAGGCGCGTGATCCCGCCGACACCCACCATCAGAACGATCAGGATGGCGACGGCGAACAGCCAGTTGGCGACGGCGCGGGGGCGGGCGGTTTGGGTAAAGCGGGACACGCCCCGCCGTTTATGCCCTGCGGACGGCAAATGCCAGCCAAAGGCCCGAAAATCAGGCCGTATCCTGCGACGCATGTTATGTTGTAACTTTTCCGGCTCGCTTCTATATGCCGCGCATGGCCCATGCGCTCGCCCCCCGATTCTGGGAACAGGTCGATTCGCGGTTCGATCGCTTTGCGATCGGGCTGTCGAGCCTGTGTCTGGCGCATTGCGTGGCGAGCACGGTGCTGCTTGCGCTGGCATCGGCGGCGGGGGCGTTTCTTCATCCCGCCATCCACGAGATCGGCCTGGTCCTCGCGATCCTGTTCGGGCTGGTCGCGCTCGGCCGCGGCATCTGGAAGCACGGTTATATGATGCCGTCCGCGGTCGGCGCCTTCGGCCTCGGCATGATGGCCGGCGCGCTGACCTTGCCGCATGGCGGGCAGGAGATATTGTGGACCGTCATCGGCGTCGCCGTCCTAGCGCTCGGCCACGACCTCAACCGCCGGGCGACCTACTAGACTTCCTCACCCTGGAACGCAGTGCACGGGACCAGCCGATCGATTCCGAAGCCATCGTCGAACGCGTTCGGCAAGCGGGTGCGCCGCACCCCTCAGCGGCCGGTTTCAACGCCGATGATCAGGCAGTCCCGGCCGGGCGTGCGACGGGGATCGAGTTGAGCTCGAAGATCTGCATCTGCCCGGATCCAAAGTGTTCGGGCATCGCGATGCGTTCGAGCCTCGACCGATCGCTTGGTTTTTCCGACAACCTCAGCCTGGACCGTTTCAATGTGCGTCGATGCTTCCGCGAAAGCGGCCATCTCGACAGCGGCGCGCAGATAGAAGGTTGCGAGCACCGCCGATAGCACCGGGGTCATCACCATGGCTCCATAGGTCCGCCAATCCCGTTGTGCCTTTAGCCATGGGTCCAGCAGAATGAGCAGGTAGAAGCCGGCCGCGCCGCCCGATATCGCCGCAATCGCTGTGGCCCATCGCGGTAACGGATCGATCAACGCTCCGCGCAACAGGAGTGGTGGAAGGATCAGCGCAACGGACGAGAGGCCGATTGCCCACCGCCAGCGTACCGGCAGCATCGAGTCCGTCGTCGAGGTTGGTGCCGGTACCATCGGCGGAACGCTGCATTTGCGCGTTGACCGCGTCAAGCTGCGTAACCTCGGCAAGCTTGCTGCGAAGGCCAGCTGCGCCTACATTAGGCCCATGCACGCGCACGATCATCACGAACATCATGGCGCCGATCTGGCACGCGCCGCGCAGGCGACGCTGGAGAAGGCCGGCGAGCAATGGACCGCGATGCGCGCCTCGATCTTCGAGGCGCTGTCGGGCTTCGAAAAGCCGGCTTCGGCCTATGATATCGCCGAAGCGGTATCGAAGCGCGAGGGACGCCGCGTCGCCGCCAACAGCGTCTACCGCATCCTCGACCTGTTCGTGACGTCGAACCTTGCCCGCCGGGTCGAAAGCGCCAACGCCTATGTCGCGAACGCGCATCCCGACTGCCTGCACGACTGCATCTTTCTGGTCTGCGATTCATGCGGTCAGACCACGCATATCGACGACGATACGATCACCAAATCCGTACGCTCGGCGGCCAAGGGCGCCGGCTTCACGCCCGTCCGCCCGGTGATCGAAGTGCGCGGCAAGTGCGCGGACTGCGACTGAACTAGACTTCGGTCATCGCATGGATCGCACGCGCCAGCGCCGCGATCGCCTCTTCGCGCGTCACTTCGCCGATGGTTGCGGCATAGGACAGCAATTGCGCCGCCCCCATCATGCTCCACAGCGCCGGGTCGCGGATTTCGCCTGAAGGGGCGAAGGGCACGAACAGCGCACGGCATTTCTCGAGGAACATCGCGCGGAATGCGCGCATGATCTGCTCCAGTTCGGGCGATCCCTCCAGCGCGGCGACCACGCCGGGGATTTCTCGCCCCTGCGCCAGTACGCAATCGACATAGGCGGCGGCCATCGCCTGCGCGCGGTCGCCGAGCGTTACCGGACTGGCGGCGAGCGCCGCATCCATCAACGCGTCTTGACGCGCATCGAAATCGCGGAACAGCGCCGCAAGCAGCCCGGCCCGCGTCCCGAAATGGTCATACACCACCGGCTTGGTCACCCCCGCGCGCTCGGCGAGGTGTCCCAGCGTCAGCGCGTCGCTGCCTTCCGCGCGGATGATGCCCCAGGCGGTCGCGATCAGCTGCGCGAGCCGGCTTTCACGCGACATGCGGGTACGGGTTGACATATAACCTACCATTAGTAACTTACTATGAGTATATAAGCTCGATGACGTTTGTTCCATACCCCGTTGGAGGCCGATGATGCGTAACCTGGTGGTGATTTCCCATCCTGATCCGGAGTCGCTGACCCACGCGATCGCGGCAGCGGTCGCGGACGGGCTCCGTGAGCAGGATGCGGCGGCTTCGGTCGAGATTGCCGATCTCGCCGCCGAAGGGTTCGATCCGCGCGAAACCGCGCGCGACCTTGCCGTCCACCTCCAGACCGCGTCTCCGGCGGACGATGTTCTCGCCGAACAGGCGCGGATCGACCGGGCGGACCGGCTGGTGCTGGTCTATCCGGTCTATTGGTGGTCCTTCCCGGCCTTGCTCAAGGGCTGGATCGACCGCGTCTTTTCCAACGGCTGGGCCTATGGGTCGGGGGCGGCAGGGTCGAAGAAGAAGCTCTCCCGGCTGGAAATCGTGCTGGTCGCCGTTGCGGGTGCCGATTCCGGCACCTATGCGCGCCACGGCTATTTCGGCGCGATGCGGACCCAGATCGATCACGGCATCTTCGACTATTGCGGCGCGCGCGTGGTGCGGCACGAGCTGCTGCTCGAATCGCATGGCGCGGACCAGCGGGCCAATCTCGACGCCGCGTTCCGCCTCGGGCGATCGCTGGCGCAACGCCGCGCCGCCTGAGATTTCACCGGCTCCTCATCTTTTGCTCATGACCCCTGCACATCGCACGTGCAGGGAGCGTCCGGCCCGCCGGGGCGTTGGCAATCGACACCATGAAGGTGCTGGAGTAAGTGCGCTAGATGGCCGACCTTCCCAAGACGCCGTTGCTCGACACCGTCGACACGCCGCACGACCTCCGTAAGCTCAAGCCGAATCAACTGCGCCAGCTGGCCGATGAACTGCGCGCGGAGACGATCAGCGCGGTGGGCACCACTGGCGGGCATCTTGGTTCGGGACTCGGCGTGGTCGAACTGACCGTCGCGATTCACTATGTCTTCGACACGCCCGAGGACCGGCTGGTCTGGGACGTCGGGCATCAATGCTATCCGCACAAGATCCTCACCGGACGCCGCGACCGCATCCGGACGCTGCGGCAGGGCGGTGGCCTCAGCGGGTTCACCAAGCGCAGCGAGAGCGAGTACGACCCGTTCGGCGCCGCGCACAGCTCGACCTCGATCTCCGCCGCGCTCGGGTTCGCCGTCGCGAACAAGCTGTCCGACCGGCCCGGCCGCGGCATCGCAGTGATCGGCGACGGATCGATGAGCGCGGGCATGGCCTATGAGGCGATGAACAATGCCGAACAGGCGGGCAATCGCCTGATCGTCATCCTCAACGACAACGACATGTCGATCGCGCCGCCGGTGGGCGGACTCTCGGCCTATCTGGCGCGCGTCGTCTCTTCGTCCGAATATCTCGGCCTGCGCAGCCTCGCGAGCAAGGTGGTGCGCAAGCTGTCGCGCCGCGTCCATTCCGCCGCATCGAAGGCCGAGGAATATACCCGCGGCATGGTGACCGGGGGCACGCTCTTCGAAGAGCTGGGCTTCTACTATGTCGGTCCGATCGACGGCCATAACCTCGACCACCTGATCCCGGTGCTCGAGAATGTCCGCGACGCGAAGGAAGGGCCGGTGCTGGTCCATGTCGTGACCAAGAAGGGCAAGGGCTATGCCCCGGCCGAAAACAGCGCCGACAAATATCATGGCGTCCAGAAGTTCGACGTCATCACCGGCACGCAGGTCAAGGCGCCGCCGGGCCCGCCAGCCTATCAGAATGTGTTCGGCGAGACGCTGGCAAAGCTCGCAGACAGCGATCCGAAGATCTGCGCGATCACCGCGGCGATGCCCTCGGGGACCGGGGTGGACAAGTTCGCCAAGGCGCATCCCGACCGTGCCTTCGACGTCGGCATTGCCGAACAGCATGCCGTGACCTTCGCCGCGGGCCTCGCGGCGCAGGGCATGCGGCCCTTCTGCGCGATCTATTCGACCTTCCTCCAGCGCGCCTATGATCAGGTCGTCCACGATGTCGCGATCCAGAACCTGCCGGTCCGTTTCGCGATCGACCGCGCGGGTCTGGTCGGCGCGGACGGTGCGACCCATGCGGGCAGCTTCGACGTCACCTATCTGGCGACCCTGCCCAATTTCGTGGTGATGGCCGCCGCGGACGAGGCGGAACTGGTCCATATGACCCGTACTGCCGCCGAATATGACGCCGGCCCGATCGCGCTCCGCTATCCGCGCGGCAACGGCGTCGGCGTGCCGCTGCCCGAGCCCGAGTTGCTCGAGATCGGCAAGGGCCGCGTGGTGCGGGAAGGCAAGAAGGTTGCGATCCTCTCGCTCGGCACCCGCCTTGCCGAGGCGCTCAAGGCCGCCGACATGCTCGAGGCCAAGGGGCTGTCGACCACCGTCGCCGACCTGCGCTTTGCCAAGCCGCTCGACGAGGCGCTGATCCGCCGTCTGCTCACCACGCACGAAGTCGCGGTGACGATTGAGGAGAACGCCGTCGGCGGGCTCGGCGCGCATGTGCTGACGATGGCGAGCGACGCCGGGCTGATCGACAACGGCCTCAAGCTGCGCACGATGCGCCTGCCCGACATCTTCCAGGATCAGGACAAGCCCGAAGCGCAATATGACGAGGCCGGCCTCAACGCGCCCAATATCGTCGATACGGTGCTCAAGGCGCTGCGCTGGAACGAGGCCACGGCCGAGGGCGGCGCGAGGGCCTGAACGTGACGCGCTTCCGGCTGGTCGATCGCGATTGGGGAAGCGAGATCGAGGCAGCGGCAGCGCTCAGGGCCGATCGTCTGTGGATCGTGTGCCCCTTCATCAAGGCGCCAACGGTCCGAAGGCTGATAGGACGCCGCCCGCCTGCCGATGTTCGTGTTGTGACGCGCTTCAACCTGGCTGATTTCGACGCCGGTGTAAGCGATACGAGTGCCTTGCGTGCGCTGATCGATGCCGGCGCCCGCGTACGCGGGATTCGGGGTCTTCACGCTAAACTCTACATTTTTGGGGATGCTCGTGTCATCCTGACCTCCGCAAATCTCACTGAGCGCGCGATGTGGCACAATCAGGAATTCGGGTTCGTATCTTCCGACCCCGACATAGTCCGTCAGTGTCACAACTATTTCCATTCGCTTTGGCCGCCTGGCGCTACCGATCTTGACGGCGAAACCCTGGACGCTTGGGAGCGGGCGCTGGCTGCCGTGCGCACGGGCAGCGCACCGGTGCCGGGCATGATGCTGCCCGACTATGGTGTGAAGAGCGATGTGGCTGGGGAGGTCGAACCGGAATTTCCGGGGGAGCTCGGAAATGCCTATGCAAAGTTCTTTGGCAGCGCGAACAATCGTGCGCCACGCGATCTGCCGGTTTTCGAGGAGGTGCTTCGGTCGGGATCGCATTGGGCGTGTACGTACCCAAGCGGCAAGCGTCCGCGCCGTATTGCCGATGGGGATCGGATATTCATGGCGCGGATGGTCGCCGCCCCCGACGACTATCTGGTCTATGGCGATGCCGTCGCTCGCCGCCATCAGCCCGGCGTCGATGATGCAAGTGCGGCCGACCTCGCCCGGCGGGATTGGAAGGCCGACTGGCCGCACTATGTGCGTGTGACGCGCCCCCGCTTCCTGAATGGTTCGATCTCGAACGGCGTGTCGCTTCGGGCATTGATGGATGCACTTGGCTCGAATGCCTTTGCATCCACCCAACGCAATGCGCATGCGGGCCAGGGAAATACCGTGCCCAGCAGGGCGTTGATGCAAAAGCCCGATGTCCAGCTGACGCCCGCCGCGCACGATTGGCTCCGATTGCAGCTGGACCGCAAGTTCGCGCTGCATGGGCAGATGGATCTGACAGATCCGCGCCTCGACTGGCCGGACTGACAGTGTCGATAGGCTGGATGATTTTCGTGCAGGGATAGCGTGATCCGGACGCGCTTGGGGACGTCCGGACCGCGCCTCGGGAGAACCTAGTTGGAACCCAGATAGTGCCGCTGCGCCGCATCGGTCGCGTTGACCGCGAGCAAGGTGTGCTGTTCCACCCGCCGCGGCCGCGCGCGCCGGTCGCTTGCAGCGTCGAGCACGCGGTCAAGCAGCCGCTGCCCCTCCTGCCACCAGCCCAGATCGCTGTCGGCGTTGAGATGTCCCTGCGCACCCGCGTCCACGAACACGCTGCCCCAGTTGGCGGCAAGGTTGCGGGCATGGTCGATATGCACCCACGGATCGTCGGTGCTGGCGACCAGGATCGAGGGGAAGGGCAGGGGTTTGGCGGGCGAAGGGGCGAAGGCACGCAGCGCCGGATGCTCCCCGCCATCGACATCGGCCGGGGCGACCAGCAGCGCGCCCGCGACCGGCCAGCCATAGGGTTGCCCCGCCAGCTCCGCCCACCAGGCGACGGCCAGACAGCCCAGGCTGTGCGCGGCGAGCACCACCGGTGCCTGCGCCTCGCGGATCGCCTGATCCAGCTTGGTCACCCAGCTGTTGCGATGCGGGGTGCTCCACATGCCGAGCTCCACCCGGCGGGTATCGGGGCGCGATTCCTCCCACAGGCTCTGCCAGTGCGAGGGTCCCGAACTGCCCAGACCCGGAACGGTCAGAACGATCGGCGAATTCACGTCATGGGGCGAGAAAATGGACATGCCCGTTTCTCCAGATGACGACTCCATGGGGTTCATCTTATTCCTATCGATAAGATAGGCAATAAACATTGCGTTGAATGGCGCGAAGCATGCGACGACGTGCGCGACCGGCCCCGGCTTGACCGCCGGACTGGTGCGCGCGATGCCTGAGCAAGGGCATCAGGGGACGGCGGATGCGCAACCGGGGCGTGAGCAATCCTGAGCGCAACATGGCGATCTGCGGCGTGGCCGGCGTCGCCGGGATCGTCGCGGTGACGGCCGGCGCGCTTGAGATGCAGGCGCTGGGGCATGAAACCGGGCGCACCGCGGCGCTGATCGCGCTGGGGCTGCTCGTAGGCATCCTCGGCATCGCCTTCTGCTTCAACTTCTGGCGCGCCGCGCGCATCTTTCGCGACATGCGCAGCGGGCGGACCGCGATCGCGCGCTGGACACTGTCGCCGCCTGAGTTCGACCGTTTCCGCGAGATCGACCGCCGCTTCGCCGAACGCGAAGAGGGCAACGACTATAAGCTACCGCGCGCGACACCGCCCGAGGGGGTGGAGGTGATCTTCTCCGAGGACGGGGTGCTGATCGGCGGCGTTTTCTTTGGCCTGGCGACGACCGGGATCGGGCGGTTCGGCAGCGTCCGCTGGATCGACTCCAACCCGCCGATGATCGAATTCGGTACGGTACTGACCACCGCGACCAATCTCGGCGTTGCCCGCATCCACCATATCCATGGCACGCTGCGCGTTCCGGTGGCGGTGTCGGCCGCACAGCAGGGTGATCATGTCGCGCGCCGTTTCCGCGACGTCATCGAACGGCGCTTGATCGTGAAGCCGCATTTCTGGACCTGGCGATTGCGCGCCGGCCTGTGGATCGCCGGCGTCTGCGCCTGCTTCGCCGCGGTTGGTTTCGCGCTGCGGGAACGCAATCAGGAACTCGCCAACATCCCGCTCGTCCTCGCCGTCGCGGGGACGATCATCGCAGTCGGGGGTTTGGTGATGGCTTTCCTGGCCTGGAAGCTGCGCGCGCGGCAGCGCGGCGAATAAGGGGCGCAGCGGACGATACGCTGCGCCCTCTCCGGGTCAGGCCGGTTCGAACAATGTTTCCATCCGGTCGTAGCTTGCCGCCATGCCGTGCTCCATGCCCGATGCCAGCATCGCCGTGCGCGTTTCGGTATCGGGGAGCGTCATGCGCATCGTCATCAGCGTGCCCGCGCCATCGGCCTCGAAGCGCGTCTCGACGCGGTTGTCGGGCGTCGGGTCGGGCAGGTGCATCCGCTCGACATGCACGATGCGGCTGAACGGGGTCAGCTCGACATACTCGCCCGTCAGATGGAACCCGGCGCCGTTGCCGTCGCTCCATTCGTAGCGGATCTGGCCGCCGGGCCGCGCATCGTTGATGCAGACCGGCATCGTCCAGCCGTCGGGGCCGAGCATCCATTGCTGGATCAGCGCCGGTTCGGTGTGTGCGCGATAGACCTGCTCGGGCGATGCCGCGAAGCGCCGCGTCACCACCACCTGCGTGTCGCCCTCGGTCCGGATGTCAAAGCTTCCCATTCGTCTTCTCCTCATCGTCGTTCATGGCAGCGAGGACCGCGTCGAGGCGGTCGTAATTTGCGGAAAGCGCCTTGCGCAGCATCGACAGCCACGCCTCGATTCCCTCGAGCGCGTCGGGAGCCAGCCGGCACGGCCGTTTCGTTCCCTCAACACGCCGCACGATCAGGCCCGCACCTTCGAGCACCTTCAGGTGCCGCGAGATTGCCGGCTGGCTCATCGCGAAGGGCCGGGCGAGCTCCATCACCGTCGCTTCGCCCGCCGCCAGCCGCGCCACAATCGCGCGGCGGGTCGGATCGGCAAGCGCCGCGAAGCTGGTGTCAAGATTGATCATAACATCCTCACTATATAACGAATCAGTTATATAAAGGGGCGCGTGTTGTCAAGCCGGATGCGGCGGCCGCCGCTCGCGCCGCGGCCTCGCGGTCGGTTGGAAGCGCGGGAAAACGGGCTTCAGGGGTTCGGGCTGCGGAGCTCCGCCGTCAGATCGACCGCGGTGGCGAGCGCGCGGGCCAGGAACCGCTCCACGATGGCGAGTTCGGCGTGGGAGAATTGCGCCAGCACTGAGCTCCAGCGCTCGGCACCGGACACGAAGAAGGCGGCGATGGGTCTGATCGCCTCCTGATCCACAGCAACTTGAACCCGGCGCCGATCGGCCGGATCGCGTGTGCGGGACACGAAGCCACGGCGTTCCAGGCGGTCGATCATCGCTGTCACGGCGCCGCTTGTCAGGCCTGTGCCGGCCATGATTTCGCCTGCCGTGCACGGGCCGCTGAGCAGCAATATGTCAAGGCATTCGAGGTCGGTGGGGTGAAGGCCAGCCCGGCGCGCAATCGCCGCGCTGCGCAGGACATTCTGCGCACCCAGACGGCGTGCCAGTTCCACGACAGGCACTTCGGACAGCGAAGAATGGCTCACGCAGCCGCACCGGCCACCAGGGCCATCATCATCGCACCGCCGGCCGCCAGGTCCAGAACAAGGCGCCAGCGACTTCCCCTGACCCAGTGCAAGGCGTGGGTCCGGTCCAGGGTGGGGTCGCCACGTTCGAAGCGCAGGGCCTCCGGAATGAAGCGCAGCGCGGACCAGCCGCGCATCACGGCATGCGCTGCAAGCGCCGCCAGCAGCCAGTTTCGCACGCCGGGAAGCGGCCAATACAGCACAAGGCTAAGGACAAGTGCGAGTTCGAAGGCCAGATGCGCAGGAATCCAGAAGCGCGCGCGCGATATGCCGCCGCGCGCAGGTTGAATCAGGTCGAAGCGGCTCGGCCAGGTGCGATCGATCAACAGCACCTCGTAAAGGCCGCCGCCAATCGAAACAAAGCGCAGGGCGGTCGCGATGGCCAGGATCAGGAGCATGGGGCATCATTATCTTGATCATCAAGATAATCAAGCGCTGAGGCCCTGATCCCGCAGCGCGCGCGGGAGCGGGGCATCGAGCGAGGGTAGTCGCGACCAAGGCGGCTGGCGCCGTACCGGTAAGCTGGCGCTCGGAATGGGAAATGGCGGTATTTGGTGCGCCCGGCAGGATTCGAACCTGCGGCCCCAAGCTTAGCTGATTTGTGCTCTGGGCTGCTTTCTTTGCGTTTCGCGGCGCAGATGCTTCTTCGCCATTGAAATGCGAGGTGCGACTTCGGGATGATCGGCGGCGCGTGGTAAGGTTTCACGCGAATGGACGTGAACTACATCGGGCGACCGCTCGATCCAGAACGTATGAAGGATGGTGCGCGCGGCCTGCAACTCGTTCAGCAGAGCCTGAAGCTGGTAGATACCAACGACCCTTCCTCGGTCCAAAAACTCACGCGACAGGTTGATGCGGGGGCTGCCAGCCTGCTCTGCTCTGAGCATGTCGCGGGCGGCCGACGTGTACACTTCGCTAGGAAATAGCACGAGATCCTGCGGTAGCTCTTTGCAAGTTCCCCAAACGCCGTGTGCTAGTTCGTGCCGCTTTTTGGCGGGATCCGCCACCGCATTCAGGATAGCCCGCACCTCCACCTTGAACTCTGAACCGTGCCGCTCATCCGTTTCTTTGATGTATTGCTTGGTCCGGGCATCCCAGCCCCTTAGTTGCTGGAACTCTGCTAGAGCGGTTTCATCGCCGGCCAGTAGCAGAAACAGGCTATCCAGCCGTGCCTCGATGTCGCCCCATGTGGCGATGATCGGCCCAAAAAAGACCGCGCAGTGTGGACGCTCCACCAAAGCATCGGGGGTTAACACCAGCGAAGGGTTCGGCGGCAGCAAGGAGGAACTGATCAACATCCCGCCAAGTGTGAGATACATGCCAGCCTAAGTCGAGGAGTATGGAGCAGAGGGTCGGTTGCTCGATACGACGGGGGGAGATTACGAGCGATTACGTGATCAGTTTACGCGGTTGCGACATTCTGCTGCGCTGCAACCAAGCATTTGATAAAATGGCGCGCCCGGCAGGATTCGAACCTGCGGCCCCAAGCTTAGAAGGCTCGTGCTCTATCCAGCTGAGCTACGGGCGCGCGCTGGCCGTGCGTTAGCGCGGATTGTGCAGTCGCGAAACTGCATTGATAGTTTCTTTATTCGGAAAGTTTCTATTGAGTGAGCTGGCGTGCCCGGCTAATAGTTTCCAGAATTGGAAACTATATCGAGGCTCACCATGCGCTTCACTCTCTATCTCCATCCCCTCGCATCCTTCTGTCACAAGGTGCTGGTTGCGCTGTACGAGAACGACCTTCCCTTCACGCCGGTGACGGTCGACCTCGGCGATCCGGGCGAAGCCGCGCTGCATCTCGCGCGCTGGCCGGTCGGCAAGATCCCCGTGCTCCATGACGATGCCGAACGGCGGATCGTGCCCGAAACCAGCATCATCATCGAGTATTTGCAGGATCATGCGCCCGGCCCGGTGCCGATGCTTCCGGCCGATCCCGATGCCCGGCGGGAGGCGCGGCTGTGGGACCGGTTCTTCGACAATTATGTCGCGGTGCCGATGCAGAAGATCGTGCTCGACTGGATCCGGCCCGGGGACGGCCGCGATCCGCTCGGCGTCGCCGAAGCGCGCGCGGCACTCGATACCGCCTATGCGATGATCGACGGGCAATTCGCCGCCCAGCCCTGGGCCGCGGGCGACTCGTTCACGCTCGCCGATTGCGCCGCCGCGCCCGCCCTGTTCTTCGCATCAATCGTCCACCCGATTCCGCAGGCGCATGCATCCGCCCATGCCTATCTTGAGCGCCTGCTTGCGCGCCCGTCCTTTGCGCGCGTGCTCGCCGAGGCGGGGCCCTGGTTCCATCTCTTCCCCTATCGCGATGCCATGCCTGCGCGCTATCTGAAGCCCTGAGCGATCAGTGGAGGCAGCGATGGAAGTGCAGCAGCTCGACCGCGTGTTCCACGCGCTTGCCGACCCGTTGCGGCTGACGATGGTCGAGCAGCTCAGCCGCGGGCCTGCGTCGGTGAAGGAACTGGCGGCGCCGCTCGACCTCGCGCTGCCCTCGGCGGTCAAGCATCTCCAGCTGCTCGAGCAGACCGGGATCGTCCGCTCGAACAAGGCGGGGCGGGTGCGGACCTATGATCTGCGTCCCGACGGGCTCGCGCCGGTCGCGGACTGGGTGCGGCGGCGGGAGGCGGCGCTGGGCGCAGCGTTCGACCGGCTGGCACAGGCGATGCGCGACCTGCCGGAGGAGGGTGCATGACCCCCGACCATGTGAAGTTCGCTGTCGAACGCAGATTGCCGGGCAGTCCCGCACACGCCTTCCGTTTCTGGGCGGAGCCCGATCTCAAGCGGATCTGGACGGGCTGCCATGCCGATTGGGAGGAGCTGGAGAACCGATTCGCTTTTGCACCCGGCGCGGTCGAAAGCGTGCGCTGGCGGATGCCGGAGGGGCAGGAGTTCGCCGTCCGCATCCATTATTTCGAGATCCTGGCCGCACAGCGCATCGTCTATGCCTATGAGATGGCGCTCGATGCGCGCTGCATCTCGGCTTCGCTGGTGACGGTCGAGTTCGTGCCCGATGGCAGGGAGACGGTGATGCGCTTCACCGAGCAGGCGGTATTCCTCGACGGCAGCGATTCCGCCACGCGCATCGCAGGGACGCATGAGGGGTTCGACCGGCTCGCGCTGCTGATGGCCGAGGCGCATCACGCCTGAGGCTCTGGCGGCGGATTGCGCGAGCCGCGAACCGCCCGCATAGTCCCGCCGACGGCGAAGGGGTGGGCGATGCACGACGAGGCGGCACCGGTACGGATCAACGCGGGCCAGGTCGCGGGAGGACATTTCCGCTACTATGATTTCGTCATGGCGGCGTTCTGCGTCGTCCTCGTGCTCTCCAATGTGGTGGGGGCAGCGAAAGTCGCGACTCTGGGCGGTCTTACCTTCGGCGCCGGCATCCTCTTCTTTCCGCTCTCCTATGTCCTCGGCGACGTCCTCACCGAAATCTACGGCTACGCCCGCGCCCGCCGCGTGATCTGGGCCGGGTTCGGCGCGACGGTGTTCGCGGCGATCATGTGCTGGGTCATCGTCATCATGCCCCCGGCGTCCGGCTGGAAGGGGCAGGAGGTGTATGAGGCGGCGTTCGGGCAGGTCTGGCGCATCGTCGGCGCATCGGTGATCGCCTTCTGGGCGGGTGAGTTCGTCAACTCCTATGTCCTCGCGCGGATGAAGATCCTCACCGCGGGCAGGCATCTGTGGAGCCGTACCATCGGCTCGACGGTGTTCGGACAGGGCGTCGATAGCCTGATCTTCTATCCGCTCGCGTTCCTCGGGGTCTGGACGACGGAGCAGGTGGTGACGGTCATGATCACCAACTGGGGTCTCAAGGTGCTGTGGGAAGTGGTGCTGACCCCCGTCACCTATGCCGTGGTCGGTTTCCTCAAGCGACGCGAGGGCGTGGATGTGTTCGACGAAGGTACGGATTTCACTCCGTTCCGCACGCGTGTCTGAATGAAGGACAGCCTGTTCCAGATGGCCAAGTTCTGGCTCGTCGATTCGACCGGTCTCGCCAAGGATGCGCTGCACATCCATGTCGGGCTGATCGTCTTCTTTGCCGCGGCGTTGCTGTTCCGCTGGCCGCTGCGCAGCTGGAAACCCTGGGCGGCTGCACTTGCCGCGACGCTGGCGGGGGAGGCGTGGGACCTCTGGGATTCATTCCACGAGGGACGGCGCATCCTGCTTTGGGCCAATTGGAAGGATGTGTGGAACACGATGCTCTGGCCGAGCGCGATCCTGCTGCTCGCCCGCAGCACGCGATTGTTCGGCGCCGGGCGTCGATGATAACCAAATAGGTTTTACATGCACGTCGGTTCGCGGCCGGCATCGAACCGGTGCGTGGAGGATGGCATCCCGTTGTATTTCCATGCCCCGCCACCCGGATTCGGTGGCTCAAACGGGGCTGCCGCCCTCAGGGGTGACCGACGGGATTTGCACCCGCTAGCACCGGAGTCACAGACCGGCCGCGCACTGGATTGCGTTCGGCCACACCTGAAGGCGGCAGAAAAGCTTGGGTTTCTGTTGGTTTGGTCAGGGCGGCGGGATTCGAACCTGCAACCTCCCGCTTCCAAAGTGGGCGCTCTAACGCGCTTGAGCTACGCCCTGATCGACGGGCGCAGTGGGGCGGCCGTCAATGTCGGTGGTGGGACGGTCGCGGTCGCGCGAAGAGGTTCGCAGTAAACATGGGCTGCATATGACAGCATCCAATTCGCTGTGCAAGTGCCTATTTGGTGATTTGTTTGCGGGGCCTGAATTTTGACGGATCGCAAAGCGCGTCGTGACCGGCGGGTGCAAGCATCGGGCAACAAGGAGACTCACGATGCAGATGCCCCTTCACGCTCAGGCCTTCGCCGACGCCGTTCCGCTCCGTCGCAACCGCGGCGAGCATGTCTTCGACCTTCACCCCGCACTCCATATTGCGCTGTTCGGCGGCTTCTTCGCCTATCTCGGCATCATGTGGGCTGCGTTCGGGGAGAAGGGGCTGGCGATCCCGTTCGCGATCTTCGCGATCTTCGCGATCTTCCTCGCCGCTGCCTTCATCGTTCCTGCCTGGTGGGCGCGCGTCGCGCCCGGCGAGGGCCGCAAGCCCGGCTGGAACGAGTTCATGGGCGAGGGTGTGGCGTGCGAGACCGGCCGCCTCGGCGCCGGCGGCGCGATGGTCCAGATCCTGATCATGCCGGTGATGCTGATCGGCTGGGGCCTGTTCCTCGCCGTGGTCCGCGCGCTGGTCTGACCGGCTCGGCAGGCGGGCTGCAATGTTGGAATCCGCCTGCTGCAATCACCACCGGAACGACCGGCCGCTCTTTGAACCTGTCGATCGATTGATTGCCGCCGTTCGGACTCGCGCGCGCGTAGGAGTGTGACTTTTGGGACTTTTGGCCCTCAGGCGGCTGTCGCTTCGAGTGCATCCCGGTCCAGCACCACGATCCCGTGGCTGCCCTCGCGCCGAATCGCGCCTTCTCTTTCGAACGCGGTCAGCGTGCGGCTGACGGTTTCGATCGTGATGCCCAGCAGCTGCGCCATCTCGCCACGGGTCAGCGGCAGCTCGAACGCGGTCTCGTCATGGCAGGGCGCCGGGCTGGCGGCGCGGGCAAAGGCGAGGATGAGCGCCGCGACCCGCCCCTTGGCCTGGCGCTTCGAGATGAGGTCGATCAGCGCGCGGCTCTCGTCCAGTTCGCGGCCGAGTTCGCTGAGCAGCCTTGCGGCAAGAGCCGGCCGCGTGTCGCGCAGTGCCTCGAACTGGCTGCGCGGGAACAGGCAGGCTTCGCTGTCGGTCAGGGCGGTGACGTGCAGTGTCGCGGCCGGCGCGAACATCTGTCCCAGCATTCCGGCGGGATGCACCAGCGCGACGATCCGTTCGGTGCCGTCGCGGTCGATGGTGGACATCTTCGCGGCGCCGCGGGTCAGCGTGACGCAGGCCGTATTGGGATCGCCCGCCGCAACGATGGTCTCGCCCCGGGCGTAGCGGCGATGGGTACCGATCCGTGCCAGTTCGGTGCGGTCTTCGGGCGACAGGACCGAACAGACGGCGCGGTCGGCGACCGGGCAGGTTGCGCAGACAATGGGCGCCGCCTTGCTCAACCTCAGGAAACTGCTTCGAGCAGCCCTTCGAACAAGCGGCGGCCGTCGGTGCCGCCGTGCGCGGCTTCGATCTTGCGTTCGGGGTGCGGCATCATGCCGAGCACATTGCCGGCACCGTTGACGATGCCCGCGATCTGGCGCGCGCTACCGTTGACTTCCTCGCCATAGCGGAAGGCGACGCGGCCTTCGCCCTCGAGCCGGTCGAGCGTTTCCTGGTCGGCGAAATAGTTGCCGTCGTGGTGTGCGACCGGGACCGACAGCGTCTCGCCCGCGGCGTAGCGGCTGGTGAAGATCGTCTGGCTGTTGTCGACCGTCAGTGCGACGTCGCGGCACACGAAGTTGAGGCCCTCGTTGCGCATCAGCGCGCCCGGCAGCAGCCCGGTCTCGGTCAGCACCTGGAAGCCGTTGCAGATGCCGATCACCGGCGTGCCGCGCTCAGCTGCGGCGACCACCGCCTTCACCACCGGCGACCGTGCGGCGATCGCGCCGCAGCGCAGATAGTCGCCATAGGAGAAGCCGCCGGGCAGCGCGATGAGGCCGAGGCCGTCGGGCAGCTCGCTCTCGCCATGCCAAACCATGTGCGGCTTGGTGCCGGTCACGCTCTCGATCGCCACCGCGAGGTCGCGGTCGCAGTTGGAGCCCGGGAAGACGATGACCGCGGACTTCATGGTTTTTCCACCCGGTAGTTCTCGATCACGGTGTTGGCGAGCAGCTTCTGGCACATCGCGTCGATGTCCGCGTCGCTGGTGCCGTCGGCCACGTCGAGCTCGATCAGCTTGCCGACGCGGGCCTCGCCCACGCCCGTAAAGCCGAGTGAACCGAGCGCATGCTCGATCGCTTTGCCCTGCGGGTCGAGCACGCCGTTCTTGAGGGTGACGACGATGCGCAGCTTCATGGATTTTGCCTCCGGGGATTTGCCGCGCCCTATGGGCCGGGTAGCCCTCAGGTTCAAGCCCGGTGTTGGGCTTTGCTTAACCGGCACCGCCCCGCTCCCCCGCCCGGTGCCGAAACCGAACAAAGACCCAGGGCTTCATCGGTCATTTACTTGCGCGTGAGACGCTCGGCGATGCCGAGTCGCGGCCACGGGGCCGGGACCGGGGGGAGTGTGTGTAATGGCGTTTCTTGCGATCGCCCTGTTCGTGGTGCTGATGGCGTTCGGCCGCGACTATTTCGGCTGGACCGATCCTCGTGGGATGACGACGATGGCGCTGATCTGCGCCTTC
Source organism: Sphingomonas sp. GW821-FHT03E12 (assembly GCF_059420685.1). Taxonomy (NCBI): domain Bacteria; kingdom Pseudomonadati; phylum Pseudomonadota; class Alphaproteobacteria; order Sphingomonadales; family Sphingomonadaceae; genus Sphingomonas; species Sphingomonas sp. GW821-FHT03E12. The sequence continues at coordinate 66,774 of NZ_JBWKUF010000005.1, forward strand.
GTCTTTGGGGTCATCGCCGGGCTGAAAGCCAAGGGGTAGCGGGCCGCACGCGGCCGGGGCTTATTTGCCCCGGCGCTTGCGGTGGCTTTCGAGGTCGAGCACCGCCGAGTCGGCGCCCTCGGGCATCAGGCCCAGGCGGCGCGCGACTTCCTGATAGGCTTCGACTTCGCCGCCGAGATCGCGGCGGAAGCGATCCTTGTCGAGCTTTTCGCCGCTGACCATGTCCCAAAGGCGGCAGCCGTCCGGGCTGATCTCGTCCGCGAGGATGATGCGGCTATAGTCATTGTCGAAGATCCGCCCGAATTCGAGCTTGAAGTCGACCAGACGGATGCCGATCCCGGCGAACAGGCCCGACATGAAGTCGTTCACCCGGATCGCCATGTCGGCCATGTCGTGCAGCTCTTCCTGGCTGGCCCAGCCAAAGCACAGGATATGCTCGTCGGTGACCATCGGATCGCCCAGCGCATCGTCCTTGAAATAATATTCGACGATGGTGCGCGGCAGCTGCGTGCCTTCCTCGATCCCCAGCTTCTTCGACAGCGATCCGGCGGCGACGTTGCGCACGACGACCTCGATCGGGACAATCTCGACCTGGCGGATCAACTGCTCGCGCATGTTGAGGCGGCGAATGAAGTGAGTCGGGATGCCGATATTGCCGAGCAGCGTGAAGATGTGTTCGCTGATGCGGTTGTTGAGTACGCCCTTGCCACTGATCGTGCCCTTTTTCTGGGCGTTGAACGCGGTGGCGTCGTCCTTGAAATACTGGATCAGCGTGCCGGGTTCGGGGCCCTCGTAGAGGATCTTGGCCTTGCCCTCGTAGATCTGGCGGCGGCGTGCCATCGTAGTCGCGGTCCTTCAGAAACACGGTGCCCCGGCGGCGCTTGGGTTCGCGCGGACGCCGGGGCTTCAGGCGGGAGCCTATATCGAAAGGCAGCTCCCGGTGCAATCAATCGCTGGCCGTTGCGGCGGCGGTGGTTGTGCCGGGCCTTGCGCGCCGTATGCGGGGGCGCAGCCAGCGCCACACGAACAGCCCGATCAGCAGCACAAGCGCAGGCGGGCCAAGTACAGCGATCGCGCCGAGCACGAAGGCGAGCGTCGCCTGCGCCGACGCGGCAAGCAGGTCGAGCGAGCTGGTGAGCGGCGCCCCTGCATCGAACCCGCGAACGGCGCGGCCCGAGCGATAGTCGAATACCATCGGCGTGTTGGCGAGCGATTCGCGCTGCTCGCTGGTCGCGCTGCGCCCCGCCTCGATCCGCTGGGCGATCTCGGCGCGCTGCTGCTGAAGCTCGGTGCGTTCACTGCCCGGGAGGCCCGGTCGGGCGAGCGCGCGATCGATCCGCGCCAGTTCCTCCTGCGCGCGGGCGCGCTCGGCGGCAATGCGGCTGATCTCGGCGCCTGCATCGGTTCCGGTAATCTCAGCCTCGATCAGCGTGCCCTCGGCCTTCTGGATCGCGGCGATCCCTTCCTTGCCGAACTGACGGGCGAGGGCTGGATCAAGCTTGAACGCCAGCATCGCGACGATCCGTCCCTCACCCAGCAACTGGTAGCGCAGGCCGGTGATGCGGCACCGCGCAATGCCGAGCTTCTCGCATGCCGCGGCATGCTCCTCCTGCGCGGCGGAGATCCGTTCGGCCGGGAGCGAGAAGGCGTAGTGATAGTTGAAGGCGACGCCTGGCGCCGCCGTGACCGCAACTCCCGCCGGCGCCGATGCCGTATCCTCGAGCAATGCTTCCGCAGGCGCCGCGGCCGATTGTTCGTGCGCGGCTGGCCTTGCCTGCTGAGATCCGCTGCCTTCCTCCGGTGCCCTGCTGCACCCGGCAATCGCAAATGCCAGCACCAGAAGTGCCGAACCCGATGTCCATCGCATGAAGTAGCTCCCTCTCCAGTGATGCCGTTCGTCGCTCACAATGCACGACTCATCGCGAATTGATAGAACATCACATTAGAGGGTATTGGACAATGCCCTTTTTTCGCCACATTTGATTGATGACCAATCCCTATGGATTGTCAACGCGTTGTGCGCCCTGCCTCGGCTCAGCCGATGCAATAGGTCCGTTTGCGTGCCTCGTCGCTGGAATCGGGCGGAATCACGCGACCGAGAAAGCGCCGGAGCGCCTTGCCGATCCGCCGGAAACCCCGAGCGATTCCGTTGCTCAACACCTGATGATTCTCCGCCCAGAAGCGGTCGGCATATGGTTCGTGCATCGTCTTGCTCCCAATGTTCGAGGGCTTGCTCCCGAGTGCTGAAATGGCGAATTCCGTTGCGGAGGACCAACAAAAGGATCGACGTAATACATCATTGCAGATTATGAATTCAGCATGCGCCAGCTTCCGCCTCTCGCTGCCGTCCGCGTTTTCGAGGCTGCAGCCCGGCGCGGCAACTTCACCCGCGCCGCAGAGGAGCTGGGGATGACCCAGGCGGCGGTGAGCAATCAGGTGAAATTGCTCGAGGAGCGGCTGGGAATCGCGTTGTTCCGCAAAAGCGGCCGTGGCGTGGTGCTGACGCCGGCGGGCGAGCGCATCGCGCCGCAGGTCAGCACTGCACTGGACGGGCTGGCCGAAGCGTTCGCCACGGCGCGCGCCGAGGATGAGGCGGTGATGACGATCTCGGCGCCCGGCACCTTCTCCACCAACTGGCTGGCGAGGCGGCTGGGCAGCTTTCAGGTCGCGCGGCCCGAACTTGCGGTGCGCGTGCTCGTCACCGATGCGATCATCGATCTTGCCAACAGCGATGCCGATGTGGCGATCCGCGGCGCACACGGGCCCTGGCCCGGGCTGGTCTCGCATTTCCTGATGCGCATGCCGTTCACGGTGATGGCGAGCCCGGACTTTCTCGCGGCGCATCCACCGATCCGCACGCCGGCCGACCTGCTCGGCATGCCCCGCGTGTCGCCCGACGACAGCTGGTGGCAGCTCTGGTTCGAATCGGTGTTCGGTGATGCGGTGGTGGCGTCGCAGCCAGGTGTCGACTTCCAGTCGCAGGTGCATATCGGCAACGCCGCGGTAGCCGGGCATGGCCTTGCGATGCTGTCCCCGCCAATGTGGCTGTCGACGATCGCCGAGGGGCGGCTGGTGCAGGTGGTGCCGGACATGGTGTACTACAAGAACAGCTTCTGGCTGGTCTATCCCGAGGCCAAGCGCCATCTGACCAAGATTCGCGCCTTCCGCGACTGGCTGCTCGCCGACGTGCGGGCGTCGCTGGGTGACGACCCCTATGGCGCGCTGGTTCCGCCAGCCTAGCTTGTATGGAAATGCGCCGATGGCGCATTTCGCGGTATCGGCCCGCTCCCTCACCCGGCCACCCATCAACATACACTGAAGCGGGTGGCCGGGTGGGGGAGCGGGCCGGTACAGCCTTCAAACAAGCCGTGACGCCCCTCGCAAGGGCGGAATAGCCCTGCTATCGACTCTGGATGTCCACCGACCTTTCCGACCCGTTTGACCAGATCGTCGATGCCCCATTCGATAGCGCGCTGAGCGAACGCTACCTCGTCTATGCGATGTCGACGATCACCGCGCGCTCGCTTCCCGATGTGCGCGATGGACTGAAGCCAGTGCACCGCCGCCTGCTCTGGGCGATGCGGCTGCTGCGGCTCGACCCGAGCCAGGGCTACAAGAAGTGCGCGCGCGTCGTCGGCGACGTGATCGGCAAGTACCATCCGCATGGCGACCAGTCGGTCTATGACGCGATGGTCCGCCTCGCCCAGACCTTCGCACTGCGCTACCCGCTGGTCGACGGGCAGGGTAATTTCGGCAACATCGACGGCGATAACGCCGCCGCCTATCGCTACACCGAGGCGCGGCTGACCCAGGTCGCGATCGACCTGATGGACGGGCTCGACGAGGACGCGGTCGAGTTCAAGCCGACCTATAATGGTGAGGAGAACGAGCCCGAGCTGTTCCCTGGCCTGTTCCCCAATCTGCTCGCCAATGGCGCCGCCGGTATCGCGGTCGGCATGGCGACCAGCATCCCGCCGCACAACGCCGCCGAACTGATCGATGCGGCGATCCTGCTGATCGGTCAGCCCGATGCGGACGACGCACAGATTCTGGAGTTAGTGAAGGGGCCGGATTTCCCCACGGGCGGTATCGTCGTGGACAGCCCCGCCGCGATCCACGAATCCTATGTCACGGGTCGTGGCGGCTTTCGCGTTCGCGCCAAATGGGCCCTGGAGGATCAGGGGCGCGGTACCTGGCAGATCGTCGTCACCGAGATCCCCTACGGCATCCAGAAGGGCAAGCTGATCGAGCAGATCGCTTCGCTGATCAACGACAAGAAGCTGCCGATCCTGGCCGATGTCCGCGATGAATCCGATGCGGAGATCCGCATCGTGCTCGAACCGCGCGCGCGCACGGTCGATCCCGATACGCTGATCGAGAGCCTGTTCCGCCTCTCCGACCTCGAGACGCGCGTACCACTCAACCTCAACGTACTCGATCACACGCGCACGCCGCGGGTGATGAGCCTCAAGCAGGCACTGTCCGCTTGGGTCGATCACCAGTTCATCGTGCTGCGCCGCCGCTCCGAACATCGTCTCGCCAAGATCGCGGACCGGATGGAGCTGCTCGAGGGCTACATCATCGCCTATCTCAACCTCGACCGGGTGATCCAGATCATCCGCACCGAGGACGAGCCCAAGCCGGTGATGATGGAAGAGTTCGGGCTGACGGACCGCCAGGCCGAGGCGATCCTCAACATGCGGCTGCGCGCACTGCGCAAGCTCGAGGAAATGGAGCTGCGCAAGGAGCGTGAGGCGCTGGCCAAGGAACAGGCCGAGCTCGAGGCGCTGCTGTCGAGTGATGCGCGCCAGCGCACGCGGATGAAGCGCGACCTGGGCAAGATCCGCGACCGCTATGGCCCCGAAACGGCGCTGGGCGCGCGGCGGACGCTGGTGGCGGAGGCTGCGCCGGCGCGCGAAATCCCGCTCGAGGCGATGATCGAGCGCGAGCCGATCACGGTGATCCTCTCCCAGCGCGGCTGGATCCGAGCGATGAAGGGGCATGCCGAGCTGTCGAGCGCCGAGACGGCTAAATTCAAGGAAGGTGACGGCCCGTTCATTGCCTTCCACGCGCAGACGACCGACAAGCTGCTGCTGGCCGCCGAGAATGGCCGCTTCTACACGCTGGCGGCGGACAAGCTGCCCGGCGGACGCGGGTTTGGCGAACCGGTGCGGTTGATGATCGACCTGGATGGCGGCACCGGCATTGTCAGCCTGTCGCCTGCCAGCGCATCCGCGAAGCTGATGGTCGCGGCGAGCGATGGGCGCGGCTTCCTGGTGAAGACCGAGGATGTGATCGCCGAGACACGCAAGGGCAAGCAGGTTGTGACGCCGCGCACCGGGGCGCAGCTCAAGCTTGTCAGGCCGGTAAAGTCCGAGGACGACTATGTCGCGGCGATCGGCGACAACCGCAAGCTGGTGGTATTCCCGATCACCGAGCTCGCCGAACTCGCGCGCGGACAGGGGGTGCAACTGCAGCGCTATCGCGACGGCGGGCTGAGCGATGCAGTCACCTTCCGCTTCGCCGACGGGCTCTCCTGGCGGATGGGGGGCGAGCAGGGGCGGATGCGCAGTGAGACCGACCTGGCCCCCTGGCGTGCCGCGCGCGGTGCCGCGGGCCGGATGCCGCCCATGGGCTTTCCACGCGATAACCGCTTCTGAAACGGATGCTTTTGACGGAGGGCCTTTAGCGGCTCTTAACCAAATCGCGGTAGCGCTGCATGGTGATGCTGCTGTCCCGCCGAAGCAAGGACAAGTCCACGCGCCCCTCCGTCCCGGTCGAGGGCGACGAGGCGCGTCTGCTCGGCCCCAGCGGCGCGGCGCAGATCCTCAACATGCTCCCCGTTCCCGCAGCCGTGGTCGAATGGAAGGACGGGGCGTTCGCCTTCGAGACGGTCAATCGCCCGTTCCGTCTTGCTGGGCTGGGCACGATCGCCGACCAATCGCCGCTGATCCGTCTGCTGGGCGGGCGGATCGCCGCGTTCATCGATTCCGACACGACCGAGCAGGAGTTCGACTGGGAGTTGGGCGATGCGGTCGATTGCCGCCGCTTCCGCGTCAAGCTCGCCCGGCGCGCGGCGAGCAGGGGCAGCGGACGTTGCCTGGCGACGCTGATCGACCAGACCTCCGAATTGCGCACCGAGCGCAGCCTGCGCCGCGAGATGCTCAGCGACAGCCTGACCGGCCTGCCAAACCGCGCCGGCTTTGCCGAGCGGCTGGAGGAAGAGATCGAGCGCGGCGGGATGAGCGAGTTCGCGGTGCTTGTCATCAATCTCGACCGGTTCAGCCGCGTCAACGCCTGCATGGGCGGCCTGTCGGGCGACGAACTGCTGATTTCGGTCGCGCGGCGCGTGAAGGGAGCGCTCCGCGCGCACGACGTGCTGGCGCGTACCGGAGGAGATGAATTTGCGATCCAGCTCGCGTTGGACGAGGGGACGAGCGATGCGTTCCACGTCGCAAAGCGAATCCAGAACGCGCTGACGACACCCTTCCGCCTTTCCGATTTCGAGATCCGCGTCGATTGCTCGATCGGCATTGCGGTGGGCGACGAGACGGTCTCAGACGCCGAAGAGCTGATCCGCCACGCGCAGTTCGCGATGAAGCGCGCGAAGAAGAGCGGGCGCACCGAACTCTACCAGACGCTCGCGCTCGATCTGGCGCGCCAGCAGTTCAGCATCGAGACCGAGCTGCGCCGTGCGATCGACAATGGCGGGCTGTCGCTGAGCTTCCAGCCGATCTGCGACCTTGCCACCGGCCGGATCGTTTCGTTCGAGGCGCTGGCGCGCTGGACCACCGAAGGCGGGATGGTAGTGCCGCCAAGCGACTTCATCCCGGTGGCGGAAGAATCGGGGCTGATCGTCCCGCTCGGCCGCTGGGCGATGCACGAAGCGGCGCGCGCCGTTGCGCAATGGGACGCGATCGCGGGCCGGGATTGCGGCGTCAATGTCGCGGTCAATTTGTCGGCGATTCAGCTCCAGCGCGACCAGATCGCGCCGATGGTCGAGGCTGCGCTCGCCGCCAACGGCGTGGACGGCCGCCGGATCACGCTCGAGCTCACCGAAAGCGCGCTGGTCACCGATCCGGATCATATCGCCCGCACGATGCACGCGCTCAAGGCGCTCGGTACCACGCTGGCGATGGACGATTTCGGCACCGGCTACTCGAACCTCGCCTATCTGCAGAAGTTGCCGATCGATGTGCTCAAGATCGACCGCAGCTTCGTCACCGGCATGCTCGCCGACCGCGACAAGATCGCGATCGTGCGCGCGATTCTGAGCCTGGCCCAGGCGCTGGGGATGCGGACCACGGCAGAAGGCGTCGAGACCAACGAGCTTGCCCAGACGCTCGCGGCACTCGGCTGCACCTATGGGCAGGGCTATCTTTACGCGCGGCCACTGCCGCCGGCGGACGCTTATGCGCTGTTGTCGCGCGACAACAGCTCGGCGACCACCGCATCGGCGATCTGACCCGCGCGAGCCGCGTCGGGAAACCCTTCGGCAATCCAGCGATCCTCGATCCGCCGCAGCGCCCTGGCAACGTCGGGCCCTTTTGACAGACCGCGCCCGATCAGCGCGCCGCCGCTCAAGGGCAGGCGCGGCGGCACCCAGGTTGCGACGTCGCGGGCGCCCGCAGCATCGCCTGCCAGCAGCAGCCGGTCAGCGGCGCGATCGGTGCCGATGCGATAGGCCAGCGCCAGCGGCCCCTCGGCGAAATCGGCCCGGATCGCACTGGCGAGCGCCTGACGCTCGGCGTTGGAAAGCTTGAGCCGCGCGCCGACCGCTTCATTTGCAGCAGGATCGGGCGGGAGTATTGCACCGAGGCGGCGGATCGGATCGGGGGCAAGGCCTGCTGCGGACTCGTGCCCGGCGAGCGTTGTGAGCCGATCGACGCCGTGCATGTCGATTTCCGGCACCACGGGCTTCAGAATGTCACGTTCGACCATCAGCCTCAGCACACGGACCGCATCGGGCGCGACGAGCAACTTGAGCAGCTCGTCGCGAATCCGCTCGCGCGAGAGCGCCATCAGATCGTTGGCGCGTGCGGTGCAGGCTTCGAGCGCGGCCGGATCGGGCGTGTCACCGAACCGGGCGAGGAAGCGGAAGAAGCGGAGGATACGCAAATGATCCTCGGCGATGCGCTGCAACGGATCGCCGATGAAGCGGATATGCCGTCGCTTCAGATCGGCAAGTCCGTCGAAATAGTCGAAGATCTCGCCCGTCTGCGGATCGGCATAGAGCGCGTTGATCGTGAAGTCGCGCCGCGCCGCATCCTCGCGCCAGTCGTCGGTGAAGGCGACGGTGGCGCGGCGGCCGTCGGTTGAGACGTCGCGGCGCAGCGTCGTCACCTCGACCACCGTGCCGCTGCTCACTGCGGTGATCGTGCCATGTGCGATGCCAGTGGGAATCGCCTTGATCCCGGCACCTGCCAGCAGATCGACCACATGTTCGGGCGCATGCGGTGTCGCCACGTCGATATCGGTGACGGGCAGGCCGAGCAGCGTATCGCGCACCGCGCCACCGACGAACCGGGCATTGCCGTGGCCGAGCGTCGCGGCGAGCCGGTCGAGACCGGGCTGGTGCCGCCAAGGGGCGTCGGGGAGGGTCATCGCGCCCACCTCAGGCGCCGCGAGAGGTTGACCAGCATCGCCGCCGTCGCGCCCCAGATGCGGTAGCCCTGCCATGTGATCTCATAATAATGCCGGTCCCGTCCCTGCCATTCGACGCTGGTTTCGATATGGTTCGCGGGGTTGAGTACGAAGTCCAGCGGAACCTCGAACACCGCCGCCACCTCGGCGGGTTCGGGTATGAAGACCAGATCGGGCGCGATCACGCCGACCACGGGCTGCACCTCGAAGCCGGTGATGGTGCGATAGGGGTCGGCTTTGCCGACCAACTCGACAGCCTGCGGCAACAGGCCGATCTCTTCGCAGGCTTCGCGGAGTGCTGCCGCAGCCGCATTGGCATCGCCCGGATCGATACGGCCGCCGGGAAAGGCGATCTGTCCGGCATGGCGGCGCAGCGAATCGGTGCGCTGGGTCAGGATCACGCCCGGTGAGGGACGGTTGGTGACGGCGACCAGGACGGCGGCGGGGGTCGGCACGCCGTCGCTGTCGGCGGTCACATCGCGCAGGTCGCCCGATAGCAGCACTGGCGCGTGCTCCGCTGCGAGTGCGGCGCGAAGACGCTCGGCAAGCGTCATGCCGGTTCGATCGGGAAAAAGGCGCTGCGGCTCCAGATGCCGGGCGGGCTCGAGCCGTTGTCGAGCGCCAGCGCCGCGATCTCGTAGTAGAGCGGCCGCGCGATCAACGCCTCGAGCCCGGCGCGGACGTGGAGATAGGGGTGGGGGCCGTCAGCATGTTCCTCGAACCGGATCGCGTGATCCGGCCCGGCGGGGATCAGATCGCCGGTATTGAGCCGGAAGGCGATCTCCGCATCCGGGCCCGCGCCCTCGACCTTCATCTCGACCGCGACGAAGGCGGCGTCCTCGACATCGATGTCGAGCTTCTCGACCGGAGTCACCAGCACATGGCTGCCGTCTGGCTCGCGGCGAAGGATGGTGGAGAAGAGCCGCACCATTGCCGGGCGGCCGATCGGTGAGCCCTGATGGAACCAGGTGCCGTCGCGCGCGATGCGCATGTCGCTATGCCCGCAATGCTCGGGATTCCAGCTGGCGACCGGCGGCAATTTCTGTTCGTCCGCCAGCCGAGCGATCTCCGCAAGGGAGAGGCTGGCGAGATCGGGTTGGGACGGCATCGGCATTGGCATGCCGTTAGGCGCTTTTGCGTCCGCCGGTAAAGGGTCAGCGCGGCCCGACCATCCCCGGACGGTCCGGCGCTTCGTTGCGGGCGAGCAGGCGGTGTTGCTCGAACGGACCGGGCAGGCACCACTGGCCCGTCGCCTGCGCGTCGAAGCCGAACTGGGCGTAATATTCCGGGTCGCCGATCAGCATTAGCGCTTCCCCGCCCGCCATCTCGACCGCCTTCCACATCAGTGCACGGCCGATGCCGATATTCTGGCGCGCGGGTGAGACTGCGACCGGCCCCACCATCACCATCGGGATGTGGCTTCCATCATCGGTTGCGAGCGCGACGGGCCAGCACTGGATGCTGCCGACCAGCGCGCCATCTTCGACCGCGGCGAAGCTGAGCGCGGGAATCGGGGCCATGCCCAGGCGCACGCGATAGGCGGTGCGGCCATGGCGGTCCGTGCCGAACGCTGCGTCGAGCAGCAATTCGACCGCGTCGGCAGACACATCGGCAAGCGGCACCAGGTGGAACAAGCGGCAAACTCCAGCACGCCCGGGGGTGGACGCCGGGGGCGCGCGCCTTTAGCCGCGATATTTCACGGACTCAAAGCGATTCCGATCGGAGACCCGCGATGAAGCTCTATGACGCGCCCTGGGCGCCGAGTCCGCGCCGCGTGCGCATCTTTCTCGCTGAAAAGGGCATCGAGGTGCCGCGCGAGCCGATCGACCTGCGCGGCGGCGAGCAGCTTGGCGACGCCTATCTGCAGATCAATCCGCGCGGCGCGGTCCCCGCGCTCGAGCTCGACGATGGCGAGGTGCTGTGCGAATCGGCGGCGATCTGCCGTTATTTCGAGGCGCTGCACCCTGAGCCTCCGCTGTTCGGTACCAGCGCAATCGAGATCGGGCGCATCGAAAGCTGGACCCGCCGGATCGAGGGTGATGGCTATGCCGCCGCCGTCTATGTGCTGCGCAACACGGTGCCGGCGTTCAAGGACCGTGCGATTCCCGACGCGGCGCTCGCCGTCGTTCAGATTCCCGAACTTGCAGCGCGGGGTGCCCAGATGTGGGACGGCTTCACCCAGGCGCTCGACCGGCGGCTGGCGGATCGGGAATGGATCGCCGGTGGCGGCTACAGTTTTGCAGACATCACAGCGCTGGTGACGATCGATTTCGCGCGCGCGGCGAAGCTGGCGGTGCCCGAGCGGCTGGTGCACCTTGGCCGCTGGTACGCTGAAGCATCCGCGCGGCCGAGCGCGAACGCCTAGAGGCTTTCCGCCGCCGTGCGTTCTGCTATGGGCGCGGCATCCTTCCGGAAGGCATGGTTTCTTGCACGATCTTCTCCAGCTTCAGGTCCGCGATTTCGAGGTTCAGGTTCTCACCGGCATCTATTCCGAGGAGACCCACCTGCCGCAGCCGCTGCGCATTTCGATCACCGTCGATATGACGCCGCCCGCGCATTTCGCGCCCAATACGCCGCTCAGCGCATCGAAGAGCTATATCGATCTGAAGCATGCGGCGTCCGCGGCGCTGCCGGAGGGGGTGCATTTCACGCTGATCGAGGGCGTCGCGGATCACATCGCCGACACGCTGTTCGCGGGTGACGCGCGCGTGCAGCGCGTCCAGATCGAGATCGTCAAGCTCGCCATCGCCGAGGCAGACGAGAAGATCGGCATCACCCTCGTTCGCCACCGGCGCTAGGCTGTTTTTGAGCGCCTGACGGTACCTAAAAGCAAAGAGCTCAGCGCCGGGCCTGCACCAGCCACAGTTCGATGCTCTGTCCGGGCGGAGGCAGCGGGTTGCGCGTGTCGGTGATCCACACAAGCTGGCCGCGCTTGTCGAGAATGCGCGCCGACACCGCATAGGTTCGTCCCGGCTGGATCCGTGCACGATCGTAGCTAACCGCGAAGGAAATCGGCACTTGCTGGCCCGCGGTGGTGATCTGATTCTGGGCGATCGTGACCGATGGCGCGTCCATCAGCGACACGTCGCTGATCGTGACGATCACGCGCGAATCGGGCGGCAGCGCGATCCGCTCGCGATAGGTCACGGTGCCCGTCAGCATCGTTTCATTGGAATCCGACATCGGGACGCAGGCTGCCAGGCCCGCAAGCAGGGGGATGATCGACAATGCTCGCATGGCACTTCTCCTCTCCGCCCAGCCTCAGCGGCGGCAGGCGCCGAGCTGCTGTAGCACGAATGCGTAGTCCTCGCGCGCGATAGCGGCGTTGGCCGGTTCCTCACTCTCGGTGCTCGCACGCGGGAGCGTGCGCGGGAGGCCGCAGGCGAGGCGGTACCAGAGCAGCGTGTCGCGGGGCGGTGGCGCGGCGGCGTCGTCAACCACCTCGCCCAGCGCGACGGCCCAGCGGCGCTGTTCGCCAGGGCGGCGGAGGATCGAGAGCGAGATGGGCGCCCCCGTCGCGGTCTGGACGAAAATCTGGGTCTCACCTTCACCGGGCAAAGTGCCGGGGACGTGGAAGGCATTGCCGAGGCCGGTGATTGCGGGTGGCGCATCGGGCGCCACCACTTCCTGCACCACCCGGCGCGTGAGCGCGTCGAAATCGGCCGACCAGTCGCGCTGCGAATCGAGCGTGGTGAGCTGGACCATCGATGCCTGCCCCGTAACGGGACGCGCGAACAGCAGGACGCGGCGCTTGTTGAGCTTGGGGAGCTTTCCGCGGGCGTCGAGCGGGACGTCGACGACATAGCCGACCCGCGTCGGCATGGCGCCGGGGGCGCGAATCAGCGCCAGAACATCGGCCTCGACATAGAAGCGAACACGGCCCGGAGCGACGTTCGCGGCCTCCGCGCCCTTGATTCGCGCCGCGCTCCGGACCTGCGCATCGAGCAGGACAGGGGAGCCCAGCACCAGATCCGCAACCTCCGCATAGGGCGGAGCGATCGTTGCGGACTGCGCAACGGTCTGTGCGGTGGCGGACGTTAACAATTGCGGCGAAGTTGCGGCAATCGCGGCGGAAAGCGAAATGAAACGGGTCCGGAACATGGCGGGCAGGCTAGGCGATTATGGTAGCGCCATACAGAAATATTTCTGCCACGCGCGGATTATACGTTTATTGCGTCCGACAAAGCGTTTGCGTCACGCAAATCGCCGCGATAGGACTCGCGCCTCTGCCGGTGGTCGTATGACGACCGCACGGTCGAGCCACGCCGATAAAGATGCCAAGGTGCCGGGCAACGGCGCGGCCGAATGAAGGAGTTAAGTTGCTGAATGGCCTACGCAGATCGTGATGTAGGAGGCAGCCGTGTCGTCGCGAGTGTGATCGTGGCGATCATTCTGGCGGCATTGGGTTACGTGTTCGTAACCGGCCTCGCTTACAAATTTGTCAAAGAAAAGGTGGAGAAGATGGACGTCTTCGACATCGAAGAGCCGCCGCCTCCGCCGGAGGAAGTGCCGCCTCCGCCTCCGCCGCCCGACACGCCGGTTCCGCCGCCGCCGACCACGGTCGTCGTGCCGCCCGCCGTCGTTCCGGTGCAGAGTCAGGCACCGCAGATCGCGACGACTACCGTGATCCCGCCGAGCCAGCCGCCGACGCCTCCGGCTCCGCCGGCGCCGCCTGCGCCTCCGCCTCCGCCGCCTCCCCCGGTGATCAGCAAGGCTGCAGCCGCCAAGGGCAACCCGGCGAGCTGGGTGACCAACGACGACTATCCGCCGTCCGCGCTGCGCGCAGGCGAACAGGGTTCGGTCGGCATCTCGTTCAACGTGAACGCACAGGGCCGAATCGAAGCCTGCTCGGTCAGTTCGTCGTCGGGCTCGTCCGCGCTGGATCAGGCGACCTGTCGTCTGGTCGAACGCCGCGGCCGTTATTCGCCCGCGCTCGACGCGGCCGGAAATCCCACCAATGGCGGGCGCAAGTCGCTTCGCTTCCGGTGGCAGATCCAAGAGTAGTTGAACGTGAATCCGGTCCGCCGCCCCCGCGCTGACCAACATTCTTGCAAGGGAAAGAACTAAACATGCTGACGACCATTCTCGCCGCCGGAGCCGCCGCCGGAGCCCCGCCGCCCACCAACTTCGACATCCTGCACGCGATGAACGAAGGCGGCGTGATTGCCTGGGGCACCGCCACCATCCTGACGGTCATGCTCTTCTTCTCGCTCTACATCCTGTTCACCAAGGTGTTCGAGCAGCAGAAGATCCTCAACCAGTACAAGCGCGTCCGCGCGACCTTCTGGAACACCGCCAGCCTGCGCGAAGGCGCGGCGAAGCTCGAGAAGGACTCGGCCTATCGCCAGCTGGTCGACGACGCGCTGACCGCGCAGGACCAGTACAAGGAACTGACCGATCCGATCGAAGCGCATGACTGGCTGCACGGCTCGCTCAAGCGTTCGGAAGACTCGATCAACTCGCAGCTCAACGGCGGCCTCGCGTTCCTCGCGACCGTGGGTTCGACCGCACCGTTCATCGGTCTGTTCGGTACCGTCGTCGGCATCTTCCGCGCACTGATCAAGATCGGTGCGGCGGGTGACGCGTCGATCGGCACCGTCGCCGGCCCGGTCGGTGAAGCGCTCATCATGACCGCGCTCGGCCTCGTCGTCGCCGTTCCGGCCGTGCTTGCCTACAACTGGCTGCAGCGCCGCAACAAGGCGATCCAGGAGCAGATGAGCGGTTTCGCGAACGACGTGCTCGGCTATCTGGCTTCGGACGGCCGCGTGAAGCCGTCGGGCAAGAAGGGTCCGGCCGCCGCACCGAAGGCGCCCCCGGTCGCGACCACCACTGCCAAGGCCTGACATCGACTGACGGCCGCGCGGCCAACACCGCGCGGCCGCCTTCCGGACCCAGGTCCGGGGACAGGATGCGAAAGATAGGATTGCGCCAATGGCGATGAGTACAGGCGGAGGCTCCGCCGAAGACAAACCGATGTCGGACATCAACACGACGCCCCTCGTGGACGTCATGCTGGTGCTCCTTATTATCTTCCTGATCGCGATCCCGGTGGCCATCCAGTCGGTCGAGCTGACCCTGCCCAAGGTGCAGTTCGAACCGAACGAGACCAAGCCGGAGAACGTGCTGCTCGCGGTGCGCGGTGAAGGCACCAAGTGCGAGGTCTTCTGGAACATGGCGCCGATCAACAGCACCGATCTCCTCAAGAAGAGCTCGGACAAGCTGAAGGCCGTCGTCGATCGGCTTGGTGACCAGATCACCCCGGACGATATTCCGGAAGTGCACATTCGCGGCGACGTGAACGCGCCTTATCGCTGCATCGGTGGTGTGATCTACACGATGCAGAGCGCAGGCTTCGTCAAGGTCGGCTTCATTTCGCAGCCGACGCCCGGCGTCCCGGCGCAGTAAAGTTCAGGAGTAGACATCATGGGAATGAGCGCCGGAGGTCAGGACGATGGCCAGCCGATGATGGAAATGAACACGACGCCGTTGATCGACGTCATGCTCGTGCTCCTCATCATGCTGATCGTCACCATCCCTGCACAGACGCACGCGGTGAAGGTCGATCTGCCTCAGAATACCAATCCGACGACGCCGCCGCCGGTGGAGCCGCAAAAGAACAAGATCACGATCGACCCGCAGGGCAACATCTTCTGGAACGGAAGCCAGATCGATCTGCTTACCCTGCGCCAGTATCTGGATCAGAGCGTTCAGATGCGGCCCGAGCCCGAGCTGCACTTCCAGCCCGATCCGCAGGCGCGGTATGAGGTGGTCGATGAAGCGCTCGCGGTGATCAAGCGGTCGGCCGTCACGAAGCTGGGCTTCGTCGGTAACGAGCAGTATCGCAACGACTTCTGATCGCGGTTTCCGCATCGGACTTCGATCAAGGGGCGGCTTCGGCCGCCCCTTTTTTGTTGTCCGGGCGCGTTTCTCGCGCGTGCATCCTCCGCAATCAGGACGCGCCGGATACGAGTCATAAAAGTGCAACATTCGCACTTGCCGGTTTGAAACATCAGTGACACTTTTGTGTCATTGAATTGTAACAAACAGGAGAAGATGTCGTGCGTGTTGCCCTTGCTTCAATTGTCCTTGCCGCGCCGCTGGCGCTGATCCCGGCGGCGCATGCGCAGGTTCGCGCGGACCCCTATGCCAAGGTCGCGATCCAGGCGGGGGACTATGCGACGGCGGAGCGCAAGCTGCTGGCCGAGCAGAAGATTTTCCCGGCCAAGCCCGAAGTGCTGCTTAACCTGGCCGCAGTCTATTCGAAGACCGGCCGTCACAGTGAGGCGCGAGCGATCTATGATCGCGTGCTGGTGCTCGATTCCGTCGCGATGGACGTCGCCGACGGCCAGGTCGCACCGTCGCATCTGGTCGCCAATCGTGGCTTGCGGCTGCTCGACGCCGCGCGTCAGGCGTCGCGCTAGACCCTTCGTGCGGGCGGACAGGCTCCGCCCGCGCTAATCACAACCGGGGCAGGGTAACGCCCCGCTGTCCCATATATTTGCCGGCGCGATCGGCATAGCTCGTCTCGCACGGCTCGTTCCCCTTGAGGAACAGGAACTGGCACGCGCCTTCATTCGCGTAGATTTTCGCGGGCAGCGGCGTCGTGTTCGAGAATTCCAGCGTCACATGCCCCTCCCATTCGGGTTCGAGCGGCGTGACGTTCACGATGATCCCGCAGCGCGCATAGGTGGATTTGCCGAGGCAGATTACCAGCACATCGCGCGGTACCCGGAAATACTCCACCGTCCGCGCCAGCGCAAAGCTGTTGGGCGGGATGATGCAGACATCGGTCTGGCGATCGACGAAGCTGGTCGATGCGAAGTCCTTGGGATCGACTACGGCGCTGTCGATATTGGTGAAGATCTTGAACTCGTCGGCGACACGTGCGTCATAGCCGTAGGAGGACAGGCCGTAGCTGATGCACCCCTCGCGCCGTTGCGCCTCGACGAACGGCTCGATCATGCCGTGTTGCGTGGCCTGTTCGCGAATCCAGCGGTCGGAGAGAATGCTCATCGCCAAGCTCTAGGCGAGGCACCGGGCGGGCGGCAAGATCAACCGCCGATGCCGAGATCCGCCGGGCCGAACGCGTGGGGCAGCAGGTCGGACAGGCGATGCGTTTCATACGCCTCGCCCTCGGCGCCCGCGCAATAGACCGTAAGGTCGCGGCCGCCCATCTGCGCGGCTTCGTTGAGAACCTGACGACAGCGGCCGCAGGGGCGGATCGGGTCGGTGCCGTGGGCGACGCCGCCGCGCATCATCCCGCCGATGATCCCGACCGCGACGATCTTGCGCAGCTTGCCTTCGGCGTTGGCGCGGGCGGTTGCGACCGTCTCGGCGCAGAGCGACAGGCCGTAGCTCGCATTCTCGAAATTGGTGCCGGTGACGATGCTGCCATCGGCCATCAGCAACGCAGCACCCACCGCGAAATTAGAGTAGGGAGCATGCGCGTTGCGCGCGGCCTCGCGCGCTGCCTCGATCAGGGTCCTCGCAATCTCGTCGCTCATGGCGCCACCACATTCCAGTTCACGGGCCGTTCGATCCCATCGATACGGCGGATCGTGCTGCTCTGCCACATTGCCCAGGGGCGTACGAAATATTCCGGGGCGCGGTAGAAGCCGGTGCTCCACAACGGGCGGGGAATTGCGCCGCTGACCTGATATTGTTCCTCGAATGCCGGCGCGATGCGCAGCATGGCGGGCTTGCCGCTATGCGTCTCGATCGTCGCGGCGAGGCGCCGGATTTCGCTCAGCACCACGTCGCGCGACGGGCGAGCAGGGCAATCCTCGTGGAAGCTGAGGTCGATCGCGGCGGGCAGCGCCCCGGGATCGCGGGGGACGGTTGCGACGAAGGCACCGGCCTGTTCGTCTGCGGTGCCGCAGAGCGAGAAGACATGGATCGCGCCGCGGCGGATCTGCGCGTCGCCGGCGCCCGTCCAGTTGGCGGTGAAGCTGGGGTCGCGACTGTTCGTTCCCGAGGTGGCACGGGCATAGGCGAAATCGACGTCCCGCGCTTTGACCATCGCCCAGTCGATCGCGCCATTCTCGCCGGACACGTCGATGCCCTGCACGGCATATTGGGTGCGCGGTGGCGCCCAGCTCACCGCGTACTGCCAGCAGAATATGCCCGTGATCGCCAGGATCAACAGGATGATCCCGGCCCAAATCAGCCCCCGCCGCAACGCTTTCGTCCCCCAGTCTAAGCCTTGATGTGCAACACGCAGATCAGCGTGAACAGCCGCCGCGCGGTCGCGAAATCGATCTCGATCTTGCCTTCCAGCCGTTCGATCAGCGTCCGCGCCGCATCGTCATGGATACCGCGCCGCGCCATGTCGATGGTTTCGATCTGAGCGGGCGTCGACTGGCGGATCGCCTGGAAATAACTGTCGCAGATCGCGAAATAGTCACGGATCGGGCGACGGAAGCGGGCAAGGCCGAGGATCAGCGTCTCGAGCAGAACGTCGTCGGCTCGTTTGATATCGATCTGGAGTCGCCCTTCCTGCACCGACAGGGCAACGCGGTACGGCCCGGCATAGGTATCGGGATAGGCGCGTTGCGGGGCGAAGCTGTTCTCTTCGATCAGGTCGAAGATCGCGATGCGCCGTTCCTGCTCGATATCGGCCGAGCGCCACAGGATGGTGCGCTCGTCCAGCGTGACATCGATGATCCGCGGGTCGCTCATGCCGTGCCATCTAGGGGCGGGGGGGCGCACTCGTCCACATGTTAAACAGCCGCGTGGCGCTTGAGCGCCGGGCCGGTGCGGTAGATAAGGCGCGCATGGCCACGCTTGCAACAATTCCACCCGCTCCGGCGGATGCCGCCCCGCGGCTGCCCCAGAATGTCGAGGCCGAAGCGGCGCTGCTCGGCGCAATGATGATCGACAACCGGCTGGCCGATGACATCGTCGAAGTGATTCAGGACCAGCATTTCTTCGAGCCGGTGCACGGGCGCATCTTCAAGGCGATCAAGACGCTGCGGAAGAACGACATGCTGGCGACGCCGGTGACGCTGAAGCCGCTGTTCGAGAAGGACGAGGGCATGGCGACGCTGGGTGGCCCAGCCTACCTTGCCCAGCTGACCGGATCGGGCGCGGGCCTGATCGGTGCACGGCAATTCGCGCGGCAGATCTATGATCTGGCCCTGCTGCGCGAGTTGGTGACGGTCGGCCGCAACATGGTCGACAAGGCGCTCGACACCAGCGAGGACGTCAATCCACGCGAGCAGATCGACAAGGCGGAGGAGGCGCTGTTCAAGGTCGCGGCCGATGGCGGCACCGCCAACACGGTCAAGACGTTCAACGAGGCGACCAAGATCGCGCTGGAGAACGCCAAGAAGGCGCAGAGCGCGGGCGGCGGCGTGGCCGGTGTCACCACCGGCTTCGATTCGGTCAACGGCCGGATCGGCGGCCTGCACCATTCGGACTTGATCATCCTTGCCGGCCGTCCGGGCATGGGCAAGACGTCGCTCGTTACCAACATCGCCTACAACGCCGCACGGCGGCTGATGGACGACATTCGCCTGGGCATCCCGCCGAAACAGTCGATCGGCGCGAAGGTCGCGTTCTTCAGCCTCGAAATGTCGGCCGACCAGCTGGCGCTTCGCATCCTGTCCGAACAGTCGCGGATCGCGTCGGAGGCATTGCGCATGGGCAATATCAGCAAGGCCGAGTTCGCGCAGCTCGCCGCGGCGGCGGCGGACCTGGAGCAGCTGCCGCTCTATATCGACGATACCGCGGGCCTGACGATCAGCGCGTTGCACAGCCGCGTCCGCCGCCTGCAGTCCAAGCACAATGGCGAGCTGGGCATGGTCATCGTCGACTATCTCCAGCTGCTGCAGGGATCCGGCAACAACCGCGAAGGCAATCGCGTGCAGGAGATCTCCGAGATCAGCCGCGGCCTCAAGACGCTGGCCAAGGACATCAACGTGCCGGTGATCGCGCTGTCGCAGCTGAGTCGTGCGGTCGAAAGCCGCGAGGACAAGCGGCCGATGCTGTCGGATCTGCGCGAATCGGGGTCGATCGAGCAGGACGCCGACATGGTCTGGTTCGTGTTCCGCGAGGATTATTACGTCGCGGCACGCGAACCCAAGCGTCCGCGCGAGGGCGATGATCCCAAGACGTTCGAGGATCACGCCCGATGGGCGCTCGAGATGGAGCGCGTGTTCGGCCTGGCCGAGCTGATCATCGCCAAACAGCGCCACGGTGCGACCGGCAAGGTGCTGTTGCGGTTCGAATCGAGCTTCACGCGTTTCAGCGACTATGCGGGCGATATCGAGGTGCCCTACGGCGACTGATCCCCGCGCGGAAAGTCCCAAAAGTCACACTGCCACGCGCGGGAGTGATCACCAGTGCGGCGGACGAAGTTGACGCATATGCGTGTTTTTCACGCGGATGCGTCAAGCTGGGGGATCGACAATTCAAGGAGCGGCCGAGGTTTCGGCGGCGGAATTGCAGCAGGCGAAATCCAACATTGCAACTCGCCCGCGGATTAGCCGTCGCGGCGGTAGACGTCCTTGCGGAAGCCGATGCCGGTCCTGGTGGGGGTGGCGGTGAGGTAGGTCAGATAGACCGGCACCTGCACGGGTAGTGCCACCGCCTGTTCGGGCTGGCTCGATGAAGCGCGCAAGGGTTTCTGCAACAGCCAGCGGCCCAGCGTTGCAGCGTCCTCGAGCCGGATGCAGCCATTGCTGAAATGGCGGTCGTCCTTCCTGAGCAGGTCACGCCTTGGCGTGTCGTGGAGGTAGATGCCGAGCTTGTTGGGGAACAGGAACTTGGCCTTGCCCATCGAATTGCCCGCCCAGGGCAGTTCACGTACCCGCGGGATGTTGCGGCCCGCGGCGACCGCGGTCCAGTCGATGCTGGAGGCCGGGATTTTCCCGGCTTTGCCGCCCCAGCCGTCGAGCGCCTCCATCTTCATGGATGCGAGCGAGCGCCCCGCCAGCACCTTGGGCGCGACATCGTCGCGGACCAGATAGTCGGGCACGTTCCAATAGGGGTTAAGGACTGCCCATTGCAGCATACCCGCGAGCATCGGGGTCTGCGTTTCCGGTGCGCCGACCACGACGCGCATCGTGCCGACCTGCTTGCCCGCCTGATAATACCAGAGGCGCCCGGACGAGGCATCGACGACGATGTGACGGACGGCGGGGCCGGGGAGAAGGCGTGCGCGATCGAGGTTGAGCGCGAGCCGGTCGAGCACCGCGCGCGCCGCGCCGCTGTTGTGGGCGCGCCCGGTGAGGGTCCGCAGACGTACATAATGCTCGCTCATCCAGCCCATCCCGGTGACATAGGCGGCGAAATTCCTGGGGAAGGCGGCCGCGCGCAGCACCGTGTCTTCCGACAGGTCGCGGGGACGGAGTTTCTTGTCGGCAAAGGTCATTTCCGCATCGCCGGACCTGCGCTGATCACGGACATAGGCGGCGAAGGCGGCGGACAGAGCCAGTTCGGCGCGGGCTACGTCCTGCGGAGTCCCGGCCCTGGCGGCCGCAATGAGATCGTTCAGACGGCGCAGGTCGTAGCTTGCGGGATCGAGTCCATCGAACCGGGCCGATTTGAGATAACCGAGCAACGTCCTTGCCTCCGGTCCGATCCGGCCCGTGGCTGCCCAGAGCGGGCGATAGTTGCGCGTGGCGTAGAATTTCCCGAGCTTGCCGTCGGCCTGGGTCCGGATCGCGGTGGCGACCGGGCCGATCGACGCTGCGGCCGCAGGTGCGCGTTGCGCAGCGGCGGGAGCGGCTCCGGCGGCGAAGAGCAGGGCGGTGGCGAGCGCAAGGGGAATGCGGGTGTGCCGCATTCCCCGGAGATTGGCGGTCAGCCTCGCTCTCCCCGGCGCGTCGGGCGCGGAGGCGGGGGCGGCGGAAGGGCGGGCGCATTCGGGTGGTAGATGCCGTCGGCGGAATAGTAGCCGTCGATAATGCCGTCGCCGTCGCGGTCGGCGGCGACCGACCCGGCGACTGCGCCCGGCGGAGGCGGCGGGGCGGAGGCGACGGCGTCGTCATTCTTCGAGCAGGCAGCGAGCGTGAGCGCGGCCAGGCCCGTCAGAACCAGCGTGGTTTTACGCATAGAATACTTCCCTTTTTCCGTTGCGACGGGGACTCCGGCGCATCGCGGCGGCCTGCCAACGGCCAAGGGAGGATTTGGCAGCAACCCCGGCCGCCGCGCCGCGACCAACGGTGCGCGGCGTGCGATGGCCGGGGAAACCGCGTCAGAAGCGCTGGTGGCGCGCGCCGTCGATCGTGTCGCAGCTGCCGCGGAAGCCGTAATTATAGATTCCGCGAATCTGAATCCTGCCGCTGCGCCGGTCGATCGTCACGCGCGGCTTGTTGGGGCCGTTGAGACGATAGGTGGCGCGGACCTGGCTGCGATCCTGATAGACATCGTACAGATCCCACCAGCCATCACGCGAAGTGCCGCCCGAGTGGATCGGCGGGATCAGCGAACGCGGCAGGCGGATGCGGCCGCCGCCGTCCCAGAGCTGGATCATCACCGACGCGTCGAATTGCTGAGTCGTCAGTTCGGTGCGGTTGCCGAAATCATAGCGGTTGCTGTCCCAGTTCCACTGCCAGCCCCAGCGGTTCGCGGCGGCGGGCTTCTGCCCCTCACCGAAGCAGATCAGCCCGAGCGAGATCGGGCGGCCGCCAGGCCAGCCACCACCGGGACGATCCGGCCGGCCGGGACGGTCATCCCAGCCCGGGCGGTCCGGACGTCCGGGGCGATCGTCCCAGCCGGGCCGGTCGGGGCGTCCGGGCCGGTCGCCGCCCCGGCAATCGGGCGCGGGGGCGGTGACGATCGAATCGTAGCGGCCGTTGCGGGTCACGATCGACACGCACTGGCGACGATCGGCGTTCCACCAGTTGGTCCATGTGCGGTCGCCGCCCGTCTCGGTGCGAACGGCGACATAGCCGCGCCGTTGAAGCTCCGCCTCGGCCTGTCCCGCGCGGGCATAGACCATGTCGCGCAGGTCGTTGGGGATATCCTGCGCGAGCGCGGGGGAGGCAAGCGCGCCGGTGCTGATCGCGGCGGCGGCGAGAACGCTGAGACGGTTCATCGGGATGCTCCTGTGCGAACGGTAACTATTTGAATCTTGTCGAGTCGCGGCGATGCGACGCATGATGATCCTAGAAATGCGGAGGCAGGGGCGAAAGGGGCCGCAGCGATGAACTTCATGGCGATCATCAAGTCGCTCGATGAGCTGCTCTACGAAGTGCTGTCCTGGCTGATCTTCTATCCGATCACCCTTTGGCGCACGCTCACGCGGCCGCTCAGCATGATGGACTATTCAGATCGTGAGCTGGGCCAGACCGAAGAGCAGCAATATACCGATACGCTGAGCCCGCCTTTGTTCCTGATGGTCTCGCTGTTGGTGTCGCACGGGCTGGAATTGGCGCTGATCGGCGACAGCCCGTTGATTGCGAGCAAGCGCGGACTGGCAGCGCTGGTGACCGATGACACCAGCCTGCTGATGTTGCGGCTGGTGGTGTTCGGGGTGTTTCCGCTGGTGTTCGCGGCGCGGATGGTGCGGCTGCAGAAGCACGGGCTGACGCGGGTGACGCTGCGCCGGCCCTTTTACGCGCAATGCTATGCGGTGGCGCCATTCGCATTG
This sequence comes from Sphingomonas sp. GW821-FHT03E12, assembly GCF_059420685.1. Taxonomy (NCBI): domain Bacteria; kingdom Pseudomonadati; phylum Pseudomonadota; class Alphaproteobacteria; order Sphingomonadales; family Sphingomonadaceae; genus Sphingomonas; species Sphingomonas sp. GW821-FHT03E12. The sequence goes on from NZ_JBWKUF010000005.1 coordinate 90,013, forward strand.
GTATTCAGCATCGGCAGCACGCTGGGGCAACTGCACCCGCTGTGGGTCCAGGTCGTTGCACTGGTATTGCAAACGGCGGCGCTGATCACCTTTGGGTTGGTGCAGGCGCGCTGGTTCTCCCAGCATCTGAAGCGCAGCTTCCTGCGGGGGTTCGGCTACGCCTCGCTGGCGATGATCGAGAGTCTGTTCCTGCTGGCGCTGACCACGCCCTTCCTGACCTGAAGGGTCAGAACATCGGCTGGTCGGGATCGCCGTCGGCGACGGGCGTGTGGATGCCGCATTCGGTCTTGTCCCAGCCGGCCCAGCGGCCCGAGCGGGCATCCTCGCCCGGCTTCACCTTGCTGGTGCAGGGCGCACAGCCGATCGACAGATAGCCCTCGGCCACCAGCGGATGCGGCGGCAGATCATGCGTGACGAAATAGGCGTCGAGATCGGCCTTCGTCCAGTCGGCGAGCGGGTTGATCTTGAGCTTGCCTGCACCGTCCACCTCGAACCGGGGGAGGGCGTTGCGGGTCGAAGCCTGGAACGCCTTGCGCCCGGTGAGGCTGGCGTCGAAGCCGGCCATCGCCTTCTCCAGCGGGATCACCTTACGGATCTCGCAGCAGCCATCGGGATCGTAGGACCAGCGCAGGCCCGTCTCGTCCTTCTTCGCGATCGTCTCCGCGTCGGGCGTGACGATGCGCAAATTGGTGAGGCCGAGCAGGGCCGCGAGCTGGTCGCGATAGGCGAGCGTTTCGGGGAAATGCTTGCCGGTATCGAGGAAGATCACCGGCACCGAAGGATCGACCGAGGCGACGAGGTGCAGCAGGACCGCCGATTCCGCGCCGAAGGAGGAGACGATCGCGACATCGCCGGCCATCTGCTCGGCCAGCACGGTGCGCAGCATCTCGACCGTAGGCACGCCGCGGAAGAGGTTGTTGAGGCGCAGTGCGTCGCGCTCCGTGAAGGCCGGAGCCGTATCGATGCGGTCGATCTTGCGAGCCACTGCGTTAGCCATGCCGCCGTTTCCAGACAGGGACGGCCGGATCGGCTGCGGCCTGATAAACATGGTCGTAGCGGGCGAGCGACGCGGCGAGCACGGCTTCGTCCACCGGCGCTTCGGGCGCGAAGCTGTCGAAGCCGCAGCGGCGCATCAGCGGGATCTGGTCGACCAGCACATCGCCCTGCGCGCGCAGCTCGCCGGTATAGCCGGCTTCGCGCAGGATGCGCCCGGCGGAATAGCCGCGGCCGTCGCGGAACTTGGGAAAGCTGACTTCGACCAACGACAGCCGCTCGAGGTGCGGCAGCAGCGCGCGGGCGTCATCGCTCGATTCCAGGCGGACGGCGGTCGCGTTGGACTGGCCGAGGAACGAGTCGAGCGTCACTGCCGGCTCGTCATGCGCGTCGTCGTCGCGGAAGCGGAGATGCGGATCAGCCATAAATGGCCTCCTTGAACGGGGCCATGCCGATACGGCGATAGGTATCGACGAAGCGTTCGCCGTCCTGACGCTCAGCGAGATAGACGTCGGTCGCCTTTTCGACGGCGTCGACGATGCCGTCCTCGCTGAAGCCGGGGCCGGTGATCTGGCCGAGCGAGACATCCTCCGCGCCCGAGCCGCCGAGCGAGAGCTGGTAATTCTCGACGCCCTTCCGGTCGACGCCGAGGATGCCGATGTGCCCGGCATGGTGATGGCCGCAGGCGTTGATGCAGCCGCTGATCTTGAGCTTCAGCTCGCCCAGTTCGCGCTGGCGGCCGAGATCGGCGAAGCGGGTCGCGATCTTCTGTGCCACCGGGATCGAACGGGCATTGGCGAGCGAGCAGTAATCGAGGCCGGGGCAGGCGATGATGTCGGTGATCAGATCAAGGTTCGCCTCGGCCAGGCCGGCTTCGCGCAATTGCTGCCAGACGGCGTAGAGATCGGCCTTCTTCACATGCGGCAGCACGATGTTCTGCGCATGGGTGACGCGCAGCTCGTCGAAGCTGTGCTGTTCGGCGAGGTCGGCCATGAGGTCGATCTGCGCCGAGGAGGCGTCGCCGGGGATGCCGCCGGTCGGCTTCAGGCTGATGTTGACGATCGCATAGCCCGGCGCCTTGTGCGCGGCGACATTCTGGTCGAGCCAGACGGCGAAGTCGGGGTCGGTGCGGTCGAGCTCGTCCGACAGGCCGCTCTCGAACGCCGGGTCCGCGAAATGCGCGGCGATGCGCTGGAATTCGGCATAGGGCGGGTCGATGCCGAGCTTCTTGACCTCGGCGAACTCGGCCTCGACCTCGTCGCGGTATTTGTCGGCGCCGATCTCGTGGACGAGGATCTTGATCCGCGCCTTGTACATGTTGTCGCGACGGCCGTAGCGATTGTAGACGCGCAGGCAGGCTTCCATGTAGCTGACGAAATCGTCGAACGGCACGAAGTCCTTGATCAGCGGCGCGATCATCGGGGTGCGGCCCATGCCGCCGCCGACATAGACGGCGACGCCATGGACGCCGTCGCGCTCGACGATCTGCAGGCCGATATCGTGGAGGCGCATCGCGGCGCGGTCCTCGTCCGCGGCGATGACCGCGATCTTGAACTTGCGCGGGAGGTAGCTGAATTCGGGGTGGAAGGTGCTCCACTGGCGCAGCAGCTCGGCCCAGGGACGCGGATCGGTGAGCTCGTCCGCGGCGGCGCCGGCGTACTGATCGCTGCTGATATTGCGGATGCAGTTGCCGCTGGTCTGGATGGCGTGCATCTCGACCGTCGCCAGCTCGGCGAGGATGTCGGGCGCGTCCTCGAGCTTGATCCAGTTATACTGGATGTTCTGGCGGGTGGTGAAGTGGCCGTAATCGCGGTCATACTTGCGCGCAATGTGGGCGAGCATGCGCATCTGGCGGCTGTCGAGCGTGCCATAGGGCACCGCAACGCGCAGCATATAGGCGTGAAGCTGGAGGTAGAGGCCGTTCATCAGCCGGAGCGGCTTGAATTGGTCCTCGGTGATCTGGCCGGCGAGGCGGCGGTTTACCTGATCGCGGAATTCCTCGACCCGGCTTGCCACGATCGAGTGGTCATATTCGTCGTATTTGTACATTTCAGATCACCCAGCTGCCGGCATTGGGATCGGCGGGTTTGAGCGTCAGGTCCGGGCGCACGGTCGGGCCGAGCGCGCGGATACGGTCCTTGATATGCGCGGGGCGCGGACCCTCGGGCGTGTCGGTCGCGTCGATGACATAGGGGCCGTTGACGCGGCGCGCGCCTTCCTCGGCATGGGCGATCGCCTCGCCTTGATCGCCAACGTCCGCGGCGTCTTCTACGTGGCGCGACCAGCCCGAGCCGGTCCACCAGGTGACGTCGCCCGTGGGCAGGTCGTTTCCGGTCAGCAATTTCACAAGTCGAATCCGTGCATGAGTTCGGCCTTCTTCGCCCAGCCGGCGAGCTTGTCCTGCGCGTCGGAGAGCGCGACGACTTCACCGACGACGATGATCGCGGGGCTCTTGACCTTCTCGCGCTCGACCATCGGGCCGAGATCCGCGAGCAGGGTGCGCATTGCGCGGCTGCCCTCGAGCGTGGCGCGTTCGAGGACGGCGACGGGCATGTCGGGGGCGACACCGTCGCGCATCAGCTTTTCGGCGATGTCGGGGCAGGTGGCGACGCCCATATAGATCACCAGCGTGCGGCCCTTGCCGGCGAGGCCCGACCAGTCCTGATCGGTCAGCCCCTTGCACTGGCCGGCGACGAAGGTGACCGCGCTCGACCAGTCGCGATGGGTGAGCGGGAGCATCGCCTCGGCCGCCCCGCCCAGCGCGGCGCTGACGCCGGGGATCACCTCGACGGGCAGGCCGGCGGCACGGACCGCCTCGACCTCTTCGCCGCCGCGGCCGAAGATGAAGGGGTCGCCGCCCTTGAGACGAACGACGATCGCGCCGGTCTTCACATGGGCGATGATGAGGGCGTTGATGCCGTCCTGAGGCACGGTGTGCTTCGAACGGCGCTTGGCAACCGAGATGCGATGCGCCTGGGGTGCGAGGTCGAGCACGCGCGGATCTACCAGCCCGTCATGGACGAGCACGTCGGCCGCTTTCAGCGCCTCGACGGCGCGCACGGTCAGCAGGCCCGGATCGCCGGGGCCGGCGCCGACCAGAATCACGCGGCCGCGCGCGGAGGGATCGAGCAGAGAAGCCATGGATGGCAGATGGTCTGCGGTGACGTTCGCGGCAACCGATGGTTGCTTGGGGGAAGCCTAGGGAATCTTTGGAGGGCTAGGCGGCCAGTTCTCGCGCGCGCTGGGTGAGACGCATCGCTTCGTCAATCAGCTCGGCAGCAAAGGCGAGGTCCTTCTGCCCCACCGCCAGCTTCAGGCAGTTGGTGGCTTCGCGATGGAGGCGCCGGGCACGCGCAAAACGGGAGGATGCATCGGGAAGGAAGGTCACGCCGCGCATAATCCGTGTGCGGCGCCGGGGTTCCGCGGTTCGTCGCAAGCGTTGCGGGCTATCGCGATTCGCGGCCGCTGCGTTTGTCGATGAACATCTCCGCGTCGGCGAGCTGCAGCAGAACCGCGTTGGGGCGCGGGTCAGTGCCCGCGATGGTGACCGCGCCGAGGCTGCCGCGGACCATCCAGCCGGGTGCGACCTCGATCCGGCCGAGCGCGATCCGCATCCGGTCGAGGAAGCCGGGCACCTGCGCGGGATCGATCGACGGGAGCAGCAGCACGAATTCGTCGCCGCCGATCCGTGCGATGCGGTCGCCGGGCGCGGCGACGCTGCCCAGCGCCCGCCCGACATCGACCAGGCAGGCGTCACCCCGGGCATGACCGAGTTCGTCGTTGATCCGCTTGAACGAATCGAGGTCGAGATAGACCAATGTGAAGGGGGTCTGGTTCGCCCTGGCGGCGGTGCGCGCGCGCCGGAACCGCTCGTCGAAGCCGCGGCGGTTGAGCAGGCCGGTCAGCGGATCGCGCGTCGCGGCATGCCGGGCGCGGCGCATCTCCCCGATATCCTCGATCACGGAGATGAAATAGGCGGGTTGCCCGGCGGCATCGCGGATGAGCGCGACGGTCAACGCGACCCAGACGATGTTCCCATCGGCGGCGATGTAGCGCTTTTCCATGCGGTAACGTGCCGTGTCGCCCGACAGCAGCCGCGTGACCTGAACCATATCCGATTCAAGGTCGTCGGGATGGGTGATCCGCTGAAACCCGTCGGCGAGCAGTTCTTCGCGGCTATGGCCGGTGATCTGCGTGAACTGCGCGTTGACGTCGATGAAGCGGCCGTCGGGAGCGACATGTGCGATGCCGACCGGCGCGTGATGAAAGGTCGCTTCGAACCGGTCATGCGCTTCCGGGGCGGCAGAAGGCGAAAGCGGAGGGCGCGCAGGAAGGCCGGGCTCGAACATTCCCACCGCCTAGAATGCGAGTGGTTAAGGCGGGATTGAGGCTGGCGCGGCGAGCAGGCTTCTATGCGTCGCGAATCCCCACCCCCATCGAAACGCGTGCCTGCTCTGCTTCCGACGACACCACCGGATAGGCGCAATAGTCCGCGGCGTAATAGGCGCTGGGGCGGTGGTTGCCCGACCAGCCGATCCCGCCAAAGGGCGCGGCCGAGCTGGCGCCGTTGGTCGGCCGGTTCCAGTTGACGATGCCGGCGCGAATATTGGCCCAGAATTGATCGTAGAGCTTGGGATCCTGGCTCACCAGCGACGCCGAGAGCCCGTAGCGGGTGTTGTTCGCCTCAGCGATCGCCTCTTCGAAACTCTTGGTGCGGATCACCTGGAGGATCGGGCCGAACAGCTCGACATCGGGTTTTTCCTTCGCCTCGGTCATGTCGATCATTGCGGGGGTGACGAAGGGGCGGCCGTCGATCGGACGCTCCATGTGCCGCAGCGGGCGGCCACCCAGGAACGAGAGTTCGAGGAAGCTTTCGGTGAGCAGGTCGGCGGTATCGTTGTCGATCACCGGCCCCATGAAGGGGGCGGGGTCGGCATGGGGCTCACCGATGATCAGGCGGCCGATCAGCTTGTTCACCTCTTCGAGCAGCGGATCGTAAAGCTTTTCATCGACGATCAGTCGCCGCGCGGCGGTGCAGCGCTGCCCGGCAGAAGTGAAGGCTGACTGGATGACCAGCACCGCAGCCGAATAGATGTCGGGCGTCGACCAGACGAGGATCGGGTTGTTACCGCCCATTTCGAGCGCGAGGATCTTTTCGGGCCTGGATGCGAAGGCGCGGTTGAGCGCGAGACCCGTGCGCGCCGACCCGGTGAACAGCAACCCGTCGATCCCGTCATGCCCGGCTAGCGCCTTGCCCTCGTCCGGCCCGCCGATCAGCAGGCGGATGCAGCCTTCGGGAATGCCTGCGGCATGATAGCATTCGACCAGAAAGGCGCCGGTCGCCGGGGTCTTTTCCGACGGCTTGAATACCACCGCATTGCCCGCGAGTAGCGCCGGGACGATGTGGCCATTGGGAAGGTGCGCGGGGAAATTATAAGGGCCGAGCACCGCCAGCACGCCATGCGGCTTGTGCCGCAGCGCGAGGCGGGTGTTCATCGGCGCGTCGATCCGGCGCTGGCCTGTGCGCTCCGAAAAGGCGGTGACCGAGATATCGACCTTGGCGATCACCGTCTCGACCTCGCTCCGGGCTTCCCAAAGCGGCTTGCCGGTTTCGCGCGCGATCAGGTCGGCAAAGGCATCGGACTTCTGGCGGACGACATTGGCGAAGCGGCGGAGTGCTTCGATCCGGTAGGTGAGCGGTCGCGCGGCCCAGTCGGCCCAGCTCGCGCGGGCTGCAGCAACTTCGGCATCGACGTCGCCGATCTGGCGGCGCCACAGCACTGCGCCGGTCGCGGGTTCGGTCGAAATGATTTCGGATCCGGGCATTTGTTCTTTCTTTGGATTGGACCCCTGAGGATGAGGCTGCTCTAGCACCAAGTGATTGCTGGATTCCACCTCAGCGATGTCCGGTCTGATTGCTCAGTGCGTCGCCCATGCGGCGGATCGCCGCGACCTTGGCGTTGAACGGTTCCCAGTTGTCATCGCGATCGATCGCCGACCAGATCGCCTCGACCTCGTCGATCAGCATCGAACAAGGTTCGGCGTCGGAAAAATAGGAGTGGGCGCGGCCGCCGGGCACCGGCGCATAGCCGGCGAGCGCGGCGCGGACCTTTCGCCATTCCGGGCCGTAACCTTCGGGCAGTTCACCACCGAACCCATCGAAGAAGAAGCGGTCGATCGGCCATTGGGTGGCGATCAGTGCATCGTCGATCGCATCCTTGAGCGCCCAGTCCCGATCCGCGTCGGGTTCGCCCGGCGCGAGGCCGAGGCGGCGCAGAAGGGGAGCGGTGTAATGATGGCGGTAGCGCGGCTCGAACCGTTCCAGCCGCTCGATCAGCGGCGGCGCTTCGCTGATCAGGCGCAGCGACACCGCGAGCTGGGCCACGTCCCACAGGATCGCATCGGGCTGGCGGCCATAGGCATAGAGGCCGCTATGGTCGAAATAGGCGGCGGTGAAGCCGGGGTCGAACACCGGCGCGAAGCGCCAGGGGCCATAGTCGAAGCTCTCGCCCATCACGTTGATATTGTCGGTGTTGAGCACGCCATGGACGAAGCCTGCGACCATATAGCTTGCCGCCAGCGCTGCCGTGCCATCGACCACCAGCTCGAAGAATTGGGCAACCGGATCTTCGGCCGGTTCGATGCCGAACATCTCGGCCAGACAATAGTCGACCAGCCGCCGCATATTCTCCGCATCGCTGAAATAGGCGAGGCGCTGGAAGGTGCCGATGCGGATATGGCCGAGGCTCATCCGGACCAGCACCGCTGAGCGAGTGGGCGAGGGTTCGTCGTTGCGCTGGAGTGCCTCGCCGGTCTCGATCAGCGAGAAGCTGCGCGATGTCCTGACGCCGAGTGCCTCGAGCATCTCGGTCGCCAGCACCTCGCGTACCCCGCCCTTGAGCGTCAGGCGGCCGTCTCCGAAACGGCTCCATGGCGTCTGGCCCGAGCCCTTGGTGCCGAGTTCGATCAGCGCGCCGTCGTTCCGGCGCATCTGGGCGAAGGTGAAGCCGCGGCCGTCGCCCAGGTCGGGGTTGTAGGTACGGAACTGGTGGCCGTGATACCGCAGCGCCAGCGGCTGGGAGAGGTTACCGGCGAGTGGCTGGAAGCGCCCGAAATGGGCGAGCCATTGGTCGTCGCTGAGGTTGTCCAGCCCGATTTCGGCGGCAGCGCGATCGTTGCGGAAGCGGAGGGCCGTCTGCGGGAAGTCCGCCGCCTCCACTGCATCGTAGAAGGCGTCGCCCAATTTCAGGATCGCGGGATCGGGGAGGTAGCTCGGCGCTTGCGGGAAATCGGCCATGGCGCGATATGGGGCGCGATGGCGACTGCACGCAACCTTGCTCCCTATACCGACGGCTATTGGTGGTCGGGTGACGGCCTGAGGCTTCATTATCGTGATTATCCGGGGCCGGCGGGCAAGCCGCCCTTGCTGTGCATCCCCGGCCTGACGCGCAATGCGCGCGATTACGAGGCGCTGGCCGAGCGGCTGGCGGGGCAATGGCGGGTGATCGCGGTCGAACTGCGCGGGCGCGGCGAGAGCGCCTATGCCAAGGATCCGATGAGCTATGTGCCGCTGACCTACCTCCAGGATCTGGAGGCGCTGGTCGTCGAGCTGAAGCTCGAGCGGTTCGTCGCGGTGGGCACGTCGCTCGGCGGGATCCTGACGATGCTGATGGCATCGACCCATCCCGAGCGGATCGCGGGCGCGGTGCTCAACGATGTCGGGCCGGAGATCGATCCGGCGGGCCTCAGCCGCATCCGCGGCTATGTCGGCAAGGCCAACTGGCACCCGACCTGGATGCACGCAGCGCGGGCGCTGGCCGAGGCCAATGGCGACGTCTATCCGGGCTATGACATCGAGGACTGGCTGGCGATGGCCAAGAGGCTTTACCGGTTGACCAGTGCAGGCCGCATCGTGCTCGATTACGACATGAAGATCGCCGAGCCGTTCCGCGTGCCGGGGAACGAGGCGGGGCCGGATATGTGGCGCGCCTTTGACGGGCTCAAGGACAAGCCGCTGCTGGTGGTGCGTGGCGCCAATTCGGACATCCTTTCGGCCGCGACCGCTCAGGCGATGCGTGAGCGGGTGAAGGAATGCGATCTGGTGACGGTGCCTGATACCGGCCACGCGCCCACGCTTGACGAACCCGAGGCGGTGGCCGGGATCGAGCGCCTCCTGACCCAGGTCCGCTGAACGGGGCGGGGAGTGCCCCGCCCGTCCGGCATCAGTCTCCGAGCGTTGTGCGGCGCCTGAGTTCGGCCTCGGTCGGTTCGGGCAGCTCGAACGATCCGGTCTCGACGCCGCCCGTGCGGCGATAGCTGGCGATGATCACGCCGCTCGGCGAGACCTGTGATTCGATCATCTCGAAACTGGCGGGCATCGCGTCGGTGCCGAACAGGCGCTTGCCCTTGCCGAGCGTCACCGGGAAGATGAACAGGCGCAGTTCGTCGACCAGATCGGCCGCCCAGAGCGTCTGGAGCAGATCGCTCGACCCCTGGGTGAGCAGGTCGGGGCCTTCGCCCTGCTTGAGCGCGCGCAGCGCGGCGGCGACATCGCCTTGAAGCTGATCGCTATTCTCCCAGTCGAGATCGAGCGGCGAGCGGCTGGCGACATATTTGGTGACGCGCCGGAACAGCCGGGCGATCTTCGCATGATCCTCCGCATAGCCCTCGCTGCCGGGCTCGGTCGGGACATAGGGCCAGTGCGCGGCGAAGATGTCGTAGGTCTTGCGGCCGAGCAGCAGGTCGACCGGGTTCACGAACATGGCGTCGATCGCGCGCCAGAGCATTTCGTCCCTGCCCCAGTAATTGGCGGTCCAGCCGCCGAATTCGAAGCCGCCGGTGGGGTCTTCCTCGGGGCCGCCGGGTGCCTGCATCACGCCATCGAGGCTGACGAAGGCGGTTGCGTTGATCTTGCGCATCATGGGTCTCCTTCGGTGCGCAGCGCGGAAACACGCTGTCATGATCCCGACGAGCGAGGGGCGGCGGAATCGACAGGTCCGCAGAAATTTTTCGCATGGAGGAAGATTGGGCGTTAAGCACCACGCCCACCATGGCTCTCAATATCCTCCATCTCCATTCGAGCTTCGACCTGGGCGGCAAGGAAGCGCGTGCGGTCCGGCTGATGAACGCGTTCGGCGACAAGGCGAAGCATGTCATCGTCTCCGGGGTCGAGGGCGCCTATGGCGCGCGCGACGCGATCGCGAAGGGCATCCGCTACGAGATCGCGCAGAACCCGCCGCCGCTGACCGGCAAGCCCTCGGTCGCGCGCTACGAGGCGATCGCCAAGTATATGGCGCGGTTCGATCTGGTGCTGACCTATAATTGGGGCGCGATCGACGGGGTGATGGCGAAGCGGGTCTTTGCCAAGAACATGCCGCCGGTGATCCATCACGAGGACGGGTTCAATGCCGACGAGGCGGCGCGGCTCAACCCGATGCGCAACATGTACCGCCGCATCGCGCTGGGTGCGGCGCATGCGCTGGTCGTGCCTTCGCACCTGCTCGAGCGGGTGGCGCGCAAGGCATGGAAACAGCCGGCGGAGCGGCTGCATCGCATCTCCAACGGCATCGACGTCGCCGCCTATGCGAAAAAGCCCGACCCGAAGGCGATTCCCGGCTTCAAGCGGCTGCCGGGCCATGTCGTGGTCGGCACGGTCGCGGGGCTGCGCGAGGTCAAGGATCTGCCGATGCTGGTCCGCGCGATGGGGGGCATGAAGACCCGTGCGCAGCTGGTGATCGTCGGCGAGGGGCCGGAGCGCGAGGCAATCCAGGACGCGATCGACAATATGGGGCTGGAGAAGACGGTGCTGCTGCCCGGCTTCGTGCCCGAGCCGCACCGCTATATGGGGCTGTTCGACATCTTTGTGCTGTCGTCCAAGAGCGAGCAGCAGCCGATCGCGCTGATGGAGGCGATGGCGGCGGGGCTGCCGGTCGCATCGACGCCGGTGGGCGATGTCGCGCAGATGATCGCGCCGGAGAACCGGATCCTGATTTCCGAAGACTGGAACCCGGTGCAATTGCGCGACCGGATCGAGACGCTGGCATCGATGCCCGACGTGCGCGTGTCGCTGGGCAAGGCGAACCAGGCCCGCGCCCGCGAATTGTTCGACGAGAAGTCGATGATCGCCGCCTATGCCGAACTCTATGCAGGCGCCGTGAAACGCCCCGGAATTCTGGGGTAGAATTCGGCGCTGGCTCACGCGCGCATGGGATCGTGGCGTTGAGATGGCCGGATCGCGGCGCAGACCTGATTCCCCTCGCTAAGGGGGCTGATCGCGGCTAAAGTCGCGCGAATTTTTCCGGAGGGACGCGTTGTTCAAGGGTTTGAAGCCGATCATCTACAATGGTCAGGAAGTCTGGCCGCTGGTGGAAGGCGGCAAGGGGGTTGCGGCGACCAATCATGCTTCGGCGGGGGCCTGGGCAGCGGCGGGGGGAATCGGCACCGTCAGTGCGGTCAACGCGGACAGCTATGACGCCGAAGGCAAGATCATCCCGCAGGTCTACAATGCGCTGACCCGCCGCGAGCGGCACGAGGAACTGATCGCCTACGCGATCGAGGGCGCGGTGCAGCAGGTCAAGAAGGCGTTCGAGATCGCCGGGGGCAAGGGCGCGATCAACATCAACGTGCTGTGGGAAATGGGCGGCGCGCAACGCGTGCTGCACGGCGTGCTGGAGCGCACGCGCGGCATGGTCGCCGGCGTCACCTGCGGCGCGGGCATGCCCTACAAGCTCAGCGAGATCGCGGCGTCCTATGGCGTCAGCTATCTGCCGATCGTTTCGTCGGGCCGCGCCTTCCGTGCGCTGTGGAAGCGCGCCTATTCCAAGGCATCCGAATGGCTGGCGGCGGTGGTCTATGAGGATCCCTGGCTGGCGGGCGGCCATAATGGTCTGTCGAACGCCGAGGATCCGCGCGCGCCGCAGGATCCCTACCCGCGCGTGAAGGAACTGCGCGCGGTGATGCGCGAAGGCGGGATTCCGGACAGCGTGCCGATCGTGATGGCCGGCGGCGTCTGGTATCTGCGCGACTGGAACGACTGGATCGACAATCCCGAGCTCGGGCAGATTGTCTTCCAGTTCGGCACCCGCCCGCTGCTGACGCAGGAATCACCGATCCCCGGAGGGTGGAAGTCGAAGCTGATGGAGATCGAGGAGGGCGACGTGCTCCTCCACCGTTTCTCGCCGACCGGTTTCTATTCCTCGGCGGTACGCAACCCGTTCCTGCGCAACCTTGAGGCGCGTTCGGAGCGCCAGATCCCCTATTCGACCGAGGAAGCGGGCGATCACACCTTCCAGCTCGACGCGGGCGTGAAGGGCAAGAATTTCTGGGTCACGCGCAACGATCTGCTGCGCGCGCGCGAATGGGTGGGCCTCGGCTTCACCAACGCGCTCAAGACCCCCGACAACACGCTCGTCTTCGTCGATCAGGAGGAGCAGGGCGTGATCCGCAAGGATCAGAAGGATTGCATGGGCTGTCTCAGCCAGTGCAGCTTCTCGTCCTGGGCGGATACCGAGACCAACTCGACCGGGCGCCTCGCCGATCCGCGCAGCTTCTGCATCCAGAAGACGCTGCAGGATATCGCGCATGGCGGCGATACCGACCAGAATCTGATGTTCGCGGGTCATGCCGCGTACAATTTCAAGCGCGATCCCTTCTATTCGAACGGGTTCGTGCCGACGGTGAAACAGCTGGTCGACCGCATCCTGACCGGGGACTGAGGTTTTCACCCCTAAAGCAGCGATTGGGTTCCTGAGCTTCGTGCCGCTGGCTAGGCTGGCGGCATGAAGAAGGGTCTCATCATCCGCCACGTCCCGTTCGAGGGGATCGCCGGGTTCCGCCAGCCGGTGGAGGATGCCGGCTATGTGCTCGACCGGATCGACGTCACCGATCCGGAATTCGCGCGGGTCAATTTCAACACGCCCGATCTGCTGATCCTGATGGGCGGGCCGATGGGCGTGTACGAGCGTGATGCAAACCCGTGGATCGATTGCGAGATCGACCGGCTGGCAAGCCGCATCTCGCTGGGCCTGCCGACGATCGGGGTGTGCCTGGGCGCGCAGATGATCGCAGCGGCGATGGAGGCGAAGGTCTATTCGGGGCCGGTCAAGGAGGTCGGGTTCGCGCCGGTCGCGCTGAGCGCCGCCGGGGCGGACTCGCCGCTGCGGCATGTCGAGGGCGTTCCGGTGCTGCACTGGCACGGCGATACCTTCCCGCTGCCCGAAGGCGTGGAGCTGCTGGCTTCGACCGATGCCTATCACCACCAGGCGTTCCGCCGTGGGCCTGAGGTGCTGGCGCTGCAATTCCATGCCGAGATGGGCGAGGATCCGCGCTTCGAGGAGTGGCTGGACGGGTCCGACGACTATGTCGGGCAGGCGGGACTGACGGTCGACCAGCTGCGCGGCCAGCACGACCGGCACGGGCAGGATGCGGTCGCGGCGGGGCGGGCGATGGTCGCGGAGTGGTTGCGGGGACTGTGACTTTCTTAGCCCCTCCCCTTCAGGGGAGGAATTTATATACGTGCTTGACCCAACTCTCGAAAGGCGGTAGTCAGAATGCATGACGCATAAACCCGCCCTTCAATCGTTCGATACGCTGTTCCAGATGATGGCGGCTTTTCCAGACGAGCAAACTGCAATCGACCATTTCACCGCGATTCGGTGGGCGGGCGGTGCATTTTGCCCACTGTGCGGCTCGACCAAGGTCTATCACTTTTCGGACAAGCGCACCCACAAGTGCGGTGACTGCCGCAAGCGTTTCAGCATCAAGGTCGGCACGATCTTCGAAGACAGCAAGATTGAGCTGCGCAAGTGGATGATGGCCGTTTGGCTCATCACTTCGCATAAGAAGGGTATTGCCAGCACCACGCTCGCAAAGGATCTGGGCGTCACGCAAAAGACGGCTTGGTTCATGCTGCACCGCCTGCGCCACGCCGCCCGCACGCAGTCATTCAACCGCCCGCTGGATGGCGAAGTCGAGATTGACGAAACCTATGTCGGCGGCAAGGCTTCGAACCGCCACAAGGGCGACCCGAAGAACGGCCCCGGCACCTCAGGCAAGGTCGCTGTGGTCGGCGCACTGGAGCGCGGCGGTAACGTCGTCGCTACCGTGATCGATCGCACCGACACAGCTACGCTGGACGGCTTCGCTCACGCTGTCATCGCGCCGACCGCAAGCGTCTCGACTGACGAGCACAGCGGATATCGCCACCTTGGCCGCACGTTTGCCCATGGCGTGGTTCGCCACAGCGCCGGTGAGTATGTCTCGGGCGCGACGCATACGAACGGCATCGAAGGCTACTGGTCGTTGCTCAAGCGCCAGATCGTCGGCATTCATCACTTCGTGTCGCCAAAGCATCTCAACCGCTACGTCTCGGAAAGCGCATGGCGCTTCAATCTGCGTTCTGGCGGTGAAGGCGAGCGCGTCAACGCTTTGCTGGCGGAAACGACTGGTCGCCTTCGCTACAAGGAACTGATCGCATGAAAGACGAGAGGGAAAAGCCACTCGGCTTGGATATGCCGTTTGATGAGGCACTCGCTCGATTTATCGGCACCGCTCCCGTCGAACTCCAGGGCGACGCTCGGGCACAAAAAAAGAGGCCGCCGAAGCGACCTCAAGGTGCTGATGAAACGGCCCCTACGGAGCCGACGAAACCGCTAGATTAGCGGCGGCGACAATACTGCCGCACGCGCTCAACCCGACGGTTGCGAATGCGGAAGTAGCTGCGGACGTATACCATCGCATGCTGCTCCTTGATTTTGGGCGCTAAACGTGCGATTCAATTGCCTACCACAGCGGTCTGAATCGCGGCGTATAGCGCCCGGTGAGACTACGGAGAGCCGGGGCTTTGCTCCGGCTTTTTCCGTTCTAGCGGCCTATCGTTGGTCGCGGTCCCGTTCCTTCATCACATCGCCAGTGCGCTCCTTAGCCGCCCGGATTCGCTGTCCGGTGCCAATCATCTACGCGTGTCGCCACGCCTTTGCAAGGGTCATCTGAATTGCCGGTGAAATGGATTGAACTGCCGGGCTGAAATTGCTACTGCCATCTCCATCATAGGAGATCACCCATGGTTTCGAAGCCGGTATTAACGCGCTTCCCGTTCATCAATCTCGCCAAGTCCCTAGAGCGGGCGAGGCTGATTTACGAGAACGACAAGGGGGGTAAGGGCCTCAAGATGCCGGTGGCATTCGCCGCTTGGGGGTATTCCGACAAGTCCAGCGGCGGATTCCAAACGGTCGCCGCGCTCAAGTCCTACGGGCTGCTTGAGGATGAGGGTTCCAACGACGACCGAGCCGTGAAGCTGACAAGCGACGCACGGGAATACTTCCAGACGGAGTTGGAGGAGGATCACGATCGGCTACAGGCAAAATTTGCCGGTAGGCCGCCCCTTATGGCGCATCTGCTCGACCACTGGGAAGGCAGCACCGTCGCTGATCCTGTCGCTCGCACTTACCTCAAGACCGGAATTGGGCTGAACGAGCAATCTGCGCGTAGTGCGCTGGGTATCTACAAGGACAACCTTTCTTTCATCGGAAGCAAGGGTGCCTCTAAAGATTCTGACCCGGCGCTAGAAGACGATTCCCATGTCGGCGAGGATGGTGTAGTGTTTGGCGGTGCCCGCGTCGGGGATTTAATCGACTATGAAGTCGGCGGCGCTATCGCGAACCCGAGCCCGTTGCGCGTTCGGGCGCTATCGCCGGACCAAGCGTGGGTCTTTGTCGATGGAACCGAGACAGGACTCGAAATGGAAAAAGTGATTGTGAGAGATTCGGGTGCGACCTTCCCGCCACAGGTCGCCCTGGACCAAGCGTTCGGCAAGAGACCGTTGCCGCCCACGCTGCCCTTGCAAGCCGCGCCGGACGCACCCGCTGGTGAAGCCAGCCCCGCAAAGGGCTATCGCTCAGAGACCTTTGATGCCGATGAGGGGGCCATTAAGATCACTTGGCCAGATAACCTGTCGCCGCAAAGCGTAGAGGATATGCAGGCTTGGGTGTCGTTGCTGATGAAGCGTGTGGAACGGCGGGCCAAAGCGGGCAGCGAAGACGGTAAGGCCAACTAAAGCAGAAGCCCGACCTAACCCGCCGGGCTTTCTGGCTTACCGATCAGTTCATAGGATGGAGCTTCGGTGCTGTTCCATTCCGCCATGCGATGGCCGCAAACGTTACAATCGAAGTGATCCTTGTCGCGCACCGGGAACCGGTACACCGTAACATGATATAGCGCTCTGCATTCTGGGCACGCTGTTTCGCCGCGTTCCTCTCTGCCCCAAGTCTTGACCATCCCGAGCCTCCGGTGCTTATTTGTCGGTGATAGCGTGCGCGATGCTGTTGATCGCGTTATCAAGCCCGATGAGATTATCCCCAAGTTGATCCAGCGCCCAAGCCTGTCTCATTGCCGCCCAAGCAGCCACCATCTCCACGGGAATTTCCTCATCCTGCTTTGCCTCTAGGCGGATGATTGGATAGTCCCCGCGCTCATCGTACACGAACTTTGCCACTCGCAATCTCCTTCGTGGCAAATCTGCCGCTAAACTTTCATCAAGTCTAGTGGGTCACACACGTATATAGGCCCCTTCAGGGGAGGGGCTTTTCAGCCGAGCTGTTGCTTGATCGCGGCGTCGGTCTTCTTGCCATAGGGCGGCTTGAGCCCGCCAAGGCCCGCGACGTCGAGCCGCGATTGCTTGAACACCGACTTGGCGTGGCTGAAGGTGCGGAAGCCGGGCTCGCCATGATAGGCGCCCATGCCCGAGGGGCCGATGCCGCCGAACGGCAGTTCCTCCATCGAGACATGGAAGATCGTGTCGTCGAGGCTGACCCCGCCCGAAATGGTGCGGTCGAGCACGCGCCGCCGCTCGCTTTCGTCCGATCCGAAATAATAGAGGGCGAGCGGGCGGTCACGGCGGTTCACCTCGCCGATCGCGCCGTCGATGCTGTCATACTTTTGGACGGGCAGGACCGGGCCGAAGATTTCCTCCTGCATCACGGTCATGTCGTCGGTTGCGTTGCGGATGATGTGGAGCGGCAGCTTCCGCGCGTTCGACGCCGTGAAATCCTCGTTCGCCGGGTTGACCGCGATCACCTCGGCCCCCTTGGCGCGGGCGTCATCGATCGCGGCGGTGAGGCGTGCGAAGTGCCGGTCGTTGATGATCGCGGTATAGTCCGGGTTCGACAACAGGGTCGGGTACATGGTGGTGGCGGCACGGACGAGGCCGTCGATCGCGGCCTGCTCCTGCTCGGCGGCGACCATCAGATAATCGGGGGCGATGCAGATCTGGCCGGCGTTGAGCATCTTGCCCATCGCCACCCGTTCGGTCGCCTGGGCGAGATTGGCCGAGCGGCCGAGGATCGCGGGCGACTTGCCGCCGAGTTCGAGCGTCACCGGCGTCAGATTGTCGGCGGCGGCATGGAGGATATGGCGGCCGATGCCGGTGGCACCGGTGAAGAGCAGATGGTCAAAGGGAAGGGCGGAAAAGGCCTGGCCGACTTCGGGGCCGCCGGAAACGAAGGCGAGCTCGGCCGGGTCGAAATAACGAGGGCAGAGTTCTTCGAACAGCGCGGCGGTGGCGGGCGTGAACTCGCTGGTCTTGACCATCGCACGGTTGCCCGCGGCGAACACGCCGGCGAGGGGTGACATCACCAGGTTCACCGGGAAGTTCCACGGCGCGATGATGCCGATCACGCCCTTGGGCTGATATTCGACCCACGCTCGCGCGCCGAGCAGGCCGAGCGGGAACATCACCGGCTTCCTCTCGCGCCTGGCCCAGCGCGCGGCCATCTTCTCGGCATGCTTGAGCGGCGATACCGAGGCGACGACATCGGTGATCATCGACTGGCGCGGACTGCGATGGCCGAAATCCTCGCTCAGCGCGTCGCAGAAACGGGCGGCATTGTCCTTGACCATCGCGGCGGCGCGGCGGAGGCGATCGCGGCGCGTCGCGATCGAGACGGGCAATTCGGCCATGAACGCTGTGCGCTGGCGGTCCAGAATCTCGCGCATCCCCTAAACCCCTGTTGCGTACAGCCACGCCGGAAAGGCCGCGACCGCAAGCAATGTGCCGAGCGGAAGGCGGCTCGTCATCCCAATTTCGCGGCGCGCCACCTTGAGCGCCAGCGCAACCGCAAGCCCGATGATGCTGGCGGCAAGCAGAACCGGGGCGAGCATCGACGCGCCGAGCCACAGGCCGATGCCGCCGAACATCTTGGGGTCTCCACCGCCCAGTCCCTCCCGCCCGCGAACATGGCGGTAAGTGAAGGCGACCAGCCAGAGCAGGCCGAAGCCGAACAGGCCGCCGAGAACGCGATCGGTCCAGTCGGGCGGGAAGAACAACCCATCGACCATGCCGCCGAGCGCGAGCAGGGCGGTGAGAGCATTTGGAAGCCAGAAGGCGGCGAGATCGAGGGCGGCGAGTGCGAGCAGCAGCCAGCCGAAGACGGCGCCCGCGACCCCGTGCCAGCCCGGCGCGACCAGTCCGGCGGCGATACCGACCAGCATGCCCGCGACCTCGACCGCAAGGTGGCCGGGGTGGATCGCGGTTCCGCAGCTGCGGCAGCGGCCACGCTGGAGCGCATAGCTGAGCAGCGGTACCAGCTCATGCGCGCGCAGCGCCTTGTGGCACGAATCGCATTGCGAACGGCCGCGCAAGGCGCTGCGCCCCTCGGGCCAGCGCAGTGCGACCGTCGCGATGAAGCTGCCGAAGATCAGGCCGAGCACGCCGAGCGCGGCGGGCCATATCCAGGGTTCAATCAAGGGGCGGTTCCGGATCGGGTAGCGTCATTGTCGCGTCCTGTTTTGCATTTGCGAAGCCCGGCGCCTAGATCGCGGCCAACATCCAAACTCGCGGAGAGGCGAACATGTCCACCGATCCTGTCGTCATTGTGTCCTATGCCCGTACTCCGATGGGGAGCATGCAGGGCGCATTGTCCGATGCAAGCGCGACCGACCTGGGCGCGGCGGCGGTGGGCGCGGCGGTCGAGCGCGCGGGGCTGAAGGGCGAGGCGGTCGAGCGTATCTATATGGGCTGTGTGCTGCCCGCGGGCCTCGGCCAGGCGCCGGCGCGGCAGGCGGGGCGCAAGGCCGGGCTGCCCGACCATGTCGAGGCGACCACGGTCAACAAGATGTGCGGATCGGGGATGCAGGCCGCGATCATGGGCGCCGAGGCGCTGGCGGCGGGGTCGGTCGACCTGCTGGTCGCAGGCGGCCTCGAGAGCATGACCAACGCGCCGTATCTGTCGATGAAGCACCGCGCCGGCGCGCGCATCGGGCATGACCGGCTGTTCGACCATATGTTCCTCGACGGGCTCGAGGATGCCTATGAGCCGGGCCGGGCGATGGGCACTTTCGCCGAGGAGATCGCGACCGAATACCAGTTCACCCGCGAGGCGCAGGACGAATTTGCGATCGCCAGCCTGACGCGCGCGCAGAAGGCGCAGCAATCGGGCGGGTTCGACCGCGAGATCGTGCCCGTCGAGATCAAGACGCGCAGGGGCGTCGTGACGGTGGACAAGGACGAACAGCCCGCCAAGGGCGACCCGTCGAAGATCCCGACGCTCAAGCCCGCCTTTGCCAAGGACGGGACGATCACCGCGGCCAATGCTTCGTCGATCTCCGACGGCGCGGCGGCACTGGTGTTGACGCGCGCATCGGTGGCGGAGCGACTGGGACTCGATCCCGTCGCACGGATCGTGTCGCATGCGGGTCACGCGCATTTGCCCGCACGTTTCACGACTGCGCCGGTGTTCGCGATGCAAAAGGCGCTCGACAAGGCGGGCTGGGGGATCGGCGACGTCGACCTGTTCGAGGTGAACGAGGCGTTCGCGGTGGTTGCGATGATCGCGATGCGCGACCTTTCGATCTCGCACGATGTGCTCAACGTCAATGGCGGCGCCTGCGCGCTGGGCCATCCGATCGGCGCGAGCGGCGCGCGCATCCTTGCGACGCTGCTGGCTGCGTTGCAGAATAGCGGGCAAAAGCGCGGCCTTGCCTCGCTGTGCATCGGCGGTGGCGAGGCGACCGCGATGGCGGTGGAACTGATGCACTGAGGCGATCGGGGCCGGGGCTCCGGGCGGCGGATGTGACCCTTCAGCCGCCCGATTGCTGTCGTTCGGCACCTGTGCCATCCGAACAGCATGACGGTTCATGGCAAGGCAGAGCTGGAGCGATTGAACCGCGCGGCGAGGCGTGAGTTCTCGCATGCCCTGATGTCGGATACCAAGTGGCGCAAGCTGTTCGCCGTGCTGAACGTCGAAGGGCTTGGAATTTGTCAGATGCTGGTCAAGTTTATCGATGTTCCGGAACCCCGGACGATGGATTTGCCGAGGATCGGCGCATTGAATGTGCCGCGCCCCTACATCGATACGATCGAGTTCGGCCCGGTCGAGTTCAGGTCTATCGAATGGTTGGAGATCCCCGCGATCGCGCGCATCCCGCGCTTCAACAATGTTCCGGCACGAGAAGTCGCGCAAGACCTCGGCCGCATAGAGGCGGGTTTGGCATTATCGGGTTTGTATCCGCTTCGCAGATCGGGCGAAAACCTGCGGATCATCGGCTATGATCGTTGACGATATGCGACTCCAGGCGAAGTTCGAGATCATCACCGCGGGCGAGGCGCATCGGGATGCGTGGACGGCACTGAGGGTGGCACTTTGGCCCGAAGGCAGCCGCGACGAGCATGCGACCGACATCGTCGAGTTCATCGCGGAGATGGCGGACGGCCGGGGGCAGGTTTGCTTTCTGGCGATGCGTGGCGATGAGGCGATCGGTTTTGCCGAAGCCGCGGTGCGGCACGACTATGTCAATGGCTGCGAGACCTCTCCGGTAGCGTTTCTGGAGGGGATCTATGTGGTGCCTTCCAGCCGGCGCGCCGGGGTTGCCGGAACGCTGCTGGCGGCGGTGGAGGCGTGGGGGCGCGGCAAGGGGTGTTCGGAGCTGGGGTCCGACGCCGAACTGACCAACCATCAGAGCCACGCCTTTCACCAGAACCTCGGCTTCGAGGAGACCGAGCGGGTGGTCTATTTCCGCAAGGTGATCGGGGGCTAGACGGTCCGGGTTGCGAGACGCGCGGCGGGGTGTACCATCCGGTTCTCCGGAAGGGGGAGGATGATGGGTCAGTCCGGATTTCGTGATCGCAGCAGGATCGCGGCGCGGTGACAGCCGGCGGTTCCGGCGCCGACCCCGCCACCAATCGTATGCGCGACCGGGTGCTGGACGGCGTCGATCTGGCCGCGACCTTCGTGTTGGCAACCGAATGCGCGGTTACGGCGGTCCAGGCGGACCTCGACCTGTTCGGTATCCTCGTCCTGTCGTTCGTCGGATCGGTCGGCGGCGCAGTGATCCGCGATCTTTTGCTTGGCGAGCATCCGCCCGCGCCATTTCGCGACTGGCGCTATGCGGCGCTGGCAGTGGCTGCGACGTTGGGGGTGATCACCGCATCGGTAACGGTCGGCCATGTTGGCGACTTCACGCCGCCGCTCGCGATCGACATCTTCGAGGCGGTAGGGCTTGCGCTCGCCGCGATTGCGGGTGCGCGCAAGAGTCTGGACTACAAGTTGAATGCCGCTGCGGTCGTGGTGATCGCGACCGTCAACGGGTGTGGCGGCGGAATGCTGCGCGACGTGCTCACCGCCCGGGTCCCCTCGGTGCTGCACGAGAATTTCTACGCCACCGCGGCGATTGCAGGCGCAACGTTGCTTGTCGTGCTGGTGCGGCGGTTCGAGGTCCGGCAGGATGCGGCGGAGGCGGTCGCCGGCGTCACGATCTTCGCGCTGCGAACCGCCGCGCTGCTCGGCGACTGGCGGCTGCCGCACCTGCGCTAGGGCACTTCCTCGCCGGGCTCGGTGCCCCAGATGCGGTTCTGTTCGACATAGCCGCCGCGGCCGCGGACATCGAACCAGCACCAGCCGCGCTGGCATTTGCTGATCCGGCCGACCACGCCGGGCGCTGCGCGCCAGTTGACGCGGGCGTTGAGGCGGGGGCTGTCGCGCATCTCCACGATTGTGCCGACGACGACGCCGGTGCGCTGGGCGGAGAGCAGGCCGACCAGCATCCAGCCCTGGGTGCCGTCCGGGTCCTCGACCTTGCGCCAGTCATTGTAGATTTCGACCACCTTCACCGGCAGATCGGCACGCCGATAGAGCCAGTTGGTGGGGTAGTTGCGCCCGGGGCCGGTGCGCATATTGGCCTTGCCCGCGCTGATCGACGCGTAATAGGGCGGCTTGCGCTGCTGCGCTTCCGCCTGTCCGATTGCGGTGACGCCCAGCGTCAACGCCACCAACCCTGTCACCACTTTACGCAACCGCATTCCAAGACCCCCAAAGTCCTAGCCCCGTCTACTTCGGGGTGGTGTATCGCATCAACCGTTGACTGGCGGCGGCGGGAGGGCCATCCGGACCGGGATGGTACAAGCGCCCCGACCCGCCCGGCCCCGCGTGGCCGTGACGCGCGAATTGCCCGACGCGATCGCCGCGCGGATGGGCGAGTTGTTTGATGCCAGCCTCAACCAGTCCGACGAAGCGATGGATCGCGCGGCGCTGCTGGCGGCGGTCGCGGATTGCGACGTGCTGGTGCCGACCGTGACCGACACGATCGATTCCGAATTGATTGCTGCGGCAGGCGAGCGGCTGAAGCTGATCGCCAATTTCGGATCGGGCGTGAACCATATCGATCTCAAGGCCGCACGCGCGCGCAAGATCGTCGTCACCAACACGCCGGGCGTCCTGACCGAGGACACGGCCGACATGACAATGGCGCTGATCGTCTCGGTCCCGCGGCGGTTGGCCGAAGGCGAGAAGCTGGTGCGATCGGGCCAGTGGAAGGGCTGGTCGCCCGGGGGCATGCTGGGGCACCGGATCGGCGGCAAGAAGCTGGGTATCGTCGGCATGGGCCGGATCGGCCAGGCGGTCGCGCGGCGCGCACGAGCCTTCGGCCTCTCGATCCACTATCACAACCGCCACCGGCTGCCCGAGGTGGTCGAGGCGGAACTGGGCGCGACCTGGCATGCGGATCTCGACTCGATGCTGCGCGAGATCGACATTCTGACGATCCATACACCGCTCAACGATGACAGCCGCGACTTGATCGATGCACGGCGGATCGGGCTTCTGGGGCCGCAGGTCTACCTCATCAACGCTTCGCGCGGCGGGATCGTCGACGAGGAGGCGATGGTCGATGCGCTTGAGGGCGGGCGGCTGGCCGGCGCGGGGCTGGACGTGTGGCGGTTCGAGCCGCAGATCGATCCGCGGCTGCTGGCACTGCCCAATGTCGTGATGACCCCGCATATGGGCAGTGCGACCTATGAGGGGCGTCATGCGACCGGCGAGAAGGTGATCGCCAATATCCGCTTCTGGGCCGATGGCCACCGTCCGCCCGACCAGGTGCTGGAAGGCTGGATGTGACGGCGCCGCTGTTCCACCTCGCCATTCCGGTCGACGATCTGGAGGCTGGGCGGGCCTTTTACGGCAAATTGCTGGGCTGTCCGCAGGGGCGCGAGGATCCCGGGCACTGGATCGACTTCGATTTTCGCGGGCATCAGTTGGTGCTTCACAAGGGTGAGGGCGCCGGGGTGCGAACGCGCAACGCGGTGGACGGCGACGCGGTGCCGGTGCCGCATTTCGGGCTGGTGCTCGACTGGGACGAGTGGCACGCGCTGGCCGAGCGGCTGCGCGGGGCGGGGACGCAGTTTGTGATCGAACCGCATATCCGCTTTGCCGGAAAGCCCGGGGAGCAGGCGACGATGTTCTTCTACGACCCGGCGGGCAATGCGCTTGAGTTCAAGGCGTTCAAGGATATCGGGCAGCTGTTCGCGACGTAGATAGCGCCTCCCCTTCAGAAGAGGGGTTGGGGTGGAGCAGTCGTCTCAGGCGATGCGCTCTGCGAGACCCGCACGCCCCCACCCCCTACCCCTCCCCTGAAGGGGAGGGGCTTTGGCCGTCCTTCGCTGCGCGCCGCTTCTTGACGGCGCGTGCGATCAGTAGGCCGCCGAGGATGAACCCTCCGGGCGCGAGCAGGACCGCGGCGGCGATCGCCGCGTTCTTCGCTGCCTTGGACTTGGGTGGCGCTTCGTCAGACAGTGAAGCTCTCACCGCAGCCGCATGCACCCTTGGCGTTGGGGTTATTGAAGACGAAGCCGGCGGTGAAATCGTCTTCGACCCAGTCCATCGTCGAACCGATCAGATAGAGCACCGATCCGCCGTCGACGAACAGGGCGCCGCCCGGCGTGTCGATCCGCTCGTCCATCGGGTTCGCCGTGGTCACGTAATCGACCGAATAAGCAAGGCCCGAACAGCCGCGGCGCGGGGTCGAGAGCTTGACGCCGATCGCGCCTTCGGGCGCCCGCGACATCAGGTCGGCGATGCGTGCTTCCGACCCGGGGGTCAGGATGATCGCGGCGGGGCGGGCGCGGGTCTTGGTTTCGGTCATCACAGCATCCCCAGTTCGAGCCGGGCTTCGTCGCTCATCTTCTGCGGGTCCCATGGCGGGTCCCAGACGAGGTTGACCTCGGCATGGCCGACGCCGGGAACGGCACCGACGCGCAATTCGACCTCGCCCGGCATCGACTCAGCGACCGGGCAATGCGGGGTGGTGAGTGTCATCGTCACCACGGCATGGCCATCGCCCGTCACCTCGACATTGTAGATCAGGCCGAGGTCGTAGATGTTCACCGGAATCTCGGGATCGTAGATCTCCTTGAGCGCATCGATGATCGCGTCATAGGTCGCGCCGCCGGGCTCGCCTGCGGGGAGATCGGCGGGCTTCTGCGAGAGGAAGCCGTCGAGATAGTCGCGCTTGCGTTCGAAGGTTTCGCGGGGCGTATCCTCAACGCGCGCGCGCGGCGGCGCCTCGACCGAGGTCACTTCTTCCACTTCGATTTTCCGTTCTTCGTTCACGACGCTCACCCGAAGATCCTTGTTACGCGTTCGATACCCTTGACCAGCGCATCGATGTCCGCCGCGCCATTGTAGACGCCGAAGCTGGCGCGGGCCGTCGCCGTCACCCCGAGCGAGTCCATCAGCGGCTGTGCGCAGTGATGGCCGGCGCGGATCGCGACATTGGCTTCGTCCAATATGGTGGCGACATCGTGGGGATGAACCCCCTCGACTTCGAAACTGACGATACCGGCGCTGTCGGAGGGGCCGAAGACGCGGACGCTGTTGAGCCCCGCCAGCGCCTCACGCGTCGTCGTCACCAAGGCGGTTTCGTGCGCGTGAATTCGGTCGAGGCCGATACCGTCGACATAGTCGATCGCGGCATGGAGGCCGATCACGCCGGTGATGTGCGGCGTTCCCGCCTCGAACCGGCCCGGGGGCGGGGCGTAGGTGGTGCGCTCGAACGTCACGCGGTCGATCATCGATCCGCCGCCCTGATAGGGCGGCATCGCGTCGAGCAGTTCGTAGCGGCCCCACAGCACGCCGATCCCGGTCGGGCCGTAGAGCTTGTGCCCCGAGAAGACGTAGAAGTCGCAGTCGAGATCGGCGACGTCCACCGGCAGGCGCGGAACCGCCTGGCATCCGTCGAGCAGCAGCTTGGCGCCGACGGCATGGGTAAGCGCAGCGGCGCGCTTGGCGTCGAGCACCGAGCCGAGCACGTTCGAGACATGGGCGAGCGCGACCAGCTTGTGCGCAGGCGTGAGCATCCGCTCCATCGCGTCGAGATCGATACGATGATCTTCGGTCAGCGGGATGACGTCGATCTGCGCGCCGGTACGCTCGGCGACCATCTGCCACGGCACGATGTTCGAGTGATGCTCAAGCTGGCTGAGCAGGATGCGGTCGCCGGGCTTGAGGACGCTGCCCGCCCAGCATTGCGCGACGAGGTTGATGCCCTCGGTCGCGCCGCGGACGAAGACAACCTCGTTCTCCTGCCCGCCGATGAACTTCGCGACGCGGCGGCGCGCGGCTTCGAACGCCAGCGTCATGTCGGCCGAGCGCTGGTAGACGCCGCGATGCACCGTCGCATAGTCGCGGTCATAGGCGCGGGTGATCGCGTCGATGACCGGCTGCGGCTTCTGCGAGGTCGCAGCGGTGTCGAGATAGGCCCAGCCCTGCGGGATCGCGGGGAAATCTGCCAGCAGGTCGAGCGGCGCGGTAGCGGTGAGGATGGTCACAGCGCGGCCTCCAGCCATGTCTCCGCGTCGGCGGCGAACGCCTCACGGACGATCTCGTCGCCGATCCGATCAAGCGCGTCGGCGACGAAGGCGTGGGTGAGCAACGCCTTGGCCTGCGGCTCCGGGATGCCGCGCGACTGCATGTAGAACAGTGCCTTGGCGTCGAGCTCGCCGACGGTGGCGCCGTGCGCGCACTTCACGTCGTCGGCGAAGATCTCCAGTTCGGGCTTGAGGTTCACCGTCGCGGTGCGCTTGAGCAGCAGGCCGCGCAGCGACTGTTCGCCATCGGTCTTCTGCGCGTGGCGGGCGACTTCGGCGCGGGCGGCGAGGCTGGCGGTGGAGGCGTCGGCGGCGACCGCGCGCCAGATCTGGCGGCTGGTGCCCTCGATCGCGGCGTGATGCACGGCGACGGCGGCCTCCTGGCGTTGCTCGCTACGGGTCAGCAGGGCGCCGCCCATTTCGGCATAGGCGCCGACGCCGTCGAGGCGGAGGAAGCCGTCGATGCGGCTGCCGCTGCCCCCCGCGCCGAGGAAGGTGGAGACGTAGCTGGCCGCTTCGCCGATCTGCGCCTCGTCACGGATCGAGACGAAGCCCTCGTCCTGCAGCAGGCGTACGGCGCGCTGGAGGCGGGCGCCCTTGCCCAGCGAGGCGTGGAGGAGCCGGTTGCTCCAGCCGCGGCCGGCATAGGTTTCGATCACGGTCGCGACGGCATCGTCGGCCATGTCGATGCGTGCCGGGACATGGTTTTCGCCGCCGGTGCCGAGATGGACGATCTGGATGGGATCGGTCGCTGCGGCGGCGTCGAGACGCAGCACCCAGCCTTCGCCTTGGGCAAGGTGGCCGAGCGGATGGCTGCCGGTCATCTCGAGCCGGGTGAGCTGGACCGGGCCGGGGCGGCTGTGCGCAGGTTCGAACGCGCCATCGACGAAGAACAGGCGCGGTCCAGCGATGTCGAGGAACAGTGTGGCGGGATCGATTCCGGTCGCGGCAGGCGCGGTGTCAGCGGCGGCGCGGAGCGTGTCGAGGTCGCTCCAGCGCCAGGCTTCCTCACGCGGCGAGGGGAGGGTGAGCGTGCTCATCGGTTCAGGCCGCTACCTGCGCATAGCCTTCGCGCTCAAGCTCGTGCGCGAGTTCGGGGCCGCCGGTCTTCACGATGCGGCCATCGGCAAGGATGTGGACCGCGTCGGGCTTCACATAATCGAGCAGGCGCTGATAGTGGGTGATCAGCAGCACTGCCTTGTCGGGCGCGCGCATGATGCGGTTGATGCCTTCGCCGACGATGCGCAGCGCGTCGATGTCGAGGCCGCTATCGGTCTCGTCCAGCACCGCGAACTTGGGGTTCAGGATACCCATCTGGACCATCTCGTTGCGCTTCTTCTCGCCGCCCGAGAAGCCGACATTGACCGGGCGCTTGAGCATCTCCGCGTCCATCTCCAGCGCGCCGGCCTGGGCGCGGGCGAGCTTGAGGAACTCGGCGCCCGAGAGGGGGGCTTCGCCGCGCGCGCGGCGCTGGCTGTTGAGGCTTTCGCGCAGGAACTGGACGTTGGAGACGCCGGGGATCTCGACCGGATACTGGAAGCCGAGGAACAGGCCCGCGGCGGCGCGCGCATGCGGATCGAGGTCGAGCAGGTCGACGCCGTCGAAGGTCACCGAGCCTTCCGTCACCTCATAGCCGGGGCGGCCGCCCAGGACATAGCCGAGCGTCGACTTGCCCGCGCCATTGGGGCCCATGATCGCATGGACTTCGCCCGCGTTCACGCTGAGCGAGAGGCCCTTGAGGATCGGCTTGCCGTCGACTTCGGCGTGGAGGTTTTCGATTACGAGCATGGTCACTTTCCGGTAGCGGGCGGCGCCGTGCGGCCGCCCGGATATTTGGCGTTGAGCGCGGCGAGGAAGACCTGCTCGCGCGTCTTGAGGCAGGTTTTCATCGCCCAGCTGCTGGTGTGGCCGCTGTCGGAGCAGGCACGCGCGGCATCGCACCAGAAATTGTCGAAGACGGGGTCGCCGACGCCCCTCCTGACACGGCACTTCTTCACCTCGCCCTTGCGGGTGAGGGTGATGTCGATCTCGACCCGGCGCAGTTTGCGCGCGAGGATGAGGATCTCGTCTTCCGGCGGCGGGGGCGACACGACCTGTGTCGCGGCGAGCAGGAGGGCGATCACCGCGGCTCCTCCACCTTGGGGCCGCCAAAGGTGATGACGGGCGGGCCGTTATCGGCCTTGGGCGGCGGCGGCAGCTTGCTGAGCCGGTTGGGGTCGTCCTCGGTCTCGGTCGAGACCAGGGGGCCGACCGCGGGGACCTTGGGCGGGTCGGGCTTGAGCTTGACGCCGAGGCCGAGCTTGGGTTCTTCGGGCTTCGGCCTGGTCTCGACTGCCATCAGGGCCTTGTTGCCCTCGCCGCCGCAAAATTGCTGGCCCTTGATCGAGGTGACGCAATCGGGGAGCGAGGTGCAGGCGCGGGCGTCGACTGTGGCGACGCCGCTCGACTTGAACACGCGGCAATTGATCAGGCGGCCGTCTGCGGCCTTGTCGAAGACGAGCGCGACGCGGCCTGCAGTCGCGGTGACGACCACTTCCTCATATTCCTCGGCCGCAGGTGGCGCGACCGCCGCCTGCTGGGGAGCAGCGAGAAGGAGGAACAGTGAGAGCATCACACTCCCCGATCGTCACCCCGGACTTGTTCCGGGGTCCACCGCGCCACGGGCGACGGCATCACGAAAGGAAAGCTGGACCCCGGAACAAGTCCGGGGTGACGGATGGGTGAAGAGGTGCGGCGCATTATCCGACGCTCCCCTCAAGGCTGATGCCGAGCAGCTTCTGTGCCTCGACCGCGAATTCCATCGGGAGCTGCTGGAGCACTTCCTTGGCGAAGCCGTTGACGATCAGGGCGACGGCCGCTTCCTGATCGAGGCCGCGCTGCATCGCGTAGAAGAGCTGGTCCTCGGAGATCTTGGAGGTGGTCGCCTCATGCTCGATCTGGGCCGAGGGATTGCGCACCTCGATATAGGGAACAGTGTGCGCGCCGCACTGGTCGCCGAGCAGCAGGCTGTCGCACTGGGTGAAGTTGCGGACATTCTCCGCCGTCGGGCCGACGCGGACGAGGCCGCGATAGGTGTTGTCGCTGCGGCCGGCGCTGATGCCCTTGGAGATGATCGTCGAGCGGCTGTTCTTGCCCAGATGGATCATCTTGGTGCCGGTATCGGCCTGCTGGCGGTTGTTGGTGACCGCGACCGAATAGAATTCGCCGACGCTGTTCTCGCCCGCCAGCACGCAGGACGGGTATTTCCAGGTGATCGCGCTGCCGGTCTCGACCTGAGTCCAGCTGACCTTGGAGTTCTTGCCCTGGCAGAGCGCGCGCTTGGTCACGAAATTGTAGATGCCGCCGACGCCATTCTCGTCGCCCGGATACCAGTTCTGGACGGTCGAATATTTGATCTCGGCATCGTCGAGCGCGACCAGTTCCACGACTGCGGCGTGGAGCTGGTTCTCGTCGCGCATCGGGGCGGTGCAGCCTTCGAGATACGAGACATAGGCGCCCTTGTCGGCGACGATCAGCGTGCGTTCGAACTGGCCGGTATTCTCGGCATTGATGCGGAAATAGGTCGACAGCTCCATCGGGCAGCGAACGCCCTCAGGGATGTAGACGAAGGTGCCGTCGGAGAAGACCGCGCAGTTGAGCGCTGCGAAATAGTTGTCGTGCATCGGCACGACCTTCCCCAGCCACTTCTTCACCAGGTCCGGATATTCGCGGATCGCCTCGCTGATCGAGCGGAAGATGACGCCCGCGGCTTCGAGCTCGGCGCGGAAGGTGGTGGCGACGCTGACGCTGTCGAACACCGCGTCGACCGCGACCTTGCGCGAGCCTTCGACCCCGGCGAGGACTTTCTGCTCCTCGATCGGGATGCCGAGCTTCTCATAGACGCGCAGGATTTCAGGATCGACCTCGTCGAGGCTGCCGAGCTTGGGCTTGGCCTTGGGCTCGGCGTAATAATAGGCGTCCTGATAGTCGATCGGCGGGATCGACAGCTTCGCCCAGTCGGGCGGGGTCATGGTCAGCCAGTGGCGATAGGCCTTGAGCCGCCAGTCGAGCATCCACTCGGGCTCGCCCTTCTTGGCCGAGATGAAGCGGACGGTATCCTCGGACAGCCCCTTGGGGGCGAACTCCTGCTCGATATCCGAGCTGAAGCCCCATTCGTACTTCTTGTTGGCGGCGGCGAGCGCCTCGGCATTCTTGGTGGCCATCAGGCGGGTTCCGGGTGAGTCGAGAGGGTGGCGAGAGTGACGTTCGCGAGCGTCGAGCGCACCGCGCCGTTGACCGCATTCCAGTGCGGTTTCACGCGGCAGCTTTGTTCGATGCAGCAATCATGGCGGCCGTTATCGACACAGGAGGTGAGGGTGATCGGCCCCTCGATCGCCTCGACGATGTCGACCAGGCTGATCGCGGCAGGCGGGCGGGCGAGGCGGAAGCCACCGCCGGTGCCGCGCGCGGATTCGATGAGACCCGCGGAAGAGAGGCGGCTGACCAGCTTCTGCACGGTGGGGAGGGGCAGGCCGGTCTCGTCGGCGAGCAGGGTCGCATTCAGGCGCCCGCTCACGCCGCAATGGCGCGCGGCGGCGGCGAGCATCACGACGGCGTAATCTGTCTGGGCCGAAAGTCGCATTCTTCCTTCGCAGTTGCGAACGGTTCTCAAATCGGAATGATTCGTTCCGATTGGGCAGATGGGCGCGAAGGTGCGCCGCGTCAACCCGCCGATTGGCGCGGGTCGGGCAAGTTCAGGTGTCGCTGATCAGCGGATTGACCTGACCCTGCAAGGCGCTGCGCTGCGAGATGGTGAGCTGGGCGAGCAATGTGGGTTCTTCCAGCAGCTGGCGCGGCGTCCAGCCGGTGAACTGCTTCATCTCGCGGATCAGGTGCGACTGATCGTAGAAGCCGCGATCGAGGAGCTCGTCGAGCGTCGCCTTGCGCTCGGCGAACGCCACCGCGGCCTTGAGCGCGCGATATTTGCGCGCCAGCAGCTTGGGGGGAACGCCGTAGAGCGCCTTGCATTTGCGTTCGAGCTGGCGGTCCGAGAGGCCGGTCGCAGCGGCAAGGGCGCCGATTTCGGGGGAAGCGCAGGCGGCAAGCCACTCATCGACCAGCCGGACGAACGCGGCATCGGGCGCGCGCATATGAGCGAGGCCTGCGATCGACGTTTCCGCGATCGCGACCATCGCCTTGGTGTCGGGCGCGTGCGCGAGCCGGGCCAGCGTCTCGTCGATCGCAGCGCCGAACAGGTCGCGGGCGTCCAGCACGCGGTTGAGCATGGTCGATGCGTCATTGCCGATCAGCGCTGCCCAGCCGGCCGGGGTGATCCCGCAACCGAAGACATGGACGGGGCCGGCGACCTTGACCTGCATCGCGCCGCTGGTCGGTCCTATGACATGGACTGGCGGGGCCGGCTGGATGCCGCCATCCGGCATGCGATACTCGGCAGCGCCTTCGGAAATGCGGAAGCGCAGCTGCGCATGGTCGGCACGCTCGGTGTCCTCCAGAAAGGGGACATCGGCCCGGAAATGGTAGAACAAAGTGACCCAATCGGCAGTGCCTGCTTCCGGCACCGCATATTCCAGTTGCACCGCCGTCATCGAACGTCCCCAACTGCGGCAGACGGCAGGTTAGGCGTGTTCGCACACGAGGGGAAGCGTTGAAAAATGGGGAAAGGGCTCGACGGGAGGTGACTCCCGCCGAGCTTAGTTTCAGAAGCCCCTGTTGGAAGCTCCTCAGGTCGCCTTGACCCTCTAGACATGGCCAATCGATTCGGTCTTGGAAGAATTCGACATCGCTACAAGGTTTTGGATGCAAATATTGCAATGCAGAAAAGTCCGATGAGCGCCTACGCCCTGCTGCGTCCGGCGCTGTTCAAGCTCGATGCCGAGCGCGCGCACCGGCTGACGATCCGGGCATTGTCGATCGTCGGCGGTACCAGGAGCGTGCCGCGCGTGCGGCCGGTGACGATCGCGGGCCTGGAATTCCCCAATCCGGTGGGCCTTGCGGCGGGAATGGACAAGGATGGCGAGGCGGTCGCCGGGCTGTTCGGGCTGGGCTTCGGCGCGGTCGAGATCGGATCGCTGACGCCACGGCCGCAGAGCGGCAACCCCAAGCCGCGGCTGTTCCGGCTGGCGGAGGACCGCGGCGTGGTGAACCGCATGGGCTTCAACAATGGCGGGATCGATGCGGCGCTGGCGCGGGTGGCCGGGCGCAGGCATGCTGGCGTGCTGGGCATCAATGTCGGCGCGAACAAGGACAGCGACGACCGCGTGGCGGACTATGCGCTGGGCGTCGGCAAGGCGGCGCGGGTCGGCGACTATGTGACGATCAACGTCAGTTCGCCCAACACGCCGGGGCTGCGCGACCTGCAGTCGCGGCCGGCGCTGGACGATCTGCTGGCGGCATCGAGTGCGGCGCGGGTGGTGGACGGCCGGCGCGTTCCCCTGTTTCTCAAGGTCGCGCCCGATCTGGATACCAAGGGGCTGGACGACGCGGTGCGTGCCGCGATCGACAACGGGATCGATGCGCTGATCGTCGGCAACACGACGATCTCGCGCCCCGATACGCTGCGGTCGCCGCAGGCCGGGGAGACGGGTGGACTTTCGGGCGCGCCGCTCAAGACGCTGGCACGGGCGAAGCTGGTCGAAGCGCTGGCATCGGGCGGAGGGCAGCTGCCGGTGATCGCGGCCGGCGGGATCGACTCGCCCGAGGAAGCGCTGCTGCGGCTCGAGGCGGGCGCGGCGCTGGTGCAGATCTACTCGGCGCTGGTCTATGAAGGCCCCGGGCTGGTGCGGCGGATCCTGAAGCGCCTGTAGTGCCGTAGCGGCATTGCGCTTGGCCGCGGGGCCGCTAGGCTCGCTTCCCGGAGATGCGCGGGCACGAACCCGCGCCTGGGGCGTTAAGGGGACAGGATGCGCAAGCTCGAACGATTCGACAATCTGGTACAGATGTTCTTTGCGCGGGCGCGCGAGAAGGGGGATGCGCCGTTCCTGTGGGCCAAGACCGGCGGCGAATGGGTGCCGACGAGCTGGGCTGAGGCTGCGCGGCAGGTCGCGGGGCTCGCCGCGGCGCTGAAGAAGCTGGGGCTGAAGCCGGGCGACCGGGTGATGCTGGTCAGCGAGAACCGCCCCGAATGGTGCATCAGCGATCTGGCGATCATGGCCGCGGGTGGCGTGACCGTGCCGACCTACACCACCAATACCGAGCGCGACCACCAGCATATCATCGAGAATTCGGGCGCGACGATGACGATCGTGTCCAACGGCAAGCTCGCCAAGACGCTGTTGCCCGCGGTTCTGCACACCACCGGCAGCCACAGCCATGTGGTGATCGGGATCGAGGAGATGCGGATCGGCCAACCCGGCGCGATCGAATATCACGACTGGAAGACGCTGATCGCCGAGAACCCGGCGGACGTGGCGGCGGCTGCGGCCGAAGCTGACAAGGCGAAGCGCGAGGATCTGGCGTGCATCATCTACACCAGCGGCACCGGCGGATCACCGCGCGGCGTGATGCAGCATCACGGCGCGATCCTGTCCAATGTCGAGGGCTGCTGCATCGTCATTTCCGAGGATTTCGGATGGGACGACGAGGTGTTCCTGTCGTTCCTGCCCTTGAGCCACGCCTATGAGCATACCGGCGGGCAGCATTTCCCGATCGGGCTGGGCGCGCAGATCTATTATTCCGAAGGCCTCGACAAGCTCGCCTCGAATATCGAGGAGGTGCGCCCGACGCTGATGGTGGTGGTGCCGCGCCTGTTCGAAGTGCTGCGCACGCGGATCACCAAACAGGTCGAGAAACAGGGCAAGTTCGCCAATTTCCTGCTCGACCGCGCGGTATCGATCGGGGGCAAGAAGGCGGCGGGCAGCAGTTCGATCCTCGACCTGCCGATGAGCCTGTTCCTCAGCCGGACCTTGAAGCCCAAGCTCGCCAAACGCTTCGGCGGGCGGATCAAGGCGATGGTTTCGGGCGGGGCGCCGCTCAACCCCGAGGTCGGCGTCTTCTTCGAGAGCCTCGGCATCACCTTCCTGCAGGGCTATGGCCAGACCGAGGCAGCGCCGGTGATCAGCTGCAACCGGCCCAAGGCGGGGTTGAAGCACGACACGGTCGGCCCGCCGCTGGAAGGCGTCGAGGTCAGGATCGCCGAGGATGGCGAGATTCTGGTGCGCGGCGAGCTGGTGATGCACGGATATTGGCGCAACGAGGCCGAGACCGCGCGCGTCCTCAAGGACGGCTGGCTGCACACCGGCGATATCGGGATGATCGACGAGAAGGGCCGGATCAAGATCACCGACCGCAAGAAGGATATCATCGTCAACGACAAGGGCGACAACGTCGCGCCGCAGAAGGTGGAGGGGATGCTGACCCTCCAGCCCGAGATCATGCAGGCGATGATCGCGGGCGATCGCAAGCCGTACATGACCGCGGTGATTGTCCCCGACCCCGAATGGACGCAGGAATGGTGCGCCAAGAACGGGGCCAAATGCGACCTCAAGGCATTGCTCCAGGACCATGACTATCGCACCGCGGTGGGCGCGGCGGTCGAGCGGGTGAACAAGGACCTGTCGGTGATCGAGCGCATCCGCCGCTTCATCCTGGCCGACGAGCCGTTCAGCATCGAGAACGAGCAGCTGACGCCGAGCCTGAAGATCCGACGGCATGTGCTGAAACAGGTCTATGGCGAGCGGCTGGACGCGCTGTACAAGAGCTGAGCGCGGCCCGCGGGGTGCTGGCCGCCTTCAAGGGGGCGGCTGTGGCGCGCAAGACCCAGATCGTGATCGTCGGCGGGGGCGCAGGCGGGCTTGAGCTCGCGCGGCGGCTGGGTGCACGGTTCGGCCGCCGCACCCATGACATCATCCTGGTCGACAGGAACCGCACGCACATCTGGAAGCCGCTGCTCCACGAGGTCGCAGCGGGTTCGCTCGACGCCAATCTCGACGAGGTCGGTTATCGCAGCCACTGCCACCGCTGGGGCTATCGTTTCTTCCTCGGCACGCTGGAGAGCATCGATCCCGCGGCCCGTGAGATCGTGATCGCGCCGCTGCTGGACGACGACGGCAGCGAGCTGATCGCGCGGCACCGGCTGCGGTTCGACTATCTGGTGCTGGCGATGGGGTCGGTGGGCAATGATTTCGGTACGCCGGGTGCGCGCGAACATTGCATCTTCCTCGACGAGCGCCAGCAGGCGGACCGGTTCCGCAACAAGCTGCTCAACCACTGCCTGCGCGTGTCGCGGGCGATGGTGGACGATCCGGCGAGTGATGCGCATGTCGATATTGCGATCGTTGGCGGGGGTGCGACGGGAGTCGAGCTTGCGGCCGAGCTGTTTAACGCGGCGGGCGCCCTGCGGTATTACGGGCTGGAGGTGTTCGACGAGCAGCGGCTGCGCGTGACGCTGATCGAGGCAGGGCCGCGAATCCTGCCTGCGCTGCCCGAACGGCTGGCCGAAGCGGCACAGCGCGAGCTGGAGGCGCTTGGCGTCACCGTGCTGACGAACACACCCGTCACCGAGGTGACGGCGGACGCGATGCTGCTCAAATCAGGCGAGCGCATCCCTGCGGACCTGCGCGTCTGGGCGGCGGGGGTGAAGGCCGCCCCGCTCGCCAGCGACGCGGACGGGCTGGCGCGCGCGCCGAGCGGGCAGTTCATCGTGCGCCCGACGCTGCAGACCGAGACCGACGACCGCATCTTCGCGATCGGCGATTGCGCCTGGTGCGTCCTGCCGGGGGAGACGCGGCCCGTGCCGCCGCGCGCGCAATCGGCGCACCAGATGGCGTCTGCCACCTATCGCAACCTGGTCGCGATCGAGACGGGGCGGCCGCTCCGCCCCTTCGTCTATCACGACCATGGCTCGCTGGTGTCGCTCAGCCGCTTTTCGACGGTAGGCAGCCTGATGGGCAATCTGGTCGGCGGACGGATGGCGATCGAAGGGCGGCTGGCGCGCTTCGTCTATACCTCGCTCTACCGGATGCACCTGCTCGCCATCCATGGCTGGATCAAGGGCTGGGCGCTGATTCTGCTCGGCCGGGTGAATGCGATCATCCGCCCCCGGCTCAAGCTTCACTAGATGCCCGGGCGGCAGGCTATCTCCCGCTCGCCACTGTCGCCGCTGCTCCCGGTTTGGCTTCCGGCATGACGACCATCGACCAGTCCTTTTGCGGGGCCAGATATTTGACCGCCAGTGCCTGAAGCTCGAGCGGAGTGGTCGTGCCATAGTCGCGCGCGATCGATCCGATCGCGGCGAAGCGCTGGGGATCGAAGGTGCCGCCTTCGGTCTGCTGCATCCAGAACGGATTGCCGCTCGACCGGCGTACGATCATCTGCGCGGTCGGCACCAGCGCGCGGCGCAGTTCGTCGATCTCGATCGGTCGGGCGATCAGGTCCGCCGCGATCTCTCGCGAGACGCGGAAGAACAGATCGGTCCGCTCGGGCGGGATCAGCGTGATCGCCATGATGCGGCCGCCGCCCGGCTGGCCGACCGGCCATTGGCTGATGACGGTGGGCGAATAGCTCGCGCCCTCGGCCGAACGGATGCGGTCGAGGATGCGGTCGCGCATCACCGCGGCGAGGATCTCGAGCTTGCGGCCCTCGGCGATATTGTCCGAACCGCCACCGGCCTGCCAGGCGATCACCGCGGCCGCCTGATCGGGCTGGCCGCTATGCGTGAGCACGATCGGCTTGGCGACATGCCCGGGGAAGCGCATCGACGGCGCGACGGGCGGGGTCGCCTTGCGCGGCTTCATCGCACCAAAGGTGAGGCGGGCGGCTTCGATCGCCTTCTCGACATCGATATCGCCGAAGATCTGCACCTCGATCGGGCCGCTGGCGAGCAAGGGCGCCCAGAAAGCACGGAAATCCTTGGCGTTGAGCGCTTCGATCCCCTTGAGATCGGGCATCCCCCAGCGCGGGTCGTTGTCGTGCAGCAGCCGTTCGAGGTCGCGGCCGATCACCGCGTCGGGCGATGCCGTGCTGGACGCATAGCCCGAGATGCTGACCGCGCGGGCGCGGGCTACCGGCTTGGGGTCCCAGCCCGGCGACTGGAGCTTGGCCGCGATCAGCTTGAGCTGATCGTCCAGATCCTCCTTGCGGGTCTGGGCGGCAAAGCCGAACGCGTCGTCGCCGATCCCGAAGCTGAGGCCGATCTGGCGATCGCCGGTCAGCTTGTCGAGTTCCTCCTGGCCGAGCAGGCCGCCGGGGGTGGCGATGCCGCTGGCGACCAGCGCCATGCCGCCGGCCCAGGCCGGGGTCAGCCGGTTGGGCGGAATGCCCTGCAAGCCGCGCCCGAAGCGGACATTGACATAGACGCGGCCGACCTCGCCCGGATTCTGGAACAGGATCAGGTTGACGCCATTGGCGAAGCGCACGCGTTCGATCTTGGGATCGGCGACCGCGACCGCGCGCTCGGCGATCTTGCCCGGCGCGCCCAGCGCCGGGAGCGAGGCGAAGGTGACGTTACGTGCGGTGCTGCGCGTGCCGGCCAGCCCCGAGACGTCGGCCTTGAGCGCCGCGGCGAGCTTGGCCTGGACATCGGCATCGGGGGTGCGGGTGTTGATGATCGCGCGGGTCGCATCGCCCTGAAGGATGCGGCGGGTCGAGGCGAGCACACGATCCGGGGTGAACATGCGGCCGTCCACCGCGCCCTTGAAGATGTTGTAGCTCTCCTGCTCGCTCGTCGTCACCTCGTTGATGTCGACCGCCTCGACCAGATTGTCGGCGCGGCGCGAGCCGGCCATCACCGGTGCGGTGCTGACCGAGTTGCGCATGCTCGAATCGATCTCCGCGACTTCGCGGTCGATCTCG
Source organism: Sphingomonas sp. GW821-FHT03E12 (assembly GCF_059420685.1). NCBI lineage: Bacteria > Pseudomonadati > Pseudomonadota > Alphaproteobacteria > Sphingomonadales > Sphingomonadaceae > Sphingomonas > Sphingomonas sp. GW821-FHT03E12. Next base: position 127,922 of record NZ_JBWKUF010000005.1, read on the forward strand.
GCCTGGGTGGGGGCGGTCGCGAGCGCGTCGGCGATCACCGCGCGGACTTCCTTGACCGCGCTCTCCCAATCCTCGCCGAGCGGGAGAACCTGGATCGCGGTGACATTGGCCGAGCGGACATCGTCGGACAGATCTGCGCCCGCTCCGGCGAAGGCGGCACCGGCCCGCGCGCGGCTTTCGAGGCGGCGGTTGATGATGCGCAGCGAGATGAAGTCGATCATCCGCTCCTGGTTGAACTTCACCGTGTCCTGGAACACCGTCCAGGGGCGAAGGACCGCCAGCGTCACGTAAGGCGGCAGGGTCGGCTCGACCAGCGCCGCGCTGGTGGGCTTGGAGGGATCGGGCTTGCCGAAATCGGGGGTCACGGGGTTGGGGCCGGTGCCCTTCCACGCGGCGAAATGCTTGGCGATCTGGGCCTCGAAGAGCGCCGGGTCCATGTCGCCGACGATGACGAGCGTGGTGCGCTCCGGCCGGTACCAGCGCTGGTGGAAGGCGCGGACGCTGTCGGCGGTGGCGCCATTCAGCGTTTCGGTCGTGCCGATCACCGGGCGTTCGGCGAAAAGCTGGCCGGCGTAGAACAGCTCGCGCTGGGCGTCCTCGAACCGCTGCTGTGCGCGCAGCCGCTCGCGCTGTTCGGCGAGCACCACCGGCCGTTCGAGGTTGAGCATCGCCGCGGTGATGTTGGGCGCGGCCATCATGTCGGCGAGGATCATCATCGACTTGTCGAGGCTGCCCTCGTTCGCGTCAGGCAGGTCGAGCTTGTAGGTGGTCGAGACCGGTGTGGTGCTGGCGTTGCTGTCCGAGCCGAAGGTGACGCCCAGCCGCTGCCATTCGCGCTTCGATTCGCCGTCGGGCACCTTGGCCGAGCCGCGGAAGGAGAGATGTTCGAGCAGATGCGCGAACCCCTTCTCCGACTCGCGCTCCATCAGCGAGCCGACGTCCATGCGCAGGCGGATCGAGACCTGGCCGGGCGGAACCCCGTTCTTGCGCACCGCGTAGCGCAGGCCGTTGGGCAGGGTGCCGAACCGCCATTCGGGGTCGTGCGGGACATCGCTGCCCTTGTAGAGCCAGGGCGCCTTGTCGACCGCGACGGGCGCGGCGACGGGTGCGGGCGCCGCGACCTGCGCAATCGCCGGGATAGCGGCTGCGGCGACGAGGAGGGGAAGGGCGAGCTGCTTGACGCGCGGAAACAATGCCATTGCGCGCTAACTTAGCGTGCTTCGCGGCTCATCGCCAGCCGGAGCGGTTTCGCCGCATTCCGCAACAAGGCGCGCCGCTTTGGCGCGGGTTTCGCCACGATTTGGACCCAGATGCTGCCTAGCCCGATCGCAGGCGCCGCCCGGCGAGTCTCCGCCGCGCGGCCAGTGCCGAAGGGACGAGGTGACGCGTGCATGAGGGTGTGGCGATCGAGCGAGACGGGACCGCAAGTGCGGTGCGTCCGGCCGATCCTGGCCTCGCTCCCGCCACCAAGCGCCCGTTGCTGATCCGGGCCGGCAAGCGGATGCGCGGCTTCTTCGACCGGATCATCGGCGCGTCATCGCTGGTTTCTAACGCGCCGGTCCTCAACGTCCGCGATTTTGCCTGGACGAAGCTGCTGCGCGACAATTGGGAGGCGATCCGCGACGAGGCGCTGGCGACCGCGCTGGCGCGCGAGGATGCGGCGCCCTCGCTTGCCCGCATTTCGCCCGATCACCGCGCGATCGCGCCGGTGGACAAATGGCGGTCCTTCTTCCTGTGGGGCTATGGCTACCGGATCGAGGAGAATCTCGACCGCTGCCCGGTGACGCGCCGCGTGGTGGGGCAGATACCCGAACTCAACAGCGCCTTCTTCTCGATCCTCGCGCCCGGCACGCATATTCCGGCGCATCGCGGGGTCACCAAGGGGTTGCTGACCTGCCATCTCGGCCTGATCGTTCCGCGCGACGGCGATGTGCGGATGCGCGTCAAGAACCGCATCGTCCGCTGGGCCGAGGGCGAGACGCTGATGTTCGACGACACCTATGACCATGAGGTGTGGAACGACACGGGGGCTACCCGCGTGGTGCTGCTGATCCAGGTGCGGCGTCCGCTGCGCCAGCCCGGAAAATGGGTCGCCGACGCGTTCCTCGGCATCGCCCGCCGTTCCGCCTTCGTTCAGGAGGCGCGTGCGAACGTGATGCGGTGGAATCAGGCGATGAAGGCGCTGGACGCCTAGATTCCAGTAGCGGTGGGGTGGCCGCCCGGTTCCCAAGCCCGGGCGGCCTGCCATCCCTCTCGGAATTTGGCCTCTCGGAATTTGTCCCCTCAGAATTTGGCGCGGATGCCGACCGTGTAGCGCCGTTCCGACAGCGCGTAGCCGTTGAGCGCGACCATGCCCGCGGCGCTGTATTCGGTGGTGGCCGAATCGTCCGGGATCAGGTTCTGCGCCTGGAAGGACAGCGCGATCTGCTTGGTCAGGTCGATACCGATCTGGGCGTCGAGCTGCGAGCGCGGGCCGATGAAGCTGGGGCGGCCTTCGGAGAATTCGAACACCGCCTCGTCGCGATAGTTGTACGCGACGCGCGCCGAGATCGGCCCCTTCTCGTACAGGCCGACGAGGTTGTAGCTGTTCTTCGACACCGCCACGAGCGGGAAGCCGGCGTTATCCTTCGAGTCCGAATAGGTGTAGTTGGCGATGATGCCGAGGCCGTCGAGCGGCGAGGGCAGGAAGTCGAAGAACTGCTGCACGCCGATCTCGAACCCCTTGATCTTCGCGCTGGCGAGGTTTTCGGGCCGCGAGAAGACCAGCACCCGGCCCTGCGGATCGAGATCGGTGTCGACGCCCGAGGTGACGAAGCTGGCGATGAAGTCCTGGACGTCCTTGTAGAAGAAGGCACCCGAGATCAGCGAGCTCTTGCCCGTATAATATTCGAAGCTGATGTCCGCCTGAGTCGAGATCGGCGGCTTGAGCGCCGAGTTGCCGCCGGTGACCGAAAGGTTGGTGGCGTTGAAGAAGGTCGACGGCGCGAGATCGGCGATCGACGCGCGCTGCATCGTCTGCGACCCCGAGATGCGGATCAGGAAGTCGTTGGTGACGTTGAACGCGATGTTCGCGCTGGGCAGCACGGTGGTGTAGCGGTTCTTGTCGGTCACCAGCGTGCTGACCGTGCCGACATTGACATAGGAGTCGACCGACAGGCGCGTTCCGGCGATGCGGACACCGGCATTGGCCTTGTAGGGCATGCCCAGCAGCTCGCCCTCGCCCGAGATCATCAGGTAACCCGCGATGGTCTTCTCGCTGAAATCATAGTCGCGCTGAAGGTTGGGCAGCAGCGTCGACAGGCCGTTGGAGTTCGGGTTCGGCTCGGCCGCCTGTGCGCGCTTGAACACATAGTCGAAGGTCGGCGCGGTGGTGAGGAAGCTGCGCGGGAAGTTGCCGGGGATGTCGGCGAGGAAGCCGCTGCCGTCGATCAGCTTCACATAGGGTTCGATCTCTGCGCGGGTCGGGGTGACCTGGCTGCGGAAGGCGTTCGAACGGGCGTGGAGATCGGTGTAGCGCACGCCCATCGCCAGCGTGACGCCGCTGTCGAATTCGTAGCTGAAGTCGAGCTTGCCGGTCCATTCCTCGAGCAGGCCGATCAGCCGGTTGCTGCGCACGCCGTTGGTGGCGGGGTTGTAGGAGGAATAGACGCCCGGGTTGAAGGTGCCGAGCGTCAGCGACGGGATGGTGTTGTTCCGGAAATCGAAATTGCCGGGGACCAGCGCGGTTGCCTGAAGCGTGATGATCTGGATCGTCTGGTCGATCGTGCCCTTGCTGTAATAGCCGTCGGCCTCGATCTTGAGCCCGTCCTTCTCGTACTTGCCGTTGAGGCCGTAGAGATAGCTCTTGGTCGGCTCGTTGCGGATCTGGCCCGCGGTGGTGACGGTGCCGTTGGCGGTGCCGGCGACCACGGCGCCATTCTCGACCACGCGATTGGTCACGGGGTTGGTGCCGGTGGGCAGGCGGAAGGCGAAGAAGTCCTGATGCCGGCCCGTGGTCAGCTCCGAATAGAGCGCATCGGCGGTGACGGTGAGCTCGGGCGTTACCTCGAACTGTACGGCCCCGTTGAGGCCGAGGCGCGAGCGGTCCACGGTGAACTGCTCGTATTGGAGCAGCACTGGGGTCGCGTACACACCGGCGCCGGTGCCGGTATAGGTGCGGTTGAGGAAGTTGTTGCGCTCGAACGTCTGGGTCATCGACGTGCGCTTCTGATATTCGCCCGCGATCATGATGCCGATGCGGTTGTCGGCGAACTTGGTGGTGAAGAAGCCGGTGACCGCGGGTTCGAACTTCTCGCTATTCTCCGAATAGGTGCCCTGCGTGCGCACCGAGAGCGTCGTCTGCTTGAACGACAGCGGCTTGGGGGTGACGAGGTTGACCGTGCCGCCGAGGCCGCCCTCGGCCTGGCTGGCGAGCGGGGACTTGCGCACCTCGAGCCGGCCGAACAGGCCCGAGGGAACCGAGTCGAGGCCCGAGGAGCGGCCGAGCTGATCATTCTCCGGCGGCGACAGGCGCGCCGACCAGCCGAGCAGGGTGCGGCCGTCGACCTCGACACGGACCTGCTGGAGGCCGCGGACCGACACCGACTGACCCTCGCCGAAGACACGGGTGATCTGGACACCGGTGACACGCTGAAGCGCTTCGGCGACGTTGGCGTCGGGCAGCTTGCCGACATCCTCGGCGGTGATGACGTCCATTACCTGCGGCGCGTCGCGCTTGACCTGCGCGGCCTGCTGCAGCGAGTTGCGGATGCCGCTGACGACGATTTCCTGCTCGTCGCTTTCAGCGGGAGCGGCCGCCTGTTGCGCCAGGGCGGGCGCCGAAACGGTGAGCGCTGCGGTGAGCGCAGCGGTAGCGATGCCCGACTTCAACAGGCAATTGGTGTTCATGCATTCCTCCCCAGGTTCGCGTGAACCGTGTTTCACGGTGCGATTCGGCTAGTCTTGCCCGGCCTTTGGAAACCGGTGTCATGACAAGTTGTCCTACAAACCAAGGGGCATGTCAACAAGATGTCCTACAACATCCCCGCGAAGCCCGGCTTCGCGGAGCGGCAGCGCGACTTTCCAGCGCGTTAGCGCGCGGCGCCGGTGCTGGCGCGAAGCACCAGATCATAATCGAGCGTGAGCCGGTCGCGCTTGCGATCGTCGGACAGCAGCAGATCGGCGGCGGCCCAGGCGAGCTCGCGCACCGGCTGACGCACCGTGGTGAGCGGGGGCCAGACCGCGGCGGCGAGATCCGAATCGTCGAAGCCCGCAATCGAGAGTTCGTCGGGCACGCCGATATCGAGCTCATGCGCAACCGCGAGCGCACCCGCCGCCATGTCGTCATTGCCGGCGAAGATCGCGGTGGGACGCGATGCGCCATCCAGCAGCCGCCGCGCCGCTTCGCGCCCCGAGGGGAAGCTATAGTCGCCCGCGACGATCAGCGCGGGATCGAAGGTGATGCCATGCGCGTCGAGCGCGGCGCGATAGCCTGCGAGGCGTTCGACCGAGGAAATGTGAGTCTCGGGCCCGGTGATAAAGGCAATGGCGCGATGGCCAAGGCCGATCAGATGCGCGGTCAGGTCGCGCGCAGCCGCGACGTCGTCGATCGTGGTCGAGCGGCCCTCTTCGCGGCGGATGCCCGGTTCGATCCGCACATAGGGCAGGCCGCGGCGATCGAGTTCTTCCAGCAGTTCCGCCGACTCGGTGACGGGGGGCGACAGGATCAGGCCGTCGAGATGGGTTTCGTCGATCAGCGCGGCGACTTCCTGCACCAGATCGGCGGAATTGGCGACGACCGGCTGGATCAGCAGCCGGTACCCCAGCTCATGGCAACGCTCCAGCGCGCCGGCCTGGAGGTGATAGACATAATAGGGGCTGGGATTGTCGTAGAGCAGGGCGACCTGGAACGACTTGCGCCCGGCCAGCGTGCGGGCGGCGAGGCTGGGGCGGAAATTGAGTTCCGACACCACCTGTTCGACGCGGCGGCGGGTTTCGTCGCTGACGTTCTTTTCGTTGTTCAGCACGCGCGAGACGGTCTTGAACGACACGCCCGCGAGCTTCGAAACTTCCTTGATCGTCGGCCTGCGCGCCATTTGCCTCCCCTGATTGGTTCAAGGCATAGGTGACAGCGTTGGCAACAAGCAAGAGCGATGTGGCGATATGATAGTACAAAGGCGTGCGGTGATGATCGGGTTGGCACTGATGGCGGTGGCGTCACCAGCGGCTGCGAAGGCGCGTGAGAGCCTGCGGGTGATGAGCTTCAACGTTCGTCTGCCGGTCGCCGCCGACGGGCCGAACCGCTGGGAGGCGCGGCAGGACCTGTTCGTCGAGACGATCCGGCGCGCGGACCCCGACATCATCGGTACGCAGGAATTGTGGAAGATCCAGGCAGATCACCTGATCGCGAAGCTGCCGAAGTATCGCTGGTTCGGGATCGACCGGCGTGGGGGACATGCCGACGAGCATATGGGCGTCTTCTACCGCCACGACCGGCTGAAACTGATCGAATCGGGTAATTTCTGGCTGTCCGACACGCCCGCGGTGCCGGGGAGCATCAGCTGGGGCAATCTCTATCCGCGCATGGCGACCTGGGGGCTGTTCGAGGCGGTTCGCGGCGGCAAGCGCTTCTGGTTCATCAACACCCATTTCCCGTACCGGGCCGAGGACGAGGCGGCGCGCGAAAAGGCCGCGGCGGCAATCATGGCGTGGGTCGCGGCGCGGCCGGACAGCGCGCCGGTGGTGTTGACGGGGGACTTCAACACGGTGCCCGACTCTGCCGCATACCGGACGCTGAGCGCCGGGATGACCGACGCATGGGAAGCGGCACTGCTGGAGGGCGGCCCCGCGGAGACGTTCCACAATTTTACCGGTAAGGCGGACCGGCGGATCGACTGGGTTTTCGCCCGCGGACTGAGCGCGATGATGGCCGCAACGCTGACCGACTCGGCGAACGGACGCTACCCGTCGGACCATTTCCCGGTGCTGATCGACTATCGCTGGCCCTGACAAAGGAAGGCCCCGCCCGGGGGTGCCGGGCGGGGCCGTGAAGGGTCAGTTCAACGAAGTGATCAGTGACCGCCGGCCAGCGCCGCGAGCAGAAGCAGCGCAACGATATTGGTGATCTTGATCATCGGGTTCACGGCCGGACCCGCGGTATCCTTGTAGGGATCGCCGACGGTGTCGCCGGTCACCGCGGCCTTGTGGGCCTCGCTGCCCTTGCCGCCGTGATTGCCGTCTTCGATATACTTCTTGGCGTTATCCCATGCGCCGCCGCCCGAGGTCATCGAGATGGCGACGAACAGCCCCGACACGATCACGCCGAGCAGCATCGCGCCGACCGCCGCAAAGGCATTGGCCTGGCTGTCGACGGCGTTGATCACGAAGTAGAGGACGATCGGCGAGAGCACCGGCAGCAGCGACGGAACGATCATTTCCTTGATCGCGGCGCGGGTGACGATGTCGACGGTGTGGCCATAGTTGGGACGGCTGGTCCCCTCCATGATGCCCGGGTTCTCGCGGAACTGCTTGCGCACATCCTCCACCACCGATCCGGCGGCGCGGCCGACCGCGGTCATGCCGAAGGCGCCGAACAGATAGGGGAGCAATGCGCCGAGCAGCAGGCCGACGATGACGAACGGATTGCTGAGCGAGAAATCGACGACGACATCGGCGAAGTAGCGCTTGAGATCCTCCGTATACGCCCCGAACAGCACCAGCGCGGCGAGCGCGGCGGAACCGATGGCATAGCCCTTGGTCACCGCCTTGGTGGTGTTGCCGACCGCGTCGAGCGCGTCGGTGCGGGTGCGGACGTCATCGGGCAGCCCCGCCATTTCGGCGATGCCGCCGGCATTGTCGGTGACCGGGCCATAGGCGTCGAGCGCGACGACCATGCCGGCAAGCGCGAGCAGCGAGGTGGCGGCGAACGCCACGCCGATGATCCCGGCCAGCTGGAACGAGGCGATCACCGCTACGACGATCACGAGGGTGGGCAGCGCGGTCGATTCAAGGCTGATCGCCAGACCCTGGATGACGTTGGTGCCGTGGCCGGTCTCGGACGCCTTGGCGATCGAGCGGACCGGGCGGTAGTTGGTGCCGGTGTAATATTCCGTGATCCACACCAGCAGACCGGTGACGGCGAGGCCGATCATCATGCACCAGAACAGGTCCATGCCGGTATAGGCGGCATTGCCGATCGGGGCGTTGAGATCGCCGAGCGTATACTGGGTCGCGAACCAGATCGCCGGGACGGCGAGGATCGCGGTGGTCCAGAAGCCCTTGTAGAGCGCGCCCATGATCGACTGGCTGCCGCCGAGGCGGACCATATAGGTGCCGATGATCGAGGTGATGATGCACACACCGCCGACGATCAGCGGCAGCGCCATCAGGGCGAGCATCGCGTCGGAGGCGAGGCCCTGAACCAGCAGCGCGATCGAGACCATGGTGAGGCCGATGGTGACGACATAGGTTTCGAACAGGTCGGCGGCCATGCCGGCGCAGTCGCCGACATTGTCACCGACGTTATCGGCGATCACCGCGGGGTTGCGGGGGTCGTCTTCGGGGATGCCCGCCTCGACCTTGCCGACCAGATCGGCGCCGACATCGGCGGCCTTGGTGAAGATACCGCCGCCGAGGCGCGCGAAGATCGAGATCAGCGAGGCGCCGAAGGCGAGCGCGGTCAGCGCGTGGATGATCTTCTCACCATTGGCGGCCTCGCCGGCGGGGCCGACCAGATACCAGAACAGCAGCGAGATCGAGAGCAGGCCGAGGCCCGCGACGAGCATGCCGGTGATCGCGCCCGAGCGGAAGGCGAGGGTGAGGCCGCCCTGAAGCGAGGTGCGCGCGGCTTCCGCGGTGCGGACATTGGCGCGGACCGAGATGTGCATCCCCGCAAAGCCGGCAATGCCCGAAAGCACCGCGCCGAGCACAAAGGCCGCGGTCGAGAGACCGCCGAGGGTGAAGAACAACACAATGGCTACGGCCACGCCGACCACGGCGATGGCGGTGTACTGACGGACGAGATAAGCTTTGGCGCCTTCCTGGATGGCGGCGGCGATATCCTGCATCTTCTGGTCGCCAGCCGGTGCGCGAAGCACCTGCTGCGAAGTCACCAAACCATAGAGCACGGCGAGTACGCCGCACGCGATGGCGATATAGACAATCGTCATCTGGTATCCTTCCCCTGTGAATCCCACCCGCCACCCGGCTCTGTGTCCGGTGCGGCCTGCGGTCGGGGGCGGAGCGTAGAGCGGGCGGGAGGGCTGTCAAGCAGGCGCTCCCGTCGGGTCAGCCGCCGTGCCGGTAGCCGAGTTTTCCGGGAAGCGGGACGGGCGCGCCGCTGGAGGCAAGCGTCAGGCCCGCGCCCGCGCTCACGGTGCCGATACGCGCCGCGGGGACCGGAGGGCGGGCATTGGCGGGAAGGGCGAAGAGCAACTCGTAATCGTCGCCCGCGGTGGCTGCCGCTACGGGATCGAGATCGGGGAGCGCGAGCGGGATGGCATCGAGATCGATGGCGATGGCTACACGGCTCGCCTCGGCCATGCGGCGCGCGTCGATGAGGAGACCGTCGGACACGTCCATCATCGCCGTCGCGAGCGGGGCGATAGCCTGCCCCTCGGCGACGCGTGGCTGCGGGCGGAGATAGCGGGCGAGGTCGCGCGGATTGCCGTCCGGGGCGAAGCCCGCGCCGCCGATGCTTCCTGTGACCCAGAGCGTATCGCCGGGCCGCGCGCCGGTGCGCAGGGGAATGTTGGCCGGTGCGGCGCCGATCGCGGTGAGGGTGAGGCTGCGCGGCGCGCCGGCGGGCATCGCCACGGTATCGCCGCCGAGCAACGGCATGGCGAAGCGGGTAAGCGCTTGATTCAGGCCCGCGAGGAAGGCGCGGTCCCAGTTCGCATCGCCGGACAGCGCGTAGTTGAGCAGGCAGCCGGTCGGCGTCGCGCCCTTGGCGGCGAGATCCGACAGATTCACCGCGGCAAGCTTCCACCCGATCGAGTCCGCCGGGTCATCCGGGCGATAGTGGACGCCCGCGACCATCGTGTCGCTGGTGAGGATCAGGCGGCCCGCGGCGACGTCGAGAACCGCAGTGTCATCGGCGAGGCCGGCTGCAGCCGGGTGCGTGGCGATCGCGCGCAGGGCGTCGAGAAAGGCGAACTCGTCGGACATCGGCGGGGTGATAGGCGAGCGCACCGGCGGCGGCAACGCGACCCGTTCTCAAGAAGCGGAGCGGTTACCCGGTTCGACGCGGCCTGACCCGTTTTGGCGGATTGCCCGCAGCTTCGGGCCAGTTGCAACATCGGATCACAAGCAAACGGGGGCGACGATGCACCGAAGGCTTTCGATCCTGATCGCAATTACCACTGCAGCGATGCTGGCGCCGGCGCGCGCGACACCGCCTGTCGAGCTGACCCAGCCGGTGTTCGAGATGTTCCGGCTGGCGCCGGGCAAGACCGAGGCATTCATCCGCAGCATGGCCGAGTGGGACAAGGTCAATGTCGCAGGAGGCCAGCCGCCAACGCAATTGTTCCTGCATGCGGGCGGTGAGGGCTGGGATGTGCTGCTCTACAAGCCTGCTCGCCCCAAACCGACGCCAGCCCAGGAAACGGCGATGGCCGCGAAGATCGCCGAGCTGAAGCTGCCGACGGGCGCGCTCTACTTCGTGTCGGTGCGCGAAGAGATGGCGGACCATGTGCATTTCGAGGCCAGCGGGCCGACCACGGCGGCGCAATGGGTCGCGGAGCTCGAAGGCCAGCGTGCGCGGCGATAGCGGCGAACTGAGGGGGAGGGAAAGATGCAGGTTGAGGGACGCAAAGGAGCAGTCGGGATGCGCGCGCTCCACGCCCTGGGTGTAGGGGCGGCGCTGATCTGGCTGCTGATCGCCGCCACCGGGATCATCCTGGCCTATCATTTCGAGATCAACGACCGGATCATCTCGCCCGTCGCGACGTCCAAGGATTTTGCCGGGATCGAGCGGCGGATCGACGCGATCGAAGCGGCGGGTGGTCAGACGAAGGTCAACTGGATCTGGACCACCGCGGGGATGAAGGACCGCTTCTTCCTCAACTACACCGCTGCCGATGGAACCCTGCGCAATGCGCGCATCGCGGGCGACGGCACGGTGCTGCTCGACATGCCCGAAGGAAAACGAACCGCGCTCGAATGGGTTCGCGAGATCCATCTGTCGCTGGCTGCGGGCAAGACGGGAGAATGGATCCTGGCGATCAGCGGCATCGTGTTGCTGGCGAGCCTTGTGGCTGGTGGCATCGGGCTATGGCGGCGTTCGGGGCGGTGGCAGTCGGTGCTGGAACCGGACCGCAGCGGGCGGCTTGGGACATGGTTCCGCCGGATCGGCGTGGTCGGCGTTATCCCTGCATTCGTCGTGGTGGCGGCCGCTGTGATCATCCACTTCGAGCATAGTATCGAAGGGCCGATCGGCGCGCCGCCGATCACGACGCCTGCGATTCCGCCCGCAGGCGAGGGTGCCGGCTTTGCCGCAGCGGCACGGGCCGCGGAAGCGGCCGTGCCGGGCAGCCGCTTCGTCGGCGGGACGATGCCGACCGCCGCCGACGCGTCCTTCCGCCTCTGGGTCAACCAGCCGGGCGAGTATTTCCGGCCGGACGGCTATGGCGGCAGCCTGGTTGTTGTGAACGGCAACGACGCCAGCGTGCGCGGTGCATGGCCGCTGCAGAAGGCGAGCGCCGCCTACAAGTTCATGGCGCTGCCCTATCCGGTGCACACCGGCGAGATTGCCGGACCGCTGGGCCGGATGCTGGTGGTGCTGGTCGGGCTCTGGCTGGCGACGATGGTCGTACTGGGGCTGGTGCTGCTGCGCCGCGCCGCGCGGAGGGCGGCGGGCTAGGCGCCCGCCGCCCTCCGTCCTCACACTGCCTTCAGCGCTTCCTCGAAGTCGGCGATCAGGTCGTCGGCATCCTCGACGCCGATCGAGATGCGGACGAGGTTGTCGGTGATGCCAAGCGCCTGCTTGCGCGCGTCGGGGACCGAGAGGTGGGTCATCGCGGCCGGAGCGGAAGCGAGGGTCTCGGTGCCGCCGAGGCTCACTGCGAGCTTGGCGATCTTGAGCGCGTCGAGGAAGGCGAAAGCCTCCTTTTCGCCGCCCTTGAGGTAGAGCGAGAAGGTCGAGCCGGCACCGGTGCAGTGGCGCTTGTAGATATCGGCCTGACGGCTGCCCTCTTCGAGGAAGCCGAGATAGCCGACCTTCTCGACCTTGGGATGGGTGCGGAGGAATTCGCAGACCTTCACCGCATTCTCGCCCGCGCGCGACATGCGCAGTTCGAGCGTCTCGAGGCTGCGCAGCAGCATCCAGGCGGTGTTGGGGTCGCAGATCGTGCCGATCGTGTTGCGCATCAGGCGGATGGTGTTGATGTGCTCCTTGCTGCCGAGCACCCCGCCCGCGACGAGGTCGCTATGGCCGCCCGCATATTTGGTGAGCGAATAGACGACGAGGTCGGCGCCCTGCTGCAGCGGCTTGGCCCAGAGCGGGCCGAGGAAGGTGTTGTCGATCGCGATCGGCGGCTTGTTGGCGCCGGTGAAGATCGCGTCGCGGCTGGCGGCGACGGCCTCGACATCGACCAGCGCGTTGGTCGGGTTGGCGGGGCTTTCGAGATAGATGAGCGCGACATTGCCCGAGGCGGCCTTGGAGAGGACCGCGTCGATTTCCGCCCGCGTCGCGCCGGCGGGGAAGTCGAGCCAGTGGACGCCGAACTTGCCGAGGATGCGCGCGATCAGCGTCTCGGTTGCGGCATAGAGCGGGCCGCTATGGACGATCGTGTCGCCGGGCTTGACCATGGCGAGGAAGAGCGTGGCGATGGCGGACATGCCCGACGAGAAGGCGAGCGCGTCCTCCGCCTCTTCCCAGATGCCCAGGCGATCCTCGAGGATCTCCTGATTGGGGCCGTTGAAGCGCGAATAGACCAGACCCTCGGCGCCGCCGGGGCGCTTGCCGGTCACGCCCTCGAAATGGCGCTTGCCCGCGGCGGCGTTGGGGAAGACGAAGGTCGAGGTCGCGAAGATCGGGGGCTTGAGCGAGCCTTCCGACAGCATCGGATCATAGCCATGGCCCATCATCAGCGTCGCGGGGCTGAGCTCGCGGCCGCCGACCATCTTGACGGAAGGCTTGGAGCGGCGGCGCGTCGTGGTGCTGGTGAGAGCGGCTTCGTCGGGCTTGACGGGCTTGTCGGTCATATCAGGTGCCTCTCTCGGGTCGTATCAGTTGAAACGTCTTTGCAACCGCACTCGCACCAACGCTTCAACCGGTCAATGAGACCAATGTAATCTGGCGGCCGTAATCGGGCTCGCCGCGATGGGTGGCGCGGCGGAAACTGTAGAAGCGGTCGGGCTGCGAATAGGTGTCCTCGCCCAGCGCCTCGACCGTGCGCAGACCGGCGGCGGCGAGGCGGTGGACGACATAGGCTTCGAGGTCGAACTGATGGTGCCCCACGCGGCCCGGGGTGAAGAACCGGTCGTTCGCCGGGTCAAACTCGGCGAAGCGGGTGTGGAAGCCCTCGTCCACCTCGTAGCTGGCGCGGGCGATGCACGGGCCGACCGCGGCGATGATGTTTTCACGGCGGGCGCCAAGCGCTTCCATCGCGGCGATGGTCGAATCGGTGACGCCGCCGAGTGCGCCCTTCCAGCCGGCATGCGCGGCGCCGATCACGCCGGCCTGACGGTCGGCGAAGAGGATCGGCGCGCAATCGGCGGTGAGGATGCCGAGAGTGAGGCCCGGCCGATTGGTGACGAGTGCATCGGCATGCGGGCGGAGTTCGTCGCTCCAGGGTTCGAGCACGGTGACGGCGTCGGCGCTGTGCACCTGATAGAGGCCGACCAGCTCAGTTCCCGGTGCGACCGCGGCGATGGCGCGGCGCTGATTCTCGATCAGCTCGGGCGTGGGCGGGCGGCCGCGACGGCCCATGTCGAGGCTGGCGGTCTCCCCGGTCGAGACGCCGCCGCGGCGGCCGAGAAAGCCATGGGCGATGCCATCCAGGGCGCGGGCGCGCCAGACTTCTACTGCTTCGTCGACGGGTTCGGTCACAGGTCCAGCTTCATGATGAGGTCACGGTCGATCTTGTTGCCCACGGGGAAGGGATAGTCGCCGATATGGACAAAGCCGTACTTCGCATAAAAGGCGATGGCGCGGGCATTCTCCTCGAATACCGTCAGCAGCATCGCGCGGGCGCCGCCGGCGCGGGCGGTGGCGATGCTCCAGTCCATCAGCGTCTGGGCGATGCCCTGACCATGCCAGTCATAGTCGACATAGAGCTGGCCGAGCTGAGCCTCGTCCGGACCCGCCTCCTTGAGCCAGGGCGGGACCAGCTTGGCATAGCCGACGATCTGTCCCTCGGCGCGGGCGACCTGCCAGGTCACCGCGAGATCGGCGAGATGGGCGCGCAGCTTGCCGGTCGGGCCATAGGCCTGGGTCAGATAGGCCTGGAGGTCGGCCGGCGTATAGCCATGGCCGAAGGTCCTGAGCCAGCTTTCCTGCGCCATCGCGTCGAGCGCATCGGCGTCGTCGATCGTCGGTGTGTCGTAAGTGATCGTCGTCATTCGAAGCCCGCGGGAACCGGCCAGCCGGGTGCGGTCAGCGCGATGACCTTGAACAGCTCGCCCATCGCCTCGTCGCCGGTGAGACGGTCGCGCGCGATGGCGATCTCCCCGGCGCGATCGGGCGAAGCCTTGGCGAGCGCATCGGCGCGGGGGCCGATGCCGAGCGCGTTGAGGAATGCACCCTGAGTCACCGGACCGTGTGCGACGAGGCCTTCGACCTGCGCTGCCTCGATCAGGGTGCCGAAATCGACATGGGCGGTGAGGTCGGCTTCGCCCGGATCCTCGAACGGGTTGGCATAGGCATGACCGCGCACCGCCTGAAGCGTGTCGCCGATCGCGGGGCCGGCATAGCCATAGTCGATGATCAGCGCTGCCCCGCCCTGCGCGAGCAGCCGTGCGGCGAGCGCGCGCAGGATCGCGACGCTGGGCGGCGAGGTTTCGAGGATCGAACCATCGGGCGCGTCGCGGAACTGGGGCGGGATGATCGGATCGAAGATGGTGTTGCCGACCACGGGCAGGAACAGAATGTCCTGGCACGCGACCAGCCGCTCGCGCCAGCCGTCGATGGTCTTGACCAGCTGGCGGATCGGGAGCGCGTCGAAGAATTCGTTGGCGACGACGAGCAGCGGGGCATCGTCGGGCAGGCCGACAATGTCGATCGACCATTCGGCGCCGGGCACCGCCTTGGCCTGTTCGGCGCGCAGCGCAGGGCTGTTCTCGACGAAATGGACCGCCGGCTTGAGGCCAGCGCTGGCCATCGCGCGCAGGGCATCGGCGGCGAGCGTGCCGCGGCCCGGGCCAAGCTCGACATAGTGTGCGTCAGGCCGCCCGGTACGATCCCAGAGATCGGCGAGGGCTAGGCCGACCAGCTCGCCGAACATCTGGCTGATCTCAGGGGCCGTGGTGAAATCGCCGCGTGTGCCGAGCGGATCGCGGGTCGCATAATAATGCGTGTTCGCTGCTCCCATGAACTGGGAGAGCGGGATCGGCCCGGCCATGGTGATGGCGCGGGCGATTCGTTCGGGGAGCGGGCCGTCTTCCGACATCAGGTCACGCGATCGTTTGCGAGCCCGCAAAGGGCTCGACCCGCTCGCGGCGCTTCTTTGCGGTGGCGATCAGATAGATGCCGCCGACGATCATCGGCACGGTCAGCAACTGGCCCATATGCAGGCCCGGCGTCGCGAAGATCGTGCCGTCGAACTGGCGGTCATGCTCGCGGAAGAATTCGACGAACCAGCGCGACAGGCCGTAGCCGAGCAGGAAGGTGCCGACGAGCTTGCCCGGCTGGTAGCGCGCATCGGTCTTCCAGAACAGGAACCAGAGGACAACGCCGAGCAGCAGCCCTTCGAGGCCGGCTTCGTAGAGCTGGCTCGGGTGGCGCGGAACGTCGCCGCCGGTGCGTTCGAAGATTACGGCCCAGGGGACGGTCGTCGCATGGCCCCACAATTCGCCGTTCACGAAATTGGCGAGGCGGCCGAAGAACAGGCCGAAGGGAACGCAACAGGCGACATAGTCATGGACCCGCAGCCAGTTGAGCTTTTCCTTGCGGCACAACCACAGGATCGCCAGCGTCACGCCGATCACGCCGCCATGGAAGGACATGCCGCCGTCCCACAGGCGGATCAGCTTGAGCGGATCGAGCAGCAACTCGGTCTGGTAGAACATCGCATAACCGAGCCGGCCGCCGAGAATGATGCCGAGCGTCGCATAGAACACCATGTCGTCAGCATGGCGCCGCGCCATCGGCGCACCAGGCTGGGCGATCAGCTTCAGCAGATACCACCAGCCGATCAGGATGCCCGCGATATAGGCGATCGAATACCATTTGAGCTCGAAGAAGCCGATCTTGAGCAGGACCGGATCGAGGCCGAGCTCGCTGAACCGGATATAGTTCGTGGCGTCGGAGACGGCGCCTGAGATTGCGGCGGCAGTGGACAGGATCAAGTGGGTGCCTCCCGGGGTTTGGCGCTGTCCTATCCGCATATCACGGCAAACCCAAGACTCTGGTTTCGTGATGCCCGGTGTGTTTGGCCACCATCGTCACCCCGGCACAAGGCCGGGGGTGTGGTTCGAGCGGAGGCGCCGATTGCCGATCACGGGAAGCGCGGGTAGAGCCTTCGACGATGGAGCGAACGGGCAAGGGCATCGATCGGCGCACGCTGCTGATCGGCGGCGGTGCAGGGATCGGGCTGGTGCTTGCCTGGGCCGTATGGCCGCGCGCCTATGTCCCCAATCTTTCGGTGCGCGACAAGGAGACTGCGTTCGGCGCGTGGCTCAAGATCGCCGAGAATGGGCAGGTCACCGTCGCGGTCCCGCAATGCGAATATGGGCAGGGCGTGTTCACGACCTTGCCCCAGCTGATGGCGGACGAGCTGGGCGCAGACTGGCGCTTGGTGGGGGTGGAACAGGCACCGCTCAACCCGATCTATGCCAATGTGCTGGCGATCGACGCCTTGTTCCCGGGCATCGTGCCCGAGCGGCTGGAGCGGATCTGGGCCGAGCGCAACACGCTGATGCTGACCGGCGGATCGACCTCCATGCGCAGGTTTGAGACGCCGTTGCGCGTGGCGGGCGCGGTGGCACGCGCGATGCTGTGCAAGGCGGCGGCGCGGCGCTGGGGCGTCGACTGGCAGGAATGCGACACCGCCAACGGTCATGTCGTCCATGGCCAGCAGCGGTTGCGGTTCGGTGAGCTGGCTGCCGAGGCGGCGGCTGAGAAGGTGCCGGACGACCTGCCGTTTCGCGAGGGCGATACCGGGCGGCTGACGGGCACGCCCGCACCAAGGCTGGACGGCCCGGGCAAGGTCGATGGCAGCGCTAATTTCGCGGGCGACATCCGCGTGCCGGGGATGGTGTTCGCGGCATTGCGCCAGGGGCCGATCGGGACATTGAAGCTCGCGGCGATCGACGAGGCGGCGGCGAAACAGGTGCCGGGTACGCTTCACATCGTAAAGAACGAGATGTGGGTTGCGACGGTTGCGAACAATTGGTGGGCCGCGAACCGGGCGCTCGACGCGATCAACCCGCGTTTCGAGGTCGCAGGGCGGGTTGAGAGCGAGACGATCCAGGCCGCGCTCGACGCCGCGCTCGAAGGCGACGGCGAGCGCATGGTTTCGGTCGGCGACCTTGGTCCCGTGTTCAAGGGCGCACGCGTCGTAACCGCGGAATACAGGGTTGGCCTGGCGCTGCACGCCGCGATCGAGCCGATGTGCGCGACCGCCATGTGGGAGGATGGCCGGGTGCGGCTGTGGCTGCCGACCCAGGCGCCGGCAATGGCGCGCGACGCGGTGGCACAGGTGCTGGGGATCAGCGCGGCCGACGTGGTGGTTCATCCGGTCTTCGCGGGCGGATCGTTCGGGCAGAATCTGGAGCATCAGGTCGCGGCGCAGGCAGCGCTGATCGCGCGCGAAGTGAAAAAGCCGGTTCAGCTCATGTGGTCGCGCGGGGAGACTTGCGCGCAGGATCGATTCCGCCCGCCGGCGGCCGGACGGATGACTGCGCGGCTGGGTGCGAACGGGAGCATTTCGGGCTGGCTGGCCAAGATCGCCGCGCCGGCGACCGGGCACGAGCTGGCTGAACGGCTTACCGGCAGCGGCGCGATCGGCGCTGCGCTGGCCATGGAGGGCATCGGCGATGTCTCGGCAGTCGCGGGTGCGCGGCCGCTCTATCGCATCCCGGCGCTGGCGATCGACCATCACCCCGCGGAGATCGGCACGCCGACCGGTTATTGGCGGTCGGGGGCGCATAGCTACACCGCCTTCTTCACCGAGAGCTTCATCGACGAGCTGGCGCATGTCGCGAATATCGAGGCCTTTTCGTTCCGGATCGCGATGCTGGGCGGCGAGCCGCGGCTGGCGCGATGCCTGTCCACCGTCACCTCGCTCGGCGGGTGGCAGGGCGGATTGCCGGGGAGCGGGCAGGGGTTGGCCTGCCATGCGTTCGGCGGGAGCTATATCGCGGTGATGGCCGAGGCGTCGGTCGGCGGCGACCAGCGCGTTCAGGTCGACCGGCTGATCGCAGCGGTCGATTGCGGGCGGGTGGTCAATCCCAGCGTGGTCGAGCAGCAGATCGAGGGCGGACTGATCTTCGGCCTGGCCGCAGCACTGGGCGCGACGACGGGAATCACGGCGAACCGGCCCGACGCGCGTAGCTTGCGCGACCTGGACCTGCCGCGGCTGGCCGATTGCCCGCAGATCATGGTCGAGCTGATTGCGAGCGATGCCGATCCGGGCGGCGTGAGCGAACTGGCGGTGCCGCCGGTCGCGCCGGCGATCGCCAATGCGCTTTACGCTGCGACCGGGATCCGGTTGCGGCAGCTTCCGCTGATTCCGGGCGGCGAATGATGGCGGACAAGCAGGGCGCGATTCCCGGCCCGCAGGTCGGGGTGCTGCTGGTCAATCTCGGCACGCCCGACGCGCCGACTCCCGCGGCGGTGCGGCGCTACCTCGCCGAATTCCTGTCGGACCGGCGGGTGGTCGAGATCCCGCAGATCATCTGGCAGCCGATCCTGCGCGGCGTGATCCTGCGCACGCGGCCGAAAAAGTCGGCGCATGCCTATTCGCTGGTGTGGAGCGACGAAGGGTCGCCGCTTGCCGCGATCACGGCACGACAAGCGACGGCGCTGCAGGCGGCGTGGCCGCAGGTGCGCGTGGACTGGGCGATGCGCTACGGCAATCCGGCGATCGGTGAGCGATTGAAGGCGATGAAGGACGCGGGATGTGAGCGCATCCTGATCGCGCCGCTCTATCCCCAATATTGCGCCGCGACGACGGCAACGGCGAACGATGCGGCGTTCGGGGCGCTCGCGAAGATGCGCTGGCAGCCAGCGGTGCGGACGCTGCCGCCCTATCACGACGATCCGGCCTATATCGCCGCGCTGAGGGATTCGGTGCGGGGGCAATTGGCCGCGCTGGATTTCGAGCCCGACGCGATCGTCGCCAGCTTTCACGGCATGCCCCAGCGGACGGCGGCGCTGGGCGACCCCTATTCCGTGCAATGTATCGAGACGGCGCGGTTGCTGAGTGCGGCACTGGGGCGTGAGGTGACGATCGCCTTCCAGTCGCGCTTCGGACGGGCGAAATGGCTGGAACCGGCGACCGACGCGGTGCTGGCCGCGATGCCGGGCAAGGGCATGAAGAAGGTCGCGGTGGTCGCCCCGGGCTTTTCGGCCGACTGCCTCGAGACGCTGGAGGAACTGGCGATCCGCGGGCGTGAGACGTTCGAGGCGGCGGGGGGAACGCATTTCGCCTATCTCGACTGCCTCAACGACAGCGAGGCCGGATTACTCATGTTGCGCAACATCGTCGCAACACAACTTGCGGGCTGGGCGGACCTATCCTAGCCTCAAGGCCAACCACTTACGGGAGAGGTTCATGGCACGGGTAGCGATCGTAACCGGCGGCACGCGGGGCATCGGCGAAGCGATCAGCGTAGCGCTCAAGGACTTGGGGATGGAGGTCGCGGCCAACTATGCCGGCAACGACCAGCGCGCCGCAGAGTTCACCGAGCGGACCGGCATCAAGGCGTTCAAATGGGACGTTGCCGATTATGACGCGTGCCAGGCAGGCGTGGCCGATGTCGAGGCGGCGCTGGGTCCGGTCGATGTCGTCGTCAACAATGCCGGCATCACCCGTGACGGCACCATCCTCAAGATGACCTACCAGATGTGGAAGGAGGTCATGGACACCAACCTTGGCGGTTGCTTCAACATGGCCAAGGCGACCTTCCCCGGGATGCGCGAGCGCAAATGGGGCCGCATCGTCAATATCGGATCGATCAACGGCCAGGCCGGGCAGTACGGCCAGGTCAACTATGCTGCGGCGAAGAGCGGCATCCATGGCTTCACCAAGGCGCTGGCGCAGGAAGGCGCGCGTGCCGGGGTGACGGTGAACGCGATCGCGCCGGGCTATATCGACACCGACATGGTCGCAGCGGTGCCGGCCGAAGTGCTCGAGAAGATCGTCGCCAAGATCCCGGTCGGGCGCCTCGGCCAGGCGAACGAGATCGCGCGCGGCGTGGCGTTCCTCTGCTCTGAAGAGGGCGGGTTCGTCACCGGATCGACGCTGTCGATCAATGGCGGGCAGCATATGTACTGACGGGTCGAGACGCGTCGCCCCGGCGCAGGCCGGGGGGACGGCGTCGGTGCCGTTGCGCACGACCCGGCACGGACGGCGGGTACGCTTGAGCGGAACCCGTCCGACGCCAGCATGGGCTTTGCCCGTGCGGCCCGCGCACAGATTTAGAGCGCAAGGCCCGGGGTGTTTCGCGCCGCTGCCCGCACTAGATCGACGCGATGGCTGACACGACTATCCACGCCCGCATGAACGCCGGCGACTGGGCGATCCTTGCGGCATTGTCGGTGCTGTGGGGATGCTCCTTCTTCTTCCTGGCGATCGGCCTGCGCGAACTGCCGCCGTTCACGTTGGTGCTGACGCGTGTGGGATTCTCGGCATTGTTGTTGCTCGGCTGGGCGGCGATCGCAGGGATCCGGCTGCCGCCGCGGAGCGCATGGGGCGCCTTCGTCGTGCTCGCCCTGCTCAACAATATCATCCCGTTCGCGCTCTATGGCTTTGCGCAGCAGCAGATTTCGAGCGGGCTGACCTCGATCCTCAACGCCACGACCCCGTTATGGGGTGTGATCGTCGCGCACCTGTTCACGACGGACGAGCGTGCCACCCCCGGAAAGATCGTCGGGGTGCTGCTCGGCTTTGCGGGGGTCGCGACGATGGTCGGCGGCGATGCGCTGGCGGGGCTGGGCGCCAATGTCTTCGCGCAGGCCGCCTGTCTTGTCGCGACGCTGAGCTATGCGCTTGCAGGGGTGTGGGCGCGGCGGTTCAAGGGGCAGGGCGTGACGCCGATGGGGGTAGCGACCGGCCAGCTCGTCGCGGCGACGATCGTCATCCTGCCGATCGCGGGGATCGTCGACCGGCCCTGGCTGCTGCCGATGTCGGGCGGCGTGGTGATCGCGTCGATCGCCGGCATGGTGCTGGTGTCGACCGTGTTCGCCTATGTCCTCTATTTCCGTCTGGTCGAGCGTGCCGGGGCGAGCAACGCGCTGCTCGTCACCTTCACCATCCCGATCGTCGCGATCCTGCTGGGCGTGCTGGTGCTGGGTGAGACCCTGCTGGCCAAGCATGTTGCCGGGATGGCGCTGATCGCGCTCGGGCTGGCCGCGATCGACGGACGGCCATGGGTGCGATTGACGGGATCGTCATAGGGTGCGCGCCGCCATACCCCCTTCGACATAGAAAAAGGCCGGCCTCCTTGCGGAAGCCGGCCTCTTCTGTCTCATGCCGCGATGTGCTGTCCGAACGCGGCATCAGCCGATCAGAAGCGCACGCCGAGGCCGGCGACGATCTGGTGGCGCTCAACGTCGCCCTCATAGTTCGAGTAGCGATACTCGCCCTTGAGGAAGAGGTTTTGCGCGAACTTGTGCTCGACGCCGCCGCCGACGCGGATGCCGTCGCCATTCTCGTCGCCGAGGCTCGATTCGACGCGGGCGTTGGTGTAGCCGACCTTGCCGTAGACGGCGGTCTTGCCGAACACATAGCCGATGCGGCCGCCAGCATAGAGGTCACGGCCAGCGCGCGCGGCGATGGCATTGCCGGCCTTGAGCTCGATCGAGGATTCGGTGACTTCGCCCTCGATGCCGAACAGCACGTTGCCGCGCTGCAGGTCGTAGCCGAGGTTGAGGCCATAGGCGACGCCATCGGGGTTATCGACGCCCGCGGTGTTGACGTCGAGAATGTCGTAGCCGGCGACGATCGAAGCGTGCGCGCCGTTGAAGGGGGCTGCTTCGTCCTGCGCAAAAGCCGGGGTCGCGGCGGCGGTCAGGGCGACGAGCGCCAGAGCAATCTTCTTCATGGTATTCTACATTCCTTTTTACAGCCCCCGGCGCGTGTTGTCCGTGCCTTGGGGAGGGCGCATCTGGGTGTCGAATGTGGCAGAAACAAGCGCCAAACCGTTCAAATTCAGGGATTGGTTCAAGAGTGTTGCTTAAGTGATACACTTCGGTTGCGAATGCGCCTGACGGCGCGGTGCCGCGCTCGAAATGCGCTCCTTTGCGCATTTCAAAACCGACTCTATCGGACGCAAGTAAGGCCGACCCCTTGTCGGGGCCGGCCTCGCTTGTTTCAGACCACTAGCGTTTAGCGGCGGCAATAGCCCGGACGGTCCGACCGGTCGATCTCGCGGCCGGCGATGGCGCCGACGGCGCCGCCCAGGATCGTGCCGAGCGTACGGTCGCCGCGGCCAGCGATCGCGTTGCCAGCGAGGCCACCGGCGATCGCACCGACGATCGTGCCGCCGTCACCGTCGCGGCACTTGTCGCGCGCGCGGTCACGATAGTAGCGGCGGTCGTCGCGGTCATAGCGGCGATAGTCGCGATAGCCGCGGTCCCGGCCATAGCCGCGGTCGTCGCGACGATAATCGCGGTCGCCATAATAGCCGCGGCCGTCATTATATTCGTAGCGGCTCTGCGCAGCGGCAGGGGTCGCGGGGATCAGCGCGGTACCGGTCATCGCCAGCGCGGCGCCGATCAGGGAAAGCTTCTTGAACATGATGTTCTCCTTGTTCTGCCGTTTCGTGCGATGCGGCCCTGTGCCGTCATCGTTGAACAAGGGATTCGCACAGTCGCGTTGAGCCTTGTCTGAATGTGCCGGTTATCTGGCGTTCAGCGAACGAGGCCGAGCCGCCGGCAAGCGCGTGGAGTCGAAGGAAATGGCCGGTGCGGGAAGGAGCCCTGGGGGGAAACGCCCGTCCCCGATACGCAACGCGGGGAAACACGGGCAGGGTGCCATCAACGCGCACCGGCTGTTCGGCGGGAGCGCCATACTCGGCACGTCCCGTTGGGGTTGCCTCTAGATGAACGGGTTTGAGCGCTGTCTGAACGCGGCCGTTATCTGAGGTTCAGCTTTGCGGCACGAATCGGGCCGCTATTAGGGCGCGATGCGTATACTGCTTTCGGTCCTGCTGATCCTGTTGTTCGTGCCGAGCTGGTCGGGGGAACAGCGCCTGGCGTTGCTTCCGGCCAAGGCCGAAATGGCAGCGCATCGCGCTCTTCTGGATCCGCGCGATCCCGGGCGGGTGAAGCTCGGGGGGCTCACCTTTCTGGGCGGCGTGTATCTGACCGGGCCGGCGCCGGCCTTCGGGGGCTTTTCCGCGATGGTGGTGGAGGGCGATCGCTTCACGATGCTGAGCGATGGCGGGAATATCGTCAGTTTCAACCTGGGCGCCGACTGGCAGGTGCGTGCGCCGCGCTTCGCCGAACTGCGTGAGGGTCCAGAGCGCGGATGGCACAAATCCGAACGCGACAGCGAATCGCTGACCCGCGATCCGGCGACCGGGCAACTCTGGGTCGGCTTCGAACATGCGAATGAAATCTGGCGTTACGCGCCGGACTTCGTGCGCGCCGAGGGACGGTCCGCGCCGCGGGCGATGGCAAAATGGGCCGACAACGGGGGTGCCGAATCGCTGGTGCGCCTGCGCGACGGGAGTTTCATCGTCCTTGCGGAGGATACGAGCGCGGCGGAGCGCAAGGGCGTGCAACAGGGGCTGTGGTTCGCCGGCGATCCCACGCAGCGCGGCCGGCAGGGATTCATGTTCGGCTATCGCGCGCCCAAGGGGTTCAAGCCCACCGACATGACGGAGTTGCCCGATGGGCGGCTGGCGGTGCTGAACCGCAAGGCTTCACTGCGCGAGGGGTTCACCGCGGTGCTGACCCTCGTCGAGCGTAGTGCAGTCCGGCCGGGCCGAATCGCGACGGGCCGCGAGGTGGCGCGATTCGCAGCGCCGGTGGTGCATGACAATTTCGAGGCGATCGCGGCGACGAGGGAGGGCGATTCGACGATCCTGTGGATCGCGTCCGATGACAATCAGCTCTTCTTCCAGCGCTCGCTGCTGCTCAAGTTCAGGCTGGATATCTGACGGTTGGCGGAGCGGGCCGGCGCCGAACCGACATAACGCCGAACGGCCCGCATCCCTTGCGGGAGCGGGCCGGTCAGAACGGTGAAACCCGAAAGGGTTCAGGCCGCGGCGGCGGTTGCCTTCTTGGCGACTTCGCGCTTGAGGCGGCGCGCCTTGAGCGAAAGCTTGTCATCGCTGGTCTTGAGCAGCCAGTTGTCGAGGCCGCCATTATGCTCGACCGAGCGCAGGCCGTGCGTCGAGACGCGCAGACGGATCGAGCGCTCCAGCGCTTCCGACATCAGCGTGACGTTCTGCAGGTTGGGCAGAAAAGTCCGCTTGGTCTTGTTGTTGGCGTGGGAAACATTGTGACCCACCTGCCGGCCCTTGCCGGTCAGCTCGCAAATGCGCGACATCGCTTGATCCTAGGTTATGCCTGTTCCGGTAGCCCCGGAAAGTGGCGCGCAGTACCGGGACAGAGGCTTTTCGTCAACCTTGTTCCCGGCCCCCGATGCAACTTCGATGATCGATGAGGCGTTATTTCGCAAACGATTCGATTTGAGGAGACCGGAGCCATGCGTGCAATTCTGGCGATACTGGTGCTTGCCGCGGTGGTGATCGTGGCGATGATCTCGCTCGGCATGCTCAACGTGAACATGCAGCCGGGCAGCCTGCCCACGGTGAAGCTGGAAGGCGGAAAGCCGCCCGCGGTGAAGGCCGATGTCGGCGAAGTCGGCATGGGCTACACCAACAAGACGATCCAGGTGCCGACCGTGGTGATGGAGAACAAGGTGATCCAGGTGCCGACGGTCGAGGTCGAGAAGGCCAAACCGGCCGAACCCGCCGCGAAGGCGCAGTAACCCCGATTCGCTCCGGCGTAGCCAAGGCTCTTCGGTGCGGGCATAGCGGGGCGATGTTCCCGCTGCCCGAACCGATGCGCGCCGCGCTCGATGCCGCCCGCGATGCCGCGGCGGCGGGCGAGGTGCCCGTGGGCGCGGTGGTGATGCGGGGTGATACTGTGGTGGCAGTGGCCGCCAACGCCCCGCGGACGTTGCACGACCCGACCGCGCATGCCGAGATGCTGGCGATTCGCGCCGCGGCGGAGAAGCTCGGCCGCGAGCGGCTGGAGGATTGTGACCTGTGGGTGACGCTGGAGCCGTGCGCGATGTGCGCGGGTGCGATCAGCCATGCGCGGATCGCGCGGGTCTATTACGGCGCTGCGGACCCCAAGGGCGGCGCGGTCGAGCATGGGCCGCGCTTCTTCGCCCAGCCGACCTGCCATCACCGCCCCGAAGTCTATTCGGGGATCGGCGAGGGCGAGGCGGGCGCGTTGCTCAGGGACTTCTTCGCCGCGCGGCGATAGGCCCAGATGACATCAGGCCGTTATCAGGCCCTTCAGCGCCGCCTTGGTGGCAGCGTTGAAGCTGCCGTCGAGCGGTCCGTCATAGCCCGATTGGCGCAGCCGCTTCTGGATCTCGACGATGGTCTCGCGATCGAAAAGGTCCGGACGCGAAAGCGCGGACGGAACACCGAAATTGCTGTTGTGACATCGGAATGCCTTCACTTGGAACGCGGCGGCGGCCGCGCGATCGACCGGGCCGCCGATTCCACGTGACAGCATGATCGAATAGCGATCGGCCATGTCGCCATGGCACCATTCCGAGATGCGCTGGTAGAGGGCCCGCGCTGCCGCTTCGTCCCTGGCGCCGCCAAGGCCAAGCTCGGTCATTCGTGCCAGCTCATAGCTTGCGTCGATCAGGCCTCTGTCGCCTGCCAGCCGGAACAATCTGCGCGCCAGGAACAGATCGACGGCGCCGCCCTTGCCGTTCAACAGCAACCTTCCGCGCCGCCAATAGGCGATGCGGTTCTCTCCGGCCAGGGTGTAGTGCTGGCGCGCGCCGGTGAAATCCTGCGGACCGCCGGCGCCCGCCTCGGCCATCTGGCCGAGCAGGCGATGCGCTTCGCTATCTCCCGCGGTGGCGGCCTGTTCGAGCAGACGCTGGGCCGCGCGGACATCTTCGCTCGACGCCTTGGGCAAATGATAGCGGCCCTCGCCATCCGGACCCGAGATATCGCCGATCGCGAAACGCTCCTGCGCTTTCTCGACCAGATCGGCACCCGGTGCCCCGGTATCGTCCGTCTGCGCCGCCGCAAACGGGGCCGCTGTCAGAAACAGCAGCCCTGCCAGCCATGTGCCGCGCCCCACCCGTCGCAGCATATCGGGATCAGCGCCGGTCGCTGTCGCGGACGGGGACGATCTTGATTTCGACGCGGCGATTCTGGGCGCGGCCTTCGACCGTGTCGTTCGACGCGATCGGCTGGGTCTCGCCATAGCCCAGCGCCTCGAGCCGGGCCGATTCGACCCCGCGCATCGTGAGGTAACTGGCGACCGCATCGGCGCGGCGTTCGGACAGCGCCTGGTTGTATGCGTCGGACCCGGTCGAATCGGTGTGGCCGTACACATCGACATAGGTCTGGTTGTAGCGGTCGAGCACGTCGGCGACCTTGTCGAGCGTCGGGCGGAACTCCGGCTGGACGGTCGAGCTGTCGGTCGCGAAGGTGATTCCCGAGGGCATCGAGAGGATGAGGTCGTCGCCCTGGCGGATCACCTCGACATCGGTGCCTGCGGTCCGCTCGCGGATCTCGCGCTCCTGCCGGTCCATGTAGCTGCCGATCGCGGCGCCGCCGATCGCGCCGATGCCCGCGCCGAGGATCTTCTCGGTGCGGTCGCGCCGCCCGCCGACGATATCGCCGAGCAGATAGCCGCCAAGCGCGCCGCCGAGCGCGCCGATCCCGGCCTTGGACATGCGCTGTTCGCCGGTCACGGGGTCGGTGATGCACGCACCGGTCAGCGTCAGCGCGGCGATTGCGGGGATAAGGGGCCAGTTACGCATGGGGTCCTCCAGTCAATTCCGTGTTCACAGAATCGCGCGACGCGCGGTGTTGTTCCGCTACCGCATCGACCGATTCATCAACTTGCGATCTAGCGCGCCATTGTGAAACCCACCTGAATATGGCTATGAGGCCGCAGGCCAATGGACCCGCTTCCCCCATTTCCTTGGATCGACGTCGCGATCATCCTGGCGCTGGTCGCGCTGAACGGTGTGTTCGCCATGTCCGAACTCGCCATCGTTTCGGCGCGCAAGGCGCGGCTGGAGGCGATGGTGCGCGCGGGCAAGCGCGGCGCGCAAACCGCGATCGACCTTGCAGCCGATCCCGGCAAGTTCCTGTCGACTGTCCAGATCGGCATCACGCTGATCGGCATCATCGCCGGCGCCTATTCGGGCGCGAGCCTGGGTACGCCCACCGCCGCGCGGATCGAGATGCTGGGTGTCGAGCACGAGACCGCCGAGACGATCGGCTTCGCGATCGTCATCGCGCTCACCACCTATGCCTCGCTGATCGTCGGCGAGCTGGTGCCCAAGCAGTTCGCGCTGCGCTCGCCCGAGCCGATCGCGGTGCTGGTGGCGACGCCGATGAAATGGCTGGCGCGAATCACCGCGCCCGTGGTGTGGGTGCTCGACCAGAGCAGTGGCCTTGTCTTCCGCCTGCTCGGCATGAACCGCGAATCGGAGAATCGCGTCACGGCCGAGGAACTGCACATGCTGGTTGCCGAGGCAACGCATTCGGGCGTGATCGAGGAGCATGAGCGCTCGATCATCTCGGGCGTGGTGCGCCTGGCCGACCGTCCGGTGCGCGAAGTGATGACGCCGCGCACCGAGGTGGAATGGATCGACGCCAATCTGGACGAGGCAGCGATCCGCAAGCTGCTCGCCGAGACGCCGCATACGCGGCTGCCCGTGGCCGAGGGATCGGTCGATGCGGTGGTCGGCGTGGTGCAGGCGCGCGACGTGGTGACGGCGCTGATCCGCGGCGAGCCGCTCGACCTGCGCGCGCTGATGCACCCCGCGCCGGTACTGCCCGATCAGGTCGATGCGATGGACGCGCTGGGTTCGCTGCGCCGCGCCGCGGTGCCGATGGGCTTCGTCCATGACGAATACGGGCATTTCGAAGGGATCGTGACCCCCGCCGATCTGCTCGCCGCGATCGCGGGCGAGTTCGTGTCCGACGCGGACCCGGGCGACAGCCCCTCGATCGTGGTGCGCGACGATGGATCGCTGCTGGTGTCCGGCCAGCTTGCCGCCGATGCGCTGGCCGAGCGGATCGGGATCGAGCTGCCCGAGGACCGCGACTATGCGACCGTCGCCGGGCTTGCACTCGCGGTGCTCAAGCATCTGCCCAAGGAAGGCGAGAGCTTCGTCGAGCAGGGCTGGCGCTTCGAGATCGTCGACATGGACGGGCACAAGATCGACAAGCTGCTGCTGAGCGAAGCTGCGCGCGACTAAGGTTCGGGGGGCGTCTCGCCCTCGACGATCTCGTTATTCTCCGCCACTTCCGCATCGGCTTCCTGCCGCTTGCGGCGCAGGTGACGGCCCCAGATCAGGATGGCGATCGCGCCGATCGCGCACAGACCGATGATAACGAAGTGCGTCGCCGTCACCCATTCGAGCGGATCGCTGGTGAGGGACAGGGACTGGGCATTGCTGTCCATCGGCGGCTCCGGCTGGCAAAGCCGAAGCCTAACCGATGGTCAGGCGCGGTGAAAGCGGCCCGCGCTACTTCTTCCAGACCGCGACGCTGTGCGGACCGCAGGTGTAGGACGAGGTCCGCTGATAGCCGAGCCCGGTATAGTGGCTGTGCTTGGCCTTGGCCTCCGCCGGGCTCATCGCGTTGAAGCTTGCCCAGTCCTTGTCCTTCGCCGGCGACCAGTCCGAATTATAGGTCGCACCATTGCCCGCACAGGTGATGAGGCCGGGCATCAGTTCCGAATCGGCGAGATGATCGACCATGCGCTGATAGTTGGCGGCGAGGACGCCGTTGAAGGTGTAGTTGCCCTGCTTGTGCGGCGCCCAGAGCAGCACGTCCTGCTCGGGCATTTCGTTGCCGGCGAGCCGGGTCCAGGGACCGTTGATGCTTGCCCTGTCGTTGACGAGCGGCGTGGTCATGCCGCGGCGGAAGGGCATTGGCTGAGCGACGCCGTTCTTGACGACATGGACGTGGAGGTGCGGGCCGGAGGAATCACCCGAATTGCCGACCAGCCCGAGCGGCATGCCGGGGGTGACGCGCGCGCCCGTGTCCACCTTGGTATCGAGCAGCAGGCTGGGCTCGCCGCCGTCGCGCTTGTTGCTGCTGAGCTGGACCGCATTGTGCGGGCAGAGCGCGGTCGGGATCGAACCCGGCTTGGCATGGGCGTAGAGGACGTAATTGCCGTCGTCCTGCAGCACATAGAGATGGTTACCGCCATTGGGCATCTTGTTGTTGGTGAAATCGGGATGCTTGCTCCTGGCGGGATTGTCGGGCGCGTTGCGCCAGCAGCCGACCACGGTTCCCGCCGCCATCGCGTAGAAGGGCTTGCCGTAGACGATGTAGTTCTCGTTGACCGTGTTGTCGGTCGTGCCGGCCCTGAGCCCGGACCAGACATTGTTCGCCGACAGCCGCCGCGCACCGATATCCTTGCCGCGCCTCTGGGCGGGGTTGCCTTGGGAATGGCGGCCTGCCGAATAGCGCTCGTCAGACGAGAGGTCGTTGGCGCGGAGCGGCGGCTCATAGCCGTCCTGGGCGAGCGCGGGCAGGACGGCAACGGTGGCGGCGAACAGGAATGCGGTGGGAAGTCGGGACATCGGCTTTCTCCAACAGGCTTGAACGGCGCGTGGGTAAGCGGCTCACCGGGGGCGAGGGCAAGCGATCCCGGCATGCGGGCGCACGATGTATCCTGGCGTGCACGCCGCGTATCCTGCGGCGCCTAACGGAGCGTGCGGATCCAGTCCCACATGTGCCGGTCGGGCGCGCGGGCGGCGTCGGTCCGCCGGCGCTGTACGGCGAGTTCGCGCGTGTCGCGCGGGGTGAAGCCGAAGCGCAGACGGTAGGTGCGCGCGAAATTGGTGCGCCAGGTGAAGCCGCAGCGTTCGGCGATCATGTCCATCGGCAGGTCGCGCTGCGTAGGGTCGCCGAGCAGCGCTTGGGCGCGGCGGAGCCGGTGTTCGCGCAGGCAGGCCGCGAAGCCGCCATGCGGCTCGAGCAGGTGATAGAGTTTGCGGCGCGAGATGCCGAAGCGCGCGGCGACGCCTTCGGGAGAGAGGGTGCGATCGGCGGCGTGATCGGCGAGGAAGTGCCCGATCTGGCTGCCGAGGATCGATTCGACCGCGCGGCGGCTGCCTTCCGGAAGCTGGGCGTTGAGCAGCGCGGCGGCGAGCTCGAGCGTCGGGCGTGCTACGGCTTCGGCATCCTCGGGGCGCATCGCCGGGGCGGTCTGGAACAGGGTCGTGAGATGGTTGTGGAGCAGGGTCGCGAGCGGCGTGCCGGCAGGAATGCGGCGGAGATTGTGCGTGTCGGGGGCGTCGAGCAGGGGGGCGAGCAGACGGCGCGGAACGGTAAGGTTGAGGCTGCTGAAATCGCTCGTGGCGGTCGCCTGCGGCTGAGCGAGATCGGCGATGAGGATGTCGCCCGGGCCCGCGCGATCGGCGCTGCCGCCGTCGCGCGGACCGTGGGTGCCCGACAGGCAGAATTGCAGCGTCAGGTGATCGAGGCCGTCGCGGCCGATGCGCAGGCGCGAGCGATCGAAGGTCTGGGCCGAACAGGCATAGGCGGTGACGACGATCTCGCCGAAATGGAAGGCTTCGGCGCGGAAGCGGAAGCCGTCATCGGTGCGGGCGCGGACGTCGTAGAAGGCGGCCATGCTCTCCCGCCACAGGGCCATGGCGCGCCCGGGCGGCATTCCGGCCGTGCCGAGGACGGAGTGTGGAACCGCGATCTTGCCTGCGCCCGCCTGCATCTGCGCCTCCCGTGAATGCGAATCCCGAGATGGAGCCCCCCGGCGCCTTCATATCTCGTTTCGGGCCCGGCTTCACCCCATAGGTGACGGCGCAGGCCTTGGGTGCTATAGTCGGACAACACGCGTGAGAGGGTGCTCGACATGCTGGAACGGATCGCTGCGGGGCGTACCGACCTGATCTTCGACTGGATCGCGCAGGGCGGTGATCCGCGGGCGAGCGTCGAGGGCGCGGAGCTGATCGGCTGGTGCGCCTATTATGGCGATGTCAGTGCGATGCGGCGGCTGACCGAGACGGGGGTGCCGCTCGCTGCGCTGGGGCGCAATCTGGGGCTCGGCGGCGCGGCATTTCACGGGCATTGGCAGCTCTGCGCCTGGCTGATCGAGCAGGGGGCGGATCCGAATGACGCCGATCCGGAGAGCGGCGAGACGGCGCTGCACAATGCGGTGAGCCGGCGCGACAGCCCGGGGATGGAGGCCGTGGTCGCGGTGCTGCTGGCGGCGGGCGCGGACCCCAACCGCAAGACGATTGCGGGGACCGAGACCGGCGCGTTCATGCGCGATGTGCGCAACCGCGGCGAGGGCGTGCTGCACCGTGCCGCCGCCTATGCGCCGCAGGGCGTGATCGAGCGGCTGATCGCGGCGGGCGCAATGCTCGACCAGCGCGACGCGCAGGGGGATTCGCCGCTCGGCTGGGCGAGCTGGGCACTGCGCGAAACCGCGATCCTGTGCCTGCTTCAGTTTCCGCCGCATCGGGTGAACCCGAAACGGACCTCGATGGCCGCCTATCTGGTCGGCGATGCCGATCGGGCGATTGCAAAGTAACGCAATGAAAACGACCCGCCCGCCAGTTAGACGGGCGTATTCCACCTTGTGAGGATGCATTTCATGGACCCGAAGATGATCGCCGTTGCCGCCGCCTTTCTCCTTGTGTCGTCAGGCGCCGCTGCCGCGTCCGGCGCGCAGCAGTCCAATGCATGCCTCATCGAAGGCACGGTGATGTCCGAAGTCGTCAAGGATTGCTCGCAGACGAGCTTGCCCGTTCCCGCCGCCGCCTATGCCGCGCAGTGCCGCGAGAATTCGAGCGAAATGCTCAAGGCAACGCCGATGAAGGCATGCCCGGCACAGGCGCAGGCGTCGTGCGTCAATCCGTTCGGGCAGAAGGTGACGACCTTCTATTATGCACGCAGCCCGCAGCAGCTGGCGACGACCAGGCAGAGCTGCATCGCCCAGCGCGGACGCTGGGTCGAGAAGCCCTGAGCAGGAAGGCGGACGGTTAAGGGTCAGCCGCGCTCGCGTGCGACCTCGCGCCAGCCGATGTCGCGGCGGGCGAAGCCGGTGGGGAAGTCGATCGCGTCGACCGCACGATAGGCGGCGGCCTGGGCTTCGGTGACGGTTGCGCCGGTCGCGGTGACGGTGAGGACGCGGCCGCCCGCGGCGACGAGCTGGCCGCTATCCAGCTTCGTGCCCGCCTGGAACACCTGCGCGCCGGTTTCCTCCGCCGCATCGAGGCCATGGATCGCGCCGCCGGTCTGCGGCGTGCCGGGATAGCCCTTTGCCGCCATGACGACGGTGAGCGCGGTCTCGGCGCCGAAGCGCGGGGCATTGCGGTTTGCGAGCTCGCCTGCTTCGGTGGCGAGCATGAGGTCGAGCAGATCGTCCTCGAGCCGCAGCATCAGCACCTGGCACTCGGGATCGCCGAAGCGGGCATTATACTCGATCAGCTTGGGGCCGGATCGGGTGAGCATGAGGCCGGCATAGAGCACGCCCGAATAGGGAGTGCCGGCCTTGGCCATGCCGGCGATCGTCGGCTTGATGATCGTCTCGATCGCCTCGGCCTCGAGCGCGGGGGTCAGCACCGGGGCGGGGCTATAGGCGCCCATGCCGCCGGTATTGGGGCCGGTGTCGCCGTCGCCGACGCGTTTGTGATCCTGCGCGGAGCCGAAGGTCACGAAGTCCGTGCCGTCGGTGAGGACGAAGAAGCTGGCTTCCTCGCCCTCCAGAAACTCCTCGATCACCGCTTCGCCGCCGGGCTTCTCGAAGATCGCGGCGATGGCGGCGTCGGCCTCTTCATCGGTGAAGGCGACGGTGACGCCCTTGCCCGCGGCGAGGCCGTCGGCCTTGATCACCACCGGGCGGGGGAAGTCGCGGGCGAGCGCGAGGCGGGCGGTTTCAAGGTCGGTGACGCGGACATAGCCTGCAGTCGGGATATTCTCGCGCGCGCACAGATCCTTGGTGAAGCCCTTCGAGCCTTCGAGCTGGGCGGCGGCCTGGCTGGGGCCGAACACGCCATAGCCGGCGGCGCGCAGGCTATCGGACAGCCCATCGACCAAAGGCGCTTCCGGGCCGACGACGACGAAGCCGATCGACTGTTTGACGCAGAAGTCGATCACCGCGGCATGATCGGTCAGCGTGACGTCATGGCAGGTCGCGTATTTGGCGATTCCGGGGTTGCCGGGGATCGCATGCAGGCTATCGAGCCGGGGCGATTGCGCGAGCTTCCAGGCGAGCGCATGTTCGCGGCCACCCGACCCAAGCAACAGGACATTCATGTCAGACCCCTTCGAAGACTTCGATACGCCGCGGCTCGTAGCCGAGGGGCGGGAAGGGGACAACGCTGCTCCGCTTTCGGTTGGCGAATTGTCGCTGAAGTTGAAGCGGATGGTGGAAGGCGAGTTCGGCCATGTTCGCCTTCGCGGAGAGATAAGTGGATTCAAGCGCGCGGCGTCGGGGCATGTCTACCTTGCGCTGAAGGATGCCGACGCGGTGATCGACGCGGTGATGTGGCGCGGCCAGGCCGATCGCGTGCCATTCCGCCCGCAGGACGGGATCGAGGTGGTCGCGACCGGCAAGCTCACCACCTATCCCGGCCGGTCGAAATACCAGATCGTGATCGAGCGGATGGAATTGGCGGGCGAAGGCGCGCTGATGGCGCTGCTGGAGAAGCTCAAGGCGCAGCTGGCCGGAGAGGGGCTGTTCGATCCGGCGCGCAAGAAGCCATTGCCGTTCGCGCCGCAGACGATCGGCGTCGTGACGTCGCCGACCGGTGCGGTGATCCGCGATATCCTGCACCGGCTGGCGGACCGGTTCCCGACGCATGTGCTGGTCTGGCCGGTCAAGGTGCAAGGGGACGGCGCAGCGGCCGAGGTGGCGGCGGCGGTGCGCGGGTTCGACGCCATGCCCGCGGACGGCCCGGTGCGGCGGCCGGACCTGGTGATCGTCGCGCGCGGCGGCGGATCGATCGAGGATCTGTGGGCATTCAACGAGGAGCCGGTGGTGCGCGCGGTCGCGGCCTGTTCGATCCCGATCATTTCGGCCGTGGGGCACGAGACCGATACGACTTTATGCGACTATGCCGCCGACGTCCGCGCCCCGACGCCGACTGCGGCGGCCGAGATCGCGGTGCCGGTGCGTGCCGAGCTCGCCAATGCGGTCGCGACGATGGGGCTGCGCGCCGAACGCTATGCGCGGCGCTATCACGAGCGGGCGGGCGAGCGGCTGGCGGCTTTGGTGCGCGTGCTGCCGCGGCGCGACGCGCTGCTGGGGCCGCAGCGGCAAAAGGCCGACGATCTGGGCGCGAAGCTCGACCGTGCGCTGGAGCGGCGGGTGACGGCGGCGCGCGGCGTGCTCGACCGCGCGGCGGGCGCGTTGCGGCCCGCGGTGCTGGAGCGCAAGCTCGACACGTTGCGCCATCGGCTGGACGGCGCGGGCAAGCTGCTCGATGCGGTCAACCCCGACAATCTGCTCCAGCGCGGCTATGTGCGCGTCGGTGCCAAGGCGAGCGGCAAGGTGGTGGCGAGCGCGGCAGATGCCCGGGCGGCAGGGGCGGTGACGCTGCATTTCCGCGACGGCATCGTCGATGCGCGGGTTGAGCGCGCGGGCGGCAAACCTTATGCTGGCGACAAGCCCGAACAGCCTGATCTGTTCTGATCCTCAAGTCCAAGCGAGTACCGCCATGCTGATGTCGTCCAACACCGCCCGCCCGGCGCGGCTCCATTATATGGCGAACGGCTTTCGCGTGCTCGTGGCCGGCGATCATGTCGTCTGCGCCGTGAGCGGCGAGAAGATCCCGCTCGAGGCACTGCGCTACTGGAGCGTCGAGCGCCAGGAAGCCTATGCCACTGCCGAGATCGCAACGCGCGCGCTGATGACGTCATGAAGGCGGCGGGGGGGCTTGTCATCGCCGGAGCCGCCCTCGCCTTGACGGCAGCGGGTGCGCTGGCGCCGGTTCCGGCAGCGAACGGACAGGCGCGCCCGGCGCCGTCGCGCAACGATTTCAGTTTCGACGGGCAGATGATCCAGGGCGGCATGGTGCTCGGCACCGCGCCGGCGCTGACCAGCCGTATCGTCTTTCAGGGGCAGGACGTGCCGGTCGCGGCGGACGGCCGCTTCCTGATCGCCTTCGACCGCGACGCCGGCCCCTCCGCGACGATCGTCGCGACGCGGGTGGACGGCAGCGAGATCCGCCGCACGCTTTCGGTCCAGCCGCGCGCCTGGCGGATCGAGCGGCTCAACACGCTTCCACGCATTTCGCAGCCGAGCGCCGAGTATGAGCGCCGCCGCCCGGGCGAGGTCGCGCAGATCAACGCCGCGCGCGAGATCCGCTCCGCATCGCAGGGGTGGCGCCAGCGCTTCATGTGGCCGGTGACCGGCCGCATATCCGGCCTGTTCGGGTCGCAGCGCGTCTACAGGGGCGAGCCGGGCTCCTATCATTCGGGTGTCGACGTCGCGCGCCCGACGGGGACCGCGGTGCTCGCCCCAGCCGACGGGGTGGTGATCCTCGCGACGCAGGCGCCCTTCACGCTGGAGGGCAAGCTGTTGATGCTCGACCATGGCATGGGGCTCAACAGCGCGTTCCTGCACCTCTCCCGCATCGACGTGAAGGCGGGCGACGTCGTGCGCCGCGGCCAGACGATCGGCGCAGTGGGCGCGACCGGGCGCGCGACAGGCCCGCATCTTCACTGGGGGATGCGCTGGCGGGGCGCCAAGATCGATCCGCTGCTGATTGCGGGATCGATGCCCGTGACGGTGGACTGAACCGCTGGCGGCCCCGCGCTAGTCGACGCGCTTGACGCGGACCGACCGGCCGCTGCCGAACGTCGCCATGAAGCTGCCCATCGCGGCGGCCTTGATCCGGGCATTGTCGCCCGTCTTGGGCGGGAAGGTGGTCGGTTCGATCGTCTGCCAGCGCGAGTCGTCGTCGAGCTTCACCAGCCAGCGGTCGCGTTCGGGCTGGCCGACGCTGGCGACCTTGCCGGTGAGTTCCTTGAGTTCCTCTTCGCCATCGTCACCGCCGCCGAAGAGCTTGATCTTGGGCAGGCTGAAGCCGAACAGCGAGCGGCGCGTCTTGCGCACCTCGGCACGGTCGAGGACCACCACGTCCTTATTCTCGCGGGCGCGGACCAGCGCTTCGGCCGATTTGTCGAAACAGGCGAGCCGCGCGGCTGAATCGGCAATGCCGCGGCAGGCGGCAATGGCATCGACCGCATTTCCGCCCGGAACCTCCTGCGCACCGGCGGGGGCAGCCGTGGCTGCGGAGATCAGAAGCAGCAGGGCCGGCGTTCCAGGCATCATTTCCTCCGGGCGGGGGGTGAGACGGGTGTGAGCCTAGCTCAGCTGCGTGCGGTCGCAAAGTCTCTGAAAATCATAGATATTACATAATATTGGTTCCAGGTGTGACGATTTTATCACGATGTCGCGCAAACTGTTTTGCTTTCGCACAACACCATTGTGAGCGACCGCCGCTGCGAATTATGCAGTGGGCATGTTGCGCAGGGTCCATCCCGCGCATCGCCACGAAGGCGGAAAACCGCCGACTTAAGGGGTGCTCATCAATGGTTTCACTCACTCGCGCGCGTCTGCTCACGTCGACGCTGCTGCTGACCGGCGCGGTCTTCGTCGCGCCGGCGCAGGCCCAGGAAACGCCGGCTGCCGAAGCGCCGCCGGAAGAAGTTGTCGTCACCGGCACGCTGATTCAGCGTCCTGACCTCGAGATTTCGAGCCCGGTCACGGTCGTCGGCGCCGAGGAAATCGGCTTCAAGCAGCCGAACACCGCGGAAGACCTGCTTCGCGACCTGCCGGCGGTCCGCCCGGCGCTTGGTCCGTCAGTCAACAACGGCGGTGACGGTTCGTCGACGGTCGACCTTCGCGGTCTGAACCAGGCCGGCACCAACACCTCGCAGCGCACGCTGGTGCTGCTCGACGGCCGCCGCATCGTGCCGTTCGGCCTCGACGGCTTCACCGACCTCAACAACATTCCGATCGCGCTGGTCGAGCGCGTCGACGTGCTGACGGGCGGTGCTTCGACCGTGTACGGCGCCGATGCCGTTGCGGGCGCGGTGAACTTCGTCACCAAGCGCGACTTCCGCGGCATCGACGCCTCGGCCTCGTACCGCATCTCCGAGCGCGGTGACGGTGCCCAGTTCCGTGCGGACGTCGTGATCGGCGCCAGCTTCGACGACGACCGCGGCAACGTGGTGCTGGGCCTCGGCTACACCGATCGCCGGCCGGTCTTCTCGACCAACCGCGAAGTGGGCCGTTTCCCCCGCTCGATCGCCAACGGCAACTTCCAGGGCGCGACCGCCGCGGTGCCGACGATCCTGCAGGGCAACGACAACGCCGCAATGGGCCTTCCGGCCAGCACCTTCGGCGCGGTCTATGACCCGGCGCTCGGTGCGTTCCGCGCTGCGCTGCAGTCGGACACCTACAACACCAACGAGTTCCAGTATATCCAGGCGCCGCTCGAGCGCTTCAACGCCTATGCCAAGGCGCGCTACGAGATCACCGACGGCGTCGAAGCCTATATGTCGGGCATGTTCACCCGGAACTCGGCGCGCATCCAGCTCGCCTCGACCGGTACGTTCAGCAACCCGTTCGCGGTGCCGCTGAGCAACGCCTATCTGACCCCTGCGGCTCGCAACCAGCTCTGCATGCTCGACTGGAATGCGGGCGTTGCCGGCGTTCAGCCGCTCAGCGCGGCCGAGTGCACCGCCGCCGCGACCGCAACCTCGGTCAATGATCCGAACTATCGCGAGAAAATCCTCTCGCCCGGCCGCCGCATGGTCGAGTTCGGCGCGCGCGGTAACCAGGTCGACACCAACATGTTCCAGGTCGATTTCGGCCTGCGCGGCGAAGCTCTGCCGGGTCTGAAGTACAATGTGTTCGCCCAGTATGGCGAAACCACGCAGAACCAGACTCGCGAGAACTGGGGTTCGAACACCCGTCTGCAGCAGGCGATCCGGTCGCGCCGCGACGGCGCTGGCAACCCGGTCTGCTATGACACGAGCAACAACTGCGTTCCGATCAACCTGTTCGGCCCGATGGGCTCGATCACGCCCGCGATGCTGAACTTCATCGACCTCGACGCGCAGATCCGCCGTACGGTGAAGCTGAGCGTGGTCGGCGGAAACATCAGCGGGGACCTGTTCGGCCTCGCGAGCCCGTTCTCGGACAGCAAGATCGCCTTCTCGGCGGGTGTCGAGCGTCGCGTGCTTTCGGCGCAGAGCCAGCCCGACAACCCGTCGCAGATCCAGGGCGAGGTGCTGGGCACCGGTGCGCGCACGCCGCCGGATCGCGGCCGCATCGAGACCAAGGAGGTCTTCGGCGAACTGATCGTGCCGCTGGTGACGGACAAGCCGTTCTTCCGCAATCTGACTGTCGAAGGCGGCATCCGCTACTCGGACTACAAGAACGAGGGCGGCACGCCGACT
Source organism: Sphingomonas sp. GW821-FHT03E12 (assembly GCF_059420685.1). NCBI lineage: Bacteria > Pseudomonadati > Pseudomonadota > Alphaproteobacteria > Sphingomonadales > Sphingomonadaceae > Sphingomonas > Sphingomonas sp. GW821-FHT03E12. The sequence continues at coordinate 166,898 of NZ_JBWKUF010000005.1, forward strand.
CCTGTCAAGACCCAGTATGACGCGGTGACCTGGAAGGCCGGTGCGACCTGGGAGATGGTCGAAGGCATCAAGCTGCGCGGCATGTATCAGGTCGCGGTGCGCTCGCCGAACATCCAGGAGCTGTTCCAGGCGCCTGTCGTGGCGTTGAACAACCTGAACCCGGATCCGTGTCAGGGTACTACGCCGGTCGGCAACGCCAACCTGACCGCGCTTTGTATCCTGACGGGCGCACCGGCAGGCACGATCGGCAGCATTCCGACGCCGACGTCGGGTCAGATCAACGTCACCACCTCGGGCAACCCGAACCTGAACGTCGAGAAGGCGCACACCTACACGCTGGGTGCCGTCCTTCAGCCGCGGTTCGTTCCCGGCCTGGCGATCACGATCGATTACTTCAACATCGTGATCAAGGATGCGATCAGCAACGCGACCGTGCAGGACGTCCTGAACGGCTGCTACGGTTCGACCGCGGCCGCACCGAGCCCGCTGTGCTCGCTCATCAAGCGCAGCCCGAACAACGGCTCGCTCAACGGTGCAGCTGAAACCCCGGGCGTCATCCTGGCGGGTTCGAACCTCGGCAAGATCGAGACCGCTGGTATCGACCTTGGCGTGACCTATCGTCTGGATCTGGACCGGATCGGCCTGGGCGATGCGGGCTCGCTCCGCTTCTCGTTCAACGGCACCTGGCTGGACTATTATCACTTCCAGGCGTCGACGCTGCCGCCGGTCTCGATCAACCGCGACTGCACGGGTTACTACAGCACGAGCTGCACCAACCCGCGTCCGGAGTGGAAGTGGAACAGCCGCGTGACCTACTCGTCGGGTCCGTTCGACATCTCGCTGGCCTGGACGCACCTGTCGGCGGTCAAGCTGGAGCCGTTCCGCGCGACGCTGACGCCGGGTGCGACGCAGCCTGGTGGTCCGAACCCCGCGGGCATCTTCGACCCGTATGAGAAGATCCCGGCCTACAACTACTTCGATCTGGCGATCGCCACGCAGGTCAACGACAATCTGTCGCTGAACTTCTCGGTCGATAACCTGTTCGACAAGGATCCGCCCGTCGTGGGTGCGACGATCGGTGGTACCGCGTTCAACAACGCGAATACCTTCCCGTCGCTCTATGACTCGGTCGGCCGGACCTTCACGGTCGCTGCCCGCCTGAAGTTCTAAGGCGAGCAGATCGAAACGACAGACCTGGGGGGCGGACTTCGGTCCGCCCCCTTTTCTTTGCGCGCTCCGCCCGGGGCTGGCAGGAAGTCGCGATGATTTCGAACAATCCCGAGCTGGCGATCGACGCAGCGATCAGGGCGCGCGATGCGGGCCGCGCGGAGGATGGCTTGCCGGTTCTCACCGCGGCACTGGCGCAGCACCGCGGCTATGCACGGCTGTGGCACGTGCTGGGGCTGATGCACCGCGAGCTGGGCAACAGCGCCGAAGCGGCACATGCGTTCGGCGAGGCGGCGCGGCTCGCCCCCAATGATCTCAAGGCCGCGCACGGGGTGGCACAAGCCAGTCTCGAAGCCGGCTACCCGGCGTACGCGCTGTTCGAGAAGGCACGCCGCCTGTCCCCCGCCGACTCCGACCTGCTGATCGGGCGAGCGGCGGCGCAGCTCGCCGAAGGTCAGGGCGGCACCGCGACGGCCGAACTCGAGCTGATTCTCTCGAGCAATCCGCTCTGGATCGCGGGCCATGCCAGTTTCGCACGGATCGCGGCGATGCTCGGCGGTGAGCCGACGACCTCACTCGAAGCAGCCGTCTCCCGGGTTCCTCAGGAAGCGGCATTGTGGAGCGCGCTGCTCAACATCCTGATCGAAGCGTCGCGGTATGAGGAAGCAGACGCGGTCCTGAAGCGTGCGGAAGCGGCGACGCGGATCGGCTTCGAGCGGTTCGACGTGGTGATCGCGTCCGAACTTGGCGACGTGGAACGGGCCGACCGGTTGTTCGCCGCACTGGCAGGGGTCGAGGATACTGCCCACGCGGTGCGCCATGTCCGGCACCTGCTGCGCACCGGGCAGGCGCAGGCGGCGGTGACGCGGATCGAGCCGTTGCTGAACCGGCCGGACGCAGACCAGATCTGGCCCTACGCCGCACTGGCCTGGCGGATGACGCGTGACGCGCGCGCGGACTGGCTTGAGGGCGACGCGCGACTGGTCGGCGTTTATGATTTGGGTGACGCGGTGGGCGATCTCGATGCGCTGGCGGCGTGCTTGCGGACGCTGCACGGGATGCAGGCGCCGCCGCTCGGCCAGTCGGTCCGCGGCGGGACGCAGACCGACGGGCCGCTGTTCGCGCGCGCCGAACCCGAAATCCGCCAGCTCCGCGCCGCGATCCTGGATGCAGTCGCGACGCATGCCGCGCAGCTCCCGCCGCTGGACCCGCGGCACCCGACGCTCCGCTACCGGCCGGACCGGTTCCGCTTCGCGGGCGCGTGGTCAGTGCGGCTGACGGGCAGCGGCGGCGGGCGGCACAGCAATCATATCCACCCGCAAGGCTGGCTGAGCTCGGCCTTCTACGTCGCGGTCCCGCCCGAAGCCGAGCGCGGCGCGGCGCCGGCCGGCTGGCTGTCGCTGGGTGAGGCGCCGCACGAACTGGGCATCGACCTGCCGCCGCTGCGGCAGATCGAACCCAGGCCTGGCCGGCTGGTGCTGTTCCCTTCGCTCATGTGGCACGGCACGCTCCCGTTCGGTGCGGGCGAGCGCCTGACGGTCGCGTTCGACATCGCACGCTGATCCCGCGCGTTACGCGGGGGTCAGCACCAGCGCGCCATCGCCTTCGCCGACCCTGACCGTACTGCCGTCCTTGACGTCGCCGCGCAGGATTGCATCGGCGAGCGGATCCTGCAGATAGCGCTGGACCGCACGCTTGAGCGGCCGCGCGCCATAGACCGGATCATAGCCGACGCGGCCGAGCCAGTCGCGTGCCTCGGGTGTGAGGTCGAGCTTGATCTTGCGATCGGCGAGCAGCTTGCCGAGCCGGGCGACCTGGATGTCGACGATCGGCGCCATTTCGCTGCGGCCGAGGCGGTGGAACAGCACGATCTCGTCCAGCCGGTTGAGGAATTCGGGCCGGAAATGCGCGCGGACCACTTCCATCACCTGCGGTTCGACCGAGGCGACGTCCTGCCCCTCGTCGAGCTGGGTCAGGAACTGGCTGCCGAGGTTCGAGGTCAGCACGATGATCGTGTTGGTGAAGTCGACCGTGCGGCCCTGCCCGTCGGTCAGGCGGCCGTCGTCGAGCACCTGGAGCAGGATGTTGAAGACGTCGCCATGTGCCTTCTCCACCTCGTCGAACAACACGACCTGATAGGGGCGGCGGCGGACGGCTTCGGTGAGCACGCCGCCTTCCTCATAACCGACATAGCCGGGAGGCGCGCCGATCAGGCGGGCGACCGAGTGCTTCTCCATGAACTCGCTCATGTCGATGCGCACCATTGCGTGCGGATCGTCGAACAGGAATTCGGCGAGAGCCTTGGTCAGCTCGGTCTTGCCGACACCGGTCGGGCCGAGGAACAGGAAAGAGCCTAGCGGACGGTTGGGATCCTGAAGCCCGGCGCGTGAACGGCGCACCGCGGTGGAGACGGCCTTCACCGCCGCCTGCTGGCCGATCACGCGCTTGCCGAGCGTTTCCTCCATGGCGAGCAGCTTCTCGCGCTCCCCCTCGAGCATGCGGTCGACGGGGATGCCCGTCCACCGGCTGACCACTGCGGCGATATCGTCGGCGGTGACTTCCTCGCGCAGCATCGCCGGGCCGGTGGTCGCCTGCGCCTCTTCGAGCTGTTTGGTCAGCGCGGGAATGGTGCCGTAATTGAGCTCGGCCATCTTGGCGAGGTCGCCGCTACGCTGCGCCTGGTCGAGTTCGAGCTTGGCCTGCTCCAGCTGTTCCTTGATCTTCGCTTCGCCCGCGATCTTGTCCTTCTCGGCCTGCCAGCGCTGCGTCAGCTCGGCCGATTGCTGCTCGAGATTGGCGAGTTCGGCCTCGAGGGTGGCGAGCCGGTCCTTCGACGCCTGATCGCTCTCCTTGCGGAGGGCCTCGCGCTCGATCTGGAGCTGCATGATGCGGCGATCGAGGGTCTCGATCTCCTCGGGCTTGCTCTCCACCTCCATGCGGATGCGCGAGGCGGCTTCGTCCATCAGGTCGATCGCCTTGTCGGGCAGGAAGCGGTCGGTGATGTAGCGGTTGCTGAGCGTCGCGGCGGACACCAATGCGCCGTCGGTGATGCGCACGCCATGGTGCAGCTCATACTTCTCCTTGAGCCCGCGCAGGATCGAGATCGTGTCCTCGACCGTGGGCTCGCCGACGAAGACGGGCTGAAACCGCCGCTGGAGCGCGGGATCCTTCTCGACATGCTTGCGATACTCGTCGAGCGTGGTCGCGCCGATGCAATGCAGCTCGCCGCGGGCCAGCGCAGGCTTGAGCAGATTGCCGGCGTCCATCGCGCCTTCGCCCTTGCCCGCACCGATCAGCGTGTGCATCTCGTCGATGAACAGGATGATGTGGCCATCGGCGCCCTTCACCTCGTCGAGCACGCCCTTCAAGCGTTCCTCGAACTCGCCGCGATATTTGGCGCCGGCGATCAGGCTGCCCATGTCGAGCGACATCAGCGCACGGCCCTTTAGGGTGTCTGGCACATCGCCATTGGCGATGCGCAGCGCGAGACCCTCGGCGATCGCGGTCTTGCCGACGCCGGGGTCGCCGATCAGCACCGGATTGTTCTTGGTGCGGCGGGCGAGGATCTGGATGGTGCGGCGGATCTCCTCGTCGCGGCCGATGACGGGGTCGAGCTTGCCGTCCTTGGCAGCCTGGGTGAGATCGCGCGCGAATTTCTTGAGCGCGTCGTACCGGTCTTCCGCGCCCGCGGTATCGGCGGCGCGGCCGCCGGTGAGCTGGTTGATCGCGGCGTTGAGGGCGTCGGGCTTCACGCCCGCAGCGGCGAGTGCGCGTCCGGCATTGGTGGTGGTGGCGAGGAGCAGCGCCTGCAGCATGCGCTGCACGCTGACGAAGCTGTCGCCGGCCTTGGTTGCGATCTGCTCGGCGGAATCGAGCAGGCGGACGCTGTCATTGTCCAGCCCGGGCGCCTGCTGCGCGCCGCCGCCGGTGACGGCGGGGATGCGGGAGAGGGCGGCATCGATGTCGCTTGCGGCGCGCCTGGCGTCGCCGCCCGCGGCCTGGATAAGGCCCGCGGCCATGCCCTGCTCGTCCTCAAGCAGCGCCTTCAGAACATGTTCGGGTGTGATCCGCTGGTGGTTGTTGCGGATCGCGACGGTCTGCGCCGACTGGAGGAAGCCCTTGGCGCGATCGGTGAATTTCTCGAGGTTCATGCGTGTCCCTGTTCAGCGTGTCCAAGAGATGGTGTTGTATTTTTGTCACGCAAGGGGCGATTTCTCGCCGCATCGCACCTTAAGGGCGAGGCGGCCGGAATAGCAAACCCCCGGGCGCACTAGCGTTATCCGGCGCATGTCGTGGCGCTGCCACGGAAGCGACGCGGAACTGTCACCCGCGATACCCGATGCCGCAACGCATCCCGCCTAGCCGCACCGCCACATGGGCGCTGGGCCCATGCCGATCTTTCGGAGACATAGACGATGCGCGACATTGCAGCCCTGCTGTTGGCCGGCACCTCCATCCTCATGCCCGGTGCCGCCTTCGCGCGCGACGTGGCGCTGCCGGCGGAAACGCCCGCGGCCGAGACGCCCGCGGCCGATACCGGGGATCAGGGCGAGATCGTCGTGATCGGCCGGGGCGAGACGCGCCAGGTCCAGCAGATCGGCTTCGAGGATATCGGCGTACTCGCCGCAGGCACCAGCCCGCTCAAGGCGATCGAGAAGCTGCCCAGCGTCAACTTCCAGTCGGCGGACCCGTTCGGCAACTATGAATGGGCGCAGCGCATCGCGATCCGCGGGTTCAACCAGAACCAGCTCGGTTTCACGCTCGACGGCATTCCGCTGGGCGACGCCAGCTACGGCAACGTCAACGGCCTGCACATCAGCCGTGCGATCACCAGCGAGAATATCGGCGAGGTGCGCGTGTCGCAGGGCGCCGGGTCGCTCGGGACGCAGGCGACCAACAATCTGGGCGGGACGCTCGAATTCTTCTCGCGCGATCCTTCGAGCACGTTCGGCGTGCGCGGCGAGGGCACCTATGGCAGCGAGAACACGGTGCGCCTGTTCGGCCGGATCGACACCGGCGATCTGGGCGGCGGGGTCGCGGCCTATGTCTCCTATGTCTATTCGGACATGGACAAGTGGAAGGGGTGGGGCTCGCAGCGCACCAGCCAGGTCAATGCCAAGCTGGTCGCGCCGATCGGCGGCGTCCGCATCGCCGGTACGCTCAGCTATTCGGATCGCCGCGAGAACGACTATCAGGACCTGTCGCTCGGCATGATCAGCCGGCTCGGCTATGGCTGGGACAATATCTCGAACGACTATGCGCTGGCGGTGCGGATCGCGGATATCGCCAATAATCGCGGTGACACCGGCGCGCCGGTGAGCAATCCCGCGGCGGGTACCGTCTATCCGGCGCCGTTTGCCACCGTCGACGACGCCTATTTTGACGCGGCGGGCCTGCGCCGCGACTGGCTCGCCTCGCTCGGCATCGAGAGCGACGAGGGCAGCGCGGTGCGCTTCAGCCTCAAGGGCTATTACCACAACAACCACGGCCAGGGCCTTTGGTACACGCCGTATGTGCCGAGCCCCGGAGCGGGCAACTCGCCGATCTCGATCCGCACCACCGAATATGACATCGAGCGAAAGGGCGTGTTCGGCAATGTCGGCGCCAAGCTGGGCTTCAACGACCTCACCATCGGCTTCTGGTACGAGCGCAACGATTTCCAGCAGGCGCGCCGCTTCTACGCGCTGAGCGGCCGGACCACGCCGACCCGCAACAGCCGGGATTTCCAGTCGAACCCGTTCGCGACGCAGTGGGATTACGACTACACCACCGACACGATCCAATATCATGTCCAGGACCGGCTGACCTTTGGCGACCTGACGATCAATCTCGGCTGGAAGGGCTTCGACGTCCGCAATACCGCCGAGCCGAACGTCGCGGGCACGCTCGCCCGGGGCAAGATCAAGGTCACCGACTGGTTCCAGCCGAGCGCGGGCTTCAACTACCGGCTGGGCGCCGGCGCAGAACTGTTCGGCGGCTTCACCCAGGTGACGCGCGCCTTCACTTCCTCGGCCACCACTGGGCCGTTCGCGACGACGCAGGCGGGTTTCAACGCGCTGCTCTCCGGATCGACCAAGCTCAAGCCCGAACAGTCGGACACCTATGAGCTGGGCGGCCGCTTCCGTTCCGGGCCGTTCACCGGCTCGCTCGCGGGCTATTACGTCAATTTCCGCAACCGGCTGCTCGCGGTGACGACGGGTGCGGGCATTGTCGGCAACCCGCCGATCCTGCAGAATGTGGGCGACGTCCGCTCGGTCGGGTTCGAGGCGACCGGCGCGTTCAAGCTGCCCGCCGGTTTCGGGCTGTTCGCGTCGTACAGCTACAACGACTCCACCTATCGCGATAACGTGGTCAACGCAGCGGGCGCGCTGCTCGCTGCGACCAAGGGCAAGACCGTGGTCGATGCCCCCCGCCACCTGCTCAAGGCCGAAGCGACGTTCGAGCAGTCGGGCTTCTCGGCGCGGGTCGGTGCAAACTATATGAGCAAGCGCTACTTCACCTATACCAACGACCGCTCGGTCGACGGGCGCGTGGTGGTGGACGCGACGCTCGGCTACAAGTTCGACCTGGCCGGCCACAGCCTGGAAATCCAGGGCAACGCCACCAACCTGTTCGACAAGAAGTACGTCTCGACGATCGGCACTAACGGCTTCGGCAATTCGGGCGACAATCAGACGCTGATGGTCGGCGCGCCGCAGCAGTTCTTCGTGACGCTCAAGGCCGGGTTCTGAGGAAGGGACGGGCGCGCGGGGCTATTTCCGCGCGCCTGTGCCTGCCGGTTTCGGCGCCTTCTGCTGCTCCGGGGCGAAGGTGTCGCCGAAGAAATTGCCCGCATACCAGCGCGGCGCTTCCGCCCCGTCGGCAATCTCGCGCGCGATCAGATAGTTGATCCGCGCGAATTTGGCGCCGGCCTGCCAGTTGAAACCCTGGCTGAGATCGTCGTTGGGGCGGTGATAGGTCTTGCTGAGGAAGTTCATGAACTTCTCGCGCCCTTCGCCCGCAAAGCCGGTGGCGAGCATGATCGACGGCACACCCTCGACCACGAAGCTGTAATGGTCGGAGCGGGTGAAGATGCCCTGTTCGGGCATGGGGTCGGGGGCGACCTTGATCCCGGCCTTTGCCACCGCACGGTCGGCGATCGGGCCGAGCGTCGAATGTTCGCCGCCGAACGCGATCACGTCGCTGAAGTCGTAGGTCAGTACCGGCATGTCGAGATTGACCACGCCGGCAACGCGCCCGCCCGCAGGAACGATCGGATGCTTGGCAAGATATTGCGAGCCGAGCAGTCCGTCCTCCTCCGCGGTGACCGCCGCGAACATCACGGTGCGTTTCGGCTTGTCCTTGCCCTCGGCAAAGGCGCGCGCGACCTCCAGCATCGTCGCGATACCGGCGGCATTGTCCATCGCGCCATTGTAGATCTTGTCGCCTTCCGCCTTGGGATCGACGCCGTCATGGTCGAGATGTGCGGTGATCATCACCACTTGCTTCGCCAATTCCGGATCGGAACCCGGGATGACGCCGATGACGTTCGGGCTCGAGATTTTTTCGACGACGCTGTGGCGTTCGATGCGCACCGGCGCCTTGAGCGCGAAGCCACGCGGCATCGCACCCTTGCGGGCGGCGGCGTCGAGAACGCGCTTGAGGTTCATCCGCGCGCCCGCGAACAGCGCCTCCGCCGCTGGGCCATGGGCATAGGCAGTGGCGCGGATTTCGGGCGCCGCCGACCAGGGCTTGCCGTCCTTGCCGATCCACACATAGCGGGACGAGGCAGCATAGCCCGCCAGCCGTTTCCACGGCGTGCTGACGAGGAAAGCGCGGGTAGGGACGGTGACGACTCCGACCGCCCCCCGGCGTTCGGCCATGCGGGCCTTTTCCGAACTGAGATGCGCTGCGATTTCGCTCGACGTGCGGCCCTCGGGGACGCCTGAGAGCAGCACGACGATCTTTCCGCGCACGTCGATCCCCGAATAGTCGTCGAAGCCGTGCGCGGGGGAATCGAGGCCATAGCCGACGAACACGGTGTCGGCCACGAGCAGCTGATCCGGCTCACGCGCATTTGCGGTCATCATCACGTCGACGCCGTTCTTGAAGGCGGTACCGCCGATCGTGATCGTCGCGGGCGCATCCTTGCTGAACCTGGCACGCGCGAAGTCGATCGGCTGATACCAGCCCTTGGGTCCGCCGGGCTTCAACCCGAGCGCGTCGAAGCGGCTGGCGACGTAGAGCGCGGCGATGTCATAGCCGCGGGTGCCGGCATCGCGTCCCTCAAGCAGATCGTCGGCGAGAAACTCGACATGCGCACGCATCTGGTCGGGTGAGAAGGCAGGTTCGTCGGTGGCGGTCTGGGCGACAAGCGGCGAAGCAGCCGCGAGCAACGCGGCGGCGCAGAGTTTCCGGATCATATATTCCCCTATGATCGGGGCAGCCTAGCCGAAGCGGAACCGCTTACAAGTCCGTTGCGCGCAGGCAGGGTCCGGTTATGCTGTTTCTATCGTAACCAATTCCGGAAAGTCCGACGCCCATGAAGCCAGCCTTTGCAAGCCTGACCGCGGTCGCGGTCGTCCTCGGCGCGCCCGCTTATGCCCAGCAGGCGCCTGCCCCGGTCGCCGTCGCCGATCTCGTGAAGCGGGTGGACATCCCGTACGAGGAGTTCCGGCTGGCCAATGGCCTGCGCGTGGTCGTCCATACCGACCGCAAGGCGCCGGTGGTGGGCGTCGCGGTCTGGTACAATGTCGGATCGAAGCACGAGCCCAAGGGCAAGACCGGTTTTGCGCATCTGTTCGAGCATCTGATGTTCAACGGATCGGAAAACTCGCCGGGCGAGTTCTTCGAACCGCTCAAGGAAGTCGGTGCGACCGACTATAACGGCACCACCAACATGGACCGCACCAACTACTTCCAGACCGTGCCGCGCGCGGCGCTGGATCGTGCGCTGTTCCTCGAGAGCGACCGGATGGGATATCTGCTCGGTGCGGTGACGCAGGGCAAGCTCGACGAGCAGCGCGGCGTCGTCCAGAATGAGAAGCGCCAGGGCGACACCCAGCCCTACGGCCTGTTCCGCTACAAGATGCTCGAAGGGTTGTTCCCCGTGGGGCACCCCTATTACCATTCGACGATCGGATCGATGACCGATCTCGACGCCGCCAGCCTCGACGACGTCAAGAACTGGTTCCGCCAATATTATGGTCCGAACAATGCGGTGCTGGTGCTGGCAGGCGATATCGACGCGGCCACCGCCAAGCCGCTGGTCGAGAAATATTTCGGCGCGATTCCCAAGAGCGCCGAGATATCCGACCCGAAGGTCGACGTGCCGACGCTGGCCGCGGCCAAGGCGGAAGTGATGAAGGACCGCGTTGCCGTCACCCGCATCTATCGCTTGTGGGCGGTGCCGGGGATGCGCGACAAGGATTCGACCGTGCTCGACGTCGCGACCGGTGTGCTCGGCGGCCTTGCCAGCTCGCGGCTCGACAATGCACTGGTCAAGAAGGAGAAGCTCGCGGTCAGCGTCGGCGCGTCCAACCAGAGCATGGCGCAGGCAGGCATGGTGCTGATCTCCGCCGATGTGCGCCCCGGGGTCGATCCGGCGGTGGTCGAGAAGCGGCTCGACGAACTGATTGCCGACTATCTCAAGAACGGCCCGACCAACGAGGAGCTGGAGCGCTACAAGACCCGTACCGCGTCATCGCGCATCCGCGGGCTGGAATCGGTCGGCGGCTTTGGCGGCAAGGCGGTGACGCTGGCTTCGGGTGCGCTCTACATGAATGATCCGGGCTTCTATAAGAAGCAGCTCGCCGATCTGGCTGCGGTGACCCCGGCGCAGGCGCGCGCGGTTGCGGCCAAGTGGCTGTCGCGCCCCGCCTATACGCTGACGATCGAGCCGGGCGCGCGCGAGGCCTATGCCGAGGCGGCCGCGGTGCCGAAGAAGCCGGCGGTGGCCGAAGCTCCCTTCAAGGGCACGCGCGGCGCGCTGCCCGCGGTGGCCGAGGTCAAGGACATCGACTTCCCGGCGGTGACCCGCACCAGGCTCTCCAACGGGATCGAGCTGGTCTATGCCCAGCGCGACGCGGTGCCGGTGACCCAGGCGGTGATGAGCTTCGATGCGGGCGTCGCATCGGACGTTCCAACTGCGCTCGGCACCGAGAGCATGACGCTGGCGTTGCTGGAGGAAGGCACCGCGACCCGCGATTCGATCGCGCTCGCCGAGGCGCAGGAACGGCTGGGCGCGGGTGTGAGCTCGGGCAGCAGCGCCGACCGGGCCTATATCTCGTTGTTCACGCCGAGCCCCAATCTGGCCGGTTCGCTCGAACTGATGGCCGATATCGCCCGCAAGCCGGCTTTCCCGGCAGCGGAGATCGAACGGGTGCGCGGGCAGATGCTGGCCGGGATCAAGCAGATCAAGTCGAACCCGGCGGGTCTTGCGCAGATGGCCATGCCGCCTTTGCTCTATGGCAAGGATTCGCCCTACGCGAAGATGGCCGCGCTCGGCGGCGATGAGAATGCGGTCAGGAAGCTGACCCGCGACGATCTGGTCAACTATTACAAGGCATGGATCCGCCCGGAGAAGGCGAAGATCTTCGTGGTTTCCGACCGTCCGCTCGCCGAAGTGAAGGCGGCGTTCGAGAGCCGCTTCGGCGACTGGAAGGGCGAGGGGGCGCCGGGGACCAAGGTGTTCGCGGCCAAGGCGGCGCAGACTGCGCCCAAGATCCTGCTGATCGATCGTCCGGATTCGCCCCAGTCGTTGATCGTCGCCGCGCAGATGACGCCGGTCGATCCGTTCGCGGACGCGATCGCACTCGGCACCGCGAGCGAGGTGCTGGGCGGCGACTTCCTGTCGCGCATCAACATGAACCTTCGCGAGGACAAGAGCTGGTCCTATGGCGTGCGTGGCGCCATCGCGCGGATGGAGCACGCGGTACCCTTCACCATCTCTGCGCCCGTTCAGGCCGACAAGACCGGGCCGTCGATTGTCGAGATCCAGAAGGAGGTCGGCGATTATCTGGGCAGCAAGGGCATCACCAGCACCGAGTTCGACCGTTCGGTGATCAGCAGCGTGCGCAAGATGGCGGGTCAGTATGAGACCGCGGGTGCGGTGCTGGGGGCGATGCAGTCGAACGACTTCATGCGCCGTCCGGATGATTATCAGGACGGGCTCGCGAAAAAATATCGCGCGCTCACCATCCCGCAGGTTGACGCTGCGGCACGCGGGGCGATCGACCCCAAGCGCTTCATCTGGGTGGTCGTCGGCGACGCAGCGAAGGTTCGCGGGCAGCTTGACAGCCTTGGCCTGCCTGTTGAGGTGGTGAAGCCCGAGTCCGTCGGCGCTGCCGCCAAGGCCGCCGCGAACTAGGGCCGAACCTTTTTTTGACCCGACCCGAATGACAGGAGAGACGAGCATGGCGAATGTCGATGGCACCTGGGATACCGTCACCCACTCGCCGATGGGCGACCAGAAGGCGACGCTCGCGGTGGTGAGCGCGGGCGACACCTTTACCGGCACCTATTCGGGCGCGCTCGGCACCACCGCGGTGAGCGGCAAGGTCGATGGCGACAAGCTGAGCTGGACCGTCGACATCACCGTGCCGATGCCGATGACGCTGAGCATCGACGCGACCGTGAATGGCGACGCGCTGACCGGCACCGTCACCGCCGGCGCGTTCGGCAGCTTCCCGATGGAGGGCGTTCGCGCCTGACATCGCGGATGATCCGCTGAGAAGAAGAGGCCCGCTTCCCGGCTGGGAGGCGGGCCTTTTTCGTACCTCACGCGGCCCGGGCGGTGGTCGATATCGCTGCTGCGAGACGCGCGGCGAGCGCATCGGTCCGGGCTTCTGCTCCGGCAATCGATGCGGCCAGCCGCTCGTCGGCGAACTCGTCATATTCGATCGCGACACCCTCATGGCGATCGATCCCGATATAGCCCAGCGGAACGGTGAGACTTGCCTCGACCAGGTTGATGCCGGCGAGCCTGCCGCCCGGATCATAGCCATGGTCGCCGCGCGAGCTGAGGATCACGAGCTGCTTGCCGCCGGTCAGCATCGGCCAGTAAGGGACATCGCCGCGGGCGCGGTCGAAGCCGAAGGTCATGCCGACCCGGACGACATTGTCGATCCATGCCTTGAGTGGTGCCGGTACGCCGAAATTGTACATTGGCGCGCCGATCACGATGAGGTCGGCGGCGATGAGTTCGGTGACGAGCACGTCGCTTTCGGCCAGCGTCGCGTGCTGACCGGCGTCGCGGCGATCCGGCTTGGTGAAGGCCGCGGCGACCCAGTCTCCGGTAACCGGGGCGGGCGGATTGGCGCCGATGTCGCGGTAGACGATCGCATCCTGTGGTCGCGCAGCCTGCCAGCGCTCGACGAAGCGCGCGGTCAGCCTGCGCGTATGCGAGCCGCGCGGATCGGTGCCGGAGCGACCCGGTCGGGCGCTTGAATCGATCCACAAAAGGCTGCGCGGGGCGAAATCGGTCGGGTTCATGATACTATCCTGCTCATCTGATTGAGCTGGATAACTGGGGCTTGATCTACGGCGCGGCCAATGCGAATTGCTCAGCCTATGGATGAGCATGATTCATCTATGTTCAGGCCGCGGCGATTGCCGCCGCTCGCCGCGCTTCGTGCGTTCGAGGCAGCGGCGCGGCATCTGAGCTTTCGCGCGGCGGCGGCCGAGCTCGCGGTGACGCCGACTGCGATCAGTCATCAGATCCGTCTGCTCGAGGCAACGTTGGGGCTGCCGCTATTCGTCCGGCGCACGCGCCGGGTTGCGCTGACCGAGGCGGGGCAGCGGCTGTTTCCGACGGTGCGGGACGGGTTTGACGGGTTCGCGCGCGTGATCGGCGAGTTGAAGCCGAAACGGCAAAGCGTCACCCTCAGTGCGACCACCCAATTCACCTCCCGCCGCCTGCTGCCCGCGGTTCCGGCGTTCAACGCGCGATACCCCGATATCGATCTGCGCCTGAACGCAAACGAAGCACCGGTCGATATCGCCGCGGGGGCGGCGGATATTGCGGTGCGCTATGGCGGCGAGATCGGGGCCGGGCTGCAATCGGAGCCGCTGCTGGCCGAGCGGTTCGGTGTGTTGTGCAGCCCGATGCTTGGCCTGACCGCGCCTGACGATCTGCGCCGGGTTCCGTTGTTGCACACCGACTGGCTGCGCGACACCACGCCCGACTGGCGCCGCTGGGCGAAACAGGCGGGCGTCACCGGGCTGGCGGTCGATCGGGGCGCGCGGTTCACCAATGGCGACCATGCCATTCAGGCAGCGATCGCAGGACAGGGAGCAATCGTCGCCAGCCTGATTCTCGCCGAGGAAGAGATCCGCGCCGGATTGCTCGTCCAGCCGTTCGGGCCGGTGATCGAGGGCATCTACTATCAGCTCGTCACCCGAGCGCAGCCGCTTAGCCGGGAAGTGGCGGCCGTGATGACCTGGCTTCGCGACGAAGTCGCGCGGCCGCGTTGAATTCGCGCTAGCGCCGCACCCGCGTGACATGCCCCATCTTGCGGCCGGGGCGGGCTTCGTTCTTGCCGTAGAGATGGAGATGGGCGTCGCCCTCTGCGAGCAGTGCAGGCCAGGTGTCGGCTTCGTCGCCGATCAGGTTCTGCATTTCCACCGAGGCGCCGGTCAGCGCGGTCGAGCCGAGCGGCAGGCCGCAGATGGCGCGGATATGGTTCTCGAACTGCGAGGTGACCGCACCCTCGATCGTCCAATGGCCGCTATTGTGGACGCGCGGGGCCATTTCGTTGAACACCGGACCATCGGCGGTCGCGAAGAATTCGCAGGTCAGCACGCCGACATAGTCGAGGGCGTTGGCGAGCCTGATGGCAAGTGCCACCGCCGCGTCGACCTGTGCCTGTACCGCCTCCGGGGCGGGGGCGGTCGAGATGGCGAGGATGCCGTCGCGATGGACGTTGTGCGGTGCCGGATAATGGACCGTGGACCCGTCGATCCCGCGCACCAGCATGATCGAGAATTCATGCGTGAACGTGACGAAGCCTTCGAGGATCGAGGGCTGGCCGGCGACCGTCTCCCACGCCTCGGCCACGTCGCCGGAGGATTTCAGGCGCGCCTGACCCTTGCCGTCATAACCGAACATCGAGGTCTTGAGGATCGACGGTACGCCGACCTCGGCGACTGCCGCTTCCAGCTCGGCGAGGCTGGTCGCCTCGCGGAACGGCGCGGTGGTGCCACCCTGTTCGCGGACGAAGTTCTTCTCGTTCGGACGCGCGCGCGAGATATCGAGCGCGCGGCTCCCCGGACGGACCGGTGCGATCGGCGTCAGGTGCGCGATGCACTGCGGATCGACATTCTCGAACTCGTAGGTGATCACATCGACGGCGTCGGCGAAGCTGGTCAGCGCCACCGCGTCGTCATAGGCGCCTTGCGTGAACGCCGCTGCGACATCGCAGGCAGGGCCGCTTTCCGGTGCGTAGATGTGGCAGCGATAGCCGAGCTGCGCCGCCGCGACTGCGAGCATCCGGCCGAGCTGGCCGCTGCCGAGGATGCCGATGGTGCTGCCGGGTGGGATCGCGGTCATTGTGCCTTTGGTTGTTCGGGCCGGAATTATTCGGGTTCGTTGGCGACGTTGTCGGTCTGACGTGCGCGCCATGCCTTCAGGCGTTCGGCGAGCGCAGCGTCGGACGTCGCAAGGATCGCGGCGGCGAGCAGTCCTGCGTTGATCGCGCCTGCCTTGCCGATCGCGAGCGTGCCGACAGGGATGCCGCCAGGCATCTGGGCGATCGAGAGCAGGCTGTCCATGCCCTTGAGCGCCTTGGATTCGACGGGCACGCCGAGCACGGGAAGATGGGTCATCGATGCGGCCATGCCGGGCAGATGCGCCGCACCGCCGGCACCCGCGATCACGACCTTGAGCCCGCGGTCCGCCGCGCCGGTCGCGTAATCATAGAGCCGCTGCGGCGTACGGTGGGCGGAGACGACCTTCGTCTCATGCGGCACGCCGAGTTCGGTGAGAATGTCCGCAGCATGGCGCATCGTCTCCCAATCGGAGGTGCTGCCCATGATGATGCCGACCAGAGGTGTGTCCGCCATTCCTTGCCCCTGCGTTGCGGGAAAGCGTCCCCCTAAAGAGCCATATAGGTTTTGCCAATCATGTTTGGGCGCAAGTGCCGGGAAGCGAGGCTTGCGCGGCGGACCTATATCGGCACCATGAGCAAGATGATCTCCGACGAGGAAGCCTGGGAAGCGTTCCAGCGCCGCGACCGCGCCTATGACGGGCGGGTGATCGCCGGCGTGCTGACCACCGGTATCTATTGCAAGCCGAGCTGCGCGGCGCGGCATCCCAAACGCGAGAATGTGGTGTTCTTCCCCGATGTGGACGCCGCCCGCGCAACGGGCTTGCGCGCCTGCCTGCGCTGCAAGCCCGACGAGATCGGGCGCGAGCGGATCGCAGTCGCAAAGGCCGTAGCGCTGCTGGAATGCGCCGAGGATCCGGTGACGCTCGACGAGCTGGCGGTTCATGTCGGCTATGCGCCGCATCATTTCCAGCGGCTGTTCAAGCGTGCGACGGGGGTGACCCCCGCGGCCTATGCCCGGTCGCTTCGCGCCCGGCGTGCGGCCGATGCGCTGACCGCCGAGGACAATGTGACCAGCGCGATCTACGAGGCGGGCTATTCGGCGCCGAGCCGCTTCTACGAGACGAGCAACGCCCGGCTGGGGATGACGCCGAGCGCCTGGCGCAACGGCGGTGCGGGGGTGACCATCCGCTGGACGGTGGCGGATACCAGCCTTGGCGCGCTGCTGATCGCGGCGACCGACAAGGGGCTGTGCCGGGTCGCGTTCGACGAGGACAGCCTGAGCCTCGCCACGCGCTTCCCCCGGGCCGAGATCGTGCCGGGCGGGGCTGCGCTGGCGGCGCTTGCCGCGCAGGTCGTGGCCGAGGTCGAGCAGCCGGGCCGCCACGCAGATCTGCCGCTGGACGTGCGCGGCACCGCCTTTCAGGAGGCGGTGTGGCAGGCCCTGCGCGCCGTTCCCCCCGGTGAGACGGTGAGCTATGCCCAGCTCGCGGTCGCGGCGGGCAGCCCCGGTGCGGTGCGTGCGGCGGGCACGGCTTGCGGCGCCAACAATGTCGCGGTGGTCATCCCCTGTCACCGCGCCCAGCGCAGCGACGGGAGCATGGGCGGCTATGCCTATGGCGTCGATCGCAAGAAGGTGCTTCGCCGGCGCGAGGGGGTGGCGGAATGAGCTATGTCATTCGCGGCCTCGATCCGGCGCCGTTCGCCCATCTCTATGGTCTCTCCGACAGCGAGCTGGCGGCGCAGGGTGCGGTGCGAATGATCGCCGACGCCAAACCCGGCTATCCGTGCCGCGTGACGCTGGAGGATGTCGAGCCGGGCGCGGCAGTGCTGCTGGTCAATCACGAGCATCTGCCGGTCGATACGCCCTATCGCTCGCGCCATGCGATCTTCGTCGCGGAAGGTGCGGAAGCTCCGGTGCGCTATGAATCCGCGATTCCAGAGCAGCTGCGCGTACGCCTGCTGTCGGTTCGCGCATTCGATGCGGACGGCATGATGATCGATGCCGAGGTGCTCGACGGCACGGGACTGGAGGTCGAGATCGCGCGGATGTTCGCGGACCCCCGCACGGCCTATCTTCACGTCCATAATGCGCGCCGCGGCTGCTTCGCCGCGCGGGTCGATCGGTCCTGAGCCGTCAGCCCGCAGGCTTGCAGCTATAGACCAGCCGTTCGTTGAACACCTGCGGCAGCGCCGTGCGGACTGCCTGCTGCTTGGCGGCGAGGTCGGCGCGGCCCGCCGGGTCGGTCGAGCATGCCTTGATCTTCACGCCGGTCCGCAGCCGGCGCGCATCGGCCATCTGGCTGGCGGTGAGCAGGTAGCGCGTGGTGGAGTAGCTGCGCGTCGCCGGCGCATATTCGAGCACCGAAACGGTCTGCTCCTCGTCGGGCACCAGAATGCGCTGCCAGTTCTGCTGGCCGGTCTCGGCATATTGGGTGCGGCCGTTGACGCAGCCGTCGGAGTTGATGTCGATATTGATATCCTGCGTGCTCGACACGGTGACTCGTGAGCGGGCGGGATCGATCGTGCAGATCATCTTGCCGAGCCCGCCCGTCTGAACCACCGGTGGCGGGACGGTGACGCGCGCCGCACTCGCGATCGCCGAGGGGTCGAAAGCGGGGCGGACGAAGAAGAGGACGAACGCGGCCAGCACCAGCACGCCGCCGCCGCTGGCCGTCCAGATCGTCTCGCGCCGCTTGCCTTGCGTGTGGAAGAAGCCCGCCGCGCCCAGGCTCGTCACCCCCAGCACCAGCAGCAGGCCGGCACCCGCGATGAAGTTCTCGCGCATCGTGAAATTGGCGATCAGCGCCTTGTCGAGCGCGCTCTCGCGGTCGGCGGCGTTGCGCGCCGCATCCTCGCGCGCCTTTGCCTCGTCGGCGGCCTTGGCACGTTCGGCTTCGCTGCGATCCTGCGCCAGGCGGTCGGCGATGCTGGTGCAGGCGACGCCGTTTACCGGCATCTGCTGGCCCGCCGCGCGCAGGAAGGCCGCGACCTCGTCATTGCCAACCGCGAAGCCGAAGCTGGCGTCGCCCTCTTCGCTGCGGGTCACGGCGGCGTTGACGCCGAGCACGCGCCCGCATGGATCGAGCAGCGGCCCGCCCGAATTGCCGCGTGCGATCCCCGCGGTGTGGAGCAGCACGTTGACGCCCTGCAGATTGCGGCGGCCCGAAAACACGCCCTGCGATCGGATCGGCGAGAGTGGGGTGATGAAGTCCATTGCCGAGCGGGCGGTGGCGAGATCGACATTGCCCGGATAGCCGAGCGCGATCATCGCATCGCCTTCGCTCACCGGGCCGTTGTAGAAAGTGAGCGGGGGCAGACGGATGCCGCCGAACTCGACCAGCGCGAGATCGCGGTCGGAATCGATCGCGATCAGCCGGCCCTGATAGGATTTGTCGCCCTCCGAGGGGACGATGCCGATCATCACATTGCCGGGATAGCGTTCCGCAGCCTCGACGACATGGGCGTTGGTGAGCACGCGGTTGGGGGCGACCGCAAAGCCGCTGCCATGGCCGAAGCCGACCACTTCGCCCTCCGCCGTCGCGATGGTGACGATCCGCACCACCCCGCGCCCGGCAGCCGATATGTCATCCGCGCGTGCCGGGCCGGTGAGGCCCAGCATCATCAGCAGGCCGGTCAGGAACAGCAGCAAGCGGCCCGTGGTCACACAAATATCCTGTCGATCGGGTTACGGCCCCGGCTGTCGGGGAAAATCGCCGCGGGTTCAAGGCTGCGCGCTACTTCTTGTCGTCCTTGTCCTTCCCCTTGTCCCCGTCTTCCTCGTCGGCCGGCTGTCCTTCGAGCCGCTGGAGGGCTTCGGCAGCCTTGCCGGCATCGATCGCGGCGATCAGTTCGGCGGCGACCTTGGCCATGCCGCGGCTGTGCGGATCATAGGCCAGCGGCTTCAGCAGCTCCCGCGCCATCGGCCCGTTGCTCTCCTGAAGATAGGAAGCGGCGGCGTTCATCCGCAGCGAGCGGTCCTGCGGGGCGAGCTCGAATGCGCGATAGAGCCCCAGGCGCGCATTCTGGGTCGGCGCCTGACCGGACTCGGCAAAGCTGCGATAGAACAGCATCAGCGGTTCGGGGTCATTGGGGTCGAGGCGATTGGCGGTCGCGATGATCTTGCGGATCGCCGACCAGGTTTCCTTGCTCTGGTCGTTCGCCTTTGCGGCGACGGCCATCCGCGCCATCGCCTTGTAGACGAATGCATCGATCGCCTTGGGATCGGCTGCGATCGCGCGATCGGCTGCCGCTTCGGCCCCGGCATAATCGTCGGCGTCATAGGCCGTCTCGGCAAGCACGATCTGGGCGCCGGGATCGTTCGGGAAGGGGGCCGCCGCCTTCCTGGCATCGGCGTAGACGCCGGGCGCGGTCTTGTCGTTCACGCCGTTCTTGGAAACGATGCGGACGTCCATCGTTGCGGCCTCGCCCGGCGTAAGCTTGCGGATCCTGACCGGCCCGACGGTGAAGTAGCTCGCGGGAACAGTCCGCCCCTGGAACGTGCCATGCTTGTAGCGTTCGAGCTCGCGATCGAGCGTCTTGAGGTCGCCGAACGCTCCCGTTGCGGCTTCAAGCGGCGGCTTGCCGCTGTTGATCGCGTCCAGATAGGTCACGAGCTGCTTGGGGCGGTTGCCGCCAAAGGTCAGGAAATGGGTCAGCAACCACCCCCGCCCGTACAGACCGTCGCGCTGCTCATCGTTCAGCTTGCGGCCTTCGGCGGTCAGGAGCTGCGCGGCAGGAAGCGCATTGCCGGCGAGCAGACCGTAGCCGCGATATTGCGGGGCCAGTCCGAACGCCACCGCGCCATCCTTCTCGAACCGGGCGGTGGCATGAAATTCGGCATAGCCTTCGACGAACCAGCTCGGAAAGGCTGCGTGCGGCCAGAGGCTCAGCATCAGATGGTGCGTATATTCATGCAACAGGATCGCCTGCGCGCTGAGATCGAGTTCCCCTGATCCGGCGTAGCGCGGCACCACTGCCATCGATCCGCCCGCGCGGCCGCGATAGAAGCCCGCGACGTCGTCCTGTCCGGCGAGCCGGGCAACGGTACCCATCCTCGGGACGACATAGACGGTGACACGATTCGCTTCGCCGACGGGTTCGTCGGGCAGCCTGCGCATGGCCCGGAGCGCCTTGTCGAACCGTTCGAGCTGGGTCGCGAACTTCTCCAGCCGTTCGGGACTGTCGTCCGAATAGACGACGAAGTGGTCGGTGCTGGCTTCATGCCAGTCGGCATGGGCCGCGCCCGGCGCCAGCAATGCGAGTGCCGACAGGACAATGCGTCGAATCATCGTGAAACCCCCGTTTCAGAGAAGCGAAGCTAAACGGACGATGACCAAGGTTTCAAGGTTTACAGGAAGTTATACGGGTCCACATCGACCACCACGCGCACCTTGGCGGACCATTCGGCGGCGCCCAGCCAGTCGCGGATCACGTCCTGCACATCGAGCGCGCGGCGGGCATGGACGAGCAGGCGGAAGCGGTGGCGGCCGCGCAGCATCGCGAGCGGGGCAGGGGCGGGACCGAACACCTGCATCGCCTCGACCTGCGGCGCGGTGCGGCCGATCAGCCTGGCGGTTTCGAGCGCGGCGTCCTTGTCCTCGCTCGACACGATGATTGCGGCGAAACGGCCGAAGGGCGGCGCGCCCGCCTCGCGCCGGGCCTCGGTCTCGGCGGCATAGAAGCTTTCGGCGTCGCCGCTCACCAGCGCGCGCATCACCGGTGCCTTGGGGCTGTGGGTCTGGATGAGGACGGTGCCCGGCTTCTCGCCGCGTCCAGCGCGCCCGGCGACCTGCATGATCTGCTGGAAGCTGCGCTCGGCCGCGCGGAGGTCGCCGCCCTCGAGGCCCAGATCGGCATCGACCACGCCGACGAGCGTCAGGTTGGGGAAGTGATAGCCCTTGGTCACCAGCTGGGTGCCGACGACGATGTCGATATCGCCCGCCTCCATCCGGTTGACGAACTCCGCGGCCTTGGCGGGGGACCAGATGGTGTCGGAGGTGACGATCGCGGTCTTGGCATCGGGGAACAGCGCCGCGACCTCGTCCGCGATGCGCTCGACGCCGGGGCCGCAGGCGACCAGGCTGTCCTCGGTATCGCATTCGGGACAGGCGCGCGGGGTCGGGATGGTGTGGCCGCAATGATGGCAGGCGAGGCGGCTGATCAGCCGGTGCTCGACCATCCAGGCGGTGCAATTGGGGCATTGGAAGCGATGCCCGCAGGTGCGGCACAGGGTGAGCGGCGCATAGCCGCGGCGGTTGAGGAACAGCAAGGCCTGTTCCTTGCGCTCCAGCGCTGCGTCGATCGCCTGGACCAGGCGAGGGGCGAGCCAGCGGCCCCGGGGCGGCTGTTCGGCGAGCAGGTCGATCGCCTCGATATCGGGCATTTCCGCGGCGCCGTAGCGGCCGGGGAGCTTGACCTCGGCATAGCGGCCGAGCGCGACCTGCTGGCGCGTCTCGATCGCCGGGGTGGCACTGGCGAGGACGACCGGGCAGCGCTCGAAATGCCCGCGCATCACCGCGACGTCGCGCGCGTGATAATGGACCCCCTCTTCCTGCTTGAAGCTGGTTTCGTGCGCCTCGTCCACGACGATCACGCCGAGATTGGGATAGGGCAGGAACAGCGAGGATCGCGCACCCACCGTCACCAATGCCTCGCCGCTGGCGATCGCACGCCAGGCGCGGCGGCGCTGCGACTGGCGCAGACCCGAGTGCCACGCGACCGGCTCGACCCCGAAACGGGCGTGGAAGCGCTTGAGGAAGGGTTCGGTCAGCGCGATTTCGGGAAGGAGGACAAGGCTCTGCTTGCCCGCCTCGATCGCGGCGGCAACGGCTTCGAAATAGACTTCGGTCTTGCCCGAGCCCGTCACGCCGTCGAGCAGGAAGGGCTGGAATGCCTCCGCGGTGATCGCCCCGCGCAACGTGGCCGCGGCCTCCGCCTGCTCGGCGGACAGCGCGGGCGGGGCGAAATCGGGATCGGGCATCGGGTAGGGCGTGTCGAGATCGACCGTGACCCCTTCGATCGCGCCGATCTTTACGAGGCCGCGGATCACGCCTTCGGACACATCGGCGATGGTCGCGAGCTCGCGGATCAGTCCCTGACGGTCGCCGATCCGCTCAAGCGCCTGTTCGCGTTGCGCGGTCATCCGCTCGGGTATCTCGCCGGTCGCGCGATATTCGATGATCGTCCGGCCGCCCTCGAGTGCCGAAGTGGAGCTGAGCGCCATCCGCAGCACCGAGGCGAGCGGGGCGAGATAATAGTCGGCGGTCCATTCGATCAGCCGCCGCAGCGGCGCGGGCACGGGCGGGGCGTCGGCGACCGCGATCAGGTTGCGCAGGCGGTTGTCGCTGATCTCCTCGACCGGGAGCCGTTCGGCCTCCCACACCACGCCGACCAGCTGACGCGGGCCGAGCGGCGCGACGACGATCGACCCCGGCTCGATCGCCATGCCGTGCGGCACGCGATAGTCGAGGGGGCCGAGCGCGGAGTTGAGAACGATGACGCGAGCGCGGGACATTGATGGTCATATCGTCATTCCGGCGCAGGTAGGAAAGCGCTATCGAACGACACGAAGGAGACTCGCCGATGCTGCTCGCCGCCCTGTTGCTGCTTCAGGCCGCGCCCGCCGCGCCTCAATGCCCCGCCGCCGATGTGGTGCTGCCCAGCACGCTTTCCGGCTGGGGTGTGCCCGGAGCCGAATTCGGGGTGAACAAGGCGGTGATCTTGCAGGCAGGCGATCTCGCGAAGCTGGCGGATGTTCCGGCAGGCACCAAGCCCGGCGGGGCGGTGATGATCGGGTTCAGGATCGACAAGGCCGGCCGTTACGGCATCGCACTCGATCAGCGCGGCTGGATCGACGTGGTGCCGGGTGTCGCAGGGGGCGAGGCGCTCAAGTCGGTGGTGCACGGCCACGGCCCGCAATGCTCGACGATCCGCAAGATCGTGCGCTTCGACCTTCAGCCCGGCACCTATCGTCTCTACCTCACCGGCCTCGACAAGCCGGCGGCGAAGACGATGCTAGTCGCGGAGTGACGGCTAGAAGTTCATCCCGAGGCTGAACGTCAGCGCGTGATCCATCACGTCCCGCCGGATATCGCGGCCGAAATTATACTGGTTGAGGTAGCCTGCCTCGACCGCGACGGTCTTGTTGAGCTTCCACGAGACGCCTGCGAAGTTGCGCATCCGCTCATAGCCCGCGATCTGGCCCCAGTCGGTGTCGTTGAGCAGGATGAAGCTTTCATGGTGGCCGACCAGGCTGAACGGGCCGCCGACCGGAAGCACTGCCTTGATCTGGGGCCGCAGGCGGAAGCCTTCGTCGTCGCCGTCCGAACGCATCCGGTATTCGAGCCGCACCCGGCCCGACAGCTTCACCTTGCCGAGCGCCCCCGCCATGCCGACTTGCGCGCGCAGCCGGTCTTCGGTGCGGGTGACGTTGCCATGTGAATAGCTGATCGCACGGGTATAGCCGCCGCCGACGGAGAAGCCGTCACCGACCTCCTGCAGGAGCATGGCGTTGATCTCGACCTCGTACAGCCCGCCCGGATCGTTGCCGAAGCGTGCGACGACATCGCCCTCAAACTTCGACTTTTCCGCCAGCTTGATCGTTGCGGCGGTGGTCAGCCAGAGTTCCTGATCTTCCTCCTGCGCCATCGCGGCGGCAGGTAGAAGCAACGGGAAAACACAAATCAGAAGGCGTGACATCAGTGCATCCAGGCTATGCGTTGGCCGCCTTCCGGTGATAGAGGCAGCGCGAACGGGCGCGCGCCTAGCACGCCGTCACACGACTGTCACACATTTGAACAGAAGGCTGCCGTCATGAAGTTTTTTGCCGATACCGCCGATACCAACGACATTCGCGAGCTGGCGGATGCGGGGCTGCTTGACGGCGTCACCACCAACCCGTCGCTGATCCACAAGGCGGGCCGTGACTTTCTCGAGGTGGTTGCCGAAATCTGCAAGATCGTCGACGGCCCGGTCTCGGCCGAGGTCGTCGCGCTCGACCATGAAGGCATGATGCGCGAAGCCGAAGTGGTGCGGAAGATCGCCGACAATGTCGCGGTCAAGGTGCCGCTGACGATCGACGGCCTCAAGACGTGCAAGGCGCTGACCGACGACGGCACGATGGTCAATGTCACGCTCTGCTTCTCCGCCAATCAGGCGCTGCTCGCCGCCAAGGCCGGTGCGACCTTCGTCTCGCCCTTCGTCGGCCGCCATGACGATGTCGGCTTCGACGGCATGCAGCTGATCAGCGATATCCGCCTGATCTATGACAATTACGACTTCGGGACCGAGATCCTCGTCGCATCGGTGCGTCACCCCATCCACATTCTGGAGTCCGCCAAGCTCGGCGCCGATGTCATGACCGCGCCGCCGGCGGTGATCCGCCAGCTGGTCAAGCATCCGCTGACCGACAAGGGGATCGAGGGCTTCCTCGCCGACTGGGCGAAGACCGGCCAGAAGATCGGCTGATCGGGCGAAAAAGAAGGCCATCCCGGCCGCAACCGGGATGGCCTGTCCTGCGGGCCGTAGGGGTCAGCCCGCGGTGGATGGGTTTTCAAAGACTTCCTCGATCACCAGGCCGAACAGGTCGGCGATCTTGAAGGCGAGCGGCAGCGAGGGGTCGTAGCGGCCGGTCTCGATCGCATTGACGCTTTGGCGCGAGACCTGGAGCCGTTCGGCCAGGTCCTGCTGGCTCCAGCCGCGCTCGGCGCGCAACACACGCAGGCGGTTCTTCACGCTGCGTCCCCCGCCCGGCGATGGTCGCGAATCGCCATTGAGCATTGGGTAATGCTCCACAGCACGCACCAGGCGGGAAAGACCCAGAGCAGATCGACGGTGCCGATCAGGTTGCGCTGCTGCAAAAATCCGAGCGCAGTCGACAGCGTGAGCAGGATGCCGATGCTGACCAGCATCGCCACGGCCTGACGCCTGCGCACATATTCGTCGGTTTCCTCGACCAGATACAGGCCGATGACGATCAGTGAGGCGGCAATCGCGATCGCCGGCAGGATCGACAGCGCGATGAGCCCGGCCGGGGACGGATCGAAGTTCCTCGCCACCCAGGTCGCGCCGGTGATCAGCACGCCGTAGACGAGCGTCGCGCCGATGAAGCGCCACAGGAAACGCACCGAAGCGGGGGAGATTTCCATGTCAAGCTTCCTTTCTAACTAGACAAGGAGGCTTTACGTCAATGACGCTTTACATGTCAAGTATGCTTTACTTGTCCTGCAACTGCGCGATCATCTCCCGCGCGAGCAGGCTGAGCGTGTCGTCACGGGCGCCCATGATGACGATGCGGTCGCCGCGCCGTGCTTCGGCCACGAGATGCGCGGCGGCGGCGGCGCGGTCGGGGATATGGCGCGCGTCGCGGCCGGTGGCTGCAATGTCCGCGATGATATCCGCGCTCGTCACTTCGCGGGTGACGGTACCGCCCTGGTAGACGGGGTCGGGAAGGACGAGCTGGTCGCCGGGAGCGAGCCTGTTGACGAACATTTCGACCAGTTCGCGCCGCATCACCTTGAGCGGACCGTAGCCGTGCGGCTGGAACAGCGCGAGGACGCGGCCGGGAAAGGCGTGCAGCGTGTCGAGCGTGGCGGCGATCTTGTCGGGGTTGTGCCCGAAATCGTCGATCACCGCGACGCCCTTCGCCTCACCGACCAGCTCGAACCGGCGGCGCAGGCCGGTAAAGCCTTCGATCGCGCGCACTGCGTCCGACAGTGCAATCCCCGCGGCTGCCGCGGCACCGATCGCGGCAAGCGCGTTGGCGACATTATGGCGGCCCGGCACGGCTAGGCGGACGGGCAGGGCGGCATCCCTAGTCACCAGATCGAAACGGACCGCAAAGGCCTCAAGCACAAGGTTGCGGGCCGACAGGTCGGCATCGCCCTCGACCGCGAAGGTCGTCGTGCGCCCGCGGTCGAGCGCCATCGCGAGGGCTGCGCTTTCGGCATCGCCGACATTGACGATCGTGGTGCGCGCCTTGGCGGCGAAGTCGCCGAACAGCGCGCGCAGTTCCTCGAGCGACTTGTGGTCGAGGCTGACATTGTTCAGCACCGCGATGTGCGGCGTGTAGAGCGCGATCGATCCGTCGCTCTCATCGACCTCGCTAACGTAGAAATCGGCGCTGCCGACCAGCGCGCTGGCGAAGGGCGTGTCGGGACGGACGAAATTCTTCATCACCGCGCCGTTCATCACCGTCGGGTCGCGGCCGAGCATATGCAGGATCCACGCGATCATGCCGGTGACGGTCGACTTGCCGCTGGTGCCCGCGACGCCGATCGAGGTGCCGGCGGCGTTGAACAGGGCGGCGTTGAGCTCGGCGCGGGTCATGCGCGGACAGCCCAGCTCGGTCGCGCGGATCATGTCGGGGACATTGTCCTCGACCGCCGCGGAGGCGATCACCGTCTGCTCAGCGGAGACGATACCGCTGCCATCCTGCGGGAACAGATCGATGCCGAGCGCGCGCAACGCGTCGAACTTGGCGGGCAGGCGCCCGGAATCGAGGCTGCGGTCCGAACCGGCGATCTTCGCGCCTTGCCCGGCCAGGATCATCGCCAGCGGCATCATGCCGCTGCCCCCGATCCCGACGAAAAAACAGGATTTGCCGTTATGCATTGCGGAGGGCTATCGCTGGTTCCGAGGAGTGGGGCAAGGCGTAGCCAGCCCCCTCCCGTCATCCTGAACTTGTTTCAGGATCCATCTCTCCACGGGCGACTGAGTCGCTTGTGGCACGGTGGATGCTGAAACAAGTTCAGCATGACGGCGGTAATTTATGGGGACCTCTTCGAGTATGCGGATCGGCGTCGTCGCACCGGCACGGACAGTTACCGAGGAATCGGCGGTGCGGATGAAGGCGTTCATGGCGCTGACCTATCCCCGGCACGAGATCGTGTTCCACCCGCAATGCTTCGTGACCGAAGGCCATTTCGCCGGACCGGACGAATATCGCGCCGCGGCGTTTCTGGAATTCGCCAACGACCCTGCGTTCGACGCGATCTGGTTCGCGCGCGGCGGCTATGGATCGAACCGCATTCTCCACAGCATGATGCCGCAACTCGGCCCGGCGGCGCGCAACAAGACCTATATCGGCTATTCCGACATGGGGTTCATGCTCGGCGCGCTCTATGCCCGGCGGATCGGCCGGCAGGCGCATGGGTCGATGGCGAGCGCCATGGGCCGCGACGACAAGGGCGTGGATGCGGGCTGGGTGCTCGGCTGGCTGATCGACGGCGACCGCCGCGGGCTCGAGCCGACGCTCGACGGCCGGCCGGCGGCGGCGTTCAACCTTGCGATCCTGACCGCGATGATCGGCACGCCCTGGCTGCCCGACCTGACCGATCATGTGCTGCACATCGAAGAGGTGGGCGAGCCGATGTACCGGATCGACCGGATGCTGTTTCAGATGGCGCATTCGACCCAGCTTCAGGGCATTGCCGGGGTGCGGCTGGGTGCGGTGACCGATGTGGTCGACAATGACGTACCGTTCGGCGAATCGATCGAGCAGATGATCGTGCGTTGGTGCCGCGAGATGGGCGTGCCCTATCTCGGGCGATCGGGCATCGGGCACATCGCGCTCAACCGCGTCGTGCCGTTCGGGGTGGCGTAGGAGACGCGCCTGATCCTCCCCGCCGGGGAGGATGGTCGCGGCTAGAGCCCGACCAGCCCCGCAGCCTGCAACTCGGCCTGTGCCTGGCGGTAGATCTGCGGCTCGGCGATCCCCAGTCGCTTGCGGGCCGCGTCGAGTGGCTCGTACATCAGCGCCTCATAGTCCTCGCCCGACAGCCATTTGGCGCGCTTGCCGTGGCGGCGGCCTTCCAGCACGGCCTTGGCGAAGGCACGCTTGCCGGTGATCTTGAGGCTCTTGAGCGCCGCGCCTGCACCGATGAACGCCCAGCCGAGCCCGCCGGTCTGTGCATAGGAAAAGGCGACGAGGCACGCTTCGCCCAGCGGTTCGTCGGCCTGGTAGCCGGTCAGGATATGCCAGATATCATGGATGTCGCGCTCGCGCCGGCCGAACCAGGCGTGCGGATGCTCGACGTTGCGCTCGACCTCGGCATCGGCATAGCTCACGTCCGCAAGGCCCTGGGCCGAATAGCCGGTACGATCGAGGAAGTCGCGATAGGCGCTGCCGACGCTGCCTTCGGGCAGCGAATCGATCCAGGCGCGATCCGAGAGGCGCTCCGACAGTTCGATGCGCTGATAGGCGAGGCGGCCGCCCTGCTGAGTCGTCAGCAGCTTGCGATAATTCTTCGCTGCGGTGTCGCCGTTGAGCGCACGCATGATGCGGAACACCTGTACCGTATCGTCCGCATTGCCGAGCAGCTTGATCAGCGCGCGCAGCGCCGTGCCCCATTCGCGCCTGCGCGGCTGGCTCCAGTCGATCGCCTGCGGCGCAGGCGCCTGCGAAACGGGTGCCTGCTTGGAGGACGGCTGCATCTGCGCTTGCGTGGCCATGATCGCTTATCCTTACTGACAAGCGTGTTAATAAGCCATTATTGCGCGCTGTTCAAGACCCCGGTCAGACTCGCATCGGCATCAGGACGTACAGTGCCGGCGACTTGTCGTTTTCGCGGATCAGCGTCGGCGCGGCGGCGTCGGCCAGATGCACCTCGACCAGATCGCCTTCGACCTGTCCGAGAATGTCCATCAGATAGCGCGAGTTGAAGCCGATCTCGAACGGCTGGGCGGCATAGTCGCCGGGCACGTCCTCGGCCGCGGTGCCGTTGTCGGGGCTGGTGACCGACAGGGTGATCCGGTCGCGGTCGAGCGCCATCTTCACTGCGCGAGTCTTTTCGGTCGCGATGGTCGAGACGCGGTCGACGCCTTCCATGAAGCTCTTGGGATCGATCTTCAGGATCTTGTCGTTGCCGGTCGGGATCACGCGGCTGTAGTCGGGGAAGGTGCCGTCGATCAGCTTCGAGGTCAGGATCGCGGCGCCGAGGTCAAAGCGGATCTTCGAGCCTGAGAGCGACACACCGACCGAACCGTCGACCTCGTCGAGCAGCTTGCGCAGCTCGGCGACGCACTTCCGGGGGACGATCACGTCGGGCATCGATTCGGCGCCGTCGGGACGTGCCACGGTGACGCGGGCGAGGCGGTGGCCGTCGGTGGCCGCGGCCTTCAGCGTATCGTCGGCGACATGCAGGAAGATGCCGTTGAGATAATAGCGCGTCTCTTCGGTCGAGATCGCGAAGCGGGTCTTGTCGATGATCTGCTTGAGGATCTCGGCCGACAGCTCGAACACCGTCGGCAGCTCACCTTCGGCAATCACCGGGAAATCATCGCGCGGCAGCGTGCCAAGCTCGAACTTGGCGCGGCCGGCGTTGATCTTGATCTTGCCCTCTGCTGCGGTCAGCTCGACCTGCGAGCCTTCGGGCAGCTTGCGGGCGATGTCGAACAGCGTGTGCGCGGACACCGTGGTGGCGCCGGCCTGATCGACCGCAGCGGGCACGGTCTCGTCGATCTGCAGGTCGAGATCGGTTGCCATCAACCGCAGCGATCCTTCGGCCGAAGCCTCGATCAGCACGTTGGACAGGATCGGAATCGTGTTGCGCCGCTCCACGACCGACTGGACGTGGCTCAGGCCCCTCAACAGCGTTGCGCGTTCGATCGTCGCTTTCATGTGTATTCAAACCCCCGGCCGGGCGGCCTCAAGAACTGTCGCCTGTCAGACGGCGCACGGATAGCCGTCGGAAGTTCGAGATATCCTTAACGTGAAAAAGGGCCGGAGCAAGCGCCCCGGCCCTTCGTATCGCATCATTTTGGGCATCATCTGTGGACGATGCCGAGTCGTGTCCGTTCGAAGGCGGCTGCCTTAGAAGCGGATACCGACGCCAGCGACCACCTGATGACGGTCGATGTCGATGTCGTAGCCGTCGATCTTGCCGTAGTTCGAGTAGCGATACTCGCCCTTCAGATACATGTTGCTCGACAGCTTGAACTCGGCACCGGCGCCAATCCGGAAGCCTTCCATGTTGTCGCTGATCTCGGTTTTGGTGTTGCCGGTCGTATAGGTCGTGTTGACCTTGGCGTTGGTGTAGCCGCCCTTGGCATAGAGCAGGGTGGTCGGGGTGATGGCGACGCCGGCGCGTGCGCCGACATAGATGTCGCGGCCCATGTCGGCCACCAGACGGTCGCCCGCGACGAGCAGGCTGTCGGCACGCGTGTCGACGCTCGAACCGGTCAGCTCGGCTTCGGCGCCGATCACCGCGCCGCCGATCTGGAAATCATAGCCGATCGCGCCGCCATAGGTGACGCCGTCGCTCGAGCCGGCGTCCTGACCGGTGCCGTCCTTGGCGGTGTCATAGCCGACCAGCGCCTCGATACGGGGGCCGGTGAAGGTCGCGTCCTGCGCGAATGCCGGGGTCGCCATTGCGCTCGCAGCCAGGGCGGCCAGAACCAGTTTACGCATAAATACTCCTGTACAAATACACACCCGCTTGGGCAGGTTCCGGCTCAATGCGCCAAATCATGCTGCGTTGCATGAACGCCCGATAAACGCGGAAAACCGTTGCTTTTTGGCCACAGCGGGCCTTAGATTCGCTTTGTAGAACGCGACCGCAGCATCGGCGCGACGGGGAGGCGGTGCAGATGGCGAGACTCGGCCGCGACTTCATCGCCCGACATGGCGAGACGGTGTTCAACGCCGCGCGCAGGCTGCAGGGCGAGCATGCGCATACCCCGCTTACGCGTGCGGGATTCGCACAAGCCGAAGAGATGGGGCGGACCTTGCGCGCGCATCTGGGCGTGGAGCCGAAACTCACCCTTTGGGCCTCGAACACCGGCCGCGCACTCCAAACGCTGGCGGTGATCGCCGAGCATCTGGAACTCGACTGGCATGGCGCGCGGCAGGATCCGCGGCTGACCGAGATCGGCATGGGTCTGTGGGGCGGGCGCTACTATGCCGAGCTGACCTTTGAATATGGCGAACTGGTCGCCCCCGGCGGGTTGTTGCGGGTCGCGCCGGAGGGCGAATCCTATCCGGCAATCGCCGACCGAGTCGGCGCATGGCTCGCCGAAACCGATGACGATCCGGGGGACCGGCTGGTGATCATGCACGGCATCTCAAGCCGCGTGCTGCGCGGGGTGATGACCGGGCTGCCGCCGCATTCCGAGTTCGAGGCGCCGGTCGCAACGGTGCTACCGCAAGGGTCGATGGTGATGATCGAGGGCGGGGTCGAGACGGTGATCCACACCGGCACCGGGCACGCCCCGGCATGATCGCCGCGCTGATGGTCCTCGCCGCCTTGCAAGCCCAAGGCCGCGAATCGCTCGGCGTGTTCGACAGCTGGGGCGCGTTCCGCGACTCGGCGCCTCAGCGTTGCTATGCGATCAGCCGGCCGCCGCAGAATGCGCGGGACGCGTTCGCGAGCGTGGCCAACTGGCCGCGAGCCGGTGCACGCAACCAGCTGCACATCCGGTTGAGCCGCTCGCGCGATCCGCGTGCGAAGGTGACCTTGTCGGTAGGGGAGCGCCGCTTCGAGCTGATGGCTGGTCCCGACGATGCATGGGCGCCCGATTCGCGCACCGATGCAGCGATCGTCTCGGCGATGCGGTCGAGCCGCAGCATGAGTGTGGAAAGCATGGCGAGAGGCGGCGGCGCCTTCGCCGATACCTACGCCCTCAAGGGTGCAGCCACCGCGATCGACGCCGCCGCCATGGGCTGCGCGCGGCGTTAGCCGGTCCGCGCAACCCAGGGGGGACGATTACTGAGTCGGAGTCGCCTGCTGTTCGGCGACGATTGCCGCCTGAACCTTCTGCTGCAGCGCCGGATCGGCCTGCGAAGCCTGGGCGATCTCATTGAACCGCGCCGGCGGCAGGCCACTTCCGGAAACGGCTTCGGCCATCTTCTTCTGCTTGTCGGCGGCGGGGACGGCGGCGTCCTTGCTTACCTTGTCGACCGCGAGCGCGGCCTTGGCGAACTGCTTGAGCTCGGCATCGCTCACGGGCGCGGGAGCGGCGGTCGAGGCCGGCGGGGCGGCCTCCTGTGCCGGAGCGGCGGGTGCGGCGGTGTCCTGAGCCAATGCAGGGGTCGCGATCAGCGTGGCGCCGGCCAGCATCAGGGCGTGACGAAACTTCATAACAAACTCTCCAGTTGCAAAACTCGGGTTTCCCCGTGCCAATGGTTTCAGGGCGAAACGGGTTGCCGCAACCACGCTTCGACACGGCGAGCCGTGGGCGCGGCGAGGCGGGGAGTGGATTTTCGGCCAATTTTCTCCTATGTGCGCCGGATGCAGACAGCCTCGGCCGCCCCCATGCCCATCCCCGGGCACATCGATCCCGTGCCCGTTCCGCGTGCGCTGAAGCCGCGCGCCGACGGGCGAATCGACCTGCTCGGCCTGTCCAAGCACGATTTGCGCATGGCGCTCGAGACCTCGCAGCTTGAGCCGAAGCAGGCCAAATTGCGCGCCAAGCAGCTGTGGCACTGGATCTACAATCGCGGCGTCACCGACTTTTCGCTGATGACCGACATCTCGAAGACGATGCAGCCCTGGCTGGCACAGCGCTTCGTGATCTCGCGCCCCGAAGTGATCGAGGCGCAGGTCTCGACCGACGGCACGCGCAAATGGCTGCTCCGCTCGGATGACGGCCAGGATTACGAGATGGTGTTCATCCCCGACGCCGATCGTGGAACCCTGTGCGTGTCGAGCCAGGTCGGCTGCACGCTCAACTGCCGCTTCTGCCATACCGGCACGATGCGCCTCGTCCGCAACCTTGAGCCCGGCGAGATCGTCGGCCAGGTGATGCTGGCGCGCGACGCGCTCGGCGAATGGCCGAGCCAGCCCGACGGGCGCATGCTCACCAACATCGTGATGATGGGCATGGGCGAGCCGCTCT
The DNA here is from genome assembly GCF_059420685.1 of Sphingomonas sp. GW821-FHT03E12. Lineage (NCBI taxonomy): Bacteria > Pseudomonadati > Pseudomonadota > Alphaproteobacteria > Sphingomonadales > Sphingomonadaceae > Sphingomonas > Sphingomonas sp. GW821-FHT03E12. Next base: position 200,422 of record NZ_JBWKUF010000005.1, read on the forward strand.
ACAATTTCGACAATGTCCGTGACGCGCTCAGGATCGTGATGGACGGCGACGGCCTTGCGCTTTCCAAGCGCCGCATCACGCTCTCCACCAGCGGCGTGGTGCCGATGATGGAGCGCGCCGGCGAAGAGATCGGGGTCAACCTCGCAGTCTCGCTTCATGCGGTTACGAAGGAAGTGCGCGACGAGATCGTGCCCTTGAACCGCAAGTTCGGCATCGAGGAATTGCTGCAAGCCTGCGCCGACTATCCCGGCGCGAACAACGCGCGGCGCATCACCTTCGAATATGTGATGCTCAAGGACAAGAACGACAGCGACGACGATGCGCGCGAGCTGGTCCGGCTGATCAAGCAGTACAAGCTGCCCGCGAAGGTCAATCTGATTCCGTTCAATCCCTGGCCCGGCGCGCCCTATGAATGCTCCACGCCCGAGCGCATCCGCGCGTTCCAGGAGATCGTGTTCGGCGCCGGCATCTCGGCGCCCGCGCGCACCCCGCGCGGCCGCGATATCGACGCCGCCTGCGGTCAGCTCAAGACCGCGGCGGAGAAGAAGTCGCGCGCCGAGCTCGACCGGTTGGCCGAAGAGAAGCAGGCCGCGCTCGGTTGAGCTCCGGCGTCCTGATCGAACGGGTCGCGACGCTCGATCCGGTGATGGTCGCGCATTGCGATTTCAGCTTCGATCCGACGGGCGGCGCCTATCCGTTCGACAGCGCGCTCGTCGTTCCCCGGTCGGGACGGATGATCGCGGTCGCGCGCGCCGATGGGCGTGTCGCGGGCTATATCGCCTGCCTGTCCGATGGCGCTTCGGCGGAGGTGCGCCGCATCGAGATCGATCGTGGTTATCGGGGGCAGGGGCTTGGGCGGCGCCTGATCGACGAAGCAACGGACTGGGCCCGCGTGACGGGTCTGCCCGTGCTTCGGCTCGAGACGCTGGCGGATAATCCGGCCGCGGGGCGCTTCTTCGCCCGATACGGCTTTGCCCCGGACGGCGAGGGCGACGTGCTGCACTGGAGGATGCCGCTCTGAATCCCGGCAGGGGACTTCAGCCGAACACGAGCGCCCGGTGCGCGGCGGTGCCTGCGGTGACACCGTCCGCAACCGCCCAGCTCACGCTGTGCGGCATCCGCGCGACATCACCCGCGGCATAGACGCCGGGCACGCTGGTCAGCTTCATCGCGTCGGTGCGGATGACATGGCCCGCCGGGGTCTGTTCGAGCGCGCAGCCGAGCTGGTGCGCGAGCGGGCTGCCGAACTCCATCTCCGGCGCGACATAGAACGCCTCGATCGCGACCTGCCGGCCATCGGCGAGCGCGACATGGCTGAGTGACTTGCCCGGACCTGCCAGCGCGGCGACCGGCGCCGGCTCGAGCGCGATGCCGTGCGCGGCGAGTTCTGCCGAGCCCTCGGGATCGGGCATAGGGGCGCCGTTGAGGAATAGCGTGACCGGCCCCCATTCGGCGATCAGCGGCGCATGGTGGAACGACATGGGGGACGAATAGAGAATGCCGAGCGGTCGGTCGGCAAACTCATAGCCATGGCAATAGGGGCAGTGGATCACGCTGTGCCCCCAGCGTTCGGCGAGCCCGTCGATCAATGGCAGCCGGTCGCGGATGCCAAAGGCGAGGATCAGCTTTTGCGCGGTGCGCTCGCTCCCGTCCGCCAGCGTGACCGCAAAGCCGTCGCCCTCACGGCGTGCCTGCGCGACGCGGCCCTGAGTCAGGCTTGCGCTGGGATAGGCGGCGAGCTGTGTGCGGGCGCTGGCCAGGATCGCGCGCGGATCGCTGCCGTCATGGCCCAGAAAGCCGTGCGAGGCGGCGGCGAAGCGGTTGCGCGGCTCGTCCGCATCGATCACCGCGACGTCGCGGCGGGCGCGGGCGAGATAGGTTGCCGCGGCAAGGCCTGCGAAGCTGCCGCCGATCACGATCACGTCATGCTGCATGGGCATCCTCCAGCCGGTGCGGACCGCGATGCGCGGCGAGGCGTTCATGGAAATCGGCGCTGAGCGTGGCGAGAGTGACGTCGCCGAGCCGCGCGAGCAGCAGCGCCTCGGCCTCGCCGAACGCCTGTTCGAGGGCGGCATTGACCGCCTGTTCGACCAGGCAGCCCGGGGATTCGGTGCGGTTGCCGAGCGCGAACAGGCCGGGCGCGCCGAGCGCGTCATAGATGTTGCGCAGGGTGAGCGTCTCGAGATCGCGGGCGATGGTCCAGCCGCCGCCATGCCCCTTCTCGGCACGGACATAGCCCTGATCGCGCAGACCCGCCATGATCCGCCGGATGACGACCGGGTTGGTCTGCATCGCGCGCGCGAGTGCTTCGGAGGTCACCGGACCGTCCATCTCGGCCATGTGCAACAGGACGTGGAGCACGCCCGACAAGCGACTGTCTCTTTTCATGTAACATTACATGTTGCGTGTTAGCGGGCGTGTCAAGGCTCGACTTTGGCGGCGGCTTGGGCTCTAGCCCCGGCCATGGTCGATCTCGCCTCCTTCGCGCTTGCCGCTGCTGCGGGTGTTGTCGGTGGCGCGATGAACGGGCTGGCGGGTGGCGGATCGTTCGCGACCCTGCCCGCGCTGATTGCGCTGGGCCTGCCCGCAAACATCGCGAACGCGACCTCCAACGTCGCGCTGCTGCCCGGTGCGGCTGCGAGCGCCTGGGGGTTTCGCGACGAATTGGGGCCGGTGGCGGGCCTGTCGGTGGTGGTGCTGGCCACGATCACCTTCATCGGCGGGATCGCGGGCAGCCTGTTGCTGGTGCTGACGCCGAGCGACACGTTCGACATCATCGTCCCGTGGCTGCTGCTGTTCGCCTTCGTCGTGATGTTGTTCGGGCGGAGCGCGGCGGACTGGCTGCATGCGCGCGTCACGATCGGCAGGCCGACACTGGTCGGCGCGCAATCGGTGCTGGGCGTCTATGGCGGCTATTTCGGCGGCGGGGTCGGGCTGATCACTACCGCGGTCTATGGCCTGCTCGCCAATATCCAGCCGCGCGAGCTGTTCGCGATCCGCACGCTGATGCTGTCGGTCGCCAACCTCGCCGCCGCGATCGTGTTCACCGTCTTCGCGATGGTGTGGTGGTGGGCGTGCCTGCCGATGCTGTTGGGATCGATCGTCGGGGGCTGGGCCGGCGCGGCAATCGGCAAGAAGCTGTCGGCGCGCGCGGTGCGGGTGTGGACGCTGCTGGTGACGGCATCGACGACGGTGATCTTCTTCGTGCGGGCGTACGGCTAGGGTGCGGGCGTAGCCGTCATCCCGGCCTTGTGCCGGGATCCACGATGCCCAGAACGATACGATAGCGCCTCTTGCTCCCCGCCTGCCTCCCGGTGGATCCCGGCACAAGGCCGGGATGACGGTAACGAGCTAACGACCCGATTGCGGACATTGAGAGCTGGCAGAGATCGAGCTACCGTTCTTCCTTAGACGGAGGAGGGAAGATGGCCGACGATGCGATGGCGATAGCCACAGACACAGCGACCATCTGCATTTTCGACACGGCAGCGATGACCCATCGCAAAGATGATGTAGGTGACTGGTGGTCGATCCCGGCAAACGAATTGGCGGAGGCTAGGAGCGCGAACGCGCTGTTTCTCAATTTAGCAGAGGACGGAGACTACGCCGTTGAAGTTTCTTGCCTAATTGATCCAGCAATGCCCGGTTATTGTCTTAAATCTCCCACTGGCAGAGTATTTGTCGGCCCTGGTGAAGAGATGTCCGGCGGCGGCTTCGAGCCGACAGGGGCGTGGGGCGGCTTTTTCGTGACGGTGCCGCAAGGGTATCAGAAAGTGAGCGTAGTTCGTGCGGAGCGCGCGCTTACAATCAATTTCCAGCCAACCGAGCCGTTCGTGAACGATCTGGCAGATTTGATACGACTATGAGAACGACTGACAGCAGCTCATACCTTATGCCGCGTCCCTGCATTCCCTCCGGCGCGGGAAGGAGACCGCCCACCAATCGCCGAGCGCGTCGATCAGCGGCATCAGCTCGGCGCCCGGTGCGCTGAGGCTGTATTCGACGCGGAGGGGAAAGCCCTCATAGGCGGTGCGCGCGACCAGGCCGGCATCCTCGAGCTTGCGCAGCTCCAGTGTCAGGATGCGGTGCGAAATGCTGGGATTGTCGCGCTGGAGCTCGCTGAAGCGCTTGGGGCCGTCCTTGAGATAGTAGAGCAGCAACGTCGCCCAGCGGCCGCTCAGCACGCGCATCGCATCCTCGATCGGGCAGTTCGACACCACGTCCTGCATTTTTTCGGCTCCACTCCAGAAGTGACATTTTTGTGCGTAATTTACTTGGGCGCGCGCGTCCCTAAATGCCAGTCACACCGCGCGGTGATCCCCCAAAGATCACGGAGACTATCATGGAACCGACCCTGCTTTATGGCTTCCCGCTGGGGAGCTCGATGGGGCTTGTCGCCTCGCTCGAATGGCTCGGCCAGCCCTATCGGCTGTCCCGCGTCGACATGCTGAGCGAGATGAAGGCGCCCGAATATCTGCGCCTCAACCCGCGCGGCGAGACCCCGGTGTTCATCACGCCGGATGGCCGCGTGGTGACCGAGACGATGGCGATCGCCCATTGGATCGAAGCGCGCGACCATGAGCGCCGCGTCAGCTTCGACCCCGGCACGGCGGAAGCCGACCGGATGCACCAGCTGATCGGCTTCATCAACACGGGCTTCACCGGGTCCTTCATGCCCTATTGGGTGACGCTTGAGATGGAAGGCGGCGATCCGGACTATAAGGCGGCGCTGCGCCAGTTCGCGCGCGGGCTGGTCAACGACCGGCATGCACGGCTGGAGGAGCTGATCGGCGACGGGCCCTATCTGCTCGGCGATCGTCCGACCTTGGCCGATGGCGTGTTCATCGGCGTGGCCCGCTGGGGTGAATTCCACCAGGCGGTCGAGCCCGGCGCCTATCCGAAGATCGAGGCGCTGATCGCGCGGCTGATGGTCGATCCCGTGGTTGCCTTTGCCCAGGCGCGGGAGATCGGCGAAACCCCGCCGGGAAGCGGTGCGATGCTGGGCGAGATCCCGCTCGCCGAGATCCTGCGCACGCATGCCTGATTCCCTTGCCGCTGGCGCTTCCCCGGCGCCGGCGGCATAAGGTGTAAGTGGCCAGTGAACCGACAGTCTATCGCCACCGCTTGCCGACCCGGCTCTGGCACTGGGTGACGGCGGTCAGCGTGATCGTGCTGCTCGGCAGCGGCCTGATGATCCTCAATGCGCATGGCCAGCTCTACTGGGGCCAGTACGGCGCGAACTACGACCAGCCCTGGTTCCGCGTGGCGTGGGTCTTCGAGGGCGGGCGCGTGCCGGGCTGGCTGACCATCCCTTCGGCCTATAATCTCGCATTGGCGCGGCGCTGGCACCTGTTCTTCGCGCTGGTGCTCGCCTTCGCGCTGCTCGGGTTCATGGTCGTGAGCCTGCTCAATCGCCATTTCCAGCGCGACCTGCGCGTGCGGGCGAAGGAACTGACCCCCGCGCATCTTGCCGCCGAGGTGAAGGCGCATGCTGCGCTCCGCTTCCACGATCCCGAAAATCCGCGCGCCTATAACGGGCTGCAGAAGCTCAGTTATGTCGCGGTGATCTTCGTGCTGCTGCCGCTGGTGATCTTCACAGGGCTGGCGATGTCGCCGGGGATGAACGCGGCTTGGCCGTGGCTGGTCGACATCTTCGGCGGGCGGCAAAGCGCGCGGTCGATCCATTTCATCGTCGCGATGCTGCTGGCGGGATTCATCATCGTCCACCTCGCGCTGGTCATCCTGGCGGGGGCGTGGAACGAAATTCGGTCGATGATCACCGGCTGGTGGAAGCTGCCCGAATGAGCCTGATCACGCGCCGTTCGCTGCTGATCGCCGGGGCCGGGGGACTGGTTGCCGGATGCGACGCCGTCGGCAAGAGCGAGGCGGGCCGCGACCTGTTGTTCAAGGCAGAGGCGGTGCACAAGAGCCTGCAGCGCGCGATCACCGACCGAAACGCACTGGCCCGCGAGTTTTCGGAGGCGGACATGTCGCCGCGTTTCCGTGCCAATGGATCGCTGTTCCCGGCCGACCCGGCCTATCGCGCGCTGATGCGGGGCAATTTCGGCGACTGGCGGTTGCGCGTGGACGGGCTGGTGGCGCGGCCACTCAGCCTGTCGCTCGCCGATATCCGGTCGCTGCCGCAGCGCGTGCAGATCACGCGGCACGATTGCGTCGAGGGGTGGAGCGCGATCGGGAAATGGCATGGGCCGAAGCTCTCAACGGTCCTTGACCTTGCCGGTCTGAAAGACAGCGCGCGGTTCCTGGTCTTCCACTGCGCCGATACGCTCTATGGCCGGCCCTATTATGAATCGATCGACCTGATCGACGCGTTCCACCCGCAGACGATCCTCGCCTGGGCGATGAACAACCGCACGCTTCCGGTCGAACATGGCGCCCCGCTGCGCCTGCGGGTCGAACGGCAACTGGGCTACAAGCACGCCAAATATGTGATGCGGATCGAGGCGGTGGCATCGATCGATGCCATTCATGGCGGCAAGGGCGGGCTATGGGAGGATATCGCTGACTATGAATGGTATGCGGGGATCTGAAGGCAATTATTTCAGACGCCTGTGTTTTCCGCACTTGCGAACAGGGTTTGGCCCGCTAGCCTAGCGCCATGGCCCTGATCGACCATTTCTTCGCCCGCGCCATCAAGCGCGGGGAGTTCACCGTGATCCATGCCGACGGAACGGCGCGCAGCTTCGGCGCACCCGACCCCGAGATCACACCCGTCACCATCCGCTTCACCGACCCGTCCGTGCCGCGGCGGATCCTGACCGACCCGTCGCTCGGCGCTGCCGAGGCGTTCATGGACGGATCGCTGGTGATCGAGCAGGGCGACATCCTCGCGCTGCTCAACCTGTTCACCGCCAACAACAAATGGGAAGCGGGAACCAGCAACCTCAATCCCGGGCCGTTGAAGCGCGGCTTCGACAATGTCCGCTTCCGGCTCGACCGGATCAACATGGCGCGGCGGTCGAAGCGCAACGTCGCGCATCACTATGACCTGTCGGCGACGCTCTACGACCATTTCCTCGACGCCGACCGCCAATATTCGATGGCCTATTACACCGATCCGTCGAACAGCCTGGAACAGGCGCAGGCGGACAAGAAGGCGCATATCGCCGCCAAGCTCGCGATTCAGCCCGGCATGAAGGTGCTCGACATCGGCTGCGGCTGGGGCGGCATGGCGCTCTACCTGCACGCCAAGACCGGGGCCGAGGTGCTGGGCGTCACCTTGTCCGAAGAGCAGCTCAAGATCGCGCGCGAGCGGGCGGAGAAGGCCGGCGTCGCGGACAAGGTGAAGTTCGAGCTGATCGATTATCGCCACGTGACGCCTGAAAAATTCGGGGGTCAGTTCGACCGCATCGTGTCGGTCGGCATGTTCGAGCATGTCGGGACGGCGCACTACCGCACCTTCTTCCGCAAGTGCCGCGAGCTGCTGAATGAGGAGGGCGTGATGCTGCTCCACACGATCGGCCGCGCGGGCGGACCGGGCGTGACCGACGCGTTCACCGCAAAGTACATCTTCCCCGGCGGCTATATCCCGGCGCTGTCGGAGATCGTGCGCGGGCATGAGGGAATGCGGCTGTTCCTCACCGATGTCGAAGTGCTGCGGCTGCACTACGCCTATACGCTTCAGGCCTGGTACGATCGTGCGACCGCGGCGAAGGCAGAGATCGTCGCGCTGTATGACGAGAGCTTCTTCCGCATGTGGACCTTCTACCTCGCCGGATCGCTGTGCGCGTTCCGCAATGGCGGGCTGGTCAACTACCAGCTGCAATATTCGCGCTCGCGCACGGCGCTGCCGATCACGCGAGATTATATGGCGGAGGCGGAAGCGACGCTGCGGTAGGGCGCCCGGTGAGGCGCCCTTATTCCCAAGTGTCCCATGCCAGCCAGCGGAAGCTCAGGAACGAGATCGAGGATGCGGTATTGCCGTCACCGGTCCGGGCTGGTGTGAAGCGCGCGCGCTTCATGAGCCCAGCGCAGGTCGCCTCGTCGAGCGCCGGGATCAGGCTGGAGGCGATGATCGCGCATTGTGTCGTCTGCCCGGTTGCCGCGATATCCAGCCGGACCAGAACCTGGCCGCTTCTTCCCGCCCTGAGCGTGTTGGCGGGGTAGTCGTTCGCTGACATCCAATTCGCCGGATTCTCAACGGGTAGGGGAGGTGTCGTGATCTTCCTATACTCGGCCAGGTTCACGCCCCAGCTGGTGAGCAGATCATCCTCACAGGTGCGGACCGCGGCCAATGCGCCCTTCAGATTCACGCCGGTGAGCTTCAGGGTCTGGCGGCGATAGCTGAAGGTCAGCGTGTCTGCGCTCTCCATCGCCGCAACGTCTTCCGCGCGCAGCCCGCCGAGCGTGAGGTTGGTTCCGGCCTTCACCGATCCGTTCCGGCCTGCCACCGTGATCGGCTTTCCCGGCGCAGGTGTGATCACAAGGTCGCCCTTGCGGAAGCTGGGAGGCCCGTCGCGATTTTCCTCGATGAGCAATTGCGTGTTGGCGCGGCCCGGCAATAGCCGCAGCCACAATTTCACTTCCCGGCCGGAAGCGCCGAATGACTTGCCGATGTTGCAGGAATTATCGGCGTACTCGACGGTCCATTTGCTGGAAGCGGCGAGCGGCTGGACGGGTTCGGCCTGTGAGACCGCCGATGCGGACGCGGCGAGAAGAAGCGCAGGGCTCGACGGCATTCCGGGATGCTAACTCCGGCCGCTCGCCAGTCAAATGATTTGATATGCCCTATTTAATACCAATCTGTTCGGCATCTGCACCCAGATAGCGGGTGAGTTCTTCGCGGGTGATCTTCCCGTTCTTGTCGGTATCGACCGCGTCGAACCAGGCGTCGGCCTGGGCGAAGGGCGGCTGACGGGAGTCGATCGCGGGTCGCGGGTCGCCGGCCTTCTTCGCCTTTTGCGCGGCGGTATAGGTCGCGTTGACGGTTGCCTCGAAATCGAAGCGGGCGCGGACCTCATCGCGCTCGACTACGCCATCCTCGCTGAGGTCGAGATCGGCGAAACGCTCGGCGACGCGGCGTTCGGCCTCAGCCTTGGGTAGCGGGCCGGGGGCGACGCTGACGGGCGGAGTCTGGGCGGCGGCGAGGGCGAAGAGAATCAGCATGGGCAGAGCCATAGCACGAAGCGCCTGACCGGGGCTTGAACCGTCAGGCGGGGTATTTCGTGTTCATCCAGGCAAGCGCGCCGCGGGTCACCTCTTCGAGGGCGGCCATATCCACATCGGCGAGCTTGTTGATGTAGAGGCACGACTTGCCGGTCTTGTGCTTGCCGAGCTTTGCCAGAAGTTCCGGCTGCCGCGGGTCCGCCGTCACGACATAGAGTACGAGCTGCGCCTTGCGCGGCGAGAAGCCAAGGCGGCACATCGTTCCTTCATGGCCGCTGTCATATTTGTAGTGGTAGCTGCCGAAGCCGATGATCGATGGCCCCCACATCATGGGCGGTTCGCCGGTGATGCGTTCCATCATCGCGCAGACCGTCTCCGCTTCATCGCGGCGGACGGGATTGTCGACCGCCGCGATGAAGTCGGCGACGGTCACCTCGGTCGGTTTGGTCTTGATCTCGGCCATCGGACGGCTCCGCTGGATTTCGGTTCGAGCATATGCGCATGGGGACGCCATGCAAGCGGCCCAGCCCCTCGTCCTTACCCGCCGGTCGATCTTCGCGCAGGCGTGGCCGATCATGCTCGGCCAGACGACCGTGCCGCTGGTGGGGTTGGTCGACACCGCGGTGATCGGCTGGACGGGTGAAGCGGCGGCGCTGGCGGGCGTGGCGCTGGGCGTCGCGATCATCAATTTCATTTTCTGGGCGTTCGGTTTCCTGCGCATGGGGATGACCGGGATGACTGCGCAGGCGCATGGCCGCGGCGAAGCCGCCGAAGTCAATGCGCTGCTCGCGCGCGGGGTGGCTGCCGGGCTGGCGATCGGCGCGGTGCTGGTCGCGCTGCAACTGCTGATCGTGCCGCTCGCGCTCAGCCTGCTGGCCGGCGGCGAGACGCTGACCGCCGCCGCGCATGAATTCGTGACCGCTCGGTTCCTCGGCGCGCCGGCGGCGTTGGGCTTCTACGCGATCAACGGCTGGCTCTATGGCCTGGGCCGGACGCGCGACACGCTGTTGCTCCAGATCGCGATGAACGCGGTCAATGTCGCGCTCGACGTGCTGTTCGTGTGGCATTTCGGGATGGGCGCGCGGGGTGTCGGTCTCGGCACCGCGCTGGCCGAGTGGGTCGCGCTGGCGTTCGGCATCGTCATGGTGCTGCGGATCGCCGGGCCGGGCGCCTTGATGCGTCAGCGCGCAGGGTTCTTCGACCCCGTCGCATGGAAGCGGCTGTTCGCGGTGAATGGCGACATCATGATCCGCACCATCGCGCTGCTCGCGATGTTCCTGTGGCTCGCCAATGCCGGGGCGCGGCTGGGAACGGTGCAGCTTGCGGCCAACCATGTACTGCTGCAGCTGGTTGGGATCTTCGCCTTTGTGCTCGACGGCTTCGCCTTCACCGCCGAATCGCGCGTCGGCATCGCGATCGGAGCGGGGGCGAAAGCGGATTTGCGCCGCGCGATCCGGCTCACGGGCGAGTTCTCGCTTGGTTTCGGTCTGATCGCGAGTGCGATCGCTGCGGCGTTCGGCTGGCTGCTGGTCGACCTGCTGACCACCAATGCGGAGGTGCGTGCGGCCGCCTATGCCATGCTGCCCTTCGCTGCGCTGACCGCGACGCTCGGCGTTCCTGCCTGGCTGCTCGACGGGGTGTTCATCGGCGCGACGCAGGGACGGGCGCTGCGCAACGCGGCGATCCTGGCGACGCTGCTATATATCGGCAGCGACCTGTTGCTGCGGCCGTTCGGGGCGACGGGGCTGTGGCTCGCCTTCCTCGCCAGCTATTTCTTCCGGGCGGGGGCGTTGGCGGTCTATCTGCCCCGATTGTTCGCCAGTGTTGCGGAAGTGCCCCCACGGGCCTAGAGGCGCACGCGACCTTTTTCCTCTGGAGCGACGACAAGATGGCCGACAAGATCAATCGCGTGGTGCTCGCCTATTCGGGCGGCCTCGACACCAGCGTGATCCTGAAATGGCTCCAGCAGGAATATCAGTGCGAGGTGGTGACCTTCACCGCCGATCTCGGCCAAGGTGAAGAGCTGGAGCCTGCGCGCCAGAAGGCGCTCAACGCCGGGGTGAAGCCCGAGCATATCTTCATCGACGACCTGCGCGAGGAATTCGTCCGGGACTTCGTCTTCCCGATGATGCGCGCCAACGCGCTCTATGAGGGGCTGTACCTGCTCGGCACCTCGATCGCGCGACCGCTGATCTCCAAGCGCCTGATCGAGATCGCCAAGGAAGTGAATGCCGATGCGGTCAGCCATGGCGCGACCGGCAAGGGTAACGACCAGGTCCGCTTCGAGCTGTCGGCCTATGCGCTCAACCCCGACATCAAGGTGATCGCGCCGTGGCGTGAGTGGGATCTGACCAGCCGCACCAAGCTGATCGAGTTCGCCGAGAAGCACCAGATCCAGGTCGCCAAGGACAAGCGCGGCGAGGCGCCGTTCTCGACCGACGCCAACCTTCTCCACACCAGCTCCGAGGGCAAGGTGCTCGAGGACCCGTGGGAGGAAGTGCCCGATTACGTCTTCTCGCGCACGGTGAACCCGGAAGATGCGCCCGACACGCCCGAGTACATCACGATCGATTTCGAAAGGGGTGACGGCGTCGCGCTGAACGGCGAGGCGATGTCGCCGGCGACGCTGCTGGCGGCGCTCAACGATCTCGGCCGCAAGCATGGCATCGGCCGGCTCGACCTGGTCGAGAACCGCTTCGTCGGCATGAAGTCGCGCGGCATGTACGAGACGCCGGGCGGCACCATCTATCACCTCGCGCATCGTGGAATCGAAAGCATCACGCTCGACCGCGGTGCCGCGCACCTCAAGGACGAGCTGGCGCCGCGCTATGCCGAGCTGATCTACAACGGCTTCTGGTTCGCGCCCGAGCGCGAGATGCTGCAGGCGGCGATCGACCACAGCCAGCAGAACGTCAACGGCACCGTCCGCCTCAAGCTCTACAAGGGCGGGGTCTATGTCGTCGGCCGCAAGTCGCCCAATTCGCTCTACAGCGAGAAGGTCGTGACCTTCGAGGACGATCAGGGCGCCTACGACCAGCGCGACGCGGCGGGCTTCATCAAGCTCAACGCGCTCCGGCTTCGCCTGCTCGGGCGGCGCGACGGCTGAAAATTAACCATATCGGGCTAGCGCGGTCGCATGGATTCCGCGCGACCCCGGATATGGCGTGACGCGGCGCTGGCGGCTGCTATCGCGCTGCTGCTCAGCGCCGTCTGGGCGATGCGTGACTGGGCGGCGCTGTCGGCGCTGCATCTGCCCGATACCGACGATGTCGTCCGGCTCCAGCAGATCCGCGACTGGCTGGGCGGGCAGGCGTTCGCTGATCTCGCCCAGCACCGGCTGGGAATCGGCGGGGTCGAGATGCACTGGTCGCGGTTGCCCGACCTCGTGCCCGCGGCAATCATCGCGCTGCTGACTCCGCTGACCGGAGGGCACGGCGCCGAGCTGGCGGCGGTGATCGTCTGGCCGGCCTTGTTGTTCGTCGCCGCGCTGATCCTGACCGGATCGATCGCGCGGGCGCTGGGCGTGAGCGCGCCGGTGGCGATCGTCGTCGGGGCGCTGGCCTATCCCGGGAACGCGTTGTTCCTGCCCGGGCGGATCGATCATCACGGGTTGCAGATGGTGCTTCTGCTCCTGCTGGTGCGGGCACTTCTCGGCCGCGGATCGTGGCTCAAGGGCATTGCAGCGGGGATTGCGAGTGCCGCCAGCCTCATCATCGGGATGGAGACCGCGCCGTTGCTCGCGGCGGGCGGCGCGGTGCTGACGATCCGCTGGATCGCGGCGCGCCCGGGCGAAGCCGCGCGCATGGCCGGTTTTGGCGTAGCGCTGTCGGCTGCATTGGCCGCTGCCGCGCTGCTGCTGCGGACGAGCGGATGGGACTATCCTGCGTGCGACGGCTTTGCCGCGCCGGCGTGGCGCGCCGCGCAGACCGGCGCGCTGGCGCCGCTGGCATTGGCGGCCTTGAGTCCCTTCCTCACCGTCCTGCGGGTTCGTCTCGCCGTGGCGGGACTGGTCTGCACCGGAGCCGTGGTGGCGGCACTGGCGCTCTCGCCTGCCTGCCTGCGGCCCTATGGCGGCGTCGATCCGGTGCTGGCGCGACTCTGGCTCGCCAATGTCGCGGAGGCACAGCCGCTGTTCGTTGCACCGCTCGCGCATGCGATCGGTTACGCGGGACTGCTGCTGGCGGGGCTGGGTGCGACGCTCTGGATGGCGCGGCGATCGGGCAAGGCGGAGTGGCTCGTCCTCGCCGGTTTTCAGCTGATGTCACTGCTGATCGCACTGGTGCAGCTGCGCGGCGCCTATGCCGGCGCGATCCTTGCCGCCCCTGCTTTGGCCGGCTTGATCGCAATGGCGCGGGGGCAGGGGACTCTGGCGCTCGCAGCCGTGTGGATCGCTTCGGCCGGGCTCGTCTATCCCATCGCAGGAGCGGCCTTGTCGCCCGAAAGCGAGGCGGAAACCACAGCGGGGTGCGACGCGGGAACGGTCCTCTCCGCGCTCGGACCACTTCCACGCGGAACGGTGGCGATGCCGATGGACCTTGGCGCCTATGCACTGGCAGCGACGCCGCACAGCGTGCTGGCTGGGCCCTATCACCGCAACACCGCGGGCAATCGCGCACTCTACCGGCTGCTGCTGTCGAAGCCGGAGGCGGCATCCAGACAGGCGGAACGGCTCGGTCTCGGCTATCTGGTCGATTGCACCGGTGCCTATCCCGAGCTGGGAACCCCGCCACCGGGCTCGCTGCTGGCGGCACTGCGCGGCGGGAGTGCCCCCCTCTGGCTGCGCCCGCTGCCCGGCGGCAGCGGCGGCGCGCGCATCTACACGATCGCGCGATAACGGCCTCTGCGCCGCATCCAAACCGCTCTGGTAACGCGGTGATTTGGTGTTTTATCCGGTGGATCGCCCTTCAAGCGGCTTGCCGCGGGGTGCTGCGGCGCAGTAAGTGCGGCCGATGCAAGGGGGTTTCGAGGCGCCGCGCTGGTGGCAGACGCGCTGGTTCGTGCTGTTCGCGGCGATCGCGGCGGCAATCCCTTTGCTGTGGCCGGATATCCCGCCTCAGGTCGACTTGCCCGGCCATATGGCGCGCTATCGCGTCCAGCTCGCCCATGGCGAAGTGCCCTGGCTCAACGACTGGTACAAGTTCGAGTGGAGCCTTATCGGCAATCTCGGGCTCGACCTGCTGATCATCCCGCTCGAGCCGATCTTCGGGCTCGAGCTGGCGGTGAAGCTGATCGTCATCACCATCCCCGTGCTCACCGTCACCGGCTTGCTGTGGATCGCGCGGGAGGTGCACGGGCGTATCCCCGCGACCGCGTTGTTCGCATTGCCGCTGGCCTATAACTACGCTTTCCATTTCGGGTTCGCGAACTTTGCGCTGTCGATGGCGCTGGCGCTCAACGCCTTTGCGTTGTGGCTGCGGCTGGCGCGGCTCGGCCATATCCGGTTGCGCGCGATCCTGTTCGTGCCGATCGGCCTCGTCATCTGGGTCACCCACACCTTCGGCTGGGGCACGCTGGGCGTGCTCTGCTTTGCCGCGGAGCTGATCCGCCAGCACGACAAGCGCGGACCGCGCGAGGGCCCCTGGCACGCCGATTTCGTGCAGAGCTGGGTGGTGCCGTGGATCTGGGCGGGCATCCACTGCCTGGTTCTCGCTCCGCCGGCGCTGCTGATGCTGATGTGGCGCAGCGGCGGGCATGTCAGCGGCCAGACGGGCGACTGGTTCAACTGGCGCGCCAAGGTCTGGTGGACGCTGATGGTGATGCGCGATCGCTGGCAGCTGTTCGACATCGCCTGCCTCGGCGTGCTCTACCTGATTCTGTTCAAGGGCGTGCGCGATCCCAACATCCAGTATTCGCGGCACCTCGGCATCTCGGCGCTGTTCCTGATCGCGGTGTTCCTGCTGCTGCCGCGCGTGGTGTTCGGATCGGCCTATGCCGATATGCGGCTCGCGCCGTACATGCTGGCGATCGCGCTGATCGCGCTGCGGCCGAAGCCCGGGATGACGATGCGCGGCGCCAACACGCTCGCGCTCGCGGGCCTTGCCTTCTTCCTCGTCCGCATGGGGGCGACGACGTGGAGCAACGTCCTCTACGACAAATCCTATGACCGCGAGCTCGCCGCGCTCGAGCATGTTCCCGAGGGCGCGAAGCTGCTGAGCTTCGTGGGTGAGACCTGCTACAACGAATGGACGATGACGCGCCTCCAGCACCTGCCGGGCATGGCGATGGTGCGCAAGCTGGCCTATACCAACGATCAATGGTCGATGGCCGGCGGTCAGCTGCTGACGGTGCGGTACAAGCAGGCGCGCGGATTCAGCCACGACCCCTCGCAGATTGTCACCGACACCAAATGCCCGCGCGAATGGTGGCGCCCCGTCGCGGTCAGCCTCGCGCGCTTCCCGCGCCATGCCTATGACTATCTGTGGGTGATCAACCCGCCGCCGTACGACAAGCGGCTCGAAGCGGGGCTGATCCCGGTCTGGCGCGACGGCAACAGCGCACTGTTCAAGATCGATCACGGCCAGCCCGCCGCGGTGCTCAACCCGATCGACCTTGGCCCCTATCACGATCAGATCGAGAAGATCCGCGACTTCCTGAAGCGCGACAAGCAGAAGCAGATGGAAGCCTGGAGCGCGGCTCAGAAGAAGGTCTAGCCGTCCCCGTGCGCTAGGCGCGGCGGAAGGGCGTGAGTTCGCCGAGAAATTCCTGCTCATGGACCACGGCGGCACGCTCGCGCTCCAGATAGCCGGCGACCGCGCGGCGGAAACCGGGGTCGGGCAGGTAATGTGCCGACCAGGTGGTGACCGGGGCATAGCCGCGCGCGAGCTTGTGTTCACCCTGCGCACCGGCTTCGACCCGGGCGAGGCCGCGTTCGATCGCCGCCTCGATCGCCTGATAATAGCAGAGCTCGAAATGGAGGAAGGGGACTTCCTCGGTACAGCCCCAATAGCGGCCGTAGAGCGCGTCACCGCCGATCAGGTTGAGCGCGCCTGCGATCGGGCGTCCGTCGCGCTCGGCGAGCATCAACAGCACCTTGCCGCCCATCGCCTCGCCCAGCATCGAGAAGAAGGGGCGGGTGAGATAGGGCTGGCCCCATTTGCGGCTGCCGGTGTCCTGATAGAAGGTCCAGAAGGCATCCCAATGCGCTTCGGTGATTTCGGCACCGGCGAGGTGGCGGACGGTCAGCCCTTCCAGCGCGCGCTCGCGCTCCTTGCGGATTGCCTTGCGCTTGCGGGAAGAGAGCGCGGCGAGGAAATCGTCGAAACAGCGATAGCCGTCATTGTGCCAGTGGAACTGCGTGCCTGCGCGGATCAGCCAGCCTGCCTGCTCGAACAAGGGCAATTGTGCCTCGTCGAGGAAGGTGACGTGCGCGGAGGAGAGGCGGTTCTGATCGGTCACCGCTTCGAGCCCGGCGATCAGCCCCGGCGCCAGCGCAGCGTCGCGCAGCAGCAGGCGCGGGCCGGGGACGGGGGTGAAGGGCACTGCCGCCTGCAATTTGGGGTAATAGCGGCCGCCCGCGCGCTCCCAGGCATCCGCCCAGGCATGGTCGAAGACATATTCGCCCTGGCTGTGGCTCTTGGCATAGGCGGGGACGATCGCCGCGGGCGTGCCGCACGGGCCGTCGATCACGATCGGCAGCGGCTGCCAGCCGGTCTCTGCCGTCGCCGAGCCGGAGCGCTCGAGCGCGGAGAGGAAGGCGTGGGAGACGAAGGGATTGGCGTCACCCGCACACGCATCCCAATGCGCCGCCGGGATCGACGTCACTCCATCGGCGATGCGGGCTGTAATGGAAAGCACGAAGGCAACTTAGGTAGGGGGCTGCGCGACTGCCAGTCGGTTTGCCGATGTTAGTTTGCGGATCGATGCCAGCGCGCTAGCTTTCTAAACATGACTCGCGCAGACACGGCCCCATTGCTTGGTATTCGATACGTTGCGCAATTCTGGAGAAGTCATTTCTCGAATTCAAAGGCGTATCAGGCGTTGGAGAACGAATTGTGCGCGAATGTGCACAACCGAATCTTTGATATTCGCGAGCTTCGGCCGGATAGTCCAATTATAAGTGTCCGCTCCATCATCAGGGATATTGAAGAGCAAGAGGCGGCTATAAATGGAAGAAATTTTGCAAGTAGGCTATTCAATGTAGTCGAATTTCAGATAGTGTCATATGACAATGACATTGTTTCGCGTTGGTTGGAAGAAAATTCTGACTTTTCAAAGGGCAGAAGCTCTGATCGCTCTGTTGCAGAAGTGCTGGGACTGCATCTTCAGCCAGTAGCGGATATTTTGCTTTTTCTATGCGCGGTCACTTTTGGTGGTGCGATATCGACTGAACACCATCGGTGTTACCTTGATGAGGAATGGCTCTGCGCAGGGGAGGCGATCAAGGGATTTGAGCGAACCGGAGAAGGTCAGTTGTTTCGCCTGCCTGAGAAATCGCCATTTACGCTCGATCAGGTGATTGATTGGAGCAAGACGTGCGGGGGAATATGGCACGGTGAATCTCGGTCCGGCCTTGAGAAAGGAGTAAGCTGCCTTTCGCATTCATTCTATCGCGATTACCATAGTGCGTCGATGAACAAGCTCGTCTGGTCGACTGCTGGGCTGGAATCGATTTTTTGTGAAAGCAATTCCGCCATCAGCGAAAAACTTCGCAGGCGGATGCCATTGGTATGCGACATGATCGAATTTGAAAACGCGGATCGATCGGTTCGCGACGCTTATCATTTTCGGTCAAGAATACTTCACGGCGATAAGCCCATCATGAATTTGTACAGCCCAAATGACGTGGACTGGACACCGAAGCGATATGATGCGGAACTCGAAATCTACGGATCGCTCCTGCAGGCGCTCTTGCTCGCTTCCATTTGGAAGGCGATCTCTCGCGGATCTACGGACTTGGTATTCGTTGAGCGGGTCGATTTCCGCTGAGAGATTCTAGGAGCTCTTCGGCCAGCTTTTCACCATGATCTCGCGCCGCGGCACCGGGATTTCGATGCCGTTCTCCTTGAACAGCACCCATAGGCGGTTGAGCACGTCCGACTTCACATTGCCGACGCCGCCTTCGGGATCGCTGATCCAGGCGAGGATCTCGTGCTCCACGGCATAGTCGCCGAAGCTGGTGAGCCAGACATTGGGCGGTGGGTTCTTGAGGACGCGGGGGCTGTCCGTCGCGGCCTGGAGCATCAGTTCCTGCGCGTGCTTGAGGTCGGTCTCATAACCCACCCCGACGGGGATCCGGACGCGGACGTTGCGGTCGGAGAAGGACCAGTTCTCCACCTCCTGAGTCATCAGGATCTCGTTCGGGATCAGATGCTCCTTGCCGTCGCGGGTGATGACGCTGACCGCGCGCACGCCGATCTTGTTCACCCAGCCGAAGCTGTCGCCGACCACGATCACGTCGCCGGGCTTGATCGACCGGTCCATCAGCAGGATGATCCCGGCGATCAGATTGCCGATGGTCTTCTGGAGCCCGAAGCCGATCGCGAGGCCGAATGCGCCCGAGAAGATCGCGAAGCTGGTGAGGTCGATGCCCAGCAGGTCGATCCCGAAGAAGAAGGCGACCACCACCACGACGATGCTCGCGATCTTCTGGAACAGCAGCTTCTGGGTCGGGTCCAGCCCGCGTGCCTGTGCGATCGAATGGCCTAGGATGCGGTTGGCCAGCCGGACGCCCGCATAGAGCGCCACCACGGTGACGATCAGCGTGGCGAGCGCGAGCAGCGACAGGCGGCGGCGGCCGAAATCGACGCCGATCCGGTCGAGCGTGGTGGTGATGACATCGAACCCGCCGATCGCATGGCTGAGGATCGCGACGAACACGATGGCGGCGGTGAGCCAGGCGACCCAGCGCGGCGTATGCAGGCCGCGCAGGAAGGAGAGCGTGAGTGCCGCGGTCGCCGCGCCCAGCGCGATGCCGAGCAGCAGCGCGGCGAACCCGCCCCAGGGCACGGCATTGGCAAGGATGGCGAGCAACAGTGCGGCAACACCGTGGCGCACGATCGTGTGCATGCGGTGCGCCAGCCCCTCGACATGGTTGCCGACGCGCTCCTGCCACAGCGAAGCGAGTTTGGGCCCCAGCCGCCTGCCTGCAAGCCAGCCGGCGCCAAGTGCGAGGATCGCGAGGCCGCCTGCGACCGCGCCTTCGATCAGCTCGGCATTGCTTGGCAGATCCACCCCGTTTGCGATGAGCCAGTTGGCGAGCGCGGACGGGATGGCCGGCTTCATGCCGCGGCCCGGAACCGGTCGAGCCCGGCGGCGAGATCGGCGATCAGGTCGGCGGGATCCTCGAGCCCGATCTGGAGCCGCACTGCGGGGCCTTCGGCCTGCCAGGGCACGACGGTGCGGATGCGGTCGGGATCGATGGGGATGGCGAGGCTTTCGAAGCCGCCCCAGCTATAGCCGATCCCGAACAAGTCGAGCCCGTCGATCAGCGCCGCGCGCGCTGCCTCGTTGCCGCCGCGCAGGACGAAGCTGAACAGGCCGGCCGGTCCCTTGAAGTCGCGCACGAAGAGGTCGTGGCCGGGGCATGAGGGCAGGGCGGGGTGGAGCACGCGTGCGACTTCGGGCCGGGTCTCCAGCCAGCGTGCGATCTCCAGCGCCGCCTCACCATGCTGCTTCAGGCGAAGCGCCATCGTGCGCAGGCCGCGTGAACCGAGCCAGGCATCGTCGGGGCTGGCGGTCTGGCCGAGCGCGAAGCTGGTGGCGCGCAGCTGCTGCCAATGTTCGGCGGTCGCGGTGACGCTGCCCAGCATCACGTCCGAATGGCCCACGACATATTTGGTGCAGGCGAGGATCGAGAGGTCGATGCCCTTCTCGATCGCCGGGAACAGCAAGGGCGTCGCCCAGGTATTGTCGAGCAACGTCATCACGCCGCGCGCCCTGGCCGCGGCGACGATCGCGGGGACGTCCTGCACCTCGAAGGTCAGGCTGCCCGGCGTTTCCATGAAGATCGCGCGAGTCCTGTCGGTGATCAGCTCCGCGATGCCGCCGCCGATCATCGGATCGTAGAAGCGGGTGGTGACGCCGAAGCGCTTGAGGAAGCCCGTCGCGAAGCTGCGCGTCGGATCATAGACGCTGTCGGCCAGCAACAATTCATCCCCCGGCGAAAGCACCGAAAGCAAGGCGGCCGAAACCGCCGCGACGCCCGACGGGTAGAGAAAAGTCGCCTCGGCGCCCGGCTCAAGCTCGGTCAGCGCTTCGGCGAGGCTCCACTGGGTCGGCGTACCGCGGCGGCCATAGAACAGGCGGTGATGCGTATCACGGCCTGCGCCGGCGCGCAGATCGGCGACGGTGTCGTAGAGGATGGTCGAGGCGCGCCACACCGGCGGGTTGACGATCCCCTGCGTCCATTCGGGCCGGCGGCCTGCGCCGACGACTCGCGTGCCGTCCCCCTTCTTGCTGTCTGAAGCACTCACGCCGCACCCGTCGCCTTGGGGGTGGAGGGATCGGCGCCCCATTGCGTCCAGCTGCCGTCATAGAGCGCGGCGGGATGGCCGAGCAGGTGGAGCGCGAACACCACCACCGCAGCGCTGATCCCTGAGCCGCAGGTGGCGATCACCGGGCGTTCGACCTCGATCCCCTCATCCTCGAACACCAGGCGCAGCGTGGGAACGTGCTTCCAGGTCCCGTCGGGATTGAAGAAGGAGGAATAGGGGATGTTGGCGCTGCCCGGGATATGGCCGCTGGCGAGCCCGGGGCGGGTCTCCGCTTCCTGACCCGTGAAGCGCACCGCCGAGCGGGCATCGACCAGCTGTTCGGCATGGCTGGTGAGGTTGGCGCGCACCTGATCGAGCGTCCGCACCAGCGCGGAGTTGGAGCGGACCGCGACGGTAGCCGGTGCCGGAGCCGGGTTCCCGCTGAGCAGCGGGCGGCCCTCGGCCTTCCACTTGGCCAGCCCGCCGTCGAGGATCGCGGCCTCGATCCCGAAGCTGCGAAGCATCCACCAGGCGCGCGTCGCGGTATGATGCGGGGCGTTATCGTAGAGCACGACCTGGTTCCCGGTCGCGACGCCGAGCGCACCCAGCTGCGCGGCGAACTGTTCCGCCGACGGCAGCATCGTCGGGAGCGGACTCGTCTGGTCGGCGATCGCGTTGATGTCGAAGAAGACCGCGCCCTGGATATGCCCCGCCACGAATTCCGCATGTGCGTCGCGGCCCTCGGCGGGCAGGAACCATGTGGCGTCGAGAATGCGGAGATCGGGGGCGGAGAGCTCGCCTGCGAGCCATTGCGTGGTAACCAGAGCGTCCATTTCCCCTTGGTAATCCGCCGTCTTTGCCGCGTCGAGTGGGGTAGGCGGGTCCCGCGGCCGGTTCGGCTTTGCCGAACCCGCCTCAAATCCCTAAATGGCGCGCATGAACCCCAAGCATCTAGGCCAGCAGAGCGCGCTCCCCGCTTCTCCCGAGGAAGCCGCGCTCGACTATGTCCCCAATCCGCGCACGGGCACCGACTATCTGGTGCGCTTCGCCGCGCCCGAATTCACCTCGCTCTGCCCGATCACCGGTGCGCCCGATTTCGCGCATCTGGTGATCGACTATGTGCCGGGCGAGACGATCGTCGAATCCAAGTCGCTCAAGCTGTTCCTCGGCAGCTTCCGCAACCACGGCGCCTTCCATGAGGATTGCACCGTCGGCATCGGTCAGCGGCTGTTCGACGAGATGAAGCCCAAATGGCTGCGCATCGGCGGATACTGGTATCCGCGCGGCGGCATCCCGATCGACGTGTTCTGGCAGTCCGGACCGGCACCTGAGGGTGTGTGGATCCCCGCGCAAGACGTGCCGGGCTACCGCGGACGCGGCTGAACGTTCGATCAGTCCGGTTCATCGCCGACTCGTCACGTTGCATTGCAACATGACTGCAACCATATTGAAATCCTGACGTTGGGGAGAACAGACAGGCGCCACCCGCGCCTATCCAATGTTGCTCATGCGAAGGATTTTGGGATGGCATCAGGCACGGACCTGCCGGCTCGAATCGATCACGTCGCGCTCATTGGTAACTTCCTTCCTCGCAAATGCGGCATCGCCACCTACACGACCGATACTCATGCCGCGCTCAGGGCGCGCTTTCCCGGTCTCAAGGTCGATGTCTGGGCGATGGACGATCATCCCGGCCGCTATGCCTATCCGCCGGAGGTCACCGGATCGATCCCCCAGCATGAGCGCAGCGCATATCTCGACGCGGCGGGCAAGATCGAGGATTCGGGCGCTCAAGCGATCTGGGTCCAGCATGAATACGGTATCTATGGCGGCGCGGCGGGTGAGCATCTGATCACCTTGCTCGATCGGACGACGCTGCCCGTCATCGTCACGCTCCACACCGTGCTCGAGACTCCTGACGACGATCAGCGCCGGGTGATGGATGCACTGCTGCGCCGCGCCGCGCGGATCATCGTGATGGCGGGCAAGGGGCACGAGATCCTGCGCCGCGTGCACGAAGTCGATCCGCGCAAGGTGGCGATGATCCCGCATGGCGTGCCCGACCGGCCGTTTGCTGCCCCTGCCGCGCTCAAGCCGCGCTTCGGCTGGGAGGGGCGCGAGGTGATCCTGACCTTTGGCCTGCTTGCGCCCAGCAAGGGGATTGAGACGGTAATCGCCGCGATGCCCGTGATCGTCGCGCGGCACCCGGACGCACTCTACGTCGTGCTCGGCGCGACCCACCCCAATCTCGTCGAGCGTGAGGGCGAGGCTTATCGCGACCGGCTTCATGCCCTCGCCGCGGAGTTGGGCGTCGAGCGCAATGTGGCCTTTATCGACGGTTTTGTCGCGCAGGAGGATCTGCTCGACTATCTCCAGGCAGCTGACATCTACGTCACGCCCTATCCCAATCTGGCGCAGATCACGTCGGGCACGCTGTCCTATGCGATCGCAGTGGGCAAACCGGTGGTCTCGACCCCCTATGTCCATGCGACCGAAATCCTTGCCGACGACCACGGCGTGCTGGTCGCGGCAGGCGACAGCGCGGGTTTCGCTCAGGCGATTACCGGCTTGCTCGACGACGATGACCGGCGCGGTTCGCTCGCCCGCCGCGCCTATGCGCGGGGCCGGACGATGATCTGGCCACGGCTTGTCGAAGCGGCGGTGGAGCAGATCGCCGGAGCCCTGCTCGCCCGGCCGAAGCGGATTGCCGCGGTCACCCCCGCGCCCGTCTTCGAGCAGCTCAAGCCCGATTTCCGCGCGGTCGAGCGGATGAGCGACACGACGGGGATGTTCCAGCATTCGATCCTGTCGGTGCCCGACCGGCATCATGGCTATTGCATCGACGACAATGTGCGCGCGCTGATCCTGATGCATCGCATCGACCCGCTCGACGCGAACCGGCGCGATTATTGGACCAGCGTCTATGCCGCCTTCGTCCAATATGCCTGGAACCCCGAGCGGCGGCGCTTCCGCAACTTCATGACCTTCGAGCGCAGCTGGTGCGAGGAAGCGGGGTCGGAGGATTCGAACGGCCGGACGCTCTGGGCGCTGGGCGTCACCGCGTCCGAGGCGCGCGAGGCGAAGTATCGCGAGTGGGCGCGGATGCTGTTCGATCAGGCCGCGGCGATCAGCTTCGAATTCGGCAGCCCGCGCGCACTCGCCTTTGCGATGCTCGGCGCCGCGGCGATGCTGGAGGCGCATCCCGGGCACACGCTGTCACGCGAGATTCTCGACCGGTTCGGCGGCGAGCTGATGGCGTTGCTTGCCGACTCGCGCCGCCCCGAATGGGAATGGTTCGAAATCGTGCTCGCCTATGACAATGCCCGGCTGCCCGAGGCGCTGATCCGCGGGGGGCAGGCGGTCGGCCGCAAGGACCTGTTGGCGTGCGGGCTCAGGACGCTCGAGTGGATCAACGCGCGCCAGACCGCGCCCGATGGCGCGTTCCGCGCGGTCGGTACCGACAGTTTCGGCCGGGCCTATGCCGACCCGCTGCCGTTCGACCAGCAGCCGCTGGAGGCACAGGCGACGATCGACGCCTGTATCGCCGCATGGGAAGCGACCGGGGCACAGCGCTGGGCGGACGCCGCGCTACGCGCCTATCGCTGGTATCTGGGGCAGAACGACCTTGGCCTGCCGCTTGCCACTGCGCGCGACGGCGGCTGTTTCGACGGGCTGACGCCGGGCGGGCTCAACCGCAATCAGGGGGCTGAGTCGATCCTGGCGCTCCAGCTGGCCAATTGCGCCATTTGCGCACTTTCAAAGCGCGCTGAAATCGTGGCAGGACCGCAAAAGGCAGTCGCGTAAGGACTGACGCGGCGCGTTTGAGCCGGGGGAACGATGCTCGACCTGTTCCAACACCCGTTACGGCTTCATGCGGACCCTTCGCGCGTGGTGGTGCGTCCCTTCCACATCGCCTGGGCTGCCGCGGCGAACGGCGCGCCGAGCCGGACCGAACGGCTGGTGAAGGCCGTGCTCGACATGTCGCCGGGCGAGGCGCGCGCGCAGCTGGAGACGGTGCTCAAGGATTTCGAGGCGCGCCACTGGCAGACGCGGCGCGTGTTCATGACCCGCTATGACGAGGTGGAAGTGCAGCTGGGGCTCGATGGCAGCACCATCGGGGACGAGAAGCGCCAGTTGATCGGCGCCTATTTCTGCCACGAATACAGCTATGCCGCCGCCGCGCTGATGAACCCCAGCGCGGTGCCGCACCACGATCAGAGCGGCATGCCCAAGGGGGCCTTGCGCATCCTGATGAGCCTGCGTGCGGTGGGGGAGGGGCATATCTCCTCGGTCGCGTTCCGCGAGGGGATCATCACCGACCGCAACGAGCTGACGCTGGCGCCCGAGCCGCCATTCTGCACCGCCGCCGATGCCGAGGGCGACGAGTTCGAGATGCCCGAAGGACAGGTGACCGTCTATCGCCACCGCGACTCGACATTGTCCGGCACATTGCTGTTCCCAATCACCCGCGCGCAATCGAACGGGCTGGAGGATATGCGGCTGACGCATTTCCGGCACGACGACGGCAGCGAGGAGTGGCTGGGCACCTATACCGCCTATAACGGGTCGCAGATCCAGTCGGAGATGCTGCGTACCCGCGACTGGCGCGAATTCGACCTGGTGCCGATGACCGGCAGCGCCGCGCGCAACAAGGGCATGGGCCTGTTTCCGCGCAAGGTCGGCGGCCGCTACATGATGATCGGCCGGCAGGACGGCGAGAATATCTATCTGATCGAGTCGGACCGGCTGACCCATTGGGACGGGGGGGAGAAGCTGATTACCCCCAAATATCCCTGGGAGCTGGTGCAGATGGGCAATTGCGGCCCGCCGATCGAGCTGGATGAGGGCTGGCTGATGCTGACCCATGGCGTCGGCGCGATGCGCAAATATTCGATCGGCGCGGCGCTGCTCGACAAGGACGATCCGTCAAAGGTGATCGGGCGGACGCGCGAGCCGATCCTGGCCGCGGCCGACCAGGATCGCGAGGGCTATGTCCCCAATGTCGTCTATTCGTGCGGCGCGCTGCGGCACGGGGACAGGATCTTCATCCCCTATGGCGTCGCGGACAGCTCGGTCGCCTTCGCGTTCGTGCCGATCAAGTCGTTGCTGGCAGTGATGTAGGCTGCCGTCATCCCGGCCCTGTGCCGGGATTCACGGTTTCGCATCGTCTGCGATCGAGCCTCTTGCGCAGCGCCCGCGTCCCGGTGGACCCCGGCACAAGGCCGGGGCTGACGACGATTTCGATTGTGCCGGTTACCCCTTGAACAGCCCGCCCAAGATCCCCCGCACGATTCCGCCGACGATGCCCGCGCCGGCGCCCGACTTCTTGCCGAAGATCGCCTTCGACACCTCGCCCGCGACGGCGCGGCCGGCGGCGGTGGAGGCGGACTGGGTGGCGGACTTGATTGCGCGGTTCCACGGATTGTTCGCTGCCTCGCGCTCGGCCGCACGCTGCGCCTGCGCGTCGAGCCGGGCCTGGCGATCGGCGTCGCGCTGCGCGGCGAGGCGCGCGCGTTCAGCCTCCTTGGCGAGGCGGGCGTCCTCCTTGGCCTGCGCCGCGGCGGCCTTTTCGGCATCGGTGGTCGCCTTGGCTTCGGCAGCAGCGGCGGCGGCTTCGCTCGCCTTGGCGGTCAGCAGCTCGTGCGCGGATTCGCGGTTGAGGAGCGTGTCATACTTGCTGCCGACGATGTCGGTATCGATCAGCACCTTGCGCTCTTCCGGCGTGACCGGGCCGACGCGCGAGCAGGGCGGCTTGATCAGCGTGCGCTCGACCGGCGAGGGCGCGCCGTCGGCCATGAGCAGCGAGACCAAGGCTTCGCCGACCTTCAATTCGGTGATCGCGGTCTCGACATTGACCCCCGGGTTGGCACGGAAGGTTTCGGCGGCGGACTTGATCGCCTTCTGCTCGCGCGGGGTGAAGGCGCGCAGCGCATGCTGGACGCGGTTGCCGAGCTGGCCGGCGACGTCCTCGGGAATGTCGATCGGGTTCTGGGTGACGAAATAGACACCGACGCCCTTGGAGCGGATCAGGCGGACGACCTGTTCGACCTTGTCGAGCAGCGCCTTGGGGGCCTCCTCGAACAGCAGATGCGCCTCGTCGAAGAAGAAGACGAGCTTGGGCTTGTCGGGGTCGCCGACCTCGGGAAGCGTCTCGAACAGCTCGGACAGCAGCCAGAGCAGGAAGGTGGCGTAGAGCCGCGGCGAGGCCATCAGCTTGTCCGCGGCGAGCACGTTGACCACGCCATGGCCATTGTCGTCGAGCTTGATGAAGTCGTTGATGTCGAGTGCGGGCTCGCCGAAGAAATGCGTGGCGCCTTCGCTGCGCAGCTGGAGCAGCTGCCGCTGGATCGCACCGACCGAGGTCTTGGCGACATTGCCGTATTTCGCGGTCAGCTCGTCCGCGCGTTCGGCGCAATGGACCAGCATCGACTGGAGATCGTCGAGGTCGAGCAGCAGCAGGCCGTCGTCATCGGCGACCTGGAAGGCGATGGCGAGCACGCCTTCCTGCGTGTCGTTGAGGCCCATCAGGCGCGACAGCAGCAGCGGCCCCATTTCGGAGACGGTGGTACGGACCGGATGGCCCTGCTCGCCGAACAGGTCCCAGAACTGGACCGGGGCGGCGGCGTATTTCCATTCGGTGTCGCCGATCTCGGCGGCGCGGGCGGCGAACGCCTCGTGCGGCTTGGCGGTAGCGGAACCGGCCATGCCGAGGCCGGAGAGGTCGCCCTTCACATCGGCGGCGAAGACCGGGACGCCGGCGCGACTGAAGCTTTCGGCCAGGCCCTGAAGGGTCACCGTCTTGCCGGTGCCGGTCGCACCCGCGATCAGCCCGTGGCGATTGGCCCGCTTGAGCACGAGCGACTGGCGCTGCCCGCCGCCCGCACCGGCTCCGATGAAAAGCTCCGTCTCACCCGTCATGCCGAACTCCCGAATTTCAGGAACCCAGCATAACGGGCAGAGACGCGCAGGTCAGCGCAAAATCAGTTAGAAATATCCACGGTAACATAACCACCGGCACCGCCGCGGCGGGTGACGTAGAGCAGCACCTGCGCGGCGCGCGACGTCTTGGCCTGACCGACGGCGGCGTTGAATTCCGCCGGGGTCGTCACTGGGGTGCGGTTGACCGATACGATCACATCGGCGCGCCGCACCTTCTGCGCCGCGTCGCTCGCCGGATCGACGCCGACGATCACGACGCCCTTGGTCGCCGGATCAACGCCGATGCTGCGTGCGATCTGCGGGGTCAGCGCAGTGACGTTGATGCCGGTCGAGGCAGCAGCGCTCTGCGTGCCCTGATCGTTGCCCTGCGCGCCGCCTTCTTCCGCATCCGGATCGAAGCCAGCGAGCTGCTCTTCAGGCGGACGGGTGCCGACGGTGAGCTGGACGGTCATCGGCTTGCCGTCACGCACCAGCTCGACCGGCACGCGGGTGCCCGGCCGCACGTTCGCCGCCAGGTACGACAGCGTCGTGTCCGGCGTGACGTCCTTGCCGTCGACCTTGGTGATGATATCGCCCTGCTTGATGCCTGCCTTGGCGGCGGCTTCACCGGGCTCGACGCGGGAGATCAGCTCGCCCTTGCCCTTGGGCACGCCGAACGACTTGGCGAGATCCTCGTCGAGCGGCTGGATGCCGACGCCGAGATAGCCGCGCTGGACGGTCGCGCCCTTCATCAGCGTATCGATGATCGGCTTCGCCTCGGTCGCGGGGATCGCGAAGCCGATGCCGACATTGCCGCCGGTGGGCGAGAGGATCTGCGAGTTGATGCCGATCACGTTGCCGTTGAGATCGAACATCGGGCCGCCCGAATTGCCGCGGTTGATCGAGGCGTCGGTCTGGATGAAGCGGTCGAGCGGGCCGCCCTGGCCGGTCACGCGATGCATCGCCGAGATGATGCCCGCGGTCACCGATCCGCCAAGGCCGAACGGGTTGCCGATCGCGACCACCCAGTCGCCGACGCGCGCGCGGTCCGAATCGCCGAACTTGACGAAGGGCAGGTTGCTCCCCTCGATCTTGAGCACGGCGAGGTCGGTCGCGGGATCGCGGCCGATCAGCTTGGCAGTGAATTCGCGGCGGTCGGGCAGCGTCACCTTGATCGATTCGACCACGGCGCCGCGCTGGCCGGCCGAGATCACATGGTTGTTGGTGACGACATAGCCGTCGGCCGAGACGATGAAGCCCGAGCCGAGCGATTCGGCCTGGCGCGTCACCGGACGGCCGCCCTGCTGACCGCCGAACAGCTCGCCGAACGGTGTCCCTGCGAACGGGTTGGTCTGCACCTGTACCCGCTGGGTGGTCGAGATGTTCACGACCGCGGGCTGGAGCTTGGATACCATCTCCGCGAAGCTCATCGGCGCACCACCGCGGGGTGCCGCGGCCTGGATCGCGCCCGGCTCGTTCTGCGCGGTCTGCGCGCCTGCAGGGTTCTGCAGGACGAGTGCCGCGCTCGCGCCGCCGATCAGCAGCGCGGAGGTGATCGCATATGCGTAGCGCACGGGGGAGGTTCCTTTGATTTTGCTTGGGGTCATCGGGCCTTTGCCGGGCTGGAGGTCAGTCATGTGTGTTACTCGCCTAGAATAGCTGAACGGCGATTGAATATGAACGAACCGAAAGGCGCCGGGGTCCATGGGATCCCGGCGCCTTCAGATTTCAGCGGCTGCGCCCTCGGAACTCGCGCAGATAGTCATTGTCGGGCGACAGGATGATCGAGGTTTCACCCTGTTTCTGGCGGGGATCGCCGATGAATGTCGTGCGGTACGACTGCATCGCGCGCCAGAAATCGTAGAATTGCGGATCCTTGTTGAAGCTCGCCGCGTAGATCTGCGCGGCGCGGGCATCGGACTCGGCGCGGATGATCTGGGCGTCCTTCTGCCCGTTGGCGCGGATCGTCGTCGCTTCCTGCTCGCGCGCGGTGCGCATCCGCGCAAGCGCCGAGTCGAGCGGGCTCCCGCTGGGAAGATCGGCATGCTTGATGCGCACGTCGACGATCTGGACGCCATATTGGCTGGCATAGCGCTGAAGGCCGACCTGGATATTGTCCATCACCGCGGTCCGCTCAGGGCTGAGCAGCGATGCGAAGGTCCGCTTGCCGAGTTCGGCGCGCAGTGCCGAGCTGAACAGCGGCTCGAGCTGATCAGCGACACGGGTTTCGGTGCCTGCGGTCACGACCATGCGCAGCGGATCGACGACGCGGAAGCGGGCGAAGGCGTCCACTTCGAGCCGCAGCTGGTCGGTCGAAAGCACCGGCTGGTTCTCAAGCTCGATGTCGAGCACGCGCTTGTCGACCCAGACGATGCGTTCCATCAGCGGCCAGCGGGCGATCAGCCCCGCGCCGGTGGTGCGGCCGAACTGCTCGCCCGGCTGCCACTGATTGATGGTCCGCACCGGCTGTTCGAAGCGCAGGATCACCGCCTGTTTGGTCTCGGGCACGATCGCGACCGTGCTGAGCAGCAGGAAGAGAATGACGAGGGCAAGGCCGCCGAGCAGGACGGGCCGGTTCAGGACACCGTTCATTGGGCGCCTCCCTGCTGCTGGGCTTGCTGGGCCGGCTGCTGAACCTGCGGCTGGGGAGTGCCGGCGCGCGCGGCGGGAAGTGGCAGATAGGGGGTCACGCCCTGCGCCTCGACGATGGTCTTGTTCGACTTGGCCAGCACGGCCTCCATGGTTTCATAGTAAAGGCGCCGGCGTGTGACTTCGGGCGCTACCTTGTACTGCTCGTAGATCTTGTCGAACTGTGCGGCTTCACCCTGCGCCAGCGCGATGATCTGCTGCGCATAGGCACGGGCCTGGTTACGCGCGCCTTCGGATTCCTGTTGCGCGGCGGTGACCTGCTTGAACGCTTCGTCGACCGCGCTCGGCGCGGCGGCGCCGCGGATCGAGACGCCCTGGATCCGGATGCCCGAATTATATTCGTCGAGGATCGCCTGGGTCGCCTGCTGCACGCGCGCCTCGATCACGGTACGGCCCGGGCCGATCGCGTCGTTGAGCGTCACCCCGGCGACCGCCGCACGCATCGCACTTTCGGCGGTGGCGCGCACGGTCTGTTCCGGCTTGGCGATCTGGAAGACATAGTCTTCGGGATTCTGGATGTCCCAGCGCACCGAATAGGCCAGATCGACGATGTTCTGATCCTGA
The DNA here is from genome assembly GCF_059420685.1 of Sphingomonas sp. GW821-FHT03E12. Taxonomy (NCBI): domain Bacteria; kingdom Pseudomonadati; phylum Pseudomonadota; class Alphaproteobacteria; order Sphingomonadales; family Sphingomonadaceae; genus Sphingomonas; species Sphingomonas sp. GW821-FHT03E12. Next base: position 231,090 of record NZ_JBWKUF010000005.1, read on the forward strand.
GTCAGCATGAGATTCTCGCCGCTGGTTGCGGGGAAATTCTCGGTGCGGATCTGCTGGACGTTGAGCTTTCGCACGCTCGCGATCGGCGCGGGGAGGGTGAAACGAACACCGGGTTCGAGCGTCGAGGAATATTTGCCGAAGAAGGCGACCACGCCGCGCTGTTCGGGTGCGATGACGTGGAAACTGGTGAAGGCGATCCACAGCAGGAACAGGATGGCGATTCCGCCAAAGATCACCGGCTTGCCCGGCACGCCGCCGGGGAAGCCGCCGCCACGGCCGCCGCCACCGCCCTTGCGGGCGCGCTTCAGGAAATCGTCGAGGCTGGTGACGCTGCCGCGTCCGCCGCGCTTGCCCTCGGGCGGGAAGGCCCAGGGGTTGCGCGGACCGCCGCCGGCATCGTCGCCGCCGCCGCTTCCGCCGCCCTTGCCGGCGTCGCCGCCGTCATTGCCGCCCTTGCCACCGCCCCACGGACCCTGGGGGCCTTTGCTCTCGTTCGACAGCACACCCCAAAGGCCAGGGGCGCGCGCGATCCAACCGATCAGTTTCGCCATGACAGTCTTTATAAGGGCCGATCCGCGGATTTACAGTGGCAGGAAGCTTGTTTGATGCGGAATCGGCACCAGCCAGTGTGGGGTGAACAGCGCCCCGCGCTGTTCAGGCCATGCCGGGGGGCATGGCTGACCCCAACACTCCCCACCCGGCCTCCCAAAGCATATCCTGACTGGGTGGCCGGGTGGGGGAGCGGGCTGGTGCGGCTTTCGTTCGCCGCAAACTCGCCCTATCTGCGCGGCCATGACCGAAAAAGCCGAGCTTGAAGCCGTCCTTGCCCCCGTCGCCGCCGGGCGCGCCACCGTCAGGGTGGAGGGCGCGCGGGCGAGCATCATCCTCGACGTGACCGGGCTGCCCGAAGGTGCGCAGGATGCGCTCGAGGCGGATATCCGCAAGGCGGCGGCACTGCCGGGGATCGACGAGGTGCGAATCGCGCGGACTGCGCAGCGGCTGAATCGCAAGCTGATCGCGGTGGCGAGCGGCAAGGGCGGGGTGGGCAAGTCCACCGTCTCGGCCAACCTTGCGATCGGCCTCGCACGGCTGGGGCGGCGCGTGGGGCTGGTCGATGCGGACATCTATGGCCCCTCCCAGCCCAAGATCATGGGGATTGAGGGCCGCAAGCCCGAAGCGCACGACAAGAAGCTGGTGCCGCTCGCGACCCCCTTTGGCGTGCCGATGCTGTCGATGGGCGGGCTGGTGGCCGACGGCCAGGCGATCGCCTGGCGCGGGCCGATGATCGCTGGCGCGCTGACCCAGCTGGTCGATGCCAATTGGGGTGCGGCGGAGGCGCTGCTGATCGACCTGCCGCCGGGTACCGGCGACGTGCAGCTGACGATGATCCAGAAGCACCGGCCCGCGGGCGCGGTGATCGTCTCGACCCCGCAGGACCTTGCGCTGATCGACGCGACGCGCGCGATCGACCTGTTCGCCAAGGCCGGAATCCCGGTGATCGGCCTGATCGAGAATATGGCGGGCTATGCCTGCCCGCATTGTGGCGAGGTTTCCGATCCCTTCGGGCAGGGCGGCGCCGAGGCGGCGGCGGCGAAGCTGGGTGTGCCGTTCCTGGGGCGCATTCCGCTCGACATCGCGATCCGCACCGCGTCGGATGCGGGCACGCCACCGGTAGCGGGGAACGGCCCGGAGGCGGCGGCGTTCACTGAAATAGCCGGCCGGGTGAATGACTGGCTTGGCGCCAATAGTTGAAACGGCACCGGCCCGCTCCCCCACCCGGCCACCCATAGGATGCTGGCGCTGGGTGGCCGGGTGGGGGAGCGGGCCGGTGCCGGAACCGATGGAGACTGAACATGCCGCTCACGCGCGACGAGGATATCAAGGCGCTGCTCGAAGGCGCGCGGACGATCGCAATGGTCGGCGCCTCCGACCGGCCCGACCGGCCGAGTTATGGCGTGATGAAGTTCCTGCAGGGGCGCGGATACCGGGTGATCCCGGTCAACCCGCAGATCGTTGGCGAGCATATCCACGGCGAATATGTGTTCGGCGCGCTGGCCGATATCGGCGAGCCGATCGACATCGTCGATATCTTCCGCCGGCCACTGGCTGCGGGCGAAGCCGTGGACGAGGCGATCGCTGCCGGCGCCAAGGCGGTGTGGATGCAGCTCCAGATCGTCAATGAGGAGGCGGCCGAGCGCGCCGAGGCGGCGGGGCTCAAGGTGGTGATGAACCGCTGCCCCGCGATCGAGATTCCGCGGCTAGGCGTCGCCAAGGTCGGCTAGCACGCCGAGCAGCCGCTTCACGTCGCGTTCGTCGTGATAGAGGCCGAAGCCGATGCGCAGCACGTCGCCGCGGACGTCGGTGACGATGTCGTGGCCCTCGAGCGCGGCCTTCCATGCCGACGCCCTGGGTGAGCGCAGCGCGAGGAAGCGGGCGCGGGGATCACCGCCGGGGTTGAGCAATTGGGCCTCTGACAAGGGCGTGGCGGCGAGGCCGGCGATCAGTTGCTCCCGCAGCGGCGCGATATGCGCGTTGACGGTGGCGGTCGTGATTCCTTCGGCGGCGAGCATGTCGCGCACCGCGACGAAACGGTAGAGGCCGGAGGGGTCGAAGGTCGAGCCCATGAAGCGCATCGCGTCGGCCGAATAGCCGATCCTGCCCGGCGCCTTTTCCAGATCGGCGAACTCGGCATACCAGCCGGTGATCTCGGGCCGCGGGCCGAAGCCGGGCGGACAGTGGAGGAAGGCGGCGCCTTCGCCTGCCATCGCATATTTATAGCCGCCGGCGACATAGAAGAGGCGGTCGGCGACCGCGGACAGGTCGTTCTCGATCGCCATGAAGCCGTGATAGCCGTCGATCACCACCCAGGGGCCGTCGGGGCGGGCGAGCGCGGCGAGCTCGGAGAGGGCGGTGAAGACGGCGCCAGTCTCGAACATCACCTGGCTGACGAAGATCAGGCCGTGGTTGCCGGCGCGCGCGGCGGCGAGGAAACGGCCAGCGAAATCCGGGCCGTTCGGGACGATGTCGAGGACCACGCGCCCCGATTCGAGCCAGCGCTGCGACTGGCGGCGGAAGCTGTGGAACTCGCCGTCGCTGGTGAGGATGCGGACCGGATGTTCCGTGCGAGCGGAGATGATGCGGAGCAGCAGATCGTGCGTGTTGCCCGCAAAGACGATCGTAGAGGGATCGGGCAGGCGAAGCTCGGCGGCGGCCTCAGCCTGTGCGGCGGGGTAGATCTCGCCCATCACCCGGCCCCATTTATGGTCGGCGAGGCGCGCGGCGTCTTCCCACGCCGCCTGATGGCCGAGCCACGAGGCGTCGGGCCACAGGCTGTGGCTGTGCGCGGCGAAGTGAAGCCGGTCGGGCGCGGCGGCCAGCGCGCGCTGGAAGAGGTGTTTGTAGGTCACAGAAGCGTCCGCAAGCTCCACAGCTCGGGGAAGGCGCGCTTGGCCACCGTGGACTGAAGGTAAGGCACGCCGGGGGTGCCGCCGGTGCCGGGCTTCATCCCGATCACGCGGCTGACGGTGAGGACATGCTTGTGCCGCCAGGTGGCGAGCGCGTCGTCGATATCGACCAGCTTCTCGGCAAGCTGGTAGAGTTCCCACCAGCGATGCGGGTCGCGATAGACCTCTGCCCAGGCGGCCTCGACCTCAGGGCTTGGCTGATAGGGTTTCGACCAGTCGCGGGCGAGCGCGCTTTCGGGCAGGTTGAACCCGGCGCGGGCGAGTGCGGCATTGGCCTCGTCCCACAGGCTGGGGATTGCGCCGAATTGGGTGGTGAGCGGTCCCGGCACCCCGCCGCCGCGCAGGCCGAGCAGGGTTTCGACCGCGCGAAACTGGTCCGACTGGAAGCCGCTGGACGAACCGAGCACGTTGCGGAAGGCGCTATAGTCGCTCGGCGTCATCGTGGTCAGCACCTCCCACGACAGCGTCATCACCGCCTGGATCCGGCTGACGCGGGCGAGGCCCTTATAGGCTTCGACCAGCTTGTCGTTGCGGACGAGATCGAGTGCGATCTGAAGCTCGGCGATGGCCTGTTTCAGCCACAGCTCCTTGGTCTGGTGGATGACGATGAACAGCAGCTCGTCATGCTCGTCCGAGATCGGGTGCTGCGCAGTGAGCAACTGGTCGAGCGCGAGGTAGCGCCCATAGGTCATGTCATCGCTCATCGGACACCTCGCGGTGAAAAGTCCCAAAAGTCACATTGCCACGCGCGCGAGGCGTGGAACTGGCGGGATCGAAAGAAGGGCTGCATGCGGCGACCTTAGAGCCGCATTTTCATATTGGAAAGTTTCCTTGGCGATGATTTTCGGCGGATCGCCGGTGGGGAGACCAGCGATCCGCCGAGTGCCGAGCCGGCTAGACCGTGACGACGATCTTCCCGATCTGGCCGTTCGCTTCGAGATGGCGGTGCGCATCGGCGATCTGCGCGAAGGGAAAGATGCGGTCGATGCGCGGGCGCAGCGTGCCGCTGGCGAGGCCGTCGAGGACGAACGCCTTGGCGGTTGCGAGCTTTGCATCGTCCTGGGTCGCTTCGTAGATCAGATAGCCGCGGACGGTGAGGCTGCGGCCGAGGACGTCGCCGACGGGCAGCGGGGTCGCGCGCGGATCGAGCGCGCCATAGACGATGAGTGTGCCGCGTTCGGCGGTGACGGCGGCGAGCTTTGCGAAATCCGGGCCGCCCACCGGATCGAACACGACGCGCGCGCCGGTGCCTGCGGTAATGCGGCGGACTTCGCTCGCGAGATCGGTTGTGTCCGTGACGATGACATGGGCGGCGCCGGCTTCGCGCAGCAGATCTGCCTTGGCGGCGGTGCGGGTGAGCGCGACCGGGACGGCGCCGATGGCGTTGGCGACCTGGATCGCGGCGAGGCCGACGCTGCTCGAGGCGGCGGGGATCAGGACGGTCTCACCCGCCTTGAGCCCTGCGGTGTCGATCAGCGCGCCCCAGGCGGTGACATAGGCCATCCACACCGCCGCCGCGTCGGTCCAGCTCAGGTCATCGGGCAGCTTTACCGTGGCGCGGGCGGGGGCGAGGACGAGGTCGCCGTAGAGGCCATAATCGTGATAGCTGAACGCCGGGACCACCGCCACGCGATCCCCCGGGGCGAGGCCGGTGACGTCGGGACCGACCGCATCGATCACCCCTGCAGCCTCCGACCCGAGCCGGGCGGGGAAGATGGGGTCGATGATGTAGCTGCCCGAGCGGTACATGCTCTCCGCCCGGTTGAGGCCGAGCGCCTTGACCGCGATGCGGACTTCACCGGGCCCGGGCGCGGGGACATCGACCTCGACAATCTGCAGGACTTCGGGGCCGCCGACCCGATCGAACCGAATTTGTTTCGCCATCTTCCACTCCATGATGAATGCCGGGCCGGAGATCGGCGCGGCGGGAGCGGGGGAGATGTGGGCGGGCGCGGAATTGAAAATACGGTAATCGGATTCACATAGTGAACCGGATGTAACCACCCCGGGAACCGAGATGCAGAAGCTGCAGGATTACGATTTGGTGCCGGGTTGCACCCTCTATGCCGCGCTCAACCTGATCAGCGGCAAGTGGAAGGGGATGATCCTCTATCACCTGTTGCGCGGCGAGCGGCGGTTCAACGCGCTGCAGCGCGAGCTCAAGGGCTGCTCGCAACGGATGCTGATCAAGCAACTGCGCGAACTGGAGGAGGACGGGCTGGTCGAGCGGACCGTCTTTGCGGTGGTTCCGCCGCGGGTCGATTATGCGATCACCGAAGAGGGCCGCGCGCTGGAGCCGATCCTGCTCGCCCTGCGCGACTGGGGCCATGACTGGCTGAACCGACGCGGCCTGACCCAGCGCGACGATCATCTGGCGGCCTGACCGGTCAGGCGATCCGGCTGCAGGCCATCATCTGCCGCGCCAGCGCCTGTGCGGGGCAGGGTGCGGTACCGCCGAGCCACAGGCGCAGCATCGCGATCTGGGCCGCGGCGATCGCGGCGGCCCGCATCGCGGCCGGGACGGGCGCGTCGTCGAGGCCTGTGGCGATCATGCCGGCGAGGTGGTGCTGGAGCTTCGCGCCGGCGGATGACGCGAGGAGGATCCGGCCGACGAAGCGCTGCTGCCAGACATGATCGAGCGTGGCGCGCAGATGCGCCTCGACCGGGCGGCCGAGCGCGGCGCGCGCCATCGGATCAAGGATCGGCTCCATCGCCGCGAGCAGCACATCGTCCTTGCCGCGGAAATGCTCGTAAAAGGTGGCGCGGCCGATCCCCGCGGCGGCGATCAGGTCGGTGACGCGGATCGTGTCGTAGCGGCGTTCGAGCGCGAGCTGGCGAAATGCTGCCAGGATCGCCTCGCGCGTGCGGCCGGTTCGCGGGTCTTCCATGTGCGGAGACTAGCCCGGCGTCGGCGCGGCGGGGAGACGGGATTCGCCGCGCGGTTCCGGACATGTCGGGGCGCCTGTCCGGAAACGGGTGTCCCACGCGCTTTGCCTCTCGCCCGGACCGCCAAAGCTGCGCATGACGGTGCCGGACAAGGAGTGAGACGATGAGCGAAGACCATCGCGTCGTGGCGATCGTGCCGAGCAGCGACCTCGACGCCAGCGAGGCCTTTTACCGGCGGCTAGGGTTCGAGCCGGTCAGCGACTGGGGGCATTACCGCATCCTCGCCGACGGGCGCGGCTGGCATCTGCACCTCAACCGCATGCCCGGCTGGCCGAAGCGGATCGAGGACAATCCGTTCGGCCTGTACCTCTATGTCGAGGATGTCGACGCCATCGCCGATCGCGTGCGCGATCTGATCATCGAGCCGGGCACGCCGAGCCTCAAGCCCTGGGGCTGCTACGAGTTCGCGGTGAGCGACCCGAGCGGGGTGCTGGTGCGGATCGGGCGCATCGCCCAAGGTTAGTCGCGCAGCAGCTCGTTGATGCCGGTCTTGCTGCGGGTCTGGGCGTCGACGGTCTTGACGATCACCGCGCAATAGAGGCCGGGGCCGCCGTCCTTGCCCGGCAGCGTGCCGGGTACGACGACGGAGTAGGGCGGGACGAAGCCGCGATGGATTTCGCCGGTCGCGCGGTCGACGATCTTGGTGCTGGCGCCGAGATAGACGCCCATCGACAGCACCGCACCCTCGCCGACACGGACGCCCTCCGCCACCTCGGCACGCGCGCCGATAAAGGCGCCGTCGCCGATGATGACGGGATCGGCCTGGAGCGGTTCGAGCACGCCGCCGATGCCGACGCCGCCCGAAAGGTGGACGTTCTTGCCGATCTGCGCGCAGCTGCCGACGGTGGCCCAGCCATCGACCATCGAGCCTTCACCAACATAGGCGCCGATGTTCACGAAGCTGGGCATCAGCACGACATTCTTGGAGATGTGCGCGCCGTGGCGGACGACGCTGCCCGGCACCTGGCGGAAGCCCGCGGCGCGGAAGCGCGCCTCGTCCCAGCCGGCGGTCTTGAGCGGCACCTTGTCGAAGCCCCAGTCGCCATTTTCGGTGCCGATCACGGCGTTGTCGTTGAGGCGGAAGGAGAGGAGCACCGCCTTCTTCAGCCACTGGTTGACCTGCCAGCCGTCTGCCACCGGCTCCGCCACGCGGGCTTCACCGCTGTCGAGCAGGTTGAGCGCCTCGGCCACCGCTTCGCGCACCGCGCCGGTGGTGGCAAGGGAGATGTTCGCGCGGTCTTCCCAGGCGGCGTCGATCGTGGCGGCGAGGTCGGTCATGCGTGCTCCAGGATGGTTTCGAGCCAGTGGCTGATGTCGTGGGTGGTGTGGTCGATATAGCTGCGATCGGAATCGGGCGCCTGTTCGGAGCCGTTGTCGACCCAGATGGTGGTCATGCCGATCGCCTTGGCCGGGGCGAGGTTGCGGGCCATGTCCTCGACGAACGCGGCGGTCGCGGGATCGATGTTCCACGCCTCGCACACGCTGCGATAGGCGTCGGGATGCGGCTTGGGCGCATAGTTGCTGGCGTGGACGTCATGGATCGCCTCGAAGCTCTCGGCGAGGCCGAGGCGGCCGAGCACTTTCTGCGCATAGGGCGCGTCGGCGTTGGTGAAGACGATCTTGCGGCCCGGCAGCTTGGCGATCGCGGCGGCGAGCGGGGCGTTATGCTCAAGCACGTCCATTTCGATATCGTGGACGTCCGCCAGATATGCGTGCGGGTCGACGCCATGCTCGGCCATCAGGCCCGCAAGCGTGGTGCCGTGCGAGATGAACCACTCCTTCTGCACGCGGCGCGCCTCTACGGAATCGAGGTTCAGCAGCCGCGCGACATAGGCGCCGATCCGCGCGTCGATCCGGGTGAACAGGTCCGCGCTCTTGGGATAGAGCGTGTTGTCGAGATCGAACAACCAGGCGTCGATATGGGCGAGATCGGGGCGCATCGTGCAGCGGCGTTTAGGAGGGAAGCGCGCGGAGGGGAAGGATAGGATTGCTTTGCGGGTATTCATTCCTCCCCCAGCTTGCTGGGGGAGGGGGACCGCCGAAGGCGGTGGAGGGGCCGCCCCGAAGAGAGCGGTATGCGAGGTGAGGTTTCCGCCGTCTGCGCGGCGGTCCCTCCGTCATCGCTTCGCGATGCCACCTCCCCTGCGAGCAGGGGAGGAATTGGTTTTCTGAACTCAAGCCATCCTTGCCTAGCGGCGGCGCGGATGGCTTCCCATCTGGCCGGGCATGACAGCCTATTCCCTGCTCGATCTCGTCCCGATCCTTGAGGGCGGCAACGCCAGCCGGTCCTTCGCCAACGCCGCCGATCTGGCGCAGCATGCGGAGGCGGAGGGCTTCAGCCGATATTGGGTGGCCGAGCATCACGGCATGCCGGGGATCGCGAGCGCGGCGACGTCGGTGGTGATCGCGCATGTCGGGGCGGCGACCTCGACGATCCGGGTCGGCGCGGGCGGGATCATGCTGCCCAACCATGCGCCGTTGGTGATCGCCGAGCAGTTCGGCACACTCGACGCGCTGTTTCCGGGGCGGATCGACCTGGGCCTCGGCCGCGCGCCGGGGAGCGACCAGCGCGTGGCGCGGGCGATGCGGCGAAACCTCGAGACCAGTTCGGACGCCTTCCCGCAGGACATCGTCGAGCTGCAGAGCTATTTCGCCGACGACGGCCAGACCGGCATCCATGCGGTGCCGGGCGGCGGGGCGCGGCCCGAGCTGTGGATCCTGGGGTCGAGCCTCTATGGCGCGCAACTCGCCGCGGCGCTTGGGCTGCCCTACGCCTTTGCCTCGCACTTCGCGCCGGGATCGCTCGACGAGGCGCTCGATGTCTATCGCCGGCACTTCCGGCCCTCGGCGGTGCTCGACAAGCCGCACGCAATGGCGGGTTTCAACGTGTTCGCGGCGGACACTGACGATGAGGCCGCGCTGCTCGCCACCTCGATGCAGCAGGCGTTTGTCGCGCTGCGCACCACCGGCACCGGGATCAAGCTGCCGCCGCCGGTGCCGGGCTATCTCGACACGATCCCGGGGCAGGCGCGCGCGATGCTCGACCATGTCCTGTCGTGCACCGCGATCGGCGGGCCGGAGGCGGTGCGTGAGGGACTCGCGAAGTTCATCGCGCGGACGGGCGTGGATGAGGTGATGCTGGTCAGTTCGATCTATGATCACCAGGCGCGCAAGAAGAGCCTTTCGATCGCGGCGGAGGCGATGCGCGGGCTTTGAATTCGCCATTTCGGGTTGGTGCCGCATTCTATCAAATGCTTGCCCGAAAGCTGCCTTGATCGAGGGGCACCAACCACGCTGACAGGGACCGTTCAGGGGGCTGAACGAGGAGCAGACAGCGATGTCAGCGCCAATGGCTGCCACGAAGAAGGTCGGAATCCGCTGCCATATCGGCGTCCACCGGCCCCGTCGCCGCGATCGCCCCGGCCGCGGCGAGTTCGAGACCAAATGCCGCGATTGCGGCTGCGATCTGGTGCTGAGTCCGGTGACGGGACGGTGGCGCTTTTCCGGCGTGATGGGGTAGATCGGCCCGATATTCCGCCCATGCGCGCCTGGACGGAGTATCGAGCCGATCTACGCGCCTAGCCCGCCACCAATTCTTCCGTCATGCTGAACTTGTTTCAGCATCCACCGTGCAACCAGCGGCTCAGTCGCCTGCGGAGAAATGGACCCTGAAACAAGTTCAGGGTGACGGCGAAGGGGAAGGGTGTTTGGCGTATCAGCCCGCCGCCGGCAGTCTGAGCCTCACCAGCAACCCACCCAGATCCTCGCTCTCCTCAAGCGTGACCGTGCCGTCATAGATCTCCGCCACGTCGCGGACGATGGCGAGGCCGAGGCCGGTGCCAGGCTTGCCGGTGTCGAGCCGGACGCCGCGATCGAAGATGCGGATGCGGTCCGCCTCGGGGATGCCGGCTCCGTCATCCTCGATCATGATCTCGACGAAGCCGGCCTGCACGCTCACCGTGATGAAGACGCTGCCGCCGCCGTACTTGGCGGCATTCTCGACCAGATTGCCCATGATCTCGTCGAGGTCCTGGCGCTCGATATGCGCGACCAGATCCTTGGGACCGTCGGTGTCGATTCGGACATGGGGATAGAGGCGCGCGACGGCGCGCTCGACCGATTCGACGCTGGGCCAGACCGGCGCGCGGCTGTGCGCCGATCCGCGGCGGCCGACTGCGCGGGCGCGGGCAAGGTGATGATCGACCTGCCGGCGCATCGTCCGCGCCTCGCGCACCACTGTCGACGGCAGATCATCCGACTGGGCGGTCGCGGCATTCATGATGACGGTCAGTGGCGTCTTGAGTGCGTGCGCGAGGTTGCCGGCGTGGCGGCGCGCTTCCTCGGCCTGCTTGTCGTTGTGCGCGACAAGGGCGTTGAGTTCCTCGACCATCGGCGCGACTTCGGCGGGCATCGCGCCCTCGATCCGCGGCGCTTCGCCGGTGCGCAGCTGCTGGATGCCGCGGCGCAGCTTGCGCAGCGGAAGCAGGCCGTACCAGGTCTGCAGCGCGGCCATGACGATCAGCCCGGCGGCGAGCAGCAGGAAGCTGCGGACCAGCGTCCTGCGCAGCGCCTCGATCTGCGCGTCGAGCATGTCGCGGGTCTGCGCGACCTGGAAGCGCCAGCGCACGGGCGAACCCGGCAGAACGATGTCGCGCTCCACGACGCGCAGGCGGTGGTCGGTGAACTGGTTCGAATCGTAGGTGTGGACGTCCTGATCCTGATGCTTCTCGTCGGTGCGCAGCTGGCGATCCCAGAGCGAGCGCGAGGGGAAGGGCTCATACCCCTTGCCGGTAACCTGCCAGTAGAGGCCCGAATAGGGCTCGAGGAAACGCTGGTCGGAAAGCTGGCGGTTGAATGCGATCTCGCCCTCCGGCCCGATCTCCGCGGAGACGACGAGCGAAGTGAGCAGATATTCGAGCCCGTCGTCGAAATTGCGCGTGATCGCACCGGTCAGCACACGATCAAGCGCGAAGCCGCCGCCGGTGAGCAGCAGGGTGATCCACGCCGCCGCGATCAGGATCATGCGGCGGCTGAGCGATCCGGTCGTGCGGACGTAGGGCCGCGGCGCGGGGTCGCCGGGCTGAAGCACGAGCTCCGCCGAAGCGTCGCTCTCCGCGCGGCGGATGAACGGGAAGCGGCGGCCGAGCGTCAGTCCGAAGGGGAGATCAGCCACCGGCCTCCGCCGGCTCTTCGAGGCTGTAGCCCAGGCCGCGGATCGTGGTGATCACGTCGGGGCCGAGCTTCTTGCGGATGCGCGTCACGAACACCTCGATCGTGTTCGAATCGCGGTCGAAATCCTGATCGTAGATATGCTCGATCAGCTCGGTGCGGCTGACCACCTTGCCCTTGTGATGGAGCAGGTAGGAGAGGAGCTTGTACTCCTGCGCGGTGAGCTTGACCGGGTCGCCGCCCTTGGTGACCTTGCCCGAACGGGTGTCGAGACGGATGTCGCCCGCGATCAGCTCGGCCGAGGCGTTGCCCGAGGCGCGGCGGATCAGCGCGCGCAGGCGGGCGATCAGTTCCTCCGACTGGAAGGGCTTCGCGACATAGTCGTCGGCGCCGGCATCGAGCCCGGCGACCTTGTCCGACCAGCTGTCGCGCGCGGTGAGCACGAGCACCGGGGTGGTCTTGCCTTCCTTGCGCCAGCGGTCGAGCACGGTCAGGCCGTCGACTTCGGGCAGGCCGAGGTCGAGGACGATCGCGTCGTAATTCTCGGTCGAGCCGAGATAATGGCCTTCCTCGCCATCGCCGGCGGTATCGACCGCATAGCCCGCGCCTTCGAGGGTCGCCTGAAGCTGGTTGCGGAGATTGGGTTCGTCCTCGACGATCAGAACGCGCATCGTTTTTCCTTCTTGTTCCCGTCAGCGGCCCGACTGGCCGACGATCTGACCCGAACGGCCATCGACGTCGATCCAGATGACCGATCCATTACGCAGGAACTTTAGCGTGTAAATCATCGTCCCCGAATCGAAATCGAAGCCGAGATACTGCGCGCCCTTGCGCGTCATTGCAGGAACGACCCGCGATTCGATGTCGCGGAGCGGGAGCAGGCGGCCCTGCGCGCGGCCTTCGCGCGCGGCTTCCTGATCGCCGCGCACCTGCGGCGAGGCATGCGCAGGAAGCGCAGCGGCGGCAAGCGAGGCGCCGAGACAGAGAAAGCCGAACATCTTCATGCGGCTTGGCATAGGTGCGAACCGTTGAACAGCCGGTGAATATGCCAGTAAGCCTGCCGTAAGCCCGCGAACCGCCCCGGACTTGCTCCGGAGAGCGCGTCCGCCTACCTGCGCGGCGCTATGGCTGCTCCTGTCCTCTCTTATGAAAAACTCGGTCTGGTCCAGGGATCTGGCTGGCTGTTCCGCGATCTCGACATCTATATCGGCGCCCGCGACCGGCTGGCGCTGATCGGGCGCAACGGCGCGGGCAAGACCACGTTGCTCAAGCTGCTGGCCGGACAGGTCGACGCGGACGAGGGGCGGCGGACGATCCAGCCGGGCACGCGCGTGGTGATGCTGGAGCAGGAGCCGCGCATGGCCGGCTGCACGACGCTGATGGACTATGTCCTGTCGGGCGATGACGCGCCGCAGCGGCACGAGGCCGAGGCGATCGCTGACCAACTCGGCATCGACCTTTCCCGCGAGGCGGCGACCGCGAGCGGGGGCGAGCGGCGGCGTGCGGGTATCGCGCGGGCGCTGGCACAGGACCCCGATGTGCTGCTGCTCGACGAGCCGACCAACCATCTCGACATCCATGCGATCGAGTGGCTGGAAGAATGGCTCAACCGCTATCGCGGCGCGTTCGTGGTGATCAGCCACGACCGTACCTTCCTGACGCGCCTGACGCGGCAGACGCTGTGGCTCGACCGCGGATCGATCCGGCGCGCCGAGATCGGCTTTGGCGGTTTCGATAGCTGGACCGAACAGGTCTATGCCGAGGAACAGCGCGCGGCGGAGAAGCTGGACGCGCGGCTCAAGCTCGAGGAGCATTGGCTGCAGCGCGGCGTCACCGGCCGGCGGCGGCGCAACCAGGGGCGGCTGACCAAGCTGCTCGAGATGCGCGCCGAGCGGGCGGCAATGACCGGGCCAGCGGGCGCGGCCAACCTGGCCACCGCGTCGGATGACTCGAAGACCAAGGTGGTGATCGACGCCAAGGCTGCGTCCAAATCCTATGGCGACCGCACGATCATCCGCGACCTGACCTTGCGCGTGACGCGCGGCGACCGAATCGGCATCGTCGGCAAGAACGGCGCGGGCAAGTCGACGCTGCTGAAGCTGCTGACGGGAGAGATCGCGCCGGACACGGGGAGCGTGAAGCTCGCCAAGACGCTCGACCCCGTGATCATCGACCAGCAGCGCAGCCGGATGCAGCCGGAGAAGACGGTGCGTGAGGTGGTCGCCGACGGCGGCGAGTGGATCGATGTGCTCGGCACGCGCAAGCACATCCACGGCTACCTCAAGGAGTTCCTGTTCGAGCCGAACATGGTCGAGGCCAAGGTCGGCACGCTGTCGGGTGGCGAGCGTTCGCGCCTGCTGCTGGCGCGTGAATTCGCCCAGCCGTCGAACCTGATGGTGCTCGACGAGCCGACCAACGACCTCGATCTCGAGACGCTCGACCTGCTGCAGGAAGTGATCGCGGACTATGACGGCACCGTGCTGATCGTCAGCCACGACCGCGACTTCCTCGACCGCACGGTGACGATGACGATCGGGCTCGACGGGTCGGGCACGGTCGACATGGTGGTCGGCGGCTATGCCGACTGGGAGGCGAAGCGGAAGGTTCGGCCCGAAGCGAAGAAGGCGGCGGCAAAGGCCGCGCCGGTTGCCGAAGCGCCCAAGGTGAAGACCAAGCTCAGCTACAAGGACCAGCGCGACTATGATTTGCTGCCCAAGCGGATCGAGGAGCTCGATGCGGCGATCGCGAAGGACGAGGCGGCGCTGGCCGACCCGGACCTCTATGCGAAGAACCCGGGCAAGTTCGACACGCTGATGGCCGGTATCGCCAAGGCGCGTGACGAGAAAGATGCGGCCGAGCTGCGCTGGCTGGAGCTGGCAGAGGTGGTCGAAGGGCTGGGGTAAACTACTCGCCCTTGTAGAAAGCGCGACCGTACCGACGTCTCAGCAGAAGCCAAATAGGAACGACCTCGATCTCCTCATGCTCGAAGGAGATAGAAATCAAGCTGTCCTGAACGGCGCTCCACTTCCGTTCGATGAGCTTGCGTTCCAGCTTCTGTGCCCGATGGAATGCATCGGCAGGATTTCTCGCGAGCACATAGCGTAGGACAACGTAACCTCGATGCTGCTCCTCGCCGCCCTTAAGCAGGAAGTGGTGGGTCAGCTTTGCGTCCAGAAGAACCGAGTAGCAGGGCATGAACGGCTTCTGCGTTGCGAGATGACAACGTTCAAGGCCGTCAAACCGTGCCGACACCATTACGTCAGCATTGGGATAAGCGGGCCTATTGGTCGTCCCGGTGGACATAGACGAATGCATCGCGCCCTGACGTCAGCGTCACCGCGATCCGCACATAATCATCGACCTCATAGCGATCCGCGCGTTCCAGATCGGCGCCGGTGACCGCGAGCGCCGAGCCGCTCACCGCATCGCCGCCGCCGCCGCGGCGGAGGACGGGGTGCTCGTCCGAGCCGCTCAGCGCGATCACATCGGGGTCGGTGATTCGCAGCCGTTCGATCCGGAAGGCCGGCAGGCTGTCTTCCACGGTTTCAAGCGTGCGGCCGAACAACTCGATCTGAACCTCGGGCTGGCGCAGCGTGCCGTAGGAGAAAAGCCACTGGGTTGAGCGCATCACCTGATCTCCGTTCGTGGCTTCTACGCAGGCCATTAGTCGTTGGGCACCACCACGTCGATCGCCCGTTCGGCCACGCGCACCGTTACCGGCGTCCGTGCCAGCACCTCGCCGTCGATCGAGATTCGGTGGTGCGGGCGGGTGTCGAGCTTCAATTCGGCGCCGCGGAATTCGCTGACGGTCTGGTCTCGCGAACGCAGGCGGAAGAAGCGGGCATACCAGTCCCAGGCCAGGCGCCAGCGGTTGCGGCCGGTGACGACCTGAATCACCATCTCGCCGCTCTGGATGCAGGCATTGTCGCTCATCTCGACGCCGCCATGGAACTTGCCGTTGAGGATGCGGACTTCGCTGCCCCACATGCGGTGGGTCTTCACGCCGTCATCGACGAAGACGCGGAACGGGCGGAAGCGGGCGAAGCACCACATTGCCCAGGTCAGATAGCCGACGCGCCCGAGATATTTCTTGAGATTGTGGGGCACGCTTTCGCCGATCATCGGGGAGAGGCCCATTGCGGCGGCATTGGCGAAATAGTCGTGGTCGATCATGCCGAGATCGACGCGGCGGCGCTTGCCGGTAGCGATCGCCTTGATCGCGCCGTCGAGGTCGAGCGGAAGCCCCAGCGTGCGCGCGAAGCTGTTGGCGGTGCCGAGCGGAAGCACGGCGAAGACCACGTCCTTGCCGACGACATCGTCGACCACGCCCGACAGCGACCCGTCGCCGCCACCCACGATCACCATCTTCGCGCCCGAACGGACCGCGCCGCGCACCGCATCGTTGAGGCGGGAGGGATCGCGGATCGGATAGGCGGCGGTCAGGTGGATACCCGCTGCCTCGAACTTGCGCCGGGCCTGTTCGAACAACGCTGCCCCGCGGCGCGAGCGCGCGTTGACGATGAGCACGGCTTCGCGCGGGACGGGGAGGGGCGTCGTCACGGCGTCACAACGTCCGGAAGCGGTAGCGGTTCAGAGCCGCTTTCCGTTCCGGCCCGCGAGATCGACGACATATTGCCAGGCGACGCGGCCCGAGCGGCTGCCACGCCGGGTCGCCCAGTTGATCGCTTCGGCCGCGTCGAAGGGCAGGCCGTGATCCTCCGCATAGGTGCGCACGATCGCGACATAAGTGTCCTGGTCGATCGCGTGGAAACCGAGCGACAGGCCGAACCGGTCGGCGAGCGCAAGGTTATCGTCGATGCTGTCGCGCGGATTGATCGCGCTCGACTGCTCGGCGATGTCGCGCGGGATCAAATGGCGGCGGTTCGACGTGACGAACAGGCGCGCATTGGCGGGCCGCGCCTCGGCCCCGCCTTCGAGCAGCGAACGCAGCGCGCGGCCGTCCGAGGCGGCGTCGAAGCCGAGATCGTCGAGGAAGATGACGAAGGCGCGCGGGCTGGCTGCGATCAGCGCGAACAGCTGGGGCAGCGTGTCGAGCGTATCGGCCTGCGCCTCGATCAGGGCGACGGCACCACCCTCGGCCTGAACCGTTGCGACCGCAGCCTTGCTCAGCGCCGACTTGCCGGTGCCGCGCGCACCCCATAGCAGCACATCGTGCGCGGGGAGGCCATCGGCGAGGCGGCGGACATTCTCGAGCAGGGTCGCTTTCTGCGCATCGATCCCGACCAGTTCGGCGAGCGGCAGCGGGGCGAAGGCGCGCGCGGGCTGGAGAAAACCGCGGTGCCAGACATAGGCCGGGTGCGCGGCAAGATCGGGCACCGGCGGAGGCGGCGGGGCGAGCCGTTCGAGGGCGGCGGCGATACGGTCCAGCGGGTCGCTCATGCGGTGCTGGCTAGGCGGTGGGGCGGGGGAAGGCAATGATAGGATAGGTCAGCCCGGCGAAAGCTGGGGTGACGGCCGGTTTCCCCATTTCCTCCATCCAGCGTTCAGGCAGCCTATTAATCGTCATCCCGGCCTTGTGCCGGGTTCCACGGCGTCCCGCGCAATACGCCGGAGCCTCTTGCTGCCCGTTCGCCTCCCGGTGGATCCCGGCACAGGGCCGGGATGACAGTGATGGGCAGATGTCGGCCTCCGGATGGGCGGCCGAACGGCGGGGCACAACGAGCGCGGAGAACTGCCCTGGCTTCTGGGCAAGACGCGGCTCACCTCGCCCAAAGACGCCCGATCGGATAAATGATAGCGGCGAGAACGAGCGGCAAGAGCAGCACTTCCGCGGCAAACAAGATCAACATGCCATATGCCATATCGATGCTGCGATCGCGGTCGGGGAGAGCCATGGCTCTCTCAATGAGCACATAGAATACAGTGAAGCCTAAAAGCATGGCTGCGCCAAGCATGAGCAATAGCCGGCCCCTTCCTGTCCACGCGATCCATATGAACAGCGCGAGCCAGGCAGCATTAGGTCCCCAAAACAGGAAAAGGTCCAATGCCTGTGGCTCCCGTGCCTTGTTAGCGGGGAAAGAATGCAAGCATGCATCTTGCGAAGCAACATCCGTTTAGGCCAGCTTCTCGATCAGCGCCTCCGCCGCGCTGCGGTCGGTGAAGCCGGGGATGGCGATTGCGGCCTGGGCCTGCGCCCTGGCGTCGGCGTTGCGACCTGCCTCGGCATAGGCTTGCGCAAGCTGCCAGCGCAGCATGGGATGGCGCGGGGCGAGCGCGACCGCCTTTTGCAGCAGCTCGATCCCGCCTTCGATGTCGCCGCTCTCGGTTAGCGTCCAGCCCATCGCGCCCGCAACCGCGGGGTTGGACGGGGCGAGGCGATAGGCGGCTTCGGCGTAGGCCGTCGCGCGGTCGGGCTCGTCCGCGCCAGCATAGGCAAGGGCAAGTTCGGCGAGCAGCGCGGCGTCGCGATTGCCGGTGCGCAGGCGGACCGCCTCGAGCGAATCGATCGCGGCGTCATAGTCGCCCGCGGCCACCTGCCAGCTGGCCGACAGGCGGAGCGCGGCGAGGTTGAGCGGGTTCTGCGAAAGGAACAGCGCGAGCGTGGTCGAGGCTTCCTGCCGCTGGCCCGACCGGTCGAGCGCCTCGACCAGGCGGAGCATCGCGGCTTCGTCGAAGCGGATGCTCGCGGCGTCCTTGTAGTAGCGTACGGCGTCGCCGGGGCGGCCGAGCAGCATCAGCGTATCGCCGACCAGCGTGTGCGCGGCGGGGGCGCCGGGGTTGTTGGCCGCGATTTCCTGGGCTGCGGCAAGCGCGCCGGCCTTGTTGCCGCCGTCGATCAGCCCGCGGATCATCGGGACCGTGGCGCGCGGATCGTCGACCGGCGCCTTCTGCACCGCCGCGGTGAGGCTGGGCAGCGCCTCGTCCGAGCTGAACCAGGCGGAGCCGTCGCGGACCGGGGAGGCGGCGCGGTCGAAATAGGCTGCGGCGGTCTGGCGCTGGCCGATGCGCTCATAGCCGCGGGCGACGAGGCTGAGCGCGTAGGAATCGGCGTCGCCACGCGCGACCACGGGCAGGAGCAGCTCGATCCCGTTCTTCGATGCGTCCGAGCGCAGCAGCGCGGTGGCGAGCAGTTTGCGCGCGGTGAGGTTCATCGGCTGGGCGTTGACCAGGTTGCGCAATTTCTCGACCGCGCGTTCGTAACGGCCCTGCTCGATGTCGAGCGTGCCGCCGAGCAGCATCCCGCCGGGAAGCGCGGCGATGCCGCTGCCCGCGCGCTGAAGCAGTTCGCTGGCGAGATCGAATTGTTCGGCGCGCGCGGCGAGCACCGCCTGGAGGTAGAAGGCCTGGGGGCTGCGCGGACGGACTTCCATGGCGCGCCGGGTGGCCGCGAGCATCTCGCGCGTGCGGCCGGTATCGCCGAGGGTGGAGGCGTATTGGATCAGCGTCGAATGGCGGTAGGGATCGCGCTTGAGCGCGGCCTCGAACCAGGGGAGCGCGGCGACCAAACCATATTGGCTGCGGACCAGTTCGCCGCGCAGGACCAGCGCGTCGGTATTGCCGCTGTCGAGCTGGGTGGCCTTGCCCGCGGCC
Source organism: Sphingomonas sp. GW821-FHT03E12 (assembly GCF_059420685.1). Classification (NCBI taxonomy): domain Bacteria; kingdom Pseudomonadati; phylum Pseudomonadota; class Alphaproteobacteria; order Sphingomonadales; family Sphingomonadaceae; genus Sphingomonas; species Sphingomonas sp. GW821-FHT03E12. Next base: position 250,220 of record NZ_JBWKUF010000005.1, read on the forward strand.
TCGATCGCGCCGACGACATCGCCCGCGTTGAGGCGGAAACGGCCGAGATCGGTCCAGGCACTGGCGTCATTGGGGGCGAGACGGACGGCCGCCAGCGCCGCCTGTTGCCCGGCGGCGAGATTGCCGCCTGCGGCATAAGCGCGGGTGCGGACGCGCAGGACGTAGAGGCGGTCGGCTTCCGGGGCCCTGTCGGCCTCGACCAATGCCCGGCGCGGATCGCCCTGCAGCAGGATCGCGTGCGCCATCAGGGCGTGGGTGCGCTTGGGATCGACGCCGCTGTCGATCGCGCGGCGCAGCGACGCCTCGGCGGCGATTCCTTCGTCGAGCGCGAGCGCGGCGCGGGCGAGGGCAAGGTGCGCCTCACCCCAGTTCGGATCGGCGCGGACGGCGCCAAAGGCCTGCGACCGTGCGGCGGACGCGTTGCTCGCCTTGAGATACTCCTGGCTGCGTGCAACCGCCGCGCGCGCCGCCTCGGGATCGACGCGGTTGGCGACGACCGAGCGGAAGGCGAGCAGGGCGACGCCGAACGCGCCGATGCACAGCGCGAACACGACGATGCGGCGCAGATTGACGCGGCGCTTGCCCGCCGCGCGGCTGCTGTCGCTGCGCCAGGTGCGCCGCCGGTGGGTCTCAGGGCTGGAGGTCATAGGCCTTCATCAGATCATAGAGGGTGGGGCGGCTGATCCCGAGCAGGCGCGCGGTGCCGGAGATATTGCCGTCGGTGCGTGACAGGGCCTGGATGATCGCGCGGCGGTCCGCGGCCTCGCGAACGGCTTTCAGATTGACCGGGCCGGCATCCTCGGGCGCGGCGAGGTCCAGATCGGCGGCGGTGACGAGCTTGCCGTCGGCCATGATCGCGGCGCGTTTCACCCGGTTCTCGAGCTCGCGGACATTGCCCGGCCAGTGCCAGGCGTCGAGCGCGTCGAGCGCGTCGGGCGCGAAGCTCTTGGATCCGAGCTTCATCGCGGTGGCGTGCTTGTGGAGCAGATGGCGCGCGAGCAGGCCGGCGTCGCCCGGACGCTCGGAAAGGCTCGGGATGCGCACGACGATCTCGGCGAGGCGGTAATAGAGGTCGTCGCGGAAGGTGCCCGCCGCGATCATCGCGTCAATGTCCTGATGCGTCGCGCAGACCACGCGGGTATCGACCGCGATCGGCTTGCGCCCGCCGATCCGCTCTATCACGCGTTCCTGGAGGAACCGGAGCAGCTTGACCTGGAGTGCGAGCGGAACGTCGCCGATCTCGTCGAGGAACAGGGTACCGCCCTGCGCCTGCTCGATCTTGCCCTCGGTCGTCTTGACCGCGCCGGTGAAGGCGCCCTTCTCGTGCCCGAACAATTCGGATTCGAGCAGGGTTTCGGGGATCGCGGCGCAGTTGATTGCGACGAACTCGCCCTTGCGGCGGCTGGCGTCGTGGAGACCGCGGGCGAGCAGTTCCTTGCCGGTGCCGCTGGCGCCGAGCAGCATCACCGAGACGTCCGCCGGGGCGACGCGCTCGATCGTGCGCGTGACCTTGAGCATCTCCGGCGATCCGGTGAGGATGCCGCCCAGTGCAGTGCCGCTTTCGGCGCGTGCGGCGAGGCGGCGGTTCTCGGCTTCGAGCGCGTGGACGTGGAAGGCGCGCGCGACGATCAGGCCGAGCGCGTCGATGTCGATCGGCTTCTGGTAGAAATCCCATGCGCCCATCGCGATGGCGCGCAGCATCGATTCGCGCTCGCCATGGCCGGAGGCGACGATGACACGGGTGTCGGGCTTGAGCGCGAGGATGGTTTCGAGGACGGCGAAGCCTTCGGATGTGCCGTCGGGGTCGGGCGGAAGGCCAAGGTCGAGGGTGACCACGGCGGGTTCCTCGGCACGCAGCATCGCGATCGCGCTCTCGCGGTCGCCCGCGGTCAGGATCTCATAGCCCTCATAGGCCCAGCGCAGCTGGCGCTGGAGTCCGGCATCGTCCTCGACGACAAGCAGCTTTGGGAGGGTCTTGGGTTTGTCGCTCATGCTGCCTGCTCAACTGTGTTACCGGCGCCGCCTGCTGCGCGCAGCACAACGCGAAATCGTGACCCCTTGCCCTCGCTGCTCTTCACCTCGATCCGTCCGCCCATCTCGGCGGCGAGTTTCTGTGCCTCGAAGGCGCCGATGCCGAAGCCGCCGGGCTTGGAAGAGACGAAGGGTTTGAACAATTTGTCGCGGATGAAGGCGGGCGACATGCCGGTGCCGCGATCGATCACGTCGATCCGCGCTTCATTCTTCTCGGTACGCACTTCGATCCGTACCGGCGCATCTGCCGCACTGGCCTCGATCGCGTTCTGGATGAGGTGGCCGAGCAGCGTTTCGAGCATTGTCGGATCGGCGATGGCGAGCGGGTCGCCGCTGCTCGACACTTCGACCGGGTGCTGCGCGCGCCGCGCCTTGGCGACGCGCCGGGCGAGCGGCGCGAGCGGCACCGCGACCGGCGCGTCGGTGCGTGCGCGGTGATGCTGCGAAAGGCGCGCGAGCATGTCGTTCATTCGCCCGGCCGAATCCTGAAGCGTCGCGACCATATCCGCGCGGAAAGCGGGATTGTCGGCATGGCGTTCGGCATTGCGCGCGACCAGGGTGAGCTGGCTGACCAGATTCTTGATGTCGTGCATGATGAAGGCGAAGCGGCGGTTGAATTCCTCGAACCGTTCGGCCTCGGCCAGTGCCTCGATCGCGCGTTCCTCGGCCAGATAGCTGGCGAGCTGGCGGCCGGCGGCCTTGAGCAGGTCGAAATCCTCCCAGTCGAGTTCGCGCGCAACGGGCGGACGGGCGAGCACGATCGCACCGGCGAGATGCGCGTGATGCGGCAGCGGCACCACCACCCAGGCCTGATCCCAGCCGCGGATCGAGGGCGGCGCCGAATCGGCGCCTGCCGCGGTATCGAGCTCCAGGACCAGCGTCGGATCGATCCGGTCGAGATGCCAGCTTTCGCCATAGCTGGCGGGAAGCACTGCGCGATCGATGTTCCACGCCGCGCCGACGCCCAGCGCGTCGGCCTGCGGCACCAGCAACACCCCGGCCGGTGAATCGGTAAGGTCGGCGAGCGCCTTGACGATGCGCTCGTCAAGCGGGGCGCTGCCTTCGGGCTCGCCCAGCGTCTCGGTGAAGCGCATCCATTCGGCGCGATAGTCATAGCGGTGACGGAAGAAATGCTTGGCGAGCTTCACCTTGGTCCAGGCGCGCAGCCAGGGGCTCGACACCAAAGTGAGGATCGCCGCGGTCGAGCCGAAGACGAAGGCGGTCTGGAGCAGCCGGGCATTGTCGCCGCCAATTGCGGCCAGCGCCGAAGTGGCGAGCGCCAGGAGCGCGAAATAGAGGCCGATCGCGACCAGCGACAGCGATTGATAGGCGACGGTGCGCGATAGCTGCATCGGCCATTCGCCGCGCCGCTGGAGTCCCATCGCGATCGCTGCTGCAATCAGCGCCATCGCGCCGCCGCGTACCGCGACCAGCTGATGCGGCCACCCCATCGTCAGCCAGGCGACGCTGAGCACATTGACGTCGACCAGCCACATCGCGCCAATCGCGAGCACGACCGGGCGCATGCCGGCGGTGCCCGGCGCGGTGATTGCGCTGTGCAGGCTCTGGACGAGGACCAGCGCACCGACCGCGGCCATCATGCGCAGCAGCAGCGCGGCCTGAGTCACTTCGGGAGCGACCTGGGGCGCGGTCGTGGCGACGACGTGGAGCCCGAGCGCGATCAGGATGACGAGGGCGACGACGCCATAGACAGTGCCGATCGCGGCGGGCGGCCGTTCCGATCCGTTACGGCGGTGAAGCGCGATCATGAAGGCGAGCCAGGCGAGATTGCGCCCGCTTTCGGCAACGCGCGTGGTGAGATCGGTCTCGCCGATTCCCGCGACCGCGAGCGCCCAGAGCGCGGTCATCATCAGCGCGATGGCGAGCGGATTGCGCGGCACCCCGGCCTCCGCGCTGCGCAGCGTCCAGAGACCCAGTGCGCCGAACAGCAGCGCCGCGAGCGCATGGCCCCAGAGGATCAGCGCCGGAACCATTAGTGGGCTTCGCCAGAAGAGCGGCACCGGCCCGCTCCCCCGCCCGGCCACCCACTGCGTATCCTGACTGGGTGGCCGGGCGGGGGAGCGGGCCGGTGCCGCAGCGCGAATGCGCCAGGCATCAGCGCGCGCCGTCCGGGAAGAGCACCACCCGGAGCGTCTGGAGCAGGATCAGCACGTCGAGAAAGGGAGAATAGTTCTTCGCGTAATAGAGGTCGTATTCGAGCTTCTGGCGGCTGTCCTCGATCGACGCGCCATAGGGGTAGTTGATCTGCGCCCAGCCGGTGATGCCGGGCTTCACCATATGGCGTTCGGCATAATAGGGCAGCTTGGCCTCGAGATCCTCGACGAACTGGGGCCGTTCGGGGCGCGGGCCGACGAAGCTCATCTCGCCCTTCAGCACCGACCAGCATTGCGGCAGCTCGTCGATCCGCACCTTGCGGATGAAGCGGCCGACGCGGGTGATGCGCGGATCGTCCTTTTCGGCCCAGACCGCCTTGCCGCCGGCTTCCGCATCGACGCGCATGGAGCGCAGCTTGATGATGTCGAACCCCTGTCCGTAGAGACCGACGCGGCGCTGGCGGTAGAAGGCAGGGCCCCGGCTTTCAAGTTTCACCGCGAGCGCGCCGAGCAGGATCAGCGGTAGCGTCAGAAAGAGCAGGATCAGGCTGGCGACGATGTCGAAGAAGCGCTTGAACATGCTCGACAGCATCCGGCCCGAGGAGAAGCCGTCGGAGAAGATCAGCCAGCTGGGGTTGACCGACTGGAGATCGACCCGGCCGGTCTCGCGTTCAAGGAAGGTCGAGGTGTCGTTGACATGGACGCCAGTGGTCTTGATCCGCAGCAGATCCTTGAGCGGGAGCGCGTTGCGGCGTTCCTCGAGCGCGAGGACGACTTCGCTGGCGTTGAGCAGCACGACATGGTCGGCGAGATTGTAGATCGCGTCGCGCGCGATCGCTTCGGGGATGGTGCGGTTCGCCTCGCTCATCGCGACATAGCCGACGACGACGAAACCGGCGCCGGGCTTCTTGGAAAGCGCCTTGAGCCGCTCTGCGCGCGCGCCCGCGCCGAGTACGACCACGCGGCGCTTGAAGATCTGGCTGCCCAGCGTCTTGCCGAGCAACAGGCGCAACAGGAACAGCATCACCGCCGCGGCGAGCATCGCGTAGAGCAGGTTCGAGCGCCAGAAGGTCAGCGCCGGGACCACGAAGAACACGACCGAGAGGAAGATCGTCCCGAGCGAGACCGCGACCAGCAACCGCGCGGCCGCGACGCGGATCGACTGGAGCGCGTCCGCTCCATAGACGCCGACCGCGATCATCGCGAGCTCCAGGCATGTCGCGAAGCTGCTCATCTGGAGGATGCGGGTGTGGATCGGCTCCACCTTCATCCCGATCTGCCAGGCGCGGTAGATCCAGCCGAATTCGGCAGCCGCGAACAGCAGCATGACGTCGAACAGCGCGAGCAGCAGCACCGCATTCGGGATATAGTGTTTGAACAGGCGGATCATGACGGCCCAACCCCTATCCGGAAACTGTAAACAAATCCGACACTGTAAGGCACCTGTCGGCAAAATTGACGAAAAAATGCGAAACGCCGGGAAGCCCGGGCCGCGATAAGTATTTGGCGGCGCGCGCAGGCAAGGCTAGATCGCGGGCGATGAGGAGCATGATGACCGACCCCAAGCCGATCGTCCCTGTGATCCTGTCGGGCGGGTCGGGCACCCGGTTATGGCCGATGTCGCGGCCGGAGCTGCCCAAGCAGATGCTGGCGCTGACCGCGGGAGAGACGATGCTGCAGCTGACCGCGCGGCGCACGCCGGCGGGTGAGCGTTTCGCGGCGCCGGTGATCGTCGCCAATGCGCTGCACGCCGACATGGTCGAGGAACAGCTGGGCGCGGTCGAAGCGCGCGCGCAGGCGCTGATCCTGGAGCCGATGGGCCGCAACACCGCGCCCGCGATCGCCCTTGCGGCGCTGGCCATGGGCGGTGGCAGCGACCCGCTGCTGGTGATGCCGTCGGATCATGTGATTGGTGACGTGGCGGCGTTCCATGCGGCGATCGACGCAGCGCTCCCGCTGGTCGAGGACGGATGGCTGGTGACCTTTGGCATCGCACCCGAGGCACCCGAGACCGGCTATGGCTATATCCAGGTCGGCGACGCGATCGGGGCGGGGGTACACAAGGTCGAGCGCTTCGTCGAGAAGCCGAAGCTGGAGCTGGCCGAGGCGATGATCGCGGCGGGCGACCATGCCTGGAACGGGGGAATCTTCCTGTTCAGGGCCGACGCCTATCTGGATGCACTGGCCGCGTTCGCGCCGGAGATGCTGGCGGCGACGCGCGCGGCGATGGCGCGCGCGGTGCGTGAGGGGACGCGGATCCTGCCTGATCAGACAGAGTTCGCGAAATCGCCCTCCGATTCGATCGACTATGCGGTGATGGAGAAGGCCGAGCGCGTCGCGGTGGTGCCGGTGGCGATGAACTGGTCCGATGTCGGAAGCTGGGATGCGTTGCATGCGATCAGTGATTGCGACGGGGCGGGCAATGCCTGTGGCGGCGACGTTATCGCGATCGACACCGCCGATTGCCTGGTGCGCGCCGGGCCGGGCAAGCGCGTCGCGCTGGTCGGCGTTTCGGACCTGATTGTGGTTGCCGACGGCGACGACGTCCTCATCCTGCCGCGCGGGCGCAGTCAGGACGTCAAACGCATCATCGAGGCGATGAAGCGGTAGCGTTCTGCTCCGCTTACGCGGAGGCGGTGCCGGCCCGCTCCCCCACCCGGCCACCCAACGGCAGTATGATATGGGTGGCCGGGTGGGGGAGCGGGCAGGTGCCGCAACCCAATCACCGCTCGAACAGGATGGTGATTCCGTCAAGCGGGCGCGCGTGCGTCATCAGCGGGGGCGGGATCGGTTCGCCGTCGATCAGGATGTAGAGCCGGCCCGGCACGATCTGGCCCCCGCGAAAGGCGTGGGCTTCCTCAGCCAGCCGCGCACTGCTGGCGAGCGAGGGACGGGCAGCATAGACGGCGCGGACCGGCACCTTGGCCTTGGCCGCACGCCAGGCGACCTCCTGGAAGACGTCGAGACCCTTGGTGACGTCGCCCGGGATGAACGCGATATCCTTGGCCTGCGCGACCAGCTGGTCCCATTCGGGCGAGCGGGTGCGGACGTAAAGCGGGGCGCCGCGTGCTTCGGCGGTGTACGCGCGGATCGATCTTGCCATCGGCGCGAGATCGGCGGTCTGCACCACCGCGAGCGCAGCGAGGACAAGGCCCGCGCGGCTTGGCTTGAGCCGGAAAAGGATGCGGATGCCGGCAAAGACCAGGACATAGGCGGCCGGCCAGAACAGCCGGCCCGAGGCGCGCACCGCATCGAGCGCGACCGCAACGCGATCGGGCAGGGCGAAGCGCGGCAGCCGGTGTCCGGCGAAATCGGGATAGGTGGAGATCGCGAGCAGGGCGAGGACGATGAGCGCGGGCACCAGCCATTTGAGCCGCGCAAGGCTGTCCGGCGCGTCCCTCGCGGGGCGGGGCAGGCGGCGGGCGAGGACCGCGGCGAGGGGAAGCAGGATCAGCAGGCCCAGGCCGAGATACTGGAAGCCTTCGAACCCGCGGCCGGGGCGCTGCTCGATCGCGGGAAGGAAGGTCGAATAGGTATCGATCGCCGGATTCCAAAGCGCGTCGAGCGGCATCGCGAAGACGCCGTAGCTGCCCGACGGCCAGTGCGGTTCGAACACGCCGAGGCTCCAGGCGATGGCGACGACCAGGGCAAGGATCGCGGCGCATTCGGCGATGAGGCGCGGCACGGCGTTGCGCCAGTCCGCTCTGGTGTTCCACAGCCGTTCGAGCATCGCACTTGCCCAGATCGCGCCGACCATCACCAGCAGATAGGAGTGGACGAACGCGGTGACCGCGATCAGCACGGCCCAGCCCTTGTTCGATCCCGAACATCGGGGGTCCAGGAAGCGCAACAGCGCCCATAGGATCAGCCAATGCGCCATCAGATTCACATGGACGATGCGGTTGAACAGCGTCGGTAGCGCAGCAAGCAGCAGCACGCCGCACCATAGAGCCAGCTCATTGGGCGCGTGGCGGCGAAGCAGCAGCCAGGCGAAGAGCAGTTGGAGGAACATGCAGATGAGCAGCCACCAGCCGATCACTTGCGCATCGGCCGGGAGCAGGCCGCGGAACGGAAAAACCAGCGCTGAGAGGAATGGATTGCTGTCGGTGAACAGCAGGCCGGTACCCTCCGGTGCGTTGAGCAGGCTGGTGCGCACAAAGCCAGGTGCGGGATCGTGCAGCCAAGCGTGGAGTCCCAGCGCGTTTTCGCCATTGTCGCTGCCGCGCAGCAGCCAGGCGACGTTGGAAATGTCGAGAATCTGCCAGTGGAAGAAGGTGGCGAACAGCGCGAGCGCCAGCATGGTGAGCATGGCGTATGGCGCGGCCTGGTCGCGCATCATGACAGGATTCCCCCTCATTTCTTCCCCTCAAACCACCTTGAGGCCCAGCTGGTCCAGTAGCAGCGCGGCCTGATCGCGCGAGATGACCGCGCCGCGGAACCGGGCGGCGTCGGCCAGCCGCAGCCCGCCAAGGTCAGCGCCCCGCAGATCGGTACCTTCGAATCGCGCACCGTCGAGGGTCGCCTCGCGCAGGCTGGACTCCTCGAACCGAGCGAGGCGGAAGTCGCATTCGCGCAGATCCGCCTGCGACAGATCGACCCGCACGAACTTCGCCTTGCGGAACCCGTGTCTTCTCAGCCTCGCGCCGATCAGCAGCGTCTCCTCGAAATGCACCTCGACCGCCTTGAGGTCGATGAGATCGGCACCGGTGAGCTTGCAGCCCGAGAAGCGCGCGCCTTCCACGCTGGCGCGCCGGAACGACGCATTGTTGAAGTCGCTCGCCGTGAAGGTCGCGTCGTTGAGGTTGCTTCCGGCGAAGTCCGCAAAGGCGCCGCGACAGGATTGCCACCGCGTCCGCTCAAGCTTCGCGCCGTTCAGACTGGTGCGGCGCAGGTTGCAGCGCTCGAACCTCCAGCTGGATAGATCGAGCTGCGAGAGATCTGCTTCCTCGAGATCGCAATCGATCAGCGCGGTGCCGGCCGGCAGCCTCTCGACATCAATGCGGGCGAGCGCGCGATCACGAACCGGCGGGGTATCGGAAGGCACGCGCATCACCCGTTGTTAGCGGCGGCCCGCGGATTGGACCAGTGTCCAGGAAAAACATCAATTCACCTATTGTGTAATGTTACATCATATCCTAATCGGCCTCACATTAGAGCGTGAAAGGGGTAAAAGCGTGCGTCATCATCTTCTTCTCTGCACCGCGTCGGTGGTCGCGATCCTGCCGGGTGCGGCCTACGCGAACAGCAGCGCCAACGCGGCGGGCCAGGCCGGAAGCCATGCCGAGAGCGAGGTGGTCATCACCGCATCGCCGCTGCAACAGACTGCAGACGAGACCGCGACCCCGGTGATCACGCTGAGCGGCGACGAACTGGTCCATCGCCGCGCGGCGACGATCGGCGAGACGCTGGCGGGGCAGCCCGGCATCAATTTCGAGAGTTTCGGCGGCGGTGCGAGCCGTCCGGTGATCCGTGGCCAGACCGCGCCACGCGTCCAGGCCCTGACCGACGGCGTCGGGATCCAGGATGCGTCGGCGATCTCGCCCGACCATAATATCTCCGCCGAGCCGCTCTTGCTGCGCGGGATCGAGGTACTGCGTGGCCCGGCGACCCTGCTGTATGGTAGCGGCGCCAGCGGTGGCGCGATCAACCTGCTCGACGAGAAGGTGCCGACAGCGATCCCCGAAGGCGGGATCACCGGCGCGGTCGAAGGCCGGCTGGGCACGGGCGACGACGAGCGTGCAGTGGTCGGCGGCGTGACCGCGGGCGTCGGCCCGTTCGCGCTCCGCCTCGAGGGCGTGAAGCGCAAGTCGAACGACTATCGCGTGCCCGGCAAGTTCGGCGAGGATCATGTCGCGGGATCGTACAACGACACCGACACGCTGAGCGCGGGTGCGTCATGGATCGGCGACAACGGTTATCTGGGCGTCGCCTATACCCGCCAGCGCAGCACCTATGGCCTGCCGGGCCACAGCCATGAATATGAGGACTGCCACCCGCACGGCACCAGCCTGCATTGCGGCGGACACAGCCATGACGACGGCGATCACGACCATGATCATGGACACGATCATGAGGACCCGCCGCAGGTGAAGCTGCGCAGCGACCGGTTCGACATCCGCAGCGACTGGCGCGATCCGCTGCCCGGGTTCGAACGCGTGCGGTTCCGCATGTCGTTCACCGATTACGAGCATGACGAACTGGACGAAGGCGAGGTCGCCACGACGTTCAAGAACAAGGCGACCGATGTCCGGCTGGAGCTGGCGCACAAGCCGATCGGCGGGCTGCGCGGCGTGTTCGGCGTGCAGCATATGGAAAGCGATTTCTCAGCCACCGGCGCCGAGGCGTTCCTGATCAACACCAAGACCAAGAACACCGCGCTGTTCCTGATGGAATCGCTCCAGCTCGGCCCGGTGCGGCTGGAAGGCGCGGTGAGGCAGGAATGGCAGGACGTGAAATCGCACGTCGCGCGCTATCCCTCGATCAGCCACAGCCCGTTCTCGGCATCGGCCGCGGCGGTGTGGAACCTCGACGACAGCTATTCGGTGGCGCTGTCCTTCGCCCATGCCGAGCGTGCGCCGTCGGTACAGGAACTCTACGCCTATGGCGTTCACCTTGCGACCAACACGTTCGAGATCGGCATGGTCACGGGCAACACAAGATTGCGCGATAAGGTGCCGCTCGATGTCGAGAAGTCCAACTCGGTCAACCTGACGCTGCGCAAGACCAAGGGCGCGGCGACCTTCACCATCGGTGCGTACCATCAGGACTTCGCCAACTACATCTACGGCGACACGATCGACCGGTTCGAGGATTTCCGCCTGATCCGCTATGTCGGGCGCGGCGCGACCTTCACCGGGATCGACGGCGAAATGCGGTACGAGTTCAGCCCGCAGTTCGCCGCGTCGCTGTTCGGCGACTATGTCCGGGCCAAGTTCAAGGACGGCCAGGGCAATCTACCGCGCATCCCGGCCGGCCGACTGGGCGCGCGCGCCGATGCGCATTTCGGGCCGTTCACGGCGGACGCCGAATATTACCACGTCTTCGAACAGGGGAAGGTCGCGTCGTACGAGACGCGTACCCCGGGCTACGACATGGTCAACGCGACCATCGCCTACAAGCTGGAGCTGGGCGCCAACCGCAGCGCCGAACTGTTCGTGCGCGGGACCAACCTGACCAACGACCTGGCGTTCAACCACGCGTCCTTCATCAAGAACGCGGCGCCGCTGCGCGGGCGCAACATCGTGTTCGGCCTGCGGGCAGCGTTCTGAGCGGGCTCCTCTCCGCCCGTGCAGGGGCAGTGCGGACGCGACAGCCGTCCGCACTGTTCCGCCATATCGAGGCGCTTCAGGGCGAGCTGCCCTGGGGCGCGGTGCTCGACGCGGGGACGGGCACCAATTCGATCGGCTGGGTGACGTCGATTCCGACCGAGCGCTGGGTTGCAGTGAGCGGCGCGGTGGCGCATGCGGCACAGGTGCGCGACGTCGCCGAGCGGGTGCGGCGGCCGCAGGACCGCATCATCGTCGGCAATTGGGCCGACCCCAAGCTGCTGGCAGGCGAGCGGTTCGATACGGTGCTGGCCGATTATCTGATCGGCGCAGTCGAGGGTTTCGCCCCCTATTTCCAGGAGCGGATGTTCGCGCGACTGCATGGGGTGACGGCGGGGCGGCTCTATCTGGTCGGGCTGGAACCCTATGTCAGCCAGGATCCTGGGAGCGAGGCGGGGCGGATCATCTGGGAGATCGGGCGGTATCGCGACGCGGTCCTGTTGTTGTCTGCCGAGCGGCCCTATCGCGAGTTTCCACTGGAGTGGGTGGTGGAACGGCTGGAGACCAATGGCTGGCGGGTGATCGACGTCGAGCGTTTCCCGATCCGCTATGGCGCGCGGTTTGTGAACAGCCAGATCGACATGTGTCTGCGCCGGCTGGAATCGATGCCCGACCGGGTGCTGGCAGCGGCTTTGCGAGATCGGGGCGAGGTTATTCGCGAGCGTGCCCTGGCCGCCGATTCGCGCCTGGACGGCCTCCGCCACGGATTTGACTATACAATTGCGGCGGAGCCGCTCTGAGTTGGTTTGGAATGCGCCTTTCGGCGCATTGCGGTACCAGCCCGCTCCCCCACCCGGCCACCCAGCGGTAGCATGATATGGGTGGCCGGGTGGGGGAGCGGGCTGGTGCCGTCTCGAAATGCGCATCTGCGCATTTCCAAGCCAGTTCTCAGCCGGTGATGCGGCGGAGCGCGGCGCGGGCGGCGCGGCTCACGCCCTGGGACAGCCCGCCGACGCTGCGCAGGTTGAACAGGCGCAGGCGGAAACGCTCGCGCCGCGTGTCCATCCACTCGGCTTTATAGGGCTCGTCGCCATTGCCATAGTCGATCACCGCGGGGCGATCATGATCGAGGACGTGGCGGAACATCGCGACCGACAACAGGGTGCCTGGCGAGTGCTCGCGTTCGCTTTCGAGATAGGCGAGCTTGTGAATCGTGGCGTGACCGTTCTCGACCGTCCAGAATTGCGCGGCGACGGGAACGCCGTCGCGCCGGGCGATGCCGAGGCGGAGCGTGCCGGCGGCGCCTTCGGCCGCTGCGGCAGCGCGGAGGAAGGCAGGGCAGCCTTCCTCGGGCTTCCAGCTCTGCGCATAGACAGACTCGTACGCGTCCCAGGCGGCATCGTCGAACCGATCGAGCACGTCGGCGGTGAAGGGCGAATTCTTGGTGCGGCGGCGGACGGTGTTGCGCAGCTTCGAGGGGCGATTGGCCCAATAGGCGTCGAAATCGAGGCCGGCGGTGTCGGCGACCCAATTGGCGGTCTCGAACTGCAGGCGCGGCAGCCAGCCCTGTGCGCGGAACGCGGCCTGAAGCTGCACGGCGACATCGGCTTCGAGCGGCCAGAGACTGAGCGTATCGAAGCGGCGGCGCAGGAGGCGGGCCAGTTCGCCGAGCAGGCGCGAGCGCGTGTCGGGATCGGTGCCCGGCGTGAAGAGCGGGGCGAAGGCGAGCGTGTACCAGCTGGCGAGGCCGCGGCCATGTCCGCCCCCGCAATCGCGCAGCGGGAGCCAGGCGGTGGCGTCGCCCTCATGCGCGCTGGCGATGGCGAGCGGATCGCCGGAATAGATGTGCGCACGGGTGAGCGCGAGCCAGTCGTGGCGATCATAGAAGCCGGGTTGCGCTGCCCGGGCCGCATCGCGCGCGAGGCCGTCGAGCGACTGATGGAGTCGCACGGCGTCGTGGCTGGCGGTCAGGGGCAGAGCGGCGCTCATTGCGGGTCGGGGTTCCCGGTCAGGCGCTTCGCCTTGGCGAGTGCGCGCCAAGCATAGGCCTTGAGCATGTTCTGGCGCGGATAGCGGGCGGGCATCGATGGGCTGAGGCCCGCGCCGCGCAGCAACCGGTTGAAGGCATGGGCATCGGCCTCGCGATAGCTCCATTCGGAGCGCCAGGTGACCGACAGCGAGACCGAGGTGGCCGAGCCGTTCTGTACCCAGTGCGGCGCCTTGACCGGGACGTACAGCCCTTCGCCCGGGGTAAGGCTGATCGGCTGGCCCTTGGGGGCGAACTCGTCGCGGAAGGGGAGGTTGCGGTGGGCACCGCGGTGGAATTCCTCCTGCAGCGCGCCTGGGGTCAGCTCGGGATCGGCGGCGGGGAAGAGCGTCATCGTCTTCTCGCCCCGGAGCTGCAGCAGGATGTTGTGCTCCGGATCCATGTGAAACGGGGTGACGGCGCCGGGCGAGGAGACGAAGATGAATGCCTCGCGCTTGATCATCGCACCGGTACGGGCGGTGATTACAGGTTCGAGCTCGTCGAGGATCTCGTCGAGCAGCTGGCGGTAGACCGCGTCCTGATCAACGAATTTGAGCACCATCCACGAGCCGTTCTGCTCGATCGAGCGGATCGAGTCGGCGACCGACAGGCCGTTATGCTGCACCGCGGACGGGTCGACCTCGATCGGGAGATTGGCGAGATTCTGCTCGACATCGACCGGGCGAATGCGCTGCGACAGCTCGACCAGCGACTCCAGCTCGAACAGCTTATGCCCGGAGAGCTGGTGGGCGATCTTGCCCGGCTGTTCGGGATAGAGGGTGGCGAAACGGGCGCGGGCGTCGCTGTCGAACACGGTCGCGGGCGCGAGGCGGGTGGCGGTCATTCTTCGGTCTCCGGAGGCGCTTGCGGGCGCGTGCGGCGGTTGCGGATGGCTTGCGCGGCGCGCTCGACGGCGCGGGCGGCGTTGAACAGCGCGCGGCTGCGCCAGCCGGCGAGGGGCAAGGTGACGCGGACGATGGCCCGGCGCTCGCCCCACAGGCTGTCGATCATCGGGTGATCGGCGGCGGCGCAGCTGTCCATCCAGGCGATGGCTGGGTTGTCGAGGATGGCGAGATTGTCGAGCTGGATCAGCACGCCGGGGGAGTAGCGGGAGAACTCCTCGTCGAACGCGGTCTTGAACGAGAAAGAGCCGGGCGCGGTGAGGAAATTGACCAGCATCGCCAGCGGTTTGCCGTCGAGGTCGAGGCGGAGGAGCTCAAGCTTGCCCGCGTCGAACGCGCCGGTGAGCGCGTCGCGGAAGAAGGCGGCGGTGTGTGGCTCGCTGGCGAGCGCGGAACCGGCGCGGCCCTTCCACCCGGATTGCTCGAGCGCGAGATAGGTGTCGATCCAGGCGGGGAGGTCGGCGCGATCGGTGAGGCGCGTGGTGGTGACCGCGCCCAGCTCGGCGAGGCGCGACTGGAGGCGCTTGATCTCCTTGCGCTTCTTCTTGCGCACCGTCGCTTCATAATAGGCGGTGGGTGAGAGGGTGCTTTCGAGCAGCGCGCGCTCGATGCGATGGACGGTGTCGCAGGGGCGGTTCGCGGTCGCGAGCAGGGCGCAGTGGACGGGGCCGCCCTCGACGAGTCCGGTCAGGTGGAGCAGGCCGCGGGATTGCGGATCGGCATCGAGCGCGTCGAGAATCGCGGTCCAGGCGGCCGCTTCATGGCCGCGGCGGAGCAGTGGGCCGCCGAGGAAGCAATGATAGTGAAGCCAGTTCTCGACATGCGCGATCGGCAGGCGGCCATAGCGCGGCTCGGTCGCGAGCGGGAGCAGGCCGATCAGCTGGTCGCCGGCACGGATCGCGAGCAGGCGGCCATGCCGGGGCGCGAGGTGCGCGGCGCCGGCGGTGACGAACCAGCGCTCCATGAAGGCATTGGGTTCGGACGCATCGGCGGCGAGATCGTCCCACTCGGAGGCGAGGGCGGGATCGATCAGGCCGAGTGGAAGAAAGTCGGCGGATACGGCGGCGGGCGCGAGGTGCAGCACGGATGCCGCCTCACGGACAGTCGATCGATCAATGGCCTTTGCCGCGTTCATGCCGCTCCTGAACCCCCTGATCCGGCGATAGCGGTGAAGCGTTAAATTTCGGGAAGCGATACCATGAATCGCGTGCCGGTGGGTGCCCGAAACGGGTTGACCTTGCCGGCGGGGAGGCGCAGACGCCCGGCCGCGCCCAATCCGGGGCGCGGGAATCGCAACCTGAGGAACCATGGACAGCGACTCTAGTAGCAACGCGGCGACGGGCATGACCGCCGCCGCATCGGAACCGAGGAACGCGCCCGGCACGGATCGCCGGGCGAGCGCCGGCCGCTAGTCGCGTCCCCGCTCGCCCCTAGGCCCGTGACGGGCCGATGGAGGTGAGCATGACCAATCTGAACAATCGCCGTTTCACGCTGGCGCCCGGCCGTCTGGCCGCGTGCGTCTATCGCCTGCCCGTGCGGGCGACCCCTGTCGTTATGCGGCTTGCGCCGCTGCGGCTGGACTGGTCGCGCGACCCGGGGACGGGCACGCCCGTCGCATGCTGGGTCCGCGACGAAGGGGAGGTGGCGCCGCGATGCGTGTCACCCCGCCGCGTCTTCCGTCTCGCCGCCTGACACGGGAGGGTTGAGCCATGCGCAAGCGCAGGAACTCGTCCGCCGATCTGGAGCGGGAGGTGATCCTTTCGGTGATCATCCTCTACGTCCTGATCTGCGCCGCGATGATCGGGATTCACTATCTGCAGCCGGGCGGGACGGCGACGGTGACGTCGTCCTCCTCGCCCTCGCACGCCGGCCGCGCCGGAAAGGAATAGGCGATGGCACAGTATAATCAGGCGGGGCTCGGCCCCGAACAGGCGAGCCTTGCCCCGGTGTGGCGGCGGCTGCGCAGCGACGATGTGGTCGGACTTGGCCGCGCGGCGGCCGATCTCGGCTGCCGCTTTCCGCCGCCCGAGGAAGGCTATGAGGAGGATGCGGCGTTCATCTATCTGCCCGTCAGCGTGCTCGTGCGCGAGGGGCACGAGATCAGGCAGGACCAGATCGCCTTCGCGCTGGGCGACGCGGCGCTGGTAACGTGCGAGCCGGCGAACGGCTTCGTGCCGTTCGACCGTGCGCTGACGATCCTGCGAAGGCGGCCGGGCATTCCGCGTACTGCGCACGGCGTCATGTATGCGCTGCTTCAGGCCGCGAATTCGGCGTCGAACCAGATTCTGGAGCTCGCCAGCGCGGCGCTTGAGGGGATGAACCGCAAGATCCGCCAGATCGCCGAGGGCTATGACGATGCGGGGCGCGAGCTTACCACCGACGATATCGGCGAGACGATGGCCGAGCTCAACGATCGCGAGGAACTGGTCTCGCGCATCCTGGAAAGCCAGTTGCTGCTGGCACGCGCGGCGCGGTATCTGCGGGCGGAAGTCGAGGATGCCGAGCTACGCGGGCTGGTCGAGACGCTGATCTCCGACATCCAGAGCATCAAGGAGCATGCCGGGTTCGAGCACGACAAGGTCCGCTATCTCCAGCAATCGGTGATGACGAGCCTGAACGTGCGGCAGAACCAGGTGGTGAAGGTGTTCACGATCATCACCGCGGTGTTCCTGCCGCCGACGCTGATCGCGACCTTTTACGGCATGAACTTCGCGGTGATGCCCGAGCTGTCGTGGGAATGGGGGTTCACCGCCACGATCCTGCTGACGCTGCTCGCGGCGCTGCTGCCGCTCTGGTACATCAAGCGCAAGGGGTGGCTGCGTTAGGCCGGACGAAGAAAGGGCCGGCGGATCGCTCCGCCGGCCCTTTGCTTGTTCCAGCCGAGTGGCCGGGTGACAGGACTTAGAAGTCCATCCCACCCATGCCGCCCATGCCGCCGCCCATGGCGGGCATTGCGGGCTTGTCTTCCGGCAGCTCGCTCACCGCCGCTTCGGTGGTGATGAGCAGGCCGGCGACCGAGGCCGCGTTCTGCAGCGCGGTGCGGACGACCTTGGTCGGATCGATCACGCCGGCAGCCACGAGGTTCTCGTAGGTGTCGGTCGCGGCGTTAAAGCCGAACGACGTGTCGGTCTGGTCGAGCAGCTTGCCCGAGACGACCGCGCCGTCATGGCCCGCGTTGCTGGCGATCTGGCGAACCAGCGCGGTCAGCGACTTGCGGACGATGTCCACGCCGCGGGTCTGGTCTTCGTTGGCGCCTTCGAGGCCGTCGATCGACTTGGTCGCGTAGAGCAGCGCGGTGCCGCCACCGGGGACGATGCCTTCTTCAACGGCCGCGCGCGTTGCGTGAAGCGCGTCGTCGACGCGGTCCTTGCGCTCCTTCACTTCGACTTCCGAAGCGCCGCCGACCTTGATCACGGCCACGCCGCCGGCGAGCTTGGCGAGACGCTCCTGGAGCTTCTCGCGGTCGTAATCGCTGGTGGTGACTTCGATCTGCTGACGGATCGCGTCGGTGCGGCCCTTGATCGCATCGGCTTCACCCGCACCGTCGACGATGGTGGTGTTGTCCTTGTCGATCGTGACGCGCTTGGCGGTGCCGAGCATGCCGAGGGTAACCGACTCGAGCTTGATGCCGAGGTCTTCGCTGATGACTTCGCCCTTGGTCAGGATCGCGATGTCCTCGAGCATCGCCTTGCGGCGATCGCCGAAGCCCGGTGCCTTGACCGCTGCGACCTTGAGGCCGCCGCGCAGCTTGTTTACGACGAGCGTGGCGAGCGCCTCACCCTCGATGTCCTCGGCGATGATCAGCAGCGGACGACCCGACTGCACAACCGCCTCGAGGATCGGCAGCATCGCCTGCAGCGACGACAGCTTCTTCTCGTGGATGAGGATGAACGGATCCGCCAGTTCGACGGCCATCTTCTCGGGGTTGGTGATGAAGTAGGGCGACAGATAGCCGCGGTCGAACTGCATGCCCTCGACGACGTCCAGCTCGAATTCGAGACCCTTCGCCTCTTCGACGGTGATCACGCCTTCCTTGCCGACCTTTTCCATGGCTTCGGCGATCTTCTCGCCGACTTCACGGTCGCCATTGGCCGAGATGATGCCGACCTGGGCGATCTCGTTCGAACCGGCAACGGCCTTCGAGCGCGACTGGAGGTCAGCGACCACCTTGCCGACGGCGAGGTCGATGCCGCGCTTCAGGTCCATCGGGTTCATGCCGGCCGCGACCGACTTCATGCCTTCGCGCACGATCGCCTGGGCGAGAACGGTCGCGGTGGTGGTGCCGTCGCCGGCGACGTCGTTGGTCTTCGAGGCCACTTCGCGCACCATCTGGGCGCCCATGTTCTCGAACTTGTCCTTGAGTTCGATTTCCTTCGCAACCGACACACCGTCCTTGGTGATGCGCGGCGCGCCGAAGCTCTTGTCGATGACGACGTTGCGGCCCTTCGGCCCCAGCGTGACCTTCACCGCATCGGCGAGGATGTCGACGCCGCGCAGGATGCGCTCACGCGCGTCGCGGCCGAATTTTACGTCCTTGGCTGCCATGGTGGCTACCCTTTCAAAATCTGGAAAGTCTCAAAAGTCACACTGCCACGCGTGCGCGAGGCGGTGCGGTGAATGAGGTCAGGCGATGATCCCGAGGATATCGCTTTCCTTCATGATCAGCAGGTCTTCGCCGTTGACCTTGACCTCGGTGCCCGACCACTTGCCGAACAGGATGCGGTCACCCGCCTTGACGTCGAGCGGGGTCACTTCGCCCTTCTCGTTCTTGGCGCCCGAACCGGCGGCGACGACTTCGCCTTCCTGCGGCTTTTCCTGGGCGGTGTCGGGGATGATGATGCCGCCGGCGGTCTTGGCTTCTGCCTCGACGCGACGGACGAGCACGCGGTCGTGCAGCGGACGAAAGTTCATGGAGCTCTCCTGAACGCGGGTTGAAATTGTTGGCACTCCCCTGAAGCGAGTGCCAGCGGCCGGCATATGGATGTGGGGTCGGGCATCGTCAACCGCAGGCGCGGCGAGTCCGGAAAAGAATCCGACGGGCAGAGGAACCTTTCGTCCGGCAGTAAAGTGAAAGTATGCCGAAAATAAACAATTCAGTAACTACGAATTATTCCAATATGATGGAACTCTATGACGCGAATAGAATTCTGCCGGATTATCGATGCGTGAAAGTATCGATTAGAACAGGAGATGCGTCATGACTGGAAGGACGGCCATTTGGCCGGCGCTGGTGTTCGCCTCCACGGCGGCGCTGGCACTGGCAGCTTGCGAGAGTTCGGGAAATTATCGGGTCGGCTGGGTGGGCGACAGTCCGCCGCCGTCGAGTTCGAGCAGTTCGGGCGGAAGCAGCTCGAGCGGATCGAGCGGTTCTTCGGGCGGGTCGAGCAGCTCGTCCGGCGGAACGAGCAGTTCCTCGGGCGGTACCGGCAGTTCGGGCGGCGCAACCGGGCTGGTCGGCAATCTGATCGTCACCGCCGGCAACACGGTAATCGGCGTCGCCGGCAAGCATGATCAGCTGGCGCAGGTGGTGAACGGCAAGCTTCCCGCGACCGGGATCGTCACGGGTACCGTCACCCGCGTGCTCGACGCGACCGGCCAGACGCTGGTCAATCTGGGCGAAGGCAGCGGTACCGGCGGGCTGATCCTCGACGGCGTCGGCGGCAAGCTCGGCGCGCTGGTCGCGATCGATCTGGGCAAGGGGCAGGTGATCGCGGCGCCCGAGGGCTCGACGCCGCTGATCGGCCTCAACGTGCTGGCGCAGAGCCCGACGACGGGGTCGCTGGCGACCGTAGGCGCGGGGACGGGCGGGCAGTTGCTCGCGCTCGACGTCAACGGGACGGCCGGCGGGCTGCTGGGCGGCACGACCAACGGGCTGGTTGGAACCACCAAGGGCGTGGTGCAGACCGCCACCGGCACGGTCGGCACTGTGCTGGGTGCCAATGGCCAGAATAATGGCCTGCTCGGCGGTCTCAGGCCCAAGAAGAACAACTGACGCCAGTGCCCGCGCCCCGTGCGCGGGCATTTTTCCATGGCGAGGATGGACTCATGATGCTGGCAGCCATGATGGCGCTGGCCGCTGCCGCGGACCCGCAGGACGGCGCGCGGCTGATCGACCGCAACCGGATCGACCGGCCGCGCACCCCGGCACCGCAGCTCAAGCCCGCACCCGAAATCGATCGCGCGAAGATCAAGGCCAGCGGCACCGGCCGCCCGATCCGCGGCATCCGCTTTCGCGGTGCGGAGGCGCCGCGGCCGGTGGCACGCGCGGCGGAAGGCTTTCTGGGCCGGCCGATGACCGGCGAGGCGCTGGCCGAGCTCGCGGGGAGCCTGTCGCGCGCCTATGGCAAGAGCAATGTCGCGCTCTACACGATTGCGATCCCGGAACAGGATTTCGCCAATGACGTGGTCGAAGTGCTGCTGACCGAAGGGCGGATCGTCACGATCGAGATGAAGGCGCCGCGCGGCAGGCATCGGCTGCTTGCGGCGCGCGCGGGCCGGATGACCACCGAAGACCCGCTGACCCGCGCGACCTTTGAACGGCAGTTCACGCTGATGCGGGCGATCCCCGGCCTGACGTTCACGCCCGAGTTCAGCGACCCGCGGAACGACGGCGCGCTCAAGCTGGCGCTGACCCCGAAGCAGAAGCGGCGCAGGATCACCGCGGGGTTCAGCAACCGCGGCGTCGATCTGACCGGGGACGGCCAGTTCGACCTCAACGCCGAATTCTATAGCCTGGCCGGAGAGGGCGACCAGCTGACGCTGGGCCTTTCCGCGGCGAGCGACTTCAAACGCTATCGCTATGCCGCGGCCGGCTATCAGGCGCCGCTGACGCCCAATGGGCTGACGCTCTCCGCCAACCTGGCGTGGCTGGAGACACGGCCGCGCGGCTTTGCGGGCAAGGGCACCGCAAAGCTCGCCGGCGCGACCTTGTCCTATCCGCTGGTGCGCCGCTTCAACCGGGCAGTGGATCTGAGCCTGGGCGTGGACGGGATCAACAGCGACAATGCGGTGCTGGGCAATCTGATCGCGACCGAGCGGACGCGTGCGGTACGCGCCGCCGCCGGGATCGTGGATGCGCGCGAGAAACGCTCCTGGTCGGTGAGCGCGGCGGTGTCGCAGGGGCTGGATGTCCTTGGGGCGCGGGTGATCGAGCCCTATGCCGAGAAGGGGTTCCGCAAGGTCAATGGCGCGGCGAGCGTGACGCAGGCACTGGGCAAGCGCGTGAGCGCGCGGCTCAACCTGTCGGGGCAGTATAGCGGTGACCGGCTGCCCGCGGCGGAACGCTTTTCGGTCGGCGGCGAGGCGCTGGGCCGGGCGTTCGACACGGCCTTCCTCACCGCGGACAAGGGCGCGGGGGCGCTTGGCGAACTGGCAGTACGGCCAGTGAAGGGCGGGGCGTTCGCGGCGAGCGAGCTCTATGCCTTTGCCGACCGCGCCTGGATCGGCCTGGCAGCACGCGGGATCGATCCGGGGATCGACCTGTCGATGGCCTCGGCCGGGTTTGGCGGGCGGATCAAGTTCAAGGAAAAAGCGGAACTGGGGCTGGAGGCGGCGGCCGCGATCGACGAGCCCTATCCCGCCTTCGACAAGGACTGGCGCATCTCCGTGATGTGGCGGCTGTCGCTCTAGGCGATCCGAAACCTGCCTTCGTCACCCAGGCCTCGTGCCGGGGTGACGGATGAGAAGGCGAGAAGCCATCTGTATTGCGTCCTTAACACAGTCTCGTTATCGCTTGCCCCAAAGTCTCACCTGTGCGTCAAGAGGCGCGGGGCATCCTGAGGAGCTGAAGACGTGAAACTGGTACGCGGCGCATGGAAGCTGCTGGTCGGGATCAAGGACGCATTGGTCCTGCTGTTCATGCTGCTGTTCTTCATCGGCCTGTTCGCGATCCTCTCGGCGCGGCCCAACCCGGCGGCGGTCAAGGACGGCGCGCTGGTGTTCAACATCGACGGCATGATCGTCGAACAGCCTTCGGAGACCGATCCGTTCGCGGCGTTCGGCGGCGGCGAAACGGTCAAGGAATACCGGACGCGCGACCTGGTCCGCGCGCTCGACGCGGCGAAGACCGATGCCCGCGTCAAGGCAGTGGTGCTTGACCTCGACCGGTTCATGGGCGGCTACCCCGCCGCGGTGGCCGAAGTCGCGCAGGCGGTGGCGCGGGTGCGCGCCGCGGGCAAGCCGGTGCTTGCCTATGCCACCGGCTATACCGACAGCGGCTATCTGCTCGCGGCCAATGCCAGCGAAGTCTGGGTCAACCCGATGGGCGGCACGCTGTTCAGCGGGCCGGGCGGTTCGCGCCTCTATTACAAGGGGCTGATCGACAAGCTCGGCGTCACCGCGCATGTCTACAAGGTCGGCAAGTTCAAGTCGGCGGTCGAGCCCTATATCCTGACCGGCCAGTCGCCCGAGGCAAAGGCGGCGAACGAAGCGCTCTATGGCACGATCTTCGGCCAGTGGCAGGAAGCGGTGGCGAAGGCGCGGCCCAAGGCGAAGCTCGGCCAGATGATCGCGCAGCCCGACCTGGTGGTCGCGGCGGCGAACGGGGACATCGCCAAGGCCAATCTCGACACGGGGCTGGTCGACAAGCTTGGCGACCGGCTGGCATTCGGCAAGCGCATCGCCGAGATTGCAGGCGCGGACGCAAACAAGCCTGCGGGCAACTACAAGTCGATCAAGCTCGCCAACTGGCTGGAGGCCAATCCGGCGAAGAAGGATGGCGACGCGATCGGCGTGATCACCGTCGCGGGTGAGATCATCGACGGCAAGGCCGGACCGGGAACCGCGGGCGGCGACACCGTCTCGGGACTGCTGCTCAAGGGACTGGCCGAGAAGAAGCTGAAGGCGCTGGTGGTGCGCGTCGACTCGCCGGGCGGATCGGCACTCGCGTCCGAGCGGATCCGTCAGGCGATCCTGCAGGCTAAGGCGCAGAAGCTGCCGGTGGTGGTGTCGATGGGCAGCCTGGCCGCGTCGGGCGGTTACTGGGTCTCGACCCCGGGCGACGTGATCTTCGCCGAGCCGAACACGATCACCGGATCGATCGGCATCTTCGGCATCATCCCGAGCTTCGAAAACACCCTCGCCAAGATCGGCGTGACCAGCGACGGGGTGAAGACCACGCCGCTGACCGGCCAGCCCGATCTCTATGCCGGCATCAACGAGCCGACCGGCCGCATCCTGCAATCGGGGATCGAGCAGGGCTATCGCCGCTTCATCGGCCTGGTGTCGCAGTCGCGCAAGCTGACGCCGCAGCGGGTGGACGAGATCGGCCAGGGCCGCGTCTGGGACGGCGGCACTGCGCGCCAGCTGGGGCTGGTCGACCGGTTCGGCAATCTCGGCGATGCGGTCGCCGAGGCCGCGAAGCGCGCCAACCTTGATCCCGCCAAGGTGCATGCACTCTATCTCGAGAAAGAGCCGAGCTGGTTCGAACAGCTCGTCGCCGGATTCGCGATGAGCGGCGGCGAGGAGGACGAGGAGGCGACGCCGGAAAGCGGCGGCGACATCTATGCCCGCATCGGGGCCGAGCGGCGCGCGGTGTTCGGGCAGGCGCTGGGCGACGCGAAGCGGCTGGCGATGGGATCGTCGATGCAGGCACGCTGCCTGGAATGCGGGGCGTTCGGGCCGGCCGCGACGACAATGCGCGCGGATGCCCGGCTGATCGACCTCATTCTCGCGAGGGTCGGCCTGTGATCCAGCTCCGTCCCGCCGAGCCCGGCGATGCCGCGGCGATCGCCGCCATCTATGCGCCCTATGTGCTGACCGGCACGGTGAGCTTCGAGTTCGATCCGCCCGACGCGCGGCAGATGCGCAACCGGATGGAGGCCTCGCAGGGTCTGTATCCGTGGATCGTTGCGACCAATGGCGAGGGCAAGGGCGTGCTGGGCTATGCCTATGCGACGCGCTTCCGCGAGCGTGCGGCCTATCGCTATGTCGTCGAGACTTCGGTCTATATCGCTGGCGCAGTGCAGGGGCAGGGGATCGGGCGGCTGCTGTACGAGGCGCTGATCGACACGTTGCGCGCACAGGGCTTCACTCAGGCGATCGGTGTGATCTCGCTGCCCAACGACAATTCGATCCGCACGCACGAGCAGGTCGGCTTCCGCCGCGCCGGGCAGTTGCGCGAGATCGGGTTCAAGGAAGGCCGCTGGGTCGATATCGGCATCTGGCAGTGCGAGCTCAACGACGCGACGACCCCGCCGGTCGAGCCCAGACCGTTCAGCGAAACCGGCCTGGTGCGCGACTAGGCGAAAAATTCGTCATATTATTGACGCGTTAAGAATGACTTGGCGGCTGCTTTACGTTAGAGCGCAGCCGCCATGCACGCTCCGTTGACGCACAGGCTGGAGGTCGATCGCCCGCGTAAGCTGGTGATCCTGGAGATTCGCGAGATGCTGGCCCCCGAGGATGCGGCCTGGGTGGGTGAGGAGCTGCGCGCCGCGGTCCGTTCGTTCGGCGATGCGGTGGGCCAGCATGTCACGCTCTATGACGGGAGTGCGGTCCCCAGCCTGCCGACCGCGACGGTCGACATGCTTCAGCAGACTTTCGACAACCCGGCAGTGCGCGCGATCTGGGCGCGCAAGGTCGCGTTCGTGGTGAAGACCGCGACCGCCCGGATGCAGGTCAAGCGGTTGCAGCAGGTGCGCCCCGACTTCGGCATGTTCGACGATCGCGACGCGGCGATCGCCTGGCTGATGGAGCCTTGAGGGGGATTCAGCTTCGCTGAATGGCGGCACCAGCCCGCTCCCCCACCCGGCCACCCATAGGATACTGGCGTTGGGTGGCCGGGTTGGGGAGCGGGCTGGTGCCGCAATGAGTCACCGCTTGCCGCGATAGGCGGGCAGCTTGATCTTCCAGGCAATGGCGGCGGCGCGGAGTGCGAAACCGGCGATGGCGGCGATCACTGCGGCCACGAGCAGCGGCAGCCCGGCGAGCATCAGCAGCACATAGAGGCACGAGGCGAGCGCTGCGGCGGTGACGTAGAGTTCGGGGCGCATCAGGATCGACGGCTCGCCGGCCAGAACGTCGCGGATGATGCCGCCGCAACAGGCGGTGAGCACGCCCATCAGGGCAGCGGGAACCGGCGGGATACCGAAGCTCAGCGATTTGGCTGCGCCGAACACCGCATAGGCGGCAAGGCCGAGTGCATCGAGCCAGTCGAGTGCCGCGCCGTCCCACCATCGCTGTGGCGTCATCCAGATCAGCAGCGCGACGCCGAGGCAGAGCGCAGAAACGAAGGAGTGGTGAACCCACCAGACCGGGGCGCCGATCAGAAGGTCGCGGATCGTGCCGCCGCCGACTCCGGTGATGAGCGCGAAGAAGGCGGCCGTGACCAGCGTCTGCCCGTGGCGCGCCGCTGCCAGTGCGCCGGTGGCGGCGAACAGGGCAATGCCGAGCAGATCGAGCAACGGCAGCACGGTACCAAGCTGGGCAAAGGCAGGTGGTGTCATCCGTTCCCTGTCTCACTGCCGGGGCGACGGATCAATCCCGGCTGTGCGCCGGCATTTACCCGGCATTTGCCTTTGCCCGTCTAACTGAGACGCAATGGATGTCCCGGCCCTCCTCGACGATCTGAAGCACCATTACATCGCCTGGGGCGCGGTGTTCGGCATCCTCACCTGTTTCGAGGTGCTCAATCCACGCGAGGACCACCGGCTGCGAACCCGGCTGCTGGGTACCGGTTTCTGGATGGTGTCGCTGCTGATCTCCTTCGTGGCGACCGTGATGCTGGCGCTGGCTTGGCAGAAGCTGGGCGTGCGGCCGCTGTTCACGATCCCCAGCGTGCTTGCAGTCGTCGGCGGACCGATTGTGGGAGGAATTCTCGCCGCGCTGATTGGCGCGATCGCCCATGACTTCTTCTTCTACTGGTTCCATCGCATTCAACATCGCTGGCTGTGGCGCTGGCACGCCGTGCACCATTCGATCGAAGAGCTGAACGCGGTGAACAGCTATCACCATCCCAGCGAGGCGATGATCTCGCTGATCGTGATGCAGATCCCGATGTCGCTCCTGATCGGGATGCACGGGCCGATCTCACCGATCATCAATCTGGTGCTGTGGTGCCATATCGTATGGATCCACTCGCCGACGCGGATCACGCTGGGGCCGCTGCGCACGCTGATTGTCGACAACCGCTTCCACCGCATCCATCATTCGGTGGAAGAGCAGCATTTCGACAAGAATTTCGGTGCTTTCACCACCCTGTGGGACCGGCTGTTCGGCACCTGCCACATGCCGGCGCGCGACGAATGGCCTGTGGTCGGAATCGCCGAGGCGCGCCAGCCGCGCGGCTTCGGCGACTGGGTGCGGATGCCCTGGCGCCTTGGTCCTGCCGGCGTGCCGCCGGAGCAGGCGGACACGGGCCTGCCGCTGCCCGGCACGCTTGCCGGGGGACAGGCGGCGGCCGCCTAGCCTCTAGGGCACGACCCTGAAATTGTAGGAATAGCTGGCCTGGGGTGCGCCGCGCACCCCGGCGATCGTCACGGTGTAGCCGGTGTTCGCGGCAAGGCCGGTGGCGCGCCACTGGATGTTGTTGGCAATGCCATAGCCGTCATTGTCGCGCGTGATATCGGTGATCGGCAGATCGCCTGAAGGGCCGCGGACCGAAACCGTCGCGGCGGAGAAATCGACCGAGCGGTCGGCGCCATTGTTGGTCGCGCTCGGCACGATCGAGAAGGAGAGATAGTCGGTCAGCGCGAAGTAACGCGACGGATAATCTCCCTGCGGGAACCCGACGAACGGCGGGACGGTCGACGGGGCGGGCCCCGCGCTCACGAAACCGAAGACGCGCATCGATGCGGTGGTGGCGCGCCGGCCGTCGGGAAGCGTGCCCGAGACGCGGCCGTAGGAGGTCTTGCGCAGGAACGGGTAGAGAATCCAGCGGCGGTGGCCGAGCTGGGCGGTGCCGCCCTCGCGCAACCAGCCGGCGAGCAGACCGTCTTCGCTGTCGAAGCCAAGACCGGTGCCCCAGCCGCCGATCAGGTTGCTCGCGCCCGCAGCGGTTGAGCCGCCGGCGGTATAGCAGCGCCAGCTGGTCGGCGGCGTGTGGCTGAGCGCGACATTGGCGGCCATCATCAGCGAGGATTCCGCCTGCTGAACGTCCTCGTCAGTCGAATAGACGACAGGCGCGAGGCCGTGCCGAGCGCGGATCTCGTTCAGCCGGGCGAGGAACTCGGTCTTCACCGAATCCTTGAGCGTCCCCGCGCGGCATCCGCCGATGTCCGGCTGGACGTCATAATAACCGGCGACACCGGCCCAGGTCGTCGGGAGCGGCGAAGAGGAGGGAGAGGGCGCCGGGGTCGAAGGGCTCGGCGACGGCGTGCCTGTAGTTGGCGAAGGTGTGGGGGCGACGACCGTCCCGCCGCTGCCACCACTTCCACCTCCGCCACAACCGGCAACGAGGAGGGCCAGGGCAAGGGCAGATACCGTGGCGGACGCGGTGGATCGGGTGCGATGCATCCGCGCTGAACGCCTCGGTCCTGGCCGGGGTCCGGGTTTACGCACCGTTAGGCCCGATTCTGCGCCTGTTCGCCGGAACGAAATCGCGAGCCGGCCGGACATGCTATTCGGCCGCGATGAGCTGGCCGCGGATCGGATCATCGAGCGGCGGCGCGGTGACCACGCGGTTTCGCCCCTGTTCCTTGGCCGTGTAGAGCGCAGCGTCCGCCGCCTGCATCAGATCATGCGCCGACGACGAGGTGGCCGGGATGCTGGCGATGCCGAACGAGGCGGAGACGTCGATCCCCGGCTGCGACAGCGCGGCGATGCCGATGCGCAGCCGCTCGGCCTTGTGTGCGGCGTCCTCGATGCTGCAATTGGGCATCACCACCAGCAGTTCCTCACCGCCATAGCGGCAGGCGACATCGCTCTCGCGCAGTTGGTGGACGATCACCGACGCGGCATCGCGCAATACGGTATCGCCCTTGGCGTGGCCGTGCTGGTCGTTGAGCCGCTTGAAATGATCGAGGTCGATCATGACGATCGACACATCGTGCTTCTCGCGCTGGGCAAGCTGGAC
The DNA here is from genome assembly GCF_059420685.1 of Sphingomonas sp. GW821-FHT03E12. Lineage (NCBI taxonomy): Bacteria > Pseudomonadati > Pseudomonadota > Alphaproteobacteria > Sphingomonadales > Sphingomonadaceae > Sphingomonas > Sphingomonas sp. GW821-FHT03E12. The sequence goes on from NZ_JBWKUF010000005.1 coordinate 278,569, forward strand.
GGCACGCTGGAGCGTGTCTTCCATATAGCGGCGGTTGTAGAGGCCGGTCAGCGGATCGCGCAGCGCCTGGCTGCGCAGCTTGGCGCCGAGCGCGAGGTTGGCGAGCGCGAGCGACATCGCGTCGGCGAGCGCGGTGCCGAGACCGGCAATCTCCTGAAGCCGGACATCGCCGTCGGCTCGCGTGGTCTGGATGCAGAACAGGCCGAGCACCTCGCCGCGCGCGGCCATCGGGATCTCGAGCACGAACGCACCCTCGGCATGATGCTCGCAGCGGAGCTTGTCGCCACGGGGGTGGTTGACGTGCGGCTTGCCGCGCTTGAGCGCCCAGCATTGAGTCAGGCCGATCGTGTCGGCCGGGGCAGGGCCGTCGCCGACATTCCAGCTCGCCGAGAGAACGAGGCGGTCGCGCGAATTGCTGAAGACGTAGAGCGTGCCGGCAAGATCGGGCAGCAGCTCCATCGCGGTCGCGCGCAGCACCATGTTGGCGTCGCTCTGATCCTGTGCGCTCTGCAGCATGTCGGTCATCTCGAACAGCCGCATGACCTCTTCGCGCGAGCGGGTGGCATTGGTGACCGCGAGCGCACGTGCTGCGGCTTCCGTCGCGCCGCGCCGGGCGGCGAACAGGAACACTGCGATACAGAACAGGCCGCTCGCGAGCTGGAGGATGACGACGGCCTTGATGGTGAAATCGATATTGCCCTGGGCGCGGTCGTTATGCGCGTCGAGCTGTTCGATCTGACCGATCATCGTATCGACGACCGCCCGCGTCTGCTGCTGGATGCCCTGCGTGTCGTGCAGGGCACGGGCACCGGCGAGGTCGCCCGCCTCGATCCGTGCCATGATCGCGTTCCAGCTGCGCCGAATGCCGGCGATCGCGGCGATGCCGGGAACCTCGCGCCCCTCGATGCGAAGCGTCGCGGGGAAGTGATTGACCGGTTGCGTATCGAGCTTCTCGATCGCCGAGCGATAGCGTCCGGCATGGGCGGCGCCGCCATCGACCATCGCGTTCAGCACGGCGATATCGGCTTCCATCAGCGCCTGCCGCGCGATGCGGATATGGCGGCTTTCCATGCGACCGTTGCGCAGCTCTGCCTCCTGGCCGGAGACGTAAGCGAAGCTGGCGATCATGATGCCGATCATCAGCAGCATCAGCGCGATGATCGTGCCGGTGCTCCCCGGACGGGCCATGGCCGAAGGTTCGGCAGGAGGGGTGGTGGTTGTCGTCATCCGCATCGTCGTACCGGCCGGAGGGGATTCCGGCAGTGGATCGACATAGCGGAGACATGGATGAGAACAGGCTAACGGTAATGGTTAACACGGGGTTGGGGGCGGCTACGCCACGACGTTGCCGGCTCGCCCGATTTTACGGTTGCCTATTTGCCGCCCGCCGGTGGCTCTCCCGCCAGCGTCACCTTGCCGCCGCGCGCCAGTGCGAGCATTGCCTTGCCCAACCGGCCCGGCGCGTCGCCATTGAGGTTGGCGAGCACAACGACGGTGAGCTTGCGGTCGGGGTCGTAGCCCAGCCAGGTGTTGAACCCCTCGATCCCGCCGCCGTGCGAGACGGTGGTGCTGCCGTCGGCCGTGGCGACGTTGACGCCCAGCGCGTAGTTGTTCTTGAACGGCGTCAGATACGCCTTGAGCGAGTCCGGCTTGAGCAACTTGCCGCCGAACAGCCCGCGCTGCCATTTGAGCAGGTCGTGCGAGGTCGAGTAGAGCGAGCCCGCACCCTGCGGGATCGTCATGTCGAGATAGTCGGTGTTGACCACCCCCTTGGGCGATGGCGTGTAGCCCGCGGCCCGGCGCGGGATGATCGTGGCGTGGCTGTCATAGCCGGTGTCGGCCATGCCGAGCGGCTTGAAGATGTTGTCGGCGAGGAACGTGGAATAGGACTGGCCGCTCGCCTTCTCGATGATCGCGGTGAGCAGGATGTAGCCCGAGTTGGAATAGGCGAATTTCTCGCCCGGCTGAAAATCGAGCGGCTTGTCGCTGAAGCGCGCAATCAGGCTCGCGGGCGTAGCTTCAAGCGTCTTCAGCTTCTGATAGTCGTCGAACGAGGTGAAGTTGGGGATGCCGCCGCTATGGGTGAGGAGGTTGCGCACCGTCACCTTGTCCCATGTCGCGGGCGCGTCGGGCAGATAGGTCTTGACCGGCGCGTCGAGCTTCACCTTGCCGCGTTCCTGCAGCAGCAGGATCGCCGCGCCGGTGAACTGCTTGGTCACCGAGCCGAGACGGAACTTGGTGTCGCCGTCATTGGCGATCTTCCATTCGAGGTTGGCCGAGCCATAGCCCTTGTCGAACAGGATCTCGCCATCGCGCGCGACGAGCACGACGCCCATGAACCCGCCCTTATCGGCATCGGCACGGACGATCGCATCCATACGGGCGGGATCGACCTTCGCGGCGGTCTGCGCAACGGCGGGCGCGGCAAGGACGAGCGCGAGGCTGGCGGCGTATCTGAGCATCGAATTCTCCGATCAGGTGTGCCATTACCATGATACACCCGATCGGGAGACGCAAGCGGGATACTTGTGGGCGCCGTCTGCCGGACGCGCCTGGTGCGCTCGCGATTAGCTGCGCTAATCGCGTCGCCGGCGCATCAGATATGGATCGGCTTGCCCGTCACCGCCATCGCCGCTTCCTTGATCGCCTCGCTGTGCGTGGGATGGGCGTGGCAGGTATAGGCGATGTCCTCGCTGGTCGCGCCGAACTCCATCGCCTGCGCGGCCTGGGCGATCATCGTGCCGGCGACGCTGGTGATGATCCACACGCCGAGCACGCGATCGGTCTTGGCGTCGGCGATGACCTTCACGAAGCCGTCGGGCTCATGGTTGGTCTTGGCGCGGCTGTTGCCCGCCATCGGGAACTTGCCGACCTTGACCTCGCCCTTCGCCTTCGCCGCTTCCTCGGTGAGGCCGACGCCGGCGATTTCGGGCATGGTGTAGACGACCGAGGGGATGACGTCGTGGTTCACGATGCCGGTGAGGCCGGCGATATTCTCCGCCACCGCGATACCCTCATCTTCGGCCTTGTGCGCGAGCATCGGACCGGGGATGACGTCGCCGATCGCCCAGATGCCGGGGACCGACGTCTTGAAGCTGTGATCGGTCTCGATCTGGCCGCGCTGGTTGACGGTCAGGCCGGCCGCTTCGAGGCCGAGGCCGTCGGTGTTCGGCTTGCGGCCGATCGCGACGAGGACGTTGTCCGCCTCGATCGTCTCGGCGGCGCCGCCCGCGGCGGGCTCGACGGTGATCGTGGCCTTCTTGCCCTTCACGGCAACGCCGGTGACCTTGGTACCGGTCTTGAACTCGATGCCCTGCTTCTTGAACAGGCGCGCGGCTTCCTTGCGGACGTCGGCGTCGAAGCCGGGCAGGATCTGGTCGAGATATTCGACCACGGTGACCTTGGCGCCGACGCGGCGCCACACGCTGCCGAGCTCAAGCCCGATCACGCCGCCGCCGATGACGACGAGATGCTCGGGAACCTTGGCCAGTTCGAGCGCGCCGGTGCTGTCGACCACGACCTTCTGGTCGATCTCGACGCCGGGGAGCGGCGTGACCGACGAGCCGGTGGCGATGATGATGTTCTTGGCACGGACCTCACGGTCGCCGACCTTGACGCTGTCCTTGCCGGTGAAGGCGGCATAGCCCTTGAGCCATTCGACCTTGTTCTTCTTGAACAGGAATTCGATGCCGCCGGTCAGGCCCTTGACCGCGTCGAGGCGCTGGGCGTGCATGGCGTCGAGGTCGAGCTCGACCTTGCCGAGCTTGACGCCGAGCTTGGCGAGCGCGCCGCTGGCGGCTTCCTCGTACAGTTCCGACGCGTGCAGCAGCGCCTTGGACGGGATGCAGCCGACGTTGAGGCAGGTGCCGCCCAGCGTCTCGCGCCCTTCGGCGCAGGCGGTCTTGAGACCCAGCTGCGCCGCACGGATCGCGGCGACATAGCCGCCGGGTCCGGAACCGATCACGAGGACGTCGAAGTCGTATTCAGCCATGTTCTACTCCGTTCGTCCGCATGTGGGGACGATAGGTCAGTTCTTACAGGTCGATCAGCAGGCGGGTCGGGTCCTCGATCGCGTTCTTGAGCGCGACGAGGAAGGTGACCGCCTCACGGCCGTCGATCAGGCGGTGGTCGTAGCTCAGCGCGAGATACATCATCGGGCGGATGACGATCTGGCCGTCGCGGACGACCGGGCGATCCTCGATGCGGTGGAGGCCCAGCACCGCCGACTGCGGCGGGTTGATGATCGGGGTCGACATCAGCGAGCCGAACACGCCGCCGTTGGAGATGGTGAAGGTACCGCCCTTCATCTCTTCCATCTTGAGCGTGCCGTCCTTGGCGCGCTTGCCGAAATCGCCGATCGTGCGCTCGACCTGAGCGACCGACATCTTGTCGGCGTCGCGGATCACCGGGACGACCAGGCCCTGCGGCGCGGACACCGCGACCGAGATGTCGGCATAGTCGTGATAGACGATCTCTTCGCCGTCGATCTGGGCGTTGACCGCCGGGATGTCCTTGAGGGCCATGGTCGCGGCCTTCACGAAGAAGCCCATGAAGCCGAGGCGGACGCCGTGCTTCTTCTCGAACAGGTCCTTGTACTTGGTGCGCGCCTCGATCACCGCCGTCATGTCGACGTCGTTGAAGGTGGTGAGCAGGGCGGCGGTGTTCTGCGCTTCCTTGAGGCGGCGGGCGACGGTCTGGCGCAGGCGCGTCATGCGCACGCGCTCTTCGTTGCGGGCGCCGCCCGTTGTGGGCGCTGCGACCGGGGCTGCTGCTGCGGGAGCCGGAGCGGCGGCGGGGGCCGCAGGCTTGGCCGAGGCGGCGGCGACCACGTCTTCCTTGGTGATGCGGCCGTCCTTGCCCGAGCCGGTGACGGTCGCCGGATCGACGCCATGCTCGAGGATCGCGCGGCGGACCGACGGCGAAAGCGCAGCGGCCTCGACATCCTGTGCCGGTTCAGCCGGGGCGGCGGCCGGTGCTGCAGGGGCGGCAGCTGCCGGAGCGGCGGCGGGCGCAGCAGCGGCACCGCTGCCGGCTTCGATCGTGCCGATCAGCGCGCCGACATTGACGGTGTCGCCGACCTTGGCGGCGTGGGCGCCCATGATGCCGGCGACGGGCGCGCCGACCTCGACCGAGACCTTATCGGTCTCGAGCGATGCGACAGGCTCATCGGCGGCGACGGCGTCGCCCGGCTGCTTCAGCCATTCGCCGATCGTGGCTTCGGTGATGGATTCGCCCAGAACGGGAACGAGGATTTCGGTGGCCATGGTTCAGTCCTTCCTGGCGATCACGCGCCGGCCTTGCCGGCGGTCTTCTTGTCTTCGGTCTTGCGCGCGCGGCGGATTTCCTCGCGCACATTATGGCCCAGCGCGTCGGCGACAAGTGCGCCCTGCTCGGCCTGGTGGCGCTTCATCAGGCCCGTGGCGGGCGATGCCGCCGCAGCGCGGCCCGCATAGCGCGGACGCTGCGGCTTGATGCCGGCTTCGACCATGCACGCCTCGATATAGGGTTCGACGAAGAACCAGTAGCCGTTGTTCTTCGGCTCTTCCTGGGCCCACACCACTTCCTCGACATTGGGCATGCGCGCGAGACGCTTGACCAGCGGTTCGCCGGGGAAGGGATAGAGCTGCTCGATGCGGATGATCGCAGTGTTCGTGTCGCCCGCAGCATCCCGCGCCTCGATCAGGTCGTAGGCGACCTTGCCGGTGCACAGCACGACGCGCTTCACATCCTTGTCGGCGGGCGCCGAGGGATCCGAGAGGATGCGCATGAAGTGCGTCTCGCCCAGGAAATCCTCGGTCTTGCTGACCGCCAGCTTGTGACGGAGCAGCGACTTGGGCGTCATGATGACGAGCGGCTTGCGGAAGTTGCGGTGCATCTGCCGGCGCAGCAGGTGGAAATAATTGGCCGGCGTGGTCACGTTCGCGACCTGCATATTGTCGCCCGCGCACAGCTGGAGGAAGCGCTCCGGACGCGCCGAGCTGTGCTCGGGACCCTGGCCCTCATAGCCGTGCGGGAGCAGCATCACGAGGCCATTGGCGCGCAGCCACTTGGCTTCGCCCGCGGCGATGAACTGATCGATCATGATCTGCGCGCCGTTGACGAAGTCGCCGAACTGCGCCTCCCACAGCACCAGCGTCTTCGGATCGGCGAGCGCATAGCCATATTCGAAGCCGAGCACGCCATATTCGCTGAGCGGCGAGTCCAGAACCTCGAAGCGGCCGTGCGGAATCTCGTTCAGCGGCACATATTTGTGCTCGTCGGTCTGGTCGACCCAGACGGCATGACGCTGGCTGAACGTGCCGCGGCCCGAATCCTGGCCCGACAGGCGCACGCCATAGCCTTCCGAGAGGAGCGCGCCGAAGGCCAGCGCCTCGCCGGTCGCCCAGTCGAAATTCTCGCCCGACTTGAACATCGCTGCCTTGGCGTCGAGCACGCGGTTGAGCGTCTTGTGCGGCGTCAGGTCGCCGGGGACGGTCGTCAGCGTGCGGCCGAGGCTGTCGAACAGCTTCTTGTCGATGCCGGTCTCGACGTTGCGGCGCGCGGTCTCGGCGTCCATCGGCGCGCCGAGGCCCTGCCAGCGGCCGCCGAACCAGTCGGCCTTGTTCGCCTTGTAGCTTGCGCCCGCGGTGAACTCGTCCTCGAGATGCGCGGTGAAGGCGGCGGCCTGGGCCTTGGCGAATTCGCCGTCGATCACGCCTTCGCCCTCAAGGCGCTTGGCATAGACGTCGGCGACGCCCGGATGGCCCTTGATCTTGGCGTACATCAGCGGCTGGGTGAATGACGGCTCGTCGCCTTCATTGTGGCCGAAGCGGCGGTAGCACCACATGTCGATGACGATGTCGCGCTTGAAGGTCTGGCGGAACTCGATCGCCATCTTGCACGCGAAGGTCACGGCTTCGGGATCGTCGCCGTTGACGTGGAAGATCGGTGCCTGGACGCCCTTGGCGACGTCCGACGGATAGGGCGACGAGCGCGCGAATTGCGGGCTGGTCGTGAAGCCGATCTGGTTGTTGATGATGAAGTGGATGCAGCCGCCGGTATTATAGCCGCGGATGCCCGAGAAGCCGAGGCACTCCCAGACGATGCCCTGGCCCGCGAATGCCGCGTCGCCATGGATCAGCACGGGCAGGACCTGCTCGTGATCCTCAAGGTCGTTGCGGTTGGTCTGCTGCGCGCGGACCTTGCCGAGCACCACTGGATCGACTGCTTCGAGGTGCGAGGGGTTGGCGACCAGCGACATATGGACGTTGATGCCGTCGAACTCACGGTCGGTGCTGGTGCCGAGGTGGTATTTCACGTCGCCCGAGCCGCCGATATCGTCGGGGTTGGCCGAGCCGCCGGCGAATTCGTGGAAGATGACGCGATAGGGTTTCGCCATCACGGTGCCGAGCATGTTGAGGCGGCCGCGATGCGCCATGCCGTAGACGATCTCGCGCACGCCCTGCGCGCCGCCATATTTGATGATCGCTTCCATCGCCGGGATCATCGATTCGCCGCCGTCGAGGCCGAAGCGCTTGGTGCCGACATATTTGCGGCCCAGGAACTTCTCCCACTGCTCGGCTTCGATGACCTTGGACAGGATCGCTTTCTTGCCCTCGGGCGTGAACTCGATCGCCTTGTCCTTGCCTTCCATGCGGTCCTGCAGGAAGCGGCGCTCCTCGACATCGGCGATGTGCATGTACTCAAGGCCGACATTGCCGCAGTAATTGCGACGAAGGATCTCGACCAGCTCGCGGATCGTCGCCTTTTCCAGCCCCAGCGTGCCGCCGAGATAGATCGGACGGTCGAGATCGGCGGCGGTGAAGCCATGATATTCAGGCGTCAGGTCGGCGGGCAGGTTCTGATGCGACAGGCCGAGCGGATCGAGATTGGCAGCCAGATGCCCGCGCACGCGATAGGTGCGGATCAGCAGCATCGCCCGGATCGAATCGTTCGCAGCGCGCGCGATGTCGGCCGCGGACGCCGCGGGAGCCGGTGCCGGGGCGGGCGTGCCGCCGCCACGCGCGGGCTTGGGCGCGGGCTCCATCTGCGTCGGGTCGAGCGCGGCGGTGAGCGCGTCGGTATCGCTGAGCGGCCAGTTGGGGCGTTCCCAGCTCGGGCCATTGACGGTGCCTTCGAGCCCGTCGAACCACTCGCGCCAGCCGGCTTCGACGGAGGTCGGATCCGCCTTCCACTTGGCGTACAGCGTCTCGACGAACGCGGGGCTCACGCCCCCGGCGATATCAGCGAAATCCAGGCTCTCAGCGCCCATCATCTTCATTCCTTCGTCACCCGGCCGATACCGGGATCTTCAACCGCGCGGTGCCCCGGCGCGAACCGGGGCACCGGCGTGTTCGTCAGCCCTTCAGCACTTCCACCAGCGTCGAGCCGAGCTCGGACGGGCTGGCCGAAACGCGGATGCCCGCAGCTTCCATCGCCGCGATCTTGCTCTCCGCATCGCCCTTGCCGCCCGATACGATCGCGCCGGCATGGCCCATGCGGCGGCCCGGAGGCGCCGTGCGGCCCGCGATGAAGCCGGCCATCGGCTTCTTGCGGCCGCGCTTCGCCTCGTCGATCAGGAACTGGGCGGCCTGCTCCTCGGCGTCGCCGCCGATTTCGCCGATCATGATGATCGACTTGGTCGCCTCGTCCGCGAGGAACAGCTCGAGCACGTCGATGAAGTTGGTGCCGTTGACGGGATCGCCGCCGATGCCGACCGCGGTCGTCTGGCCAAGGCCTGCATTGGTGGTCTGGAACACGGCTTCATAGGTAAGCGTGCCCGAGCGCGAAACAACGCCCACCGATCCTTCGGAGAAGATGCTGCCCGGCATGATGCCGATCTTGCACTGGTTCGGGGTCAGCACGCCGGGGCAGTTCGGACCGATCAGGCGGGTCTTCGAGCCGCTGAGCGCGCGCTTGACCTTGACCATGTCGAGCACCGGGATGCCTTCGGTGATGCAGACGACCAGCGGGATCTCCGCGTCGATCGCCTCGAGGATCGAGTCCGCGGCGAAGGGCGGCGGAACATAGATGACCGACGCGTCGGCGCCGGTCTTGCTCTTCGCTTCGGCGACGGTGTCGAACACGGGCAGGCCGATATGGGTGGTGCCGCCCTTACCCGGGGTCACGCCGCCGACCATCTGCGTGCCGTACGCCAGCGCCTGCTGGGTATGGAAGGTGCCGGTGTCGCCGGTCATCCCCTGGGTGATGACCTTGGTGTTGCGGTCGATCAGAATCGACATTCAGAAACCTCCGGTTGATTGGCTGACAAAGATCAGCCCTTGGATGCCATAGGATGCGCCGAGCGGATGGCCGCGCGGCACGTAGGTGATTTCGAGGCTGACGCCCGGTTGCCAGGGCTCCCAGCGCCGCTTGCTGGCGGTGCCGTTGGCCTGAACGGTGTTGGGTGTGGCGCCGACCCAGCCGTCGATCGTCTCGCGCGACGGAGCTGCAGGGGCGTCGAGATCATAGGCGCGGCAGCCATTGGCCCATCCGCCCTTGCCGGTCTCGATGCGGCTGGTGACCAGCCAGGCATCGCGGCCGTCGAAGCGATGGCGGAACATCTGGCCGGAGACCTTCGCCTCCGGGGCTTCCTTGCGCATCGCCTCGCGGCCCTTGGCGACGATCGCCGCGACCCGCGGATCGGCCTGAGCCTCGGTGACTTCGGCCCAGCCGGCAGCGGCCGCCGCGGCGCCGACGCCGTCGAATTTCTGCACGTCGAAGCACGCCGCCTTGAATGCACCGAACAACGGCGACGGCGCAGGGCTAGCCTGCGCCGTTCCGACCGTCGCTGCGATCATTCCAAAGGCGGCGAGTGCCGACATCAGCCGAGCGAGCTGTCGATGCCCTTGCAGGCGACCAGCAGTTCCTTGACCGCGTCGACCGAGACCTGGAGGTTGGCCTTGGCCTCGTCGTTCAGCTCGATCTCGACGACCTGCTCGACGCCGCCGGCGCCGATCACGACGGGCACGCCGACATAGAGGTCATCGACGCCATACTGGCCGGTCAGGTGCGCGGCGCAGGGCAGCAGGCGCTTCTGGTCGTAGAGATACGCTTCGGCCATTGCGATGCCGCTGGTGGCGGGGGCATAGAAGGCCGAACCGGTCTTGAGCAGGCCGACGATCTCGCCGCCGCCCGAACGGGTGCGTGCGACGATGGCGTCGATACGCTCCTTGGTCGAGCGGCCCATCTTGATGAGGTCGGGGATCGGGATGCCCGCGACGGTCGAATATTCGACCACCGGCACCATCGTGTCGCCATGGCCGCCAAGCACGAAGCTGTTCACTTCCTTGACCGACACCTGGAACTCTTCCGCCAGGAAGTGGCTGAAGCGTGCCGAGTCCAGCACGCCGGCCATGCCGACGACCTTGTTGTGCGGAAGGCCGGAGAATTCGCGCAGCGCCCAAACCATCGCGTCGAGCGGGTTGGTGATGCAGATGACGAAAGCGTCGGGGGCGTTGGCGGCGATGCCCTCGCCGACGGCCTTCATGACCTTGAGGTTGATGCCGAGCAGGTCGTCGCGGCTCATGCCCGGCTTGCGGGCGACGCCGGCGGTGACGATGATGACGTCCGCACCCGCGATATCGGCATAGTCGTTCGAGCCGGTGATCTTGGCGTCGAAGCCTTCGACGGGGCCGCACTGCGACAGATCGAGCGCCTTGCCCTGGGGAACGCCCTCGACCACGTCGAACAGGACGATGTCGCCGAGCCCCTTGAGTGCGGCGAGGTGAGCAAGGGTGCCGCCGATGTTGCCGGCGCCGATAAGGGCGATCTTCTTGCGGGCCAAATGAGCCTCCCTAAACATGCGTTGGGCGGCTCCAATGACTCTCCGGGCCGCAGGGAACGACCGCGCCTTAGGCGCTTTGTACCCCTGCGGCAACCGTCGAATCGCGACCTGTCAAGGAAATCTTTGCACTTGCGAATTAGTTGCAATAATATGTTTTAGCTCAGTGAGATTGGCGCCGATGTGACATATTGTGCGCATTGATGGCGTCCCGGTGAAATGATGTTTCGCGACCGGGCGCGGTGCCGTTCAAGCGGCGGTGGCTGACGCCATATCCTGATAGAACATCAACGCATTGCCGTCCGGATCGAAGAAGGTGAGGTAGCGCACCATGCCCGGGACATCGGCGATCGGGCCGTCCTGCCTGACGCCGGCGGCATCCAGGGCGGACTTCGCCGCCTCGATGTCATGGACACCGAAGGTCAGGGTGGCACCGCCGCCTGCCGGGACGGTCTCGACCTGGGAGAGGCCGACCGTGACTCGCGCGACGCTGGTCTCGAGCTCGCACCACGCGATCTCGTCCATGCGATACAGCAGCTTCATGCCGAGCACGCCGGTGTACCAGTCGATCGAGCGGTCGAAGCTGGTGACGTTGATCGCGCAGGCGAGGCCGCCGTCATAGGCGATTGCCGAAGCGGCCGCGGCTTCAGCGGTTGCGGAACTTGCCATGTCATCCTCCATTGGTTATAGTTCCGTTTGTATAGTAGATTGTAAAATGGTCAAGCCCGTGAACGATCCGGTTCTTTCGCCCGCGGTTCTGCAACTGCTCAGCGCCAGCCGCTGGGCGATCCCGGTGCTGGCGCTGCTGAGCCGCGAGCAGGGATCGCGCTTCGTGGTGATCGAGCGGCGCTTCGGCCTGTCGCGCAACAGCCTGACCCGAACGCTCGCCTATCTGCGCGAACAGGGCTGGGTGATGCCCAATCCGGGCCATGGTCACCCGCTGCGCCCCGAATATGTGCTGAGCGATGCCGGACGCGCGATCGGCGCGGCGTGTGAGCGGATCGAGTCGGTTCGTGTGCGATTGGGACTGGAAGCGCCCGACCTGTCGCGCTGGACCTTGCCGGTGGCGGGCGGGCTGGAGGACGAATGGACGCGGTTCAATGCGCTCCAGACACGCTTGTCACCGGTGACGCCGCGTGCGCTGTCGCTGACGCTGCAGGCGATGATCGGGCAGGATCTGGTGCGGCGGCGGCTGGAAGACCGGTTCCCGCCGGTGCCGCTCTATGGCCTGACCGGGCGCGGGGAGGAACTGGCGGGGGCGATCCTCAGTTAGGGTTGATCGCGGATACGGGCATATTCCCCGGCAAGGATATGGAAGGCGAGCTTGCGGGTGCCGGTCTCGGAGATCAGCCCCTTGCGATTCCAGCCCTGCTGATAGACCGGGTGCTGGCGCCGCGGCGAGCGGAAGTCCTTGAGGATCCAGGGCGACATGCCGGCGAGGAACGGCACCTTGCGTGCCATCGCCAGCGTCTGGCGATAATAGTCGGCCTGGAACTCCTCGCTGAATTTGTGCGGATCGGCGGCGGCGTCGCGATAGCCGGCGAGCGCGTCGGCGCCGAATTCGGAGAAGATCAGCGGCTTGTCCACCGGCGCCTGCCATTCAAAGCCGGGCAGGTCGGCGAGCCGGTCGGGCGTGTACCAGCCCTGATAGGTATTGATCGCCATCACATCGAGATCGGTGACCAGCGGATCGTCGATCGTCGCGACCTTGCCCTTGCGGCCGCTGAGCAGGGCAGCGGTGACCAGCCGGCTGTCGTCGAGCGCGCGTACATCGGCGATCAGCGTGCGCAGGAAGGCGTTGCGCGCGTCGCCGGGCGGGGTTTCGTTGGCGACGCTCCACAGCGCGATCGAGGCGCGGTTGCGGTCGCGCACAATGTTGTCGCGCAGCATCGCACGCGCCAGATCAAGCGTCGCCGGGCTGCGCCAGTCGACCAGCCAATAGACCGGGATCTCGCTCCATATGATGAGGCCGAGTTCGTCGGCCATGCGCGTCATCACCTCGCTGTGCGGGTAATGGGCGAGGCGGACGAAATTGCCGTTGAGCCCCTGCTTGATCTCGCTCAGCAGCGCACGGGCGGCAGCGGGCGTGATGGCGCGTACGGGGTCGCGGCCCAGTTCTTCCTCGTGCAGCGAGATGCCGCGCAGGAAGACGGGGCTGCCGTTGAGCAGGATCTGGTGGCCGCGCACCTCGATTGTGCGGAAGCCGGTGCGGTCGTTCAGCACATCCTCGCCCGCGGCGATGCGGACATCGTAGAGCGCCGGGTGTTCGGGCGACCAGCGGCGCAGTGAGCGGGGGGCGGGGGCGCTGCCTTCCCATCGTCCGTCACGGGCGGTGCCCTTGAGCTCGAAGGATAGTCCGGCGATCGAGACGCGGACCGGCAGGTCGCGCGCGGGGCCGTTGAGCCGGACGGTCGCAGCGATGCGGCCGTCGCGGGTCAACCGCACCCAGGCGTCGTCGATGAAGGTCTCGGGCACCGTCACCAGCGTGACCGGCCGGGTGATGCCGCCATAGGTCTCCCAGTCGGTGACCGGCGGCGGGACGCTGGCCGGCGTGCGTGCGGAATCGACGCCGACGGTGATGCGGTTCGATCCGGGGCGGAGCAGGTCCGTCACCTCGAAGGCGAAGGGGGTGAACCCGCCCTCATGCTTCCCGACCGCCTCGCCGTTCAGATAGACCGAGGCGGCGTAGTCGGCTGACCCGAAGCGCAGAAAGGCGCGCCTGCCGCGGGGGAGTGCGGGGGCATCGAAGGCCCGCTGATACCAGACCAGCCCCTGATAGTAGCGCATCGCGGGTGCATGGCCGATCCAGCTGCCGGGTAGGTGCGTGACGGGCGAGCGCTGCAGGTCGAACTCGAACAGAGCCTGCGGATCGGCGCGCTCGGCATCGGCGATCACGCGATCCTGCCAGCGCCGGGTAGAGGCGCCGGGCGGGCCGCCATGGAAGCCTGCCACGCCGTCGCGAAACGGATCGACCGACCAGTTCCAGGCGCCGTCGAGCGGGAGATGCGGGCGCAGGTCGGCGGCGACGAGTGTGGCCGTGGGGCGGGGTTTCGCCTCTTGCGCCATTGCGACGGTGGCGGGCAGGGCAAGCGCGAGCAGGAATCGCAGAACCGACCGAATCACGTTCGTCCTCTCCCCTTGGTGGGAAGACGTTAGACGTCAGATTCAAGATTGAGAAGTCATACAACTTCTGGTTCTGGGGAGCAAAGCGCTCCGCCTATTCGGTGCCGTGACCCTGCGCCAGATATTCTTCGGATTGCATCTCCATCAGGCGGCTGACGGTGCGTTCGAATTCGAACTTGCCGTCGCCTTCGCGATAGAGGTCCATCGGTGACGCGTCGGCCATCGCCAGCAGCTTGACCTTGTGCTCGTAGAGCGCGTCGATCAGCGTGACGAAGCGCGCGGCTTCATTGCGGTTCTCTTTTCCCAGCCGCGGGATGCCGACCAGGATCACGGTATGATAGCGACGGGCGATGGCGAGATAGTCGGCCGCGCCGCGTGCTTCTCCGCAGAGTCGCTTGAACGAGAAGACGGCGACGCCCTTGAGGCTCTTGGGCACGTGCAGCGTGCGGCCCTGCACTTCGAGATCCTCGGACGGGACATTGGCGCGGTCCTCGACCGGATAGTCGGTGAGGCGGAAGAAGGCTGCCGACAATGTGGCGGTGTTCGCCGGGCTGTTGGGAACCAGCCACATGTCCATCAGGCCGAGGCGATCGCGGCGATAGTCGGTCGGGCCGTTGAGCGGGAGGACGTCGAGCTTGTCCTTTAGCAGCGCGATGAAGGGCAGGAACGAGTCGCGCTGAAGCCCGTCCTTGTAGAGGTCGTCGGGCGGCCGGTTCGAGGTCGCGACTACGGTCAGCCCTTCGGCCATCATCGCGGTGAACAGGCGAGAGAGGATCATCGCGTCGGCGGCGTTGTTGATCACCATCTCGTCGAAGGCGAGCAGGCGGAGGTCATGGGTCAGCGCCTTGGCGACCGGCACGATCGGGTCGCCGGCTTCCTTCTTGCGCTCTTCCGCGATACGGGCGTGGACCTCGATCATGAACTCATGGAAATGGACGCGGCGCTTGCGGTCGATCTTCACGGTCTGGAAGAGCAGGTCCATCAGCATCGATTTGCCGCGCCCGACGCCGCCCCACATGTAGACGCCCTTGGGTGCTTCGGGCGCGCGGCGGGCAAGGCGCCACAGCAGGCTCCCCTTGCGCGGTCCCTGTTCCAGCTCGTGCGCGAGATGGTCGAGCCGGCGCGCGGCGGCGGCCTGGTCGGGATCGGCGCGAAGCTCGCCCGCGGCGACCAGCGCCTGATATCGTTCGAGAACCTTGGTCATGTTTCCGGGGTCATGGCTTGGGTGGCGAGGACTTGCGCACCGTACCCGAGAAGCTGGCGAGGACGTTGGCGTCCTGCTTCACCAGCCCGCGCATGAACAGCATCCGGCCGGTCTCGCGCAGCAGCTCGACCTCGGCGACGATCGGCTGGCCGATATTGCTGGTGCCGATGAACTGTGCCGAAAGGTCGAGCGTCACCGCGCCGCCCGCGGAGATCACGCCGAAGCTGCGCGCCGCAGCGAACAGTGCGACGTCCATGAAGCCGAGCAGCGCGCCGCCATGCGTCGAGTCGCGCAGGTTGGAGTGCTCACGCCCCGGTACCATCCGTACCAGTGCCTTGCCGTCCTCGACTCGCGTCAGGATCGGGCCCAGAAAGGCGTTGAAGCGCGTGGGATCGCGCAGCTCCCAGCGTTTCCAGCCGGGATGCTCCGCGTCGTCGACATAGACGAAGTGCGA
Source organism: Sphingomonas sp. GW821-FHT03E12 (assembly GCF_059420685.1). Lineage (NCBI taxonomy): Bacteria > Pseudomonadati > Pseudomonadota > Alphaproteobacteria > Sphingomonadales > Sphingomonadaceae > Sphingomonas > Sphingomonas sp. GW821-FHT03E12. The sequence goes on from NZ_JBWKUF010000005.1 coordinate 294,112, forward strand.
TTCGCGCTCGCTCAAACGATCCGCTCGGCTTCCATCTTCTTGATTTCCGCGATCGCCTTGGCGGGCGAGAGGCCCTTGGGGCAGACGTTCGCGCAGTTCATGATCGTGTGGCAGCGATAGAGGCGGAAGGGATCTTCCAGCTCGTCAAGGCGCTCGCCGGTTGCCTCGTCGCGGCTGTCGGCCAGCCAGCGATAGGCCTGGAGCAGGATCGCCGGGCCGAGGAAGCGGTCGCTGTTCCACCAGTAGCTCGGGCAGCTGGTCGAGCAGCAGGCGCACAGGATGCACTCGTAGAGACCGTCGAGCTTGTTGCGGTCCTCCGGCGACTGCAGCCGCTCCTTGCCCGAAGGGGCGGGGGAAACGGTCTTCAGCCAGGGCTGGATCGAGGCGTACTGCGCGTAGAAATGAGTGAAGTCGGGAACGAGGTCCTTGATCACGTCCATCGCGGGCAGGGGCGTGATTCGGATATCGCCCTTGATGTCCTCGATCGCGGTGGTGCAGGCGAGACCGTTCTTGCCGTCCATGTTCATCGAGCACGATCCGCAAATGCCTTCGCGGCACGAACGGCGGAAGGTGAGCGAGGGATCGACCTCGGACTTGATCTTGATCAGCGCGTCCAGAACCATCGGCCCGCAATCGTCGAGGTCGATGACGAAATTGTCGTAGCGCGGATTCTCGCCCGAGTCGGGATCGTAGCGGTAGATGGTGAAGGTCTTGGCGCGGCTCGCGCCCGCCGGTGCCGGGTGGCTCTTGCCCTTCGTGATCCTGCTGTTCTTGGGAAGAGCGAAATCAGCCATGTCAAACCCCGTACCGTGTCTGCGGAGGCGCGGCGTGGTGTGCTGGCCTCTCGATTTGGAGGGTCAGATACATAAGCGGGGGCGGTGCTGCAAACGCTTCGAGCGCGCGGCACCAAAGATCAGCGCTGCAACGCCCCGAGACTCTCTGCAGACGGACGCCCGACCGGAGCGGTTGCGGCCCTGGGCATCCGTGCTTCGAGCGGGGTCAGCCACACCCCGACCTCGGCGCCTTTGTGGTGCTGTGGCAGGGACGGGTTGAGGTTGGCGCGGCGTTCCCAACCGGCGATCAGACCGGCGGCTTCCTCCACCGCCGGTCCGAGCGGCTGGGGCTTGCGCAGCGCCCGGTTGATCAGCGCGTCGCCGAAGAAGGTCCAGTCATTCTCCGCGACGCAGCCGAACGAAGGACGGTCCGACGCCGCCGCACTGACGATCATCGTCTGCGGCCCCTGAAGCACCGGCACGAACACGCCCGAATAACAGGCGCTGACGATCAGCAACCGGCGCCGGATGCCATATTCGCCGAGCAGATAAGCAAGGCGATAGGGTGAGATCGCGCCCCAGCCTTCGTTGCCGTCATTATAGACGATGCCGAATGGCGCGCCGTGGCTGGTGGCGTAGAGGACCAGCACGTCCTCGGCCGGGTCCATCAGTTCGGCGATACGGGCGAGCGCGACCTCGAAATTGGCCGGAGATCCCATCGGCAGCGGGCTGGGCGCCGATCCGTCGCTGCCGCCCAGCACGATCGTCCGGCCCGCGGCATCGTAGCGGCGCGCGAGCACCTTTCCGGCCTCGCGCGCCTCGCGCCCGAACACCGGATCGCTGTCGAGCGCGACCGAGAGCACATAGGCGTCGACCACCCCCTTGCGCTGCGGGAGCAACGGGGCAAGCGCCCTGGCCATCCGGCGATGCTCGGCCAGCGCATGGCGCGCGGGCCGGTCGCGCTCGATTTGAGTACCGCCATCGGCCTGCTGGCCGATCTCGACCGGGGTCGAACGTGCGATGCCCGGCGGTGGCGGAGCGGTGTGTTGGGGCGGGGCATAGGGTTGCTGCAGCGACGCGGACGCCGGAAACAGCGCAAGCAGGACGGCAAGCGGCAGCAACATCGAACGCATCGACTTCCCCCGGAGATGTTCACGGAAGTTGGGGATGCGATGGGGGAATCGTCAAGCGGTGTCGGCGCGTTGAATGTGGTACCAGAATTTGGTACAAGTCGGCCATGGTTGCAAAGAACACGTCCGTTGCGCTCGGCGAGCATTTCACGGCGTTTGCCGCGGAGCAGGTTCAATCTGGCCGCTATGGATCGACCAGCGAGGTGATCCGGGCGGGGTTGCGGTTGCTGGAGGACGAGCAGCGCCGGATGGACGCGCTGCGCGAGGCGATCCGCGAGGGGGATGAGAGCGGGCCGGCCGTCCCGTTCGACATGCGAAGCTGGATCGAAGAACGGTATTCCGAAGCTTGACTCGACGGATCGAGATACGACCGCGAGCGCAATCCGACCTGCGCGACATCGGCGACTATTCCGATGCGCATTGGGGAAAGGCGCAGGCAAGATTGTATCTTGCTGCGATTGCTGATGCGCTCGATCAGATCGCCGCGATGCCCCTCGCAGGGAGCGATCAAGCCCATGTGTCGCCCGGCTTGCGCAAATGGCGCAGCGGATCGCACCATATCTACTATCGAACGCTCGGCGATGTCGTTCTGATCGTGCGTGTCATGCACGAACGCATGGATGTCGCGAGCGTTCGCATGACATTGCAAAGCCCGGTCTCGGAATATCGGTCCGAAACCTGATGGACGGCGCCGGTCGCGACATGGCGACCGGCGCTCTCAGCTCAATATACCCGCTTCTTCGGCTTGATGTACTCGACCTCGTCGGTGAGCGTGTATTCGTGGACCGGGCGATAGTCGATCGACGTCGCGCCGCCCTTGCCGCCCCAGCCCCCGAAGGTCGCAACGGTGTGCTTCATCCAGGTCTTGTCGTCGCGCTCGGGGAAATCCTCGTGCATATGCGCGCCGCGGCTTTCCTTGCGGTTCTCGGCGCCCTTGATCGTCACCAGTGCCTGGCCGATCAGGTTGTCGAGCTCGAGCGTTTCGATCAGGTCGGTGTTCCAGATCAGCGAGCGGTCGGTGACGTCGATGTCCTCCATCCGCTTGTAGACCTGGTCCATGTGCGTGACGCCTTCGGACAGCAGCGCGCTGTCGCGGAACACGGCGCAGTGGCGCTGCATCGTCTTCTGCATGTCCGCGCGAACCTGCGCGGTCGACGATCCGCCCTTGGCGTTGCGGAAATGGTCGAGGCGGGTGAGCGCGAACTCTTCCGAGCCCTTGGGCAGCGGATTGTGCGGCGTGTTGGGCTTGAGCGTCTCCTTGAGGCGCAGGCCGGTGGCGCGGCCGAACACGACAAGGTCGATCAGGGAGTTGGAGCCGAGGCGGTTGGCGCCATGGACGCTCACGCAGGCCGCTTCGCCGACCGCGAACAGGCCGGGGACGACCGCGTCGGGGTTGCCGTCGCGCAGCTGCACGACTTCGCCATGATAGTTGGTCGGGATGCCGCCCATATTATAGTGGACGGTCGGGACCACCGGCAGCGGCTTCTTGGTCAGGTCGACGCCTGCGAAGATCTTTCCGGTCTCGGTGATGCCGGGCAGACGTTCGGCCAGCACCTTGGGATCGATATGGTCGAGGTGAAGGAAGATATGATCCTTCTCCTTGCCGACGCCGCGGCCCTCACGGATTTCCATCGCCATCGAGCGCGCGACGACGTCGCGGCTGGCGAGATCCTTGGCCGAGGGAGCGTAGCGCTCCATGAAGCGCTCGCCTTCCGAGTTGGTAAGGTAGCCGCCTTCGCCGCGCGCGCCCTCGGTGATCAGCACGCCCGCGCCGTAGATGCCGGTCGGGTGGAACTGGACGAACTCCATGTCCTGCAACGCGAGGCCGGCGCGCAGCGCCATGCCGTTGCCGTCGCCGGTGCAGGTGTGCGCCGAGGTCGCCGACTGGTAGACGCGGCCGCCGCCGCCGGTCGCGAGGACGACGGCATGGCTGCGGAAGCGGTGGATCGAGCCGTCTTCCATGCACATGGCGATGACGCCGCGGCAGGCGCCGTTCTCCATGATCAGGTCGAGCGCGAAATATTCGATGTAGAAGTCCGCGTCATATTTCAGGCTCTGCTGATAGAGCGCGTGAAGCATGGCGTGGCCGGTGCGGTCGGCGGCGGCGCAGGTGCGCTGCACCGGAGGGCCTTCGCCCATATTCTGCATATGGCCGCCGAACGGGCGCTGGTAGATCGTGCCATTGTCGTTGCGGCTGAACGGCACGCCGGCATGTTCGAGCTCGATCACCGCCGCAGGCGCCTCGCGCACCATATATTCGATCGCGTCCTGGTCGCCGAGCCAGTCGGACCCCTTGACGGTGTCGAACATGTGCCAGGTCCAATGATCCGGCGAGTTGTTGCCGAGCGACGCCGCGATGCCACCCTGGGCCGCGACGGTGTGGCTGCGGGTCGGGAACACCTTGGTGATGCACGCGGTCTTGAGACCCGCCTCGGCGCAGCCCATCGTCGCGCGCAGGCCTGAGCCACCGGCACCGACGACCACTGCATCATAGCTGTGGTCGATGATCTTGTAGGCGGCAGACATCAGACGGCGGCTCCGGTGGTGGCGGTGAAGGCGATCTTGAGGATCGAGAAGATCGCGAAGACCGCGGCGGCGATCGCGAAGAAGTTGAGCAGGGTCATCAGCACGATGCGGCGGGCGTCGCGCTCATAATCCTCGATCACGACCTGAAGGCCCATCTTGAGGTGATAGAAGACGCTGATGACGAGCAGGATCATCGGCACCGCAGCGAGCGGCGAGGCGAGCCAAGCCTGGACGGTGGCGTAGTCGAGCTTGGGCAGCAGCACGAGGCTGGCGATCAGCCACAGCATGAGCGCCAGATTGGCGCCGGCGGTCAGCCGCTGCTGCCACCAATGATGCGTGCCCTCATGCGCCGATCCGAGACCGCGGACGCGGCCGATGCTGGTTCCGTTGCCCATTACTTCGTCTCCACCTGAATCGGTGCATTCGCGACCGGCGGCGCCAGCAGCCGGTCATAGCTCAGATACCCCCACAGCAGCACGGTCAGCGTCACCGAAACCACCATCGTCAGGATCGCGAAATTGCGGTTGGCCTTCAGCTCGAACGCGGCGCCGGCATCGAGCACGAAGTGGCGGATACCCGTCATCATGTGCTGGAAGAAGCTGAGCGTCAGGCCGATGCCGAGGATATAGCCGATGATGTTGGGCGCGCCCGACTTCACCGTCAGCAGGTCCATGAACCAGGCATAGCATTCCTTGCCGCCAGCCAGCGCGCCGAGCCAAGCGAGGAAGACGATCGCGCCGACCGTCGCCATGCCGGAGCCCGTGACGCGGTGCAGGATCGAGACCAGCATGTGCGGGCCCCATTTCCACACCTGGAGATGGGGCGAGAGCGGGCGGTTTTCGTTGCGGGCGGATGCCAAGGCCAAGGTTCCCCTGTCGAGTTGCGCGCCTAATGAGACAGAGCGGCCATCGATGCAAGCCGCAAGGCGGATGCCAAGGGGCCGGTCCTGGCTAACCGGCCCTTAACCCTTCTCCCTTAGGCGGGTGAAAGGGTCGGGAATGTCTCTCGGCAATCGGGCAATTCAACAAGGGTCGAATCGTGAGCGAATCCGCATCGAGCAAGCAGATGCCACCGGTGGGGAGCGTCAGCCCGACGATCGACCTGCGTGAACGTTTGCGCCTGTTCGACCTGACCGATCCCGATCATGCGCTTGCCCGCCAGCTCTGGGCTACGCTCGAGCCTGATGCGGCGGTGGTCGCGGCGGCGCACTGGGAGCAGTGGCAGCGTTTCTACGGCGATCGCAAGACAATCGCGCAGCACGACCACGACCGGATGATCGAGCTGGGCATCGCCTATCTGCGCAACCGCTACACCAATCTGACCGGGCTCGACTGGGTGCAGTCGGCCGAGCGCACCGTGGCGGCCGCCTATGCGCAGGACGTGTCGCTGACCGCGATCCTCTCGATGACCGATGCCGGCGGGCGCGCGACGCTCGATATCCTCAACCGGCGGCTTGGCGGTTCGCCCGAGCTGACTCCGATCATCGACCTGCTGTTCCGCCTCCGCTCCATGGAATGCGAAATCTACACAGCGCTCTACTCGGCCTATAATGAATATGATGCCCGCGCTTCGCGCGACCGGCTGGCGGTGGAGTTCCGAGACTCGATCGGCAGCACCGTCGAGCAGGCGACGCGCGACGGCGAAGCGCTGCGCGCGCAGGCGACGCTGACCTCGGGTGCGACCCGCGGGATGCTGGGCAAGGCGTCGGAAGTCGCCGCGGCGGCCGAGCAGTCGGCGGTGGCGATGCGCGAGGCGGCGCATACGGCAGCTGGGCTGATCCGCGCGATCGAGGATGCGCGCAGCGAAGTCGAGGCCGCAGCCGGGATCGCCACGCGCGCATCGGCGCAGGCAGGCGAAGCGGTGGCGATGAGCGAGATGCTGAGCGACCACGCCAAGTCGATCGAATCGATCCTGGGCCTGATCCGCGACATTGCCGGGCAGACCAATCTTCTCGCGCTGAATGCAACGATCGAGGCGGCACGTGCGGGCGATGCCGGCCGCGGCTTCGCGGTGGTGGCGCAGGAGGTGAAGAGCCTCGCCAACCAGACCGCACGCGCGACCGACGACATTGCCGCCAAGATCGCCGCGATCCAGTCGGCGACCAAGGGCACGGTCGATACCAATGCCTCGATCCGCGACACGGTGATGGAGGTTCAGGCCAGCGCCGATCGCATCCGTACCGCGATGGAGATCCAGGCGCAGACTGTCACCGCGATCACCGCGGCGGTCGACGAAACCGCGCTGGCTGCCGATTCCATGTCCGCGACGATCGGTGCGATCCGCGAGGACACCGAGTCGGTCGCGAGCGAGATCGACCGGGTCGGGCAGGGCTTCGCCGCGCTCGACGGCCAGCTTGGAACACTCAGGAGCAGCGCGGGCGAGTTCGTCGCAAAAGTCGCTGCCTAAAATAGATTATGGAGGGGATGGATGGCCGGAGCGAAGGAGCTCGGCCAATGGAGCGGCCGCAGCCGCCCCATTGCCGAACGGGTCCGCGACTATGACTGGGATGGCGCGATCCGGGCTGGCTGCGCCGATATCGCCACGCTGATCGGCGACGATTTCGAGCGGGTCTCGCAGGCCTTCTGGGATCATTATCTGTCGCTCGAGGCGACTGCGCATGTCCGCGACTATTTCACCGGCCAGCGGATGCGCGATCAGGTGCGCGCGAGCGCCGACTATATGGCCGCCAAATTCCAGCGCCCGCTCGACGAAGCCTGGCTGAAGATGGCGTCGAAACATGCCGATGACGCGCATCGTTCGCGGATCCCGCTCTCGGCTTTGCTCTCCGCCTTCGCCTATGCGCACACGCGCACCCATGAGATCATCCGCGAGCGGCTGAGCGATGATCCCACGCGTTTCGCGCACCTCGTCGATGTCGCGCAGCGCATGTCGCTGCTCGAAGCTGATTTCATGGCATCGCAGCTCGGCGCGCGCGATGCCGAGCTCGCGCGCAACGAGCGCAGGGCGCGGGGCGAGCAGTTCCGCGGCGAAATTGCGGGGACGATTGAGCTCACGACCACGCTTGGCGCCAAGGTGCGCGGGCAGGCGCGGGGTGCAGCGGATTCGACCCGGGGCATGCTCGGCAAGACGAGCGAAGTCGCAGCCGCGGCCGAGCAATCGGCGGTGGCGATGCGCGAGGCGGCGCACACGGCAGCTGGGCTGATCCGCGCGATCGAAGATGCGCGCACCGAGGTCGAGGCGGCAGCCGGGATCGCGACGCGCGCATCAGCGCAGGCAGGAGAAGCAGTGGCGATGAGCGAGATGCTGTCCGATCACGCCAAGTCGATCGAATCGATCCTGGGCCTGATCCGCGACATTGCCGGGCAGACCAACCTTCTCGCGCTGAATGCAACGATCGAGGCGGCACGTGCGGGCGATGCCGGACGCGGCTTCGCGGTGGTGGCGCAGGAGGTGAAGAGCCTCGCCAACCAGACCGCACGCGCGACCGACGACATTGCCGCCAAGATCGCCGCGATCCAGTCGGCGACCAAGGGCACGGTGGATACCAATGCCTCGATCCGCGACACGGTGACCGAAGTACAGGCATCGGCCGACCGCATCCGCATCGCGATGGAAGTGCAGGCACAGACCGTGACCGCAATTACCGCGGCAGTCGACGAGACCGCGCTCGCCGCCGATTCCATGTCCGCCACCATCGGCACGATCCGCGAGGATACCAAGAGCGTGGCCGACGAGATCGACACGCTCCAGCGGGAATTCGGCGAGATCGACGAGCGGCTGGGGCAGCTCAAGGACGCCGCGGGCAATTTCTCCGCTTCCGTAGCGGCCTGATCTCCCGCACTCGACTTCGCTCGATCCCAAGGGGTAGAGGGCGGGGATGACCATCAACATTCTCGTCACCGGTGCCAGTCGCGGTATCGGCGCCGCCATTCTCGATGCGCTCAACCTGCCCAATGTGAAGGCGGTGGGGCAGGGCACGTCCAGTGGCATCCCCGCCGACTTCACCGACCCCGCCGCGCCGCGCGTGCTGTGGGAGGCAGCGCTTGAAGCGCTCGACGGGCGGATCGATGTGCTGATCAACAACGCCGGTATCTTCGAAGCCGCGCCGGTCGATCTCGACGATGATGCCTGGCTCGCGGCCTGGGAGCGGACGATGCAGGTCAACCTCACCGCTGCGGCACAGCTTTCGCGGTTCGCCGTCCGTCACTGGCACGAGCGCAAGCGCGGCGGACGCGTCGTCAACATCGCCAGCCGCGCAGCCTATCGCGGCGACAGCCCGGCGCACTGGCATTATGCCGCGTCCAAGGCGGGTGTGGTTGCGATGACCAAGAGCATCGCGCGCGGCTTCGCCCGCGAAGGCATCCTCGCCTTCGCCATCTGCCCCGGCTTCACCATGACCGGGATGGCCGACGACTATATGGCGAGCCGTGGCGGCGACAAGCTGCTGGCCGACATCCCGCTCGGCCGCGTGGCAATGCCCGAGGAGGTCGCGACCATGGCCCGGTTCTGCGCGCTCGAGGCGCCCGCGTCGATGACCGGCGCGGTGCTCGACGTGAACGGCGCGAGCTACGTACGATGAGCAGCTGGAAGGTCACGCTCCCCTGTACCCGCGACGAGGCGGAGGCGATCGATTTCGAGGGTGCCGAACTGCTCGGCATCGACCCGGCACCGGTGCTGCTGACCAGCGAGACGATCCCCGACGATCCGCTCGCCTGGCAGATCGAGGCCTATTTCGAGAACAAGCCGGGCAAGGCCGAGATCTCTGCGCTGCGCATGCTGGTGCCGAGCTCGGACGAGGCCAGGCCGTTGATCGAGAAGCTGCCCGATGAAGACTGGGTGACGTTGAGTCAGGCGGGGATCGAGCCGGTCCATGCCGGGCGTTTCTATGTCCACACCAGCACCAATCGTGGCGATGTGCCCGATGACGCCAAGACCTTTCTGATCGAAGCCGGGCGCGCCTTCGGCACGGGCACGCACGAAACCACCAGCGGCTGCCTGCGCACGCTCGACGCCATGCGCGAGCGCGGGGAGGTGGTGCGCAACCTGATCGATGTCGGCACCGGCACCGGGCTGCTCGCCTTCGCCGCGATGCACTTGTGGCCGCGCGCCTATGCGACGGCATCGGACATCGATCCGGTTGCGGTCGAGGTGACCGCCGAGAATGCCGTCGCGAACGGCGTGCCGCTTGGCGTCGGCATGGGGCAGCTTGCGCTTGCCGCGGCACCGGGGCTGGAGCATCCGTTGCTGCTCAACCGCGCGCCCTATGATCTCATCATCGCCAATGTCCTTGCCGGGCCGCTGATCGAGCTGGCGCCGAGCATCAGTGCCGCGCTCGCCGAAGGTGGGACATTGGTCCTTGCGGGCCTGCTGGAGTCTCAGCTTGAGCGTGTTGCCCATGCCTATCGCCGTCAGGGGCTGCGGCTCGCCGGCCGGACTTCGACGGGGGAATGGCCCGCGCTGCGGTTGCGCAAGCGCACGCGCTATGGCTGGGGTCGCGTCGAACGGCCCGGCCCGAACGGCTTGGGGCTCGCCCCCGGCTTCGGCAGCTGGTAGCACTACGCAACCGGATTGTTTCGGGTGCGTTCAGGCGTACCGTATACAATTTGCGACAATGTTTTGATGGACGTAGCCGGCTGACCTGACCAGTTTCGGAGGCATGATGAACCGTCCGACGATGCTGATGACGCTCATCGCGCTGCCGCTGGCCGGTTGCGCCGCCGGGCCGGATTACCGGCCCAAGGGCGCGTCCGAGCTGGGCGTGCCGCCCGCATACTCTGTCGAAGCGCGGCAGGAAGCGCAGGCCGATCTGCGGCAATGGTGGACGGCGTTCGACGATCCGCTGCTCACCCGGCTGGTCGAGCAGGCGGCGACGCAGAATCTCGACGTGGCGCAGGCGGTGGCGCGATTGCGGCAGGCGCGCGAGGCGCTGGTCCAGTCGCGCGCGTCGCTCCTCCCCGATGTCAGTGCGAGCGGCGGCGCGTCGCGGACCGAGGGGATTGCGGGCCAGTCGGGTGGCAACTCCAGCTTCTCGCTCGGCGCTGACGTCAATTATCAGGCAGATCTGTTCGGCGGTGTGCGGCGTGGGGTCGAGGCAAGCCGTGCACAGCTCGATGCCAGCGGTTTCGACTATGCCACCGTCCTGATCTCCACCCAGGCGGAGATTGCGCGCAACTATATTCTCGCCCGTGCGGCGCAGGCGCAGCTCGCCTATGCGCGCGACAGCCTTGCCATTCAGGACGACAATCTGGAGATCGCCGGCTTCCGCGTGCAGGCGGGCCTGGTTTCCTCGCTCGATCAGGAGCAGGCGCGGTCGAGCCGGGCGCAGACCGCGGCGACGATCCCCAATATCGAGGCGAGCTACAACAGCGCGGTCTCGCGGCTGGGTGTGCTGACGGGACAGGCCCCCGGCGCGCTCAAGGGCGAGATGGAGGCGGTACGTCCCGTGCCGGAAGGGCCGGCGGCGATCGCGGTCGGCATCCCCGCCGATACGCTGCGCCAGCGCCCCGACATCCGTTCCGCCGAGCGCAACCTTGCCGCCGCGGTCGCGCGGATCGGCGTTGCGGAGGCGCAGCTCTATCCCTCGCTCTCGCTGGGCGGGAGCATCGATGCCGGTGCGCCGAACCTTGGCAATATCTTCGACGTCATCACCGGCCGCGTCTTCGCCAGCATCGCGCAGACGATCTTCGACGCGGGCCGTACCCGATCGCAGGTCCGCTCGGCCCAGGCGGCGGCGGACGGCGCCTTCTACAGCTACAAGCAGACCGTGCTCAACGCGCTCGAGGATGTCGAGAATGCGGTGGTCGCGCTTCAGGCCGCGCAGCGCCGTGAGCGCGAGTTTACGGTGGCGCTCGATGCCGCGAACAACAGCGCGATCCTCTCGCGCAGTTCGTATCGCGCGGGCCTCGCCGACTTCGTGACGCTGAACCAGAGCGAATCCGCGCTGATTTCGGCGCGCAACGGCCTGCTTCAGGCACGATCGGATCAGGCGACGGCGCTGATCCAGCTCTACCTCGCGCTCGGCGGCGGCTGGGACGCGGGCACCATCCCAACGCCGGAGCGGGTTTCCGCGCCCTCTACGCCAGGACAAGACTGATGGCCGAACCCGCGAACCCCAAGCTGGACGAATTTCTGGGCGGCAAGGTGACGCCCGTCTGGCAGCGCTACGCCAAATGGATCGTCCTGGCACTGGTCTTGCTGGCGGTTGCGTTCGGCCTGTGGCGCTATTTCGGAAGCAGCGAACAGGCAGGCTATGCGACGCAGAAGGTGCAGCGCGGGGCGCTGACCGTCACCGTCTCGGCCACCGGCAAGCTTGCGCCGACCAATCAGGTGCAGGTCGGCTCCGAACTGTCGGGCCTGATCACCAAGGTCGAAGTCGACGTGAACGATCGCGTCACCGCAGGCCAGCCGCTGGCATTGGTCGATCCCTCGCGTCTCGACGATACGATCGAGCAGAGCAAGGCGGCTGTGGCGGCCGCACAGGCGACCGTTGCCCAGAATCAGGCAACCGTGACAGAGGCGCAGTCGCAGCTGACCCGCTTCCAGGAGGTCAGCCGGCTTTCGGGCGGGCGCGTTCCCGCCAAGACCGAAATGGACAATGCCCGGGCGGCGCTCGCACGTGCGGTCGCGACGCTGCGTGCCTCACAGGCGCAGGTGGTTTCGCAGCAGGCGGCCCTCCGCTCGAACCAGACGCAGCGGGACAAGGCGATCATCCGTTCGCCCGTCAACGGCGTCGTCCTCGCGCGGCAGATCGATCCCGGCCAGACCGTCGCGGCATCGTTCAACACGCCGACCCTGTTCGTCATCGCCGAGGATCTGAGCGCGATGGAGCTGGAGGTCGCGATCGACGAGGCGGATGTCGGCCAGGTCAAGAACGGACAGAAGGCGAACTTCACCGTCGATGCCTTCCCGGGCGAGACCTTCCCCGCGGCGATCCGCCGCGTCGATGTGGGCTCGAACCTGTCGGCGCAGAGCAGCACCTCGTCTTCCTCCACCTCGACGACGAGCGCGCAGGTCGTCTCCTATGGCGCCACGCTCAGCGTCGCCAATGCCGAGCAGAAACTGCGGCCGGGGATGACTGCGACGGCGGAGATCGTGACGCTGCAGAAGAGCAATGTCCTGCTCGTCCCCAACGCCGCGCTCCGCTTCACCCCGACCGATGGAGCCGCGCAGCAATCGGGCGGCGGCATGGCGAGCGCTCTGGTACCGCGCGGCGGGCGCCGCGGGCAGAGCGGCGCGGCGAAGTCCGCGACGATCGGCCGCGGCGCCCGTCAGACCGTCTATGTAAAGGGTGCGGACGGCAAGCCCCAGGCGATCGAGGTGACCACCGGCGACACCAACGGTCAGGTCACGGAGATCCTCTCGGGCGACCTCAAGGAAGGGATGGAGGTCATCACCGGCCAGTATGCGGGTGAAAGCTCCGGCTCCAGCCAGCGTAAGTCCGGCGGAGGTGGCGGCCAGCGGCGGCAGGGCGGCGGAGGCGCGACGGGTGGCTGACGCCGATCCGATCATCCGCCTGCGCGGCATCACCAAGGTGTTCGGCGAGGGCGCGACCGCGTTCCAGGCGCTCAAGGGCGTCGACCTCGACATTGCCGAGCGTGATTTCGTCGCGGTGATGGGCCCCTCAGGATCGGGCAAGTCGACGACGATGAACATCCTGGGCTGCCTCGACGTGCCGACCAGCGGGGAGTTCCTGTTCAAGGGCGTGGAGATCCAGAAGCTCGACCGCGACCAGCGCGCGCTGGTGCGGCGCAAATATCTCGGCTTCGTGTTCCAGGGGTTCAATCTGCTTTCGCGCACCAACGCGCTCGAGAATGTCGAGCTGCCCTTGCTCTATCGCGGCGAGGACAAGAAGGTCCGGCATGAACTGGGCATGGCGGCGCTCGAGAAGGTCGGGCTCGCCGACTGGTGGGACCACACCCCGGCCGAACTGTCGGGCGGGCAGCAGCAGCGCGTCGCGATCGCGAGGGCGATCGTCACCAGCCCCGCGGTGCTGCTGGCGGACGAGCCGACCGGAAATCTCGACTCCGCGCGCTCGATCGAGATCATGGAGCTGCTCACCAGCCTCAACAAGGACAGTGGCATCACCGTGCTGATGGTCACGCATGAGCCCGACATGGCCGCGTTCGCGCATACCATCGTCCACTTCAAGGACGGGCTGGTCGAGCGGACCGAGATCGGCAACGGCGCAAAGGCGCCCGCCTGATGCTGGGTACCACCTTCACCCTCGCGATCCGGTCGATCCTGCGGCACAAGCTCCGTTCGTTCTTGACCACGCTCGGCATCATCATCGGCGTCGCGGCGGTGGTTGCGATGGTGACTTTGGGCAAGGCGACCACCGCGGCGGTGCAGCAGCAGATCGCCAGCCTCGGCACCAACATCCTCCAGGTGCGCCCCGGTCAGGGCTTCGGCCGCGGCGGCGGCGGCCCGCGCCCGCCCGATTTCGAGGAGGCGGACGTCGAGGCGGTGAAGGAGCAGATTGCCGGCGTCACCGCAGTTGCTCCGCAGGCGCAGACCACCGGCACCGCGATTCATGAGGGCGCCAACTGGTCGACCACGGTCAACGGCACCACCAACGATTTCTTCAAGGTCCAGCCCTGGCCGCTGACCGGTGGGCGGACCTTCTCGCCGGCGGAGGAAGCGGCAGGCAAGTCGGTGTGCATCATCGGCAATACCGTGCGCCAGAACCTGTTCCGCGGCGCGCCCGCCGTCGGCCAGCGGATGCGCGTCAACAACGTCTCATGCGACGTGATCGGTACGCTTTCGACCCGCGGGCAGGCGGGGTTCGGCGGCGATCAGGACGATGTCATCATCATGCCGATCAAGATGGTCCAGCGCCGCTTCACCGGCAATCGCGACATCAGGCTGATGCTGGTCGGGATCGACAGTGCCTATAACAGCGCGCAGGTCCAGTCCTCGCTCAGCGACTTGCTGCGCGAGCGGCGGCGGATCGAACCGGGCGCGGAGGATAATTTCAACATCTTCGATACCGCGCAGATCAGCGCGACGCTGACCGGCACGACCACCCTGCTGACGCAGATCGTCGCGGCGGTGGCGGGGATCAGCCTGATCGTGGGCGGGATCGGCATCATGAACATCATGCTGGTGTCGGTGACCGAACGGACGCGCGAGATCGGTATCCGCCTCGCCATCGGCGCGATCGCGAGCGAGGTGCTGCTGCAGTTTCTGGTCGAGGCGATCGTGCTGTCGATGCTGGGCGGGGTGATCGGCCTGGCGCTCGCGCAGCTGGTGATCGCGATCATCACGCCCTTGATGCAGGTGCCATGGACCTTCGACCTGCAGATCAACGTCATCGCCTTCCTGATCTCTGCGGTGATCGGCGTGGTGTTCGGATTCTTCCCGGCACGGCGCGCGGCGAGCCTCAATCCTATCGATGCCTTGAGGCACGAATAACTACCCGAACTGAAGCAGCACCAGTCCGGCCGCGAGCGTGATCGCGGCGAGGATCCGGCGTTGCCCCAGGCCCTCGCCGAGGAAGCGCGCCCCGATGAGGGCGGCCCAGACCACCGCGGTCTCGCGCAGCGCCGAGACTTTGGCGACCTCGATCAACGAATAGGCGTAGAGCGCTGCGCCGAACGACGCGATCGACAGCGCACCCGCGATGGCACCGGTGCGCCAGGTTTCGGCGATGGCGCGCCGCAGCTCGCGCCGCCGCAGGATCAGCGCGGTCGTGGTCACGCAGATCGCGTCGAGCATGAACAGCCAGACGATATAGGTGAAGGGGTCGGGCGCGACGCGCACCCCGCGCGCGTCGGTCATGTTGTAGAGCGCGACCCCCAGTGCGGTCGCCAGCGCCCATCCCATCGCCACCTTGTCGGGATGCGCGCGCAGCGAAACGCCGCGAGCGGGCAGCGCGAAGACGATCACCGCACCGGTTGCGAGCACCAGCCCCGCCCAGCCGATCGCGGGGAGATGCTCGCGCAACACGATCACGGCGAATCCGGCGGTCAGCAGCGGCGCAGCGCCCCGCATGATCGGGAAGACAAGGCTCAGCTCGCCGCGCTGCATCGCCCGGATCAGGCAGATCTGGTAGAAGAAATGCGCCGGGATCGCCCAGGCGAGCGCGTGCCAGGTCGCCGCGTCCGGAAAGGGCACGATCAATGCGAAGGGTGCGACCAGCAGCGCCGCGATCGATGACAGCACCGCGCGGCCAACAAGGATATCCTGCCCCTTTTTCACCGCGGTATTGGCGAGTGCCAGAGTCAGCGCCGAGAACAGCCCGAGCGCGATCGCCAGTGCCTGCTCATCCATGGATGAGCTTCGCCAGATCCTGCGGGGTATCGATGTCCACCAGCTCGGCGGGCGAGGTGACGACGTGATGGCCGCGCTTCACCAGGTCGCGTGCGCCCATGTCCCCGGCGCTATGCAGCAATTCATCGAAATGCGCGCTGCCGAACAGCACGGGCGGGCGCGGGATCACCCCGTCGCTTGACGCGACGATCGCGTCAGCTCCCTCGGCGCGATCGAGCAGGCGGTAGATATGCGTCGCGGTGACGCGCGGCATGTCGGCGAGCGCGATCAGCACCGCTTCCGCGCCGCTCGCGCATGCCGCCTCGACCCCAAGCCGAAGCGATCGGCCCATGCCGGCGGCGGGATCGTCATTGCGGACGATGCGGTAACCGCAGCCGGCAAGATCGAGTTGCGTCTGAGAGACCACCGCGATCCGCTCGCGGAACGGCACCGCCTCAAGCGCGACGACGGCATGCAGCCCGAGCGGCCGCCCGAGATAGAGCTGGGTCAGCTTGTCGCTTCCGAAGCGCTCGGAACGGCCCCCGGCCAGCAGTACAAGCGCAACCTGTTCAGCCCGGATCATGCAGGCGCCTCACCATCCCCGCCGCGATCGACAACGCAATCTCGGCCGGGCCGATCGCGCCGATATCGATCCCGGCCGGCGCATCGATCAGGTCGATCTGTCCGTCTGAAAGTCCCGCAACGGCCAATCGTCCCCGGCGGGCCTGATGGCTTCGGCGCGATCCCAGCGCCGCGACATAGCCGGCGCCCGCGTTCAGCGCAGCGATCAGTGCGGGATCGTCGATCTTGGGATCGTGGCTCAGCGTGATTACCGCGGTCGCCCCATTTGGCCGCAGCGCCGCCACCGCCTCGTCGGGCCAGCGATCGTCAAGCGTGACGCCGGGGAAACGCTCGGGCGTCAGGAAGCGCCCGCGCGGGTCGATCACCACGGTCGCGATCCCCAGTTCGCGCGCAAGGCCGGCGAGCACCTGCGCGATCTGTACCGCGCCGACGATCAGCAGCCGGCGCGGCGGCTCGTAGCGGCTGGCAAAGGCTTCGCCCGTCACCGGCTCGACGCCGCTTCGGCCGGTCGCGAGATCGGTGAGTATGTCGAGCGTCCGACCCTGGTCGCGCGCGTTGTCGATCGCGGTGAACAGCGCGGGGTCGAAGCCATGCGGTGCGACTGGCTGCACCATCACCTCGATCTCGCCCCCGCAGGGCAGACCGACCTCCCATGCCGCGGCATCGGCCACGCCGTAACGCCGCCGCAGAAACCCGCCGCCGTCAATCACCTCCGCCGCGGCGGCCATGATATCCGCCTCGACGCAGCCGCCGGACACCGACCCCTCGAACCGCCCGTCGCCATGGACCAGCAGATGCGAACCGCGCGGGCGCGGCGCGGAACCCCAGGTCGAGATGACGGTCGCGAGCGCCATCGGCTGCCCCGCCCAGGCCCGCGCCGCCGCGATCACGCTGTCGTTGTCCGCCATTGCCTCTAGATTGTCATCCGAATCGATTAGCCGGTCCCGCTTTCATAAGGAGATAGGGCGATGCCGGGCCTGTGGCGAGCCGTGCTTGCACTGACTATGGTCGCGGTTCCTGCCGCCGCGAAGGACGCGATCATGCCTGCCCTGAAACCCATCGTCATCGCGCATCGCGGCGCCAGCGGCGAACGGCCCGAACATACGCTCGCCGCCTATGAGCTGGCGATCGAGCAAGGCGCGGACTTCATCGAACCCGATCTGGTGATGACGAAGGACGGCCAGTTGGTCGCGCGGCACGAGAACGACATCACCGACACGACCGACGTCGCGTCGCGGCCCGAGTTCAGGGATCGCAAGACGAGCAAGGTGATCGACGGCACCACGCACAGCGGCTGGTTCACCGAAGACTTCACGCTCGCCGAGCTCAAGACGCTGCGCGCGAAGGAGCGGCTGCCTTTGCTCCGCCGTGGCAACACGAAGTTCGACGGCCAGTTCGAAGTGCCGACGCTGCACGAGGTGATCGCGCTCGCCAAATCGGCCTCGGCGAAGACGGGCCGCACCATCGGCATCTATCCCGAGACCAAGCACCCGACCTATTTCGCGTCGATCGGTCTGCCGCTGGAAGCGGCACTGGTCGCCGAGCTCAGGGCCGCGGGCTGGGACCGCGCCGATGCACCGGTCTTCATCCAGTCGTTCGAGGTGAACAACCTCAAGGCCCTGAAGCAGTTGACCAAGGTGCCGCTGATCCAGCTAATGGATGCCGAAGGCGGACCGGCCGACGGCGCGCAGCCCAGCTATGCCGCGATGACGACGCCGGAGGGGTTGAAGGCGGTCGCCGCCTATGCCGCCGGGATCGGCCCCGCCAAGGTGATGGTGGTGAAGGGCGACGGCACCGTCACGCCGCTGGTGGCGGACGCGCACACGGCGGGGCTCAAGGTCCATCCCTGGACCTTCCGCGCCGAGAATTTCTTTCTGCCCTCGGGTCTGCGCGCCGGGATCAACCCTGCCGGGCACGGGCGGCTGGGCGAGGAGATTTCGCGCCATCTCGCGGCCGGCGTGGATGGCTTCTTCACTGATTTCCCTTATCAGGGCGTAGAGGCGCGGGATCGGCATGTCCGCTGACCGGCCGGGAGAGAGCATGATGCGCACGGGTTTGATTCTGGTCGTTGCCGCGTTGCCGTTGCTCGCCGGAGGCTGCCTGAGGACCGCCGCCGGCATCGTCACGGCGCCGGTCAAGGTGGTGGGCAAGACCGCCGACTGGGCGACCACCAGCCAGGACGAGGCCGACCGCAATGCCGGCCGTAAACTGCGCAAGCAGGAAGCGCGCGAAGGCCGCGAGCGCAAGAAGCACGAAGAGGCCTGCCGCAAGGATCCCGATAATTGCGGGCCCTATCAGGGCTATCGCGCGGGCGATCCCGAACCCGACTAGGACGGGTTGGCGCCGGCCTTGCTGCTCGCAAGTGCTTCGGCAACCGCGCGAAGCACTTGGGGGCGGAAATGCACGCCGATATGGTTGCTGACCACTTCGATCGCGCGCGCGCCTTCCCGATCGCCCTCATGGCAGATGGCACCGTTCACGAAGCCGTCGCTGCGGCTCCAGATCGAGGTGGCGGGCATCGAAAGCGGCGAGGCCGCTTCGGCCAGCATGGCGCGTGCCGCGGGATCGTCGATCTTCTGACCCGTGAGCACTTCGAAATGCCGCCATACGTTGGTTGCGGTCGGCGGACCGGCATAGGGCGATGAGATCGTCACCACCTCGCGCACCAGATCGGGGCGGCGATGTGCGGCAACGCGGGCAAGGATGCCGCCGAGGCTGACGCCGATTAGCGTCACCGGTTGCTCGCCGGCTTCGGCATAGACCTGCTCGATCCGCGCAATCAGCCTTTCGACGTTGTCGCCAACCGAACGAACGCCCAGATTGATACCCAGCCGCCAGCGCGAGGTGCGGTAACCGCGGCCACGCAGGAAATGGTGCATCGCCGCCATCGACGTATCGCCATTGGCGAGGCCGGGCAGCAGCAAGAGCGGCCGTCCGTCACCCGGCGGCGTATCCTTGAGGCTGCGCCATTTGGTCGCCAGCTCGGCAAGCGCCCAGGCGAGGCGTGGCCCCTCTGCATAGAAGGATGTGCGCGGAGGCGGCAGAATCTCGGCACCAGTCATCGTGTATTCTCCACGAACAACCATTTCATCACCCTATCCCCGAGATAGGGGGCGATGCGAGCGTTTCTAGGGCATGCTGCAGCGCAACTTGTTTCCGTTGTTACGACAGCCATGGTATGACGCGGAATGAGCAATGAAACCCATGTTCTCGACCGCCCGCCCGAGGGTGCGGCGGCCGACTGGACGATCCCGCAGAATTGGGACGCCTTCACGGCGGAAGAACACGCCGTGTGGGACACGCTGTTCGCGCGCCAGATCAAGCTGCTGCCCGGACGCGCATCGAAGGCCTATCTGCATGGCCTGGAGCTGCTCAAGCTTTCCGACGGCGGCATTCCCCGGTTCGAGGAATTGTCGGAGCGGCTGATGAAGCGCACCGGCTGGCAGGTCGTCGCCGTGCCCGGTCTGGTCCCGGACGATGTGTTTTTCGACCATATGGCCAATCGCCGCTTCGTCGCGGGGAATTTCATCCGCCGCCCCGATCAGCTCGATTATCTGCAGGAACCGGATGTCTTCCACGATGTGTTCGGGCACGTCCCGATGCTCGCCGACCCGGTGTTCGCCGACTATATGGAGGCCTATGGCCGCGGCGGCGGCCGGGCGATGGAGCTTGGTGCGCTCAAGCAGCTCTCGCGCCTTTACTGGTACACGGTCGAGTTCGGGCTGATCGAGGAAGCGGGCGAGCTGCGCATCTACGGCTCGGGGATCGTGTCGAGCTCCGCCGAAAGCCGCTTCGCGCTCGAGAGCGACAGCCCCAACCGCATCGGCTTCGACCTCAAGCGGGTGATGCGGACCGAGTATCGGATCGACGATTTCCAGCAGAATTATTTCATCATTCCGGACTTCGACACGCTGCTCAGGGCGACGGTCGAGACCGATTTCGCACCGCTCTATGCCGAGATTCTCGCTCAGCCCGATATTCCGGTCGCGGAGATCGTGGCGGGAGATCGCGTGATCACGCACGGTACGCAGGAATATGCCAATTCGAAGCGCTAATCCGCACATGATTCCTCGCTGAGATCGCTATCACCGCAGCTTAAGGTTGCGAAAGAGGCGATGGCGTTGCCTTTTCCGGGCCGGAAACTACAGCTCCGGCCCGAAGGGAGAGGCAATGACCGGCGAGATTCATCCAGTTCCTGCGGAATGGGCACGGGAGGCGCGCTACGACGCGGCGGGCTATGAGCAGCTTTACGGGCGCTCGATCGCCGATCCGGGCAGCTTCTGGCTGGATCAGTCGCGCCGGTTGGACTGGGTGAAGCGACCTGAGCTGGCTGGAGACTGGTCGTTCGACGAGGGTGATTTCCGGAT
>NZ_JBWKUF010000006.1:0-225035 GCF_059420685.1 Sphingomonas sp. GW821-FHT03E12
AAAGAGCGACAAAAACCGACGCACCATCCAACCCCTTTTTACCGGGGCGACCTGTGCGCCTTGCTTTTGCTGACCGTTGCGCCGTTCCGTGTGGACCACCGCTGCGGTGAGGGGCCATCTATGTAGCGAATCACTCGACGTCAAGCGGAAACGCGAACTTTTCTCGCGGTCATGTCATTATCTGTGATCGGCGAACGATCGGCCGTCTCGATCCTGCTGGCGCGTGGGGGCCTGCATCAAACGCAACATTGCCAGTATCGCGTCTGCAACGACCTCGGGCTTCTCGGTCGGTATCATATGGCCCGCGCCGTCCGCATAGATGATTCGCCCACCGGTGGCCGCGGCGAGCGCGAGATGGCCATCGCGCCAACGCCTTGGGCCCGGATCCGGCATCGGCAGATCGGCGGCACCCTGCGTGATGACGGTCACCGGAAGACCGGCCGGTGGTGAAATGCGGGTCATCACCCCGGTTGCTGCGACATAGCCATGCGCGAGCCGCATGTCGTTGAACTTGCCCTTGCCGTCGCGGTCGGCCTGAATGACCGGATCGATCAGCGCTTTCGCGCCCTCGACGCCGCCGATACCGTGCACCGTGTTGGCATCGACATAGACCAGCCCCGCAACGTCCGCGCGACGGCGATGGGCGTAGAGCTGGATCAGATAGCCGCCATAGCTGTGGCCGACCATCAGCAACGGCCGGTTCCGCCGGAGCTTGCGAAGCGCAGCGTGCAGCCGGTCGACCTCCTGGACGATGTCGTACGGCGTATCGAGTGCCTGGCTCTTCCCCATTCCGGCACGGTCATAGGCGATGATCGTCGCGCCGGTCCGGCCGGCGAGCTGGGCCGTGACCTGCGTCCATTCGGTCGAGTCGAGCGTCGCGCCCGATTCGAGCAGGACCACCGGGCCGCCACGGCGGCCGGCGCAGATCACAAAGTGGAGCCGCTTCCCGCCGACCGCGACGTCCCGCGCCGCGCAGGGCGGCGCGGATGCTTCTGCCCTGGCGGGATCGCGTGCTGCTGCCGATCCCGCACCCAGCAGGATCGGCAGCAGCGGCAGGGCCAGACGCAGATAGATGGACATACCGCCGGATCCTTCCTGCCTGCCCATCCCTGTCAATAGGAGAGGCCGATGGTCAGCATCGCAGTCCGCGGGTTACCGGTGACCACGAAATACTCACCCACCGAGCTGATGAAATACTTCTTGTCGAACAGGTTGTTGACGTTGAGCCGGAACGACAGCGGCCCGGTGCGGTAGGCGATGTTGGCGTTCACCACCGTATAGGCCGGCAGGAAATAGGTGTTGGGCACCCCGCCCGCCTGCTTCGAGAGATAGCGGCCGCCGATGCTGAAGGCCAAGCCCTGCAGACTGCCCTCTTTCATCTCGTAGCGCGTCCAGAGGCCGGCCTGATGACGCGGCACGCCGAGCACCCGGTCGCCGACCGGCAGCACATTGTCCTGCAGGATCTTCGCGTCGGTATAGGCATAGTTGGCGATGATCTGCCAGGCCGGCGTCACCGCAAACTGGCCGTCGAACTCGATACCCTTGCTGCGCTGCTTGCCCGTCACCGCATAACGGCCCGGCATGGTCGGGATGCCGGTCGCGACGTTGCTGCGGGTGAGCTGGTAGATACCCAGCGTCGCGCTCAGCCGCTTGCCCGTGGGAGCGAATTTGAGGCCTGCCTCAAATTGTTCGCCGCGCTCGGGGTCGATCTGGTCGCCATTGGCGTCGAACAGCCCCGCCTGCGGCGCAAAGGACCGCGCATAATTGGCGTAGAAAGCCAGCCCCTCCCCGATCTCGTAAGTGGCGCCGACAGTGGGCGAGAAGGCGCTCTGGCTCTCACCGCCATTGCCATAGTCGATCGTGTCGTATCGGCCGCCGAGCTGGAGGTTGAGGCGCCCGATCTTGGCGTTTTCCTGCAGATAGAAGCCAAAAGAGTCCGACTTGGAGGCGAGCGTCGAAATCGCCGTTCGGGGCTGATACACGAAGACGCTGTAGTCGGGGTTATAGAGGTCGAGATTGACCCCCGGTGCGAAGCCCAGCCGGCTCTCCGCATTGGTGCGGCGGCCATCATATTCGACACCCACCGACAATCGGTGCTCCACCGGGCCGGTCGACACCGCGATGTTGAGGCCGGTGTCGACGCCATAGACCCGCCGGTCCTCGAAATAATCCTGCGAGAATTCGGTCTGAACGCCGGTCGCCGGATCGTAGACCAGCGGCTGCTGCAGGTTCAGCCAGGACAGGTCCAGGTCGGTAATCCGTGCCCGCTGGTAGAGCGACACGGCGTCGCTGAATTCATGACTGAGCTCATAGCCCGCGGTGACCACGGTCTGGAGGATACTCCCCATCGCCTTGGGATCGCCGATATAGACGTGGCGATCGTAGAAGCCGCGCGGCCCGGCATAGACCAGACCCGCGGCGGGCTGGCCGGGGATCAGTTCGCTCCAGTCCTTGGACAGCGAGGCGAGCAAGGTGATCTTGGTCCGGTCGCTCGGCTCGAAGGTCAGCGAGGGCGCGACGTAGAGCCGTTCGGTACCCGGGCGGAAATTGATGAAGCTCTTGTCGTCGCGATAGTTCACGACGAGGCGACCATAGAGCGTGCCGGCGTCGTTGAGCGTCCCGCCGCCATCGATCATCGCATTGGTGGAGTTGAAGCTGCCGAAGCTGCCCTCGATATCGACGAAGGCGTCGCGCACGGGCTTCTTGCTGACCAGATTGACCATGCCCCCGGCCGAGCCGCTGCCATAGAGGCCCGAGGACGGCCCCTTGATCACCTCGACCTGCTCGGTCCCGGCCAGCTCGACATTGATGGCAAGGCCGCGCGGCAGCGCATCGACATAGGTGAAGCTGCTGGCATCGAACCCGCGGATGCGGAACAGGTCATAGGCACGTGCCACGCCGCCCGCTGAAACGCCCGCGACGTTGCGCAGCGCGTCGTCGAGCAGATTCACGCCTTGATCCTTGAGCAGGGCGGTGGACAGGACCTGAATGTTCTGCGGCGTCTCGATCAGCGGCACCGCGGTCTTCCCCGCGCGCTGGGACTGCACGCCCGTAATGATGATATCCTCGGAGCGGCTGTCCTCCGGCGCCTCCTGCGCCATCGCCGCCGTGGCCGGTACGGCAAGGAGGAAAAGGGCTGAGGTGCTGCGCAACATGGTCTTGCCGATAGTCATTCCTGGTCTCCCCGATCAACGAACGCCCGCCAGCCTTTGCCGGGCTGTGTCGGGACACGGCCGTCATCTGACCGTCATACGAGGTGCCATTCTTTGCCTATGCGATCCGGCGCTTCACTGTAAGGTGCGCTTTGGGCCGGTCGTCCGTCCGCGCCGGCAAAGCCGGTTTCCGGATCGGTTAAGACGCCGTGCGCTCTGTTCCGGAGGATTTCAGGGTAGGAATGGCGGGCAAGACGCCCGGCCAGCAAGGATCCGGAACCCCGCATGACACACACCGACATCCTGTTCCGGAACGTCCAGCTGATCGACGGCACCGGTACGCCCCCCGCCAGGGCCGATCTCGCCGTGACCGGCGACCGCATCGCGGCCATGGGCGATCTGGCGGGCTGGACCGCGGCACGCACGATCGCCGGAGACGGCCTGGCGCTCAGTCCCGGCTTCATCGACTCGCACACGCATGACGATCGCGCGATCCTGGGCGATCCCGCTGACATGACCTGCAAGGTGTCGCAGGGCGTCACCACCGTGATCACCGGCAATTGCGGCGTGAGCCTGGCCCCGCTCCGCTCCGCCACGCGGCCGGTCGCGCCGCTCGACCTGCTCGGGGACGAAAGCTGGTGGGTCTATGGCAGCTTTGCGGCCTATGCCGATCGCCTCGCCGAGCAGCCGCCTGCGGTCAACGCGCTGGCGCTGGTCGGCCATATGAGCCTGCGCGCCGCCGTGATGGGCGAGACATTGGACCGCGAGGCGCGGCCTGACGAGGTCGCGGCGATGCGCCAGCTGCTGGCGCAATCGCTGGACGAAGGAGCCGCGGGGTTCTCGACCGGACTCGCCTATCCGCCGTCCACCGCCGCGACGACAGCCGAGGTCATCGGCATCGCCGCGCCGCTCGCCGCGCGCGACGGTCTCTATGTCACGCATCTGCGCGACGAGGGGACGCGCGTGGTCGAGGCGATCGAGGAAGCGCTGGAGATCGGACGGACCGTCGGCTGCGCGGTCGTGCTCAGCCACCATAAATGCGCGCTGCGTGAGAATTTCGGCAGGTCGCGCCATACGCTCGCGCTGATCGAGCGATCCAATGCGGATCAGCGCGTCGATCTCGACGCCTATCCCTATGCCGCCTCGTCGACCGCGCTGCTGGTCGAACTGCTGCGCGATGACCTGCCGGTGCAGATTACCTGGTCGCTCGCATCCCCGGATGCGGCGGGCCGCATGCTCGCCGACATCGCCGCCGACTGGGGCGTCGATCAGCGCGAGGCAGCCCGGCGCCTGCAACCGGCGGGCGCGGTCTATTTCTCGATGGATGAGGCCGATGTCCGCCGCATCCTTGCGCATCCGCGCACGATGATCGGCAGCGACGGACTGCCTCATGACCGGATGCCGCATCCGCGGCTATGGGGCAGCTTCCCGCGCGTCGTCGGCCATTATGCGCGCGACGTCGGACTGTTTCCGGTCGAGACGGCAATCCACAAGATGACCGGCCTGCCGGCCCGCGTCTTTGGCCTCGAGGGCCGCGGGGTCCTGCAACCCGGCGCCTATGCCGACCTTGTGCTGTTCGATCCCGCGACGATCATCGACCGGGCGACCTTCGCCGATCCCGTTCAGGCCGCGGGTGGGATCATCGAAGTCTGGGTCAACGGCCAGAGCGCCTACACGCCCGAGGCGGGTACCGTCACCGTCGCAGCGGGACGGCTGTTGCAGCGGCGGGCCGCCGGCCCTCTCTAGGCGCCGGCTACCCGCGCGACATCCGCCGCCAACGTCCGCGACGCGCGCCAATAGGCGAACATCGCGCAGAAGCTCGCCGCGACCCCGGCGAGCAGGGCGTAGCGGAGCGAATCATTGCCATAGACCGGCGCCAGCGCGTCGCTGACGATGCCGATGACCTGCGGCCCCAGCCCCAGCCCGATCAGGTTGCCGATGAACAGCTGGATCGCCGCCGCCCGCGCGCGCATCCGGGCGGGTGCCAGCATCTGGATCGTGGTGATCACCGGCCCGATATAGACCGCGCTGACCGACAGCGGCACGATCGCGGCGAGGACGGCGACGGCGATGTTCGGGGCCAGCAGGAACAGCGGCCAGAACGGCAGCGCGAGCAAGATGCCGACGATCGGCACGCGCATGTACCAGCGCACGTCGCGCCGCCCGAGCCAGTCGACCATCACCCCCGACCCATAGGTGCAGAGGCCGCCGCCGACGCCGAGGATGATCGCGAAGATCATCCCCACCTGCTGTGTGTCCAGGCCGTGGGAACGCATCAGAAAGGCGGGCACGAAGGTGGCCACGCCATAGCCCGCAAAGGCGCTGAGCCCGCTGCCGACAACCAGCCAGCAATAGGAACGCTGCCCGCGCAGGAAGCGGAGGCACTCTGCCATCGAGGGGGCAGCCTCGGCTGCCTCACGATCGCGCCTTGCCGGCTCGCGCCCGCGCGTGAAGAAGAAAGGCGCGAGCAGCAGGCCGGGCAGCCCCACCGCAATGAAGGCCACGCGCCAGCCGAACCGGTGGGCCAGCCACCCGCCGGCCAGGAAGGCAATCATGATCCCCAGGTTGACGCCAACCGCATAGGTGGCCTGGGCACGCCCTCGGGACTCGGGCGGAAAGAGGTCGGTGATGATCGACTGCGACGCCGGGCCGGTCCCGGCCTCGCCCACGCCGGTCATCACGCGCGCGGCCACCAGCTGCCAGAATTGGGTGACGAGGCCGCACGCAGCGGTCGCGACGCTGAAGCAGACCAGCGCGAAGCCGATGATGCGCGTCCGCGACCGGCGATCGGCGAGGATCGCGATCGGCACGCCCATCGTCGCGTAGAACAGCGCGAACGCCGGCCCTGCCAGCAGACCGAGCATCGAATCGCTGAGATTGAAGTCGCGCTTGATCGGCTCGAGCAGGATCGCGAGGATCTGGCGGTCGATATAATTGACGGCATAGGTCGCGCTCAACAGCAGGAGCAGCACCATGCGCTGCCGTCGTGCCGTGCCGTCTGCAATCGTGTCCATTCCGCCCCTCTCGCTCGACCCTTCGAGCCGCCGAGCATAGCGGTGCTCGCGGCGCCGACCTTACAGAAACGGGCGCCGGATTGTCTTTGCCAGGCAGGGACAGATCGGAATGCCTGAAACGCTTAGCGAGCGGTCCGCGGTGCAAAGCGGCCGCTGCCAAGCTGCGCCACCCAAGGCTGCATCACATGCAGTCGAGGATGGTTCAGAATGGAAAGCCCCTATCTCCTGTTTCTTGGCGACGCCAATCTGGTCGGAATGGACAAGATGGGTGCCGGCATCCGGCAATGGCGCGGGGAATTGTGCCTGGGCCAGTTCCGCCTGCCCGGATGCACCGCCGACCTGGGATTGCCCGAGATGACGCCCGCAGAGGCGCGGCAACAGGGCGCGCGGACGATGATCGTCGGCGTCGTCAATGTCGGCGGCGTGATTCCCGACAAATGGATCGCCAGTATCAACGCTGCGTTCGAGGCGGGGCTGGATGTCGCATCGGGCATGCATCAGCGACTGGCGGACATTCCGGTGATCGCCGACGCCGCCGCACGCCATGGCAGGACCATCTATGACGTGCGTGCGCCCACGCGCCGCTTCCTTCCCGGCACCGGCGTCAAGCGATCGGGCCAGCGGTTGCTGACGGTCGGCACCGACTGTGCCGTCGGCAAGAAATACACGGCGCTGGCGATCGAGCGGGAAATGCGCTCGCGCGGGATCGACGCCGATTTCCGGGCGACCGGACAGACCGGCCTGCTGATCGCGGGCCGCGGCGTCGTGATCGACGCCGTCATCGCCGATTTCATCTCGGGCGCCGCCGAATGGCTGTCGCCCGATGCCGACCCCGATCATTGGGACGTGATCGAAGGTCAGGGCTCACTCGCGCATCCCGCCTATGCCGCAGTCACGCTCGGCCTGATCCATGGCAGCCAGCCCGACGCGCTGGTCGTCTGCCATGAGCCGATGCGCGAGAAGCTGCTCGGGCTCGACTATCCGGTGCCGAGCCTCGCCGAACTGACCGACATGGCGCTTGCCGCGGCGCGGCTGACCAACCGGGCGGTCCGCGTCGTCGGCATCAGCATCAACAGCAGCACCTTGCCCGCCGATCGCGTCGACGCGGTGGTCGCGGAGATCGAGGCCGAAACCGGCCTGCCCTGCTGCGATCCGTTGCTGCACGGCCCGGCCAAGATCGTCGACCACCTGCTGAGCTAGGCCTATCGGGCGGCGCGGTGCCCCGCCCCGTCGCGCCGCCGCCGCGCAAGCCGACCGGCTTGCGCGGCGTTGCGGGTTGCGACCGGCGACGCCGCAAAGGTCGCCTTGAAGGCACGGGTGAAGCTGGCCGGATGCTCGTAGCCGGTCTCCATCGCGATCTCGATCATCGACATGGTCGAATCGACGACCAGATCGAGCGCCAGCTCCATCCGCAGCCGGTCGCGCACATTGCAGACCGTATCGCCATAGAGCTGGCGAAAGCCGTGCTGCAGGCGACGGCGCGACAGCCCGACTTCGGCCGCGAGGTCATCGACCCGGATCGGCGCCTGCATGTCGGCCCGCACCCGGTGCATCGCCTGTTCCAGCTTGCCGACATCGACCGATGACAGCCGCTCACCGGCATGGACCTGCGCGGGATCGGTCATCGCCGCCAGCACGTGGCAGATGAGTTCCATCACCTTGGAACGCATATAGGCGCCGCGGAAGCTTCCCCCATAGGGGCATTCCAGCAGGTTGAGCGCGGCGAGCGATACGGTCGGATGCGTCACCGGCACCCGGCGCGCCGGGAGCTCTGCGATGCCCGCCAGGAAATCACCGAGATCGCGCGGAAGCTCCGCCGGGTCGATGCCGGTCGCTTCGCGGAACCGTTCGCACTCGATCGCGATGGTCAGCCAGCGCAGGTGCTTTCCGGTCTCGTACAGCGTCTCGACCGCGCTGCCTTCATACAGGCCATAGACGGTGCAGAAGCCGCGACTCATGGGATCGGCGGACCCGGACCCGCGCGGATCGGCGAACGGGATGACCCCGTCGATCACGATCGACATGACGAGATGGTCGGTCATGTGGTGCCGCCGCGGCGTGGGCATCGACGCGACCATGTCGGTGATGATCACGCTGAGCCCCGCACCCAGCTCGTGGAACTCCCAGCCGCCACGCGCGATGTTGATGTCATAGTCGTAGCGGAAACCAGCCTCCCCGACCGGCTTCGGCCAACCGTCATGCACCGGGGCCAGCACGGGCGCTGAATCGTGCAGGCAGTGGTTCATCTGCTTGATGTCCTGGATGCTGCGTTCCGCCGGCATCCGTGCGCGAAATTCGGAGTTGGCCATGCTCATGTCTCCCACCACGCGGTTCCGATCCGCGTCGCGATCCGCCGGCTCCACACGGCAGCGGGCGCGATATTACGCGATAGTGACGGAAAGCACGATCACGACTTAACCGAAAGGGTCACCCTCTTAACCGATCAGGTCGGAGACAATGGACCTATGCCCTCGTCGAGCAGCAGATCCTCATAGAATGCGCCGAACGGCCTTTCGGAATGGCGGATCTGCACCTCGAGCACCCATAGGCCTGCAGACGGCGGATAGGCGATGTCGGCCAGCGCACCGTCATGCTTCACGGCATGGGGAAAGTCCGACAACCGATGGCCGGACATGTCGAGGTTGAGCCGCCACCCCAGTTCTTCGGCCCGACGGTCGAGGAAGGCGTAGAGGCCCTGCCCGCTCAAACCGTCAGCCTGCCACGCATCCCGGGCCATGCCGAACAGCGACCGGACGTCACGCGCGGCGCGCGCCATTTCGGGATCGCCGCCGGTGACGAAGCTGTCGCCGCCATCGCCTTCATGCCCCTGCCAGACCGGGCCGATGTCGATGAAGAAGATATCGTCCGCACCCAGCACGACGCCGGGAGCGGACGGCTCGCCGAAATTCTTGAGCGTGTTGGCACCGAAGCGGACATGGATGCCATGCCAGCCGCGAAGCATGCCCGCTTCCTTCAATACCTGGCGCGCAAAGGCCTGCCCGGCTTCTTCGGCCATACCCGGCGAGATTCCCGCCGCGATCCGCGCGATCGCCGCGCGGGTCCGCTGACGGGCCTCCAGCATCATCGCCGGGTCGAACGCAGTCCCGTTCCGTTCCTGCTGCGCGCGAAGCGGATCGACGCCTCCGCTCATGCGGTCGTCAGCGCCGATGCCGCGCCGATCGAATGCGCCGGCCAGCGCCCGCCCCAGGGCGCTGCCGCTTCCAGCTCATAGGCGAGCGCAAGCAGCATCGGCTCCTGCCCACGCGCCGCCGCGAACATGCTCCCGATCGGAACGCCACCGGCATCGCCCGGATAGAGCGGAAGCGAGATCGCGGGCAGCCCGGTCAGATTGTGGAGCGGTGTGTAAGAGACATAGTCGAACATCAGCGCCATGATCTCGTCGAACGGACGGTCGGGCGCAAGCGCACCGATCGGCAGCGCAGGCAGGCGCAACACCGGCGACAGGATCGCATCATAGTCCGTGAAGAACGCGTCAAGCGCAGCGCCAGCCGCCGCGACGTGCCCGAAGAGCCGGTCTGCATCGATCGCCTCGATCCCACTACCCCATGCGGCCAAGTCGAGTGTCCAGGGTTCGAGCACGGCCGCCGAGGACGCCCCGAGCCGGGAGACCGCGTCGCGGATCGAATCCCGGGCGAGATACCCCCAGATCGTCCGGAACGCGGCGGCGACGGCAGGGCCATCGACCGGCGACGCGACCAGATCGACATCGTGGCCGAGGCCCGCGCAAAGCGTCGCCGCGAAATCGAGTGCTTCCTGCACTTCGGACGCCGGGCCTCCCCGATCAAGGCTTTCCGGAATCACCGCGATACGCAACCGGCGGCGGTCCGGCGCAGCGATCGCGGGGAGGTGCAACGCGGTTGCAGCAGTCGCCCAGGCAACGTCGCGTACGGACCGCGAGAGCAACGTATCCCCGACGAGCAGGTCTTCGATGACATGCGGATCGCGCGCGCGGACATTCCCGCCACGCCCCGGCTTCAGCCCGACCAGTCCGCAGTTCGAGGCGGGGATCCGGATCGATCCGCCGCCGTCCGCGGCATGCGCGAGCGGGACCATGCCCGAGGCAACGGCGACCGCCGCGCCGCCACTCGATCCGCCCGGCGAGCGATCAAGCGCCCAGGGGTTGCGCGCGGCGCCGTAGAGCAAAGGTTCGGTGGTCGGCAGCAGGCCGAATTCAGGTGCGTTGGTCTTGCCGATCGCGATCAGCCCGGCGGCGTCCAGCCGCTCCGTATAGGGAAAGGCGATCAGTCCGGCGGCGGCATCGCGGCGGGATCGTGATCCGCTGCGCGTCGGCATGCCGGGATAGTCGAGCCCGTCCTTGACCAGCCACGGAACCCCCGCCATCGCCCCCTCGACCCGCTCCGCGCTTCCACGCGCAGCGTCGTCGTCCCGAAAGGT
Source organism: Sphingomonas sp. GW821-FHT03E12 (assembly GCF_059420685.1). NCBI lineage: Bacteria > Pseudomonadati > Pseudomonadota > Alphaproteobacteria > Sphingomonadales > Sphingomonadaceae > Sphingomonas > Sphingomonas sp. GW821-FHT03E12. Next base: position 10,583 of record NZ_JBWKUF010000006.1, read on the forward strand.
CAGCGCGTTGAGCGAGGGGTCGAGCGCATCGATGCGGATGATCGCGGCTTCGACCAGATCGACCGGCGCGAGCTCGCCGCGTGCAACCAGCGCCGCCTGCCCGGTCGCGTCGAGCCGCCCGATCGCGAAGGCATCCTCACATGTTATCCGTCCGCTTGATCCTGCTGCCATATCCGGGCTTTCCGTTGTTTGAGCGGGCCTCATGGCAGCCGCGCTCCGGCGGTGCTTGACCGATTGGCGCGCAGGCTTGGCGCTGCGGCGCGTCAGAGGCCGGTTCCCAGCCCCCAGACCGTGTCGGGGCAATGGATCATGCCATCCGCGTAACGCACGGACGGATCGCGATCGTTGGCGAGGAAGGTCGGGCCATCCAGATCGACAAAATCGCAACGCTGGCCAAGGACGAAACCCGATGCCTGCGACCAGGATGTGCCCGTCATGTTGCCGACCATCACGCGGAACCCGAGCTGCCGTGCTGCCTGCTCCATCGCCAGCGCGTGAGTCAGCCCGCCGCATTTGTCGAGCTTGATATTGATGATGTCGAACAGGCCAACCAGCCCAGGCAGATCGCTGATCTGCTGAACGCTCTCGTCGGCGGCCACGGGAATGCTGCGGTCGATACCCGTCATGTCGCCCTCGCGCCCGATCGCGAAGGGCTGCTCGATCAACGAGACCCCCGCTTCGTGGAGGACCGGCAGCAGCGCCAGGAAACCGGCACGATCGAAGCCGCGATTGGCGTCGATGCCCAGCCACACATCCGGCCGTGCCGCGCGGATGACGCGGACGCGCGCGGCGTCCAGCTCGTCACCGGCGAGTTTGATCTTGATCGCGCGTGCATGCGTCATGTCCAGCGCCTGCCGGGCCATCTCGCCGACGCTGTCGATTCCGATCGTAAACACCGTCGGCAGCGGACGGACGGCGTCGAGACCGGTCAGTTGCCAGACCGGCTTGCCTGCCCGGGCCGCGTCCAGCTCCCAGAGCGCGCAATCGACCGCATTGCGTGCGCCGCCTGCCGGAAGCAGCTGCTGTAAGCTGTCCCGATTGAGCGTACCCGCCACCGGCATCAGCGCTTCGATCTGGGCGACCATCCGATCGGGGAGATCCCCTGTATAGTAGACGCCGCAGGCTTCTCCCCGGCCGCAATATGCGCCATCGCGCGCTTCGACGACGACGATCTCCGCACTGGTGAATTCTCTACCCGAGATGCGGAACGGCGACCGCATCGGCCAGGATTCGATCCGTACGTCCAGCTTCAAGATTCCTGCTCCGCAACGCGTTCAATCGCCGCGGCCTAGCGCAGCCGGCAGTCGGGGCTTTGCCGGCGCGGCGCGGTGATTAGCCGCACGGGGCCATCCACAGATGCAGTGCTGCCGCTTTCGGCAGATCGCTCGCTTGTGCTTAACGCTCGGCATGGCGCTGAACTGCCGTTCCCGGCGTGCGAACATGGTCGGTTTTGCCCGCGCAGCCGGGATGATTCCGGCCGCGCCCGGGCGTAATTCAAACCCTCCGGACGTTGGAAACTTACGCGGCGCGCCCGCCATCCGATGTAAATTTGCAGGAATATGTCGGTTTTGTGAAATCCGTTCGTCTTCCCCGTGAAAGCCCGCGGCGATGGACCGCCGGCTGAAACAGAGGGTCATATGACGCGATTCGGCAGTGTAGTTGGCGCGTGCGCCGCATTCTTCATCCCGGCAACCGCATGGGCGCAAGCCGCTACGGCCGATCAGGCCGCTCCGGTCGAGGCCCAGGCCGCCGATGAGAGCGCAGAGGTCGTCGTCACGGGTTCGCGCATCGATCGCAACTTCGACACGCCGACCCCGACGATCATGGTCACTGCCGAGGACCTCTCGGTCGGCGCACGCCCCAACGTCGCGGCCGCGCTGAATGACCTGCCGCAATTCCGCGCGACCACTTCCGCACAGACGACCGGCACCAACACCGGCGCAGGCAATGCCCCCGTCGACCTGCGTGGCCTGGGTATCAACCGCACGCTGGTGCTGGTCGACGGCCGCCGCGTCTCCAGCGACAACGACCTCAACACCATTCCCAATGTGATGATCCGCAGCGCGCAGGTGGTGACCGGCGGCGCCTCCGCCGCATGGGGTTCGGGCGCCGTGGCGGGCGTCGTCAACATCGGCATCGACGAGAAGTTCAGCGGTCTCCAGCTGGGCGCCGAAGCGGGCCTCTCGACCTTTGGCGATGCCGCGCAGCACCGCTTTGAAGGCAAGGCCGGGTTCGGGTTCGCCGAAGGCCGTGGCCACTTCGTGATCGGCGGCGAATATTTCAACAGCGACGGCATCGTGCCCAAGGTCGCCCGCGAGAAGATCGGCCGCTGGGCCTCGTTCGGCGGGGCGATGACGCCGGACGTCGGCTTCTCGACCTCCGCCTATGGCGGCCTGATCACCTCGGGCGTGCTCAAGGGCAAGGCGTTCAACCCCGACGGTTCGCTGCGTGATTTCGACTTTGGCCGGGTGGTCGGCGGCTTCATGACCGGCGGCGAAGGCCCGTCGAACGACGATCTGAGCCCGCTGATGACCCCGCAGCGCCGCTATAGCGTGCTCGGCCGCCTGACCTATGAGATCACTCCGTCGATCAAGGTCACCGCCGAGCTGCGCCATTCGCGCATGTACAACAACTATATCTGGTTCGGCGATCACGTGCAGGGCACGGCGACGTCCGGGATCCTGATCCAGTCCGACAATGCGTACCTGTCGGATCAGGTCCGTACTGCACTGGCGAACGCCGGTCAGACCAGCTTCTACATGGGCCGCTTCAACAGCGACCTGTCCTATCCGGAGATCGATTTCGAGCGGAAGGTGACGCAGGGCACGCTGGCGTTCGACGGCAAGATCGGATCCAACCTGCGCTGGAGCGCCTATTACAGCCATGGCGAGTATCAGAACAATATCGATACCCCGGGCTTCCTGCTGACCCGCGAATTCGCCAATGCGGTGGATTCGGTGAAGGGTCCGGGCGGAACGCCGATCTGCCGGATCGCGCTGACCAACCCGTCGACGAATTGCGTGCCGATCAACCTGTTCGGCCAGGGCGCGCCGTCGCAGGCGGCTATCGACTATGTCACCGGCACGCCGAGCCAGCGCGGAACGACCAAGCTGGATGTGGGCGGCGTCAGCCTGCGTGGCGAACCGTTTGCGCTTCCTGCTGGTGATTTCTCGTTCGCTGTCGGCATCGAGGCGCGCAAGGAAAGCATCAACCAGACCATCGGCGCACTGGACGCCGCCAAGGCGTTCCGCACCTTCAGCTTCTCGGCGATGTCGGGCAGCTTCGACGTCAAGGAAGCGTTCGGCGAGGTGCTGGTCCCGCTGATCCACAACACCCCGCTGCTGCGCAAGCTGGAGTTCAACGGCGCAGTGCGCGTCAGCGACTACAGCACGACGGGGTCGATCTGGTCGTGGAAGCTCGGCGTCACCAACGAGTTCTTCCCCGGCTTCCGCGGCCGGGCGACGCGCTCGCGCGATATCCGCTCGGCCAATCTGAGCGAACTCTATACGCAGACGACGACCGGCTACAACACGATCTACGACCCGGTCACCAAGCAGAATGTCTATGTGCTGAGCAACGGCGGCGGCAATCCCAACCTCGAGCCGGAAAAGGCCGATACCTGGACCTTCGGCTTCACCTATTCGCCGCCCGCGGTGGCAGGCCTCAACATGTCGGTCGACTATTTCGACATCGATGTCGATGACGTCATCACCACCATCGCCGCCCAGGACCTGGTGACGCGCTGCTACAACGGCAACACCGCATTGTGCGCGCGCGTCGAGCGCGACGGCAACGGGAACATCTCGCGCACCGTCTCGACCTTCGTGAACCTGGCCAACTACAAGACCAAGGGCATCGACGCCGAGGTCTCGTACATCCTGCCGCTCAACCGCCTGTTCGATTCCGCGGATGGCCGGTTGAAGTTCCGGGTGCTCGGCACCTGGGTCGACAGCCTCACCACCGACGATGGCGTGGTGAAGCTCGAATATGTCCGCTCGCAGGGCTATTCGTTCGGCCTCGGCGTACCGGCATGGCGCGTCAACGGCTCGATCGGCTATGAGGACCAGACCTTCTCCGGCCTGGTGCGCGCCCGCTATATTTCGCCGGGCGAGTACAACAACCAGGTGCCGCTCACCAACAACCACATCGGCGCCTATACCTATTTCGACCTGCAGGCGCAGATGAAGGTTCCGGTGTCCGACGGACGACAGATGGAGCTGTACGCCAACGTCTCCAACCTGTTCAACAAGGCGCCGCCCCCGGGGTCGCTCTACTCGCCCTATTACGACGTTCTGGGCCGCTATTTCACCCTTGGTGCCCGCGTCCGCTTCTGATCGCTGTAACGGCAAGCCCGCCCGGTACCCGCCGGGCGGGTTTTCCCATTGGAGAGAGCCTGATGTTCCTTCGTCCTGCCTTCGCCGCGGCGCTCGCGCTGCTTCCTGCCACCGCGCTTGCCCAGGTCGCGAAACCCGCCGCGATCGTCGCCGACGGCATCCCGGCCATTCCAGAACAGCTTGCCGCCGATACCCAGCCCTATCTCCAGGCGCGCAAGGCGAACTTCCTCGGCTGGAACCCCGCTGACCGCTCGATGCTGGTCAAGACGCGGTTCGCCAACACCGATCAGGTGCACAAGGTGCGCGCGCCGAACGCCGATCGCACGCAATTGAGTTTCGAGGACGAGCCGATCCTGATGGCCTCGGTCTCGCCCGGTGCCGGCGACGTCACCGTGGTGCAGAAGGATGTCGGCGGCGGCGAATTCTACCAGCTCTACACGCTGGCCGACGGGCGGCTGCAGCTGCTCACCGACGGCAAGAGCCGCAACTGGTTCGGCGGCTGGAGCCCCGACGGCAAGCTGCTCGGCTATTCCTCGACGCGGCGCAACGGCGCCGATGCCGACCTCTATGTGATCGATCCGCGCGACCCCAAGTCCGACCGCCTCGTCGCGACGGTCAAGGGCGGCGGCTGGAACATCGCCGACTTCTCCGCCGACGGTGCGACCGCGCTGGTGATCAACCGCATGTCGATCAACCGCGCCGACGTCTATGAACTCGATCTCAAGACCGGCAAGATGCGCGCGCTCAACGACCTCAAGCGCGAGGTCTCGCACATCGCCCCGCGCTATGCGCCCGATGGCGGCATCTGGGTGCTGTCGGACGTCGATTCCGATTTCGTCCGGCTGGGCAGGCTCGATCGGCGCACCGGCAAGTTCACCGCAGTCTCGCGCAATCCCAAATGGGACGTGACCGACTATGCGCTCGCCCCGGACGGCAGCTTCCTCGCCTATGCGACCAATGAGGCCGGGGTCAGCCGCCTGCATGTGCTCGACGCCGCCACCGGTGCGACGCGTGACGTCACGGGGCTTCCGGCGGGCGTGATCCCCTATTCGATCGGATCGGCGATCGAGATCGCGCCCTGGGGAACGATCGGGCTCAGCATGTCGTCGGCGCGCGTTGCCGGCGATGCCTTTGCGGTCGATCCGAAGACGCTGGCGGTGACCCGCTGGACCGCGAGCGAAACCGGCGGACTCGATCCGGCGAAGAATGTCGAGCCGCAGCTTGTCGAGGTGAAGAGCTTCGACGGCGAGACGGTCACCGGCTTCCTCTATCGCCCCGATCCGGCGCGCTTCCCGGGCAAGCGCCCGCTGGTCATCAACATCCATGGCGGTCCGGAGGGGCAGACGCGGCCCGATTTCCTCGGCGCCGACAATTACTATCTCAACGAGCTCGGCATTGCGCTGTTCTTCCCCAATGTCCGCGGGTCGAGCGGCTTCGGCAAGCGCTTCGTCAATCTCGACAACGGGCCGTTCAAGCGCGAGGATTCGGTCAAGGACATCGGCGCGTTTCTCGATGCGCTGGCCGGCGATACGACGCTCGATTCCGCTCGCTTCGCGGTGACCGGCGTCTCCTATGGCGGCTATATGTGCTACGCCACCGCGACCCATTATTCGGCACGGCTCAAGGGCGCGAACTGCTACGTCGCGATCTCCAACTTCGTCACCTTCCTCGAGAACACCCAATCCTATCGCCGCGACCTGCGCCGCGTCGAATATGGCGACGAGCGCGATCCCAAGCAGCGCGCCAAGCTGATCGAGATCTCGCCGCTGACCAGCGTCGATAAGATCGACCTGCCGCTGCTGATCGCGACCGGCGGCAATGACCCGCGCGTGCCGGCAAGCGAGGCCGATCAGATCATCAAGGCAGTCCGCGGCAAGGGCGGCACGGTGTGGCACCTGCTTGCGGAGAATGACGGCCATGTCTTCCGCAAGAAGGAGAATGAGGACTATTATTTCTGGTCGAGCGTAGTGTTCTGGCAGCAGACGCTGCTCGGCAACGTGCCGCGGTGATCCTGGTGCTGGTGCTCACGGTCGCCGCAGCTTTGCTCCTGTTCGTCGCGCCCTCGCGCGCGGCGGAACCGGAGCCGCCGGCGGTGGCCGTGGATCACCATGTCCATGTCCATTCGCCCGCGATCCTCGCCTTCCTGCCCGGCTATTGCGCGAGCCCGGGCAGGACCAGCAAATGCGATCCCGAGTTCCTGAACCCGCTGAGCGTGGACGACCTGCTGCAGGCGATGGACAAGGCCGGCATCCGCCGCGCGCGGCTGATGTCGACCGCCTATCTGGCGGAAAGCCCGATGATGGTGCCCCCGGCTCCGGATCATGCGGAGATCGTGCGTCAGGCGAACGACTTCACCGTTGCCCTGGCACGCGATCATCCCGAACGGTTCCAGGCCTATATCGGCGTCAATCCGCTCACGGCGACGGCGGTGCCGGAGATCAACCGCTGGCGCGGCGATCGCAACGTTGCCGGCGTCAAGATCCACCTCGCGAATTCGCGGTTCGACTATCACCAGCCGGATCAGGTGAAGATGCTGGCGGCGACCGCGCGCGCCGCGGCGTCTGCGCGTCTGCGCATCATGATCCACATGCGTCACCGGGCGGACGGCTATGGCGCGGAAGAGGCACGCATCTTCCTGAACGACGTGCTGCCGGCCGCGCGCGGCACGACGGTGCAGATCGCGCATGCCGCCGGCTGGGGCGGCATCGATTCCGCCACGCTCGATGCGCTCGGCGTCTTCGCCGATGCGTGCGAGCAGCGCCCGATGCGTTGCGCCAACCTCCATTTCGATCTTGCCGCGATCAAACCCGGCGCAGCGTCCGAGCAGGACAGAACAGCGCTCGTGAAGCTCATGCGCAGGATCGGGCTCGACCATTTCCTGCCTGCTTCGGACTGGCCGTTCGCGCGCGATCTGCGCGCCTATTATTCGGAGATGGCGGCCCTCCCGCTGACCCGATCCGAATGGGAGGCGATCGCGCGCAATGTCGGCCCTTGAAGACCCGATGGCGCTGAACCGGCCGCGGCACAGAATCGCCTCGAATTCCGGTGGCGGAATCATGTAGGGGGGCATCAGGGAGCGCGATGAGGCAGCTGAATGACATGTTGCGGCACGTCCGATCCGTCTTGCGGCGGCGCGGTGTGGCCGAACAGGATGCCGAAGACCTGGTGCACGAAGCCTTTCTGAAGGTGGAACGCTACGAACAGCGCCATGCGGTGCGTTCGCAGGAGGCACTGCTGGTCAGGACTGCCGTCAACCTGATGATCGACGAGGAGCGCCGCGAGCGCCGGGCGCCCTTCTCCGCCGGAAATGTCTTCCGCATCGCCGATGCCGCGCCCGACCCCGAACAAGTGCTTCAGTCCCAGGCGCGCCTGAACCATGCGGCCGCCGGCCTCGACCGGCTGCCCGAGCGCACGCGACGCATCCTGCTTCGCCGGCGTCTGGACGGCGCCAATTACGCGACGATTGCCAAAGAAGAAGGGATGTCGATCCCCGCCGTAGAAAAACAGGTCGCCCGAGCGACCCTGGAGATGATGAACTGGATGGAGCAATGGTGATACGGTCCAAGGAGGAGCGAACGCGCCTGAACGCGGAAGCGTCGGCGTGGCTCGCCCGGCTGCATGGCCCGCGGAGCGAAGAAGCCCGGGGAGCGTTGCAGGATTGGCTCAAGGCCGATTCCGCGCATCAGGAAGCGTTTGAACGCGCCACCGAACTATGGGAACTCCTGCCCGGCGCGGCCGAGCTCAACGAGGCGCCGCACCGTCCAGCCTCGCGCCGGTTCGTACCGCTGGCAATCGCCGCTTCACTGGCCGTCCTCGCCGGCGCCGGGGCGATGACCGTCCTGCTCAATCAGCCGCTGACCTTCGATACCCGTATCGGGGAGCAGCGCACCGCGGCATTGGACGATGGCAGCCGGATATCCCTCAACACCGACAGCCACGTCACGGTGAAGTTCGACAGCGACGAACGTGAGGTTTCGCTCGAACGCGGCGAGGCGATGTTCGACGTGGCGCACGATGCCGCGCGCCCCTTCGTCGTCAAGGCCGGCGAGGAGCGGATCAAGGCGCTCGGCACCAGTTTCGTCGTGCGGCGGGACGGGGATCGGGTCCGCGTCACGCTGCTCAACGGCAAGGTCGAGGTTACACGCGCGGGCGAACGGTCTCGCGTGCTTGCCATACTCGCCCCGGGCGAGCGCGTATCCGCGGCGCCGGACGCGGTGCCGGTGCTCGACAGGCCGGAGCTCGACGCGATCACCGCCTGGCGGCGCGGCGAGCTGCGCTTCCGCGACACCCCCTTGTCCGACGCCGTCGCGGAGGTGAACCGGTACGGCAGGCAGCGCGTGATCGTGAACGATGCGCGCCTGGCCGCGCTTCCCATTTCGGGGGTCTTCGCGACCGACAATCCGGCAGAGTTCGCGGCCGCGGTGGCCGAGCTTCACGGCCTGCGGTTGCGGCGCGAGGGCGAAGCGGTGCTTTTGACGCCTTGATCACATCTTCGTGCCACCGACAGCGCGTCTTCCCCTATCGTCGTTCCGTCGGCCGGAACGATCCGGTGGAGTGGCGTAGAGGCGGGACGTGATTCAGGGTGGCAAGCTGGCAGCGATGTGCGCGCTCATGTGCGTCGCCGCGCCTGCCGCCGAAGCGCAATCCGCCGCCCGGTTCCGGTTCGCGCTGCCGCGTCAGGACCTTTCGCTGTCACTCGAAGCCGTGGCGACGATCACGCGCACGAACATCGCCTTCCTGCCGAGCGCCGCCAGGGGACGCGTCGCGCCGGCGCTCAACGGCACCTACACCGCGGCCGAGGCCTTGCGCCGCCTGCTCAGCGGGTCGGGGCTCGATTTCACCGTCACCGCCGGCGGCTCCTACGTCGTCACCGCGCGCGCGGCCGAACGAAGCGTGCGCCGCGCGCCGGCCGCCGCCAAGCCGCCTCCTGCGCCGCCCTCCCCTCCCCGGGAACGGCCGGAGGAGGTACAGGATGTCGTCGTTACCGGCTCGCGCATCGACCTGCTTGGCTTCGAAGCGCCGACCCCGACATCCCATGTGACGCGCCCGGACCTCGAAATGGGCGGGCGGGCCAACGTCGCCGCGGCGCTCAACGACCTGCCGCAATTCCGGGGGACGATCTCGCCACAAACCAGCGGCACCAACACCAGCGCGGGCATGGCACCGGTCGACCTTCGCGGCCTGGGGATCAACCGCACGCTCGTGCTGCTCGACGGGCGCCGCTTCTCGAGCGACAACGATCTCAACACCATCCCCATGGTGCTGATCAAATCGGTCGATATCGTGACCGGCGGCGCGTCGGCAGCCTGGGGGTCGGGCGCAGTTGCCGGCGTGGTGAACGTTGTCCTCGACGGCGATCTGCGCGGAATCCGGCTCGGGGCACAGGCGGGAATCTCGGCACGAGGCGATGCGGCCGAGCGCAGGTTCGACGGCGCGTTCGGCACGGCATTCGCGGGCGGGCGCGGCAAGGTGATCCTGGGCGTCGAATATCTCGACAATGAGGGGGTCATTCCGAAGGTATCGCGTCCAAGCGTCGGGCGCTGGTCCAGCGTGGCCGCGGGGAACGGCAACTTCCTGCTCACGCCCGATGTCGGCTTTGCCAATGCCGCGCGCGGGGGGCTGATCCTGAGCGGCATCCTGGCCGGCCAGGTCTTCAACGCTGACGGATCGCTTCGCGACTTCCGCTACGGCACGGTGGTGGGCACCGACATGATCGGCGGCGAGGGACCGTCGAATGACGATCTCAGCGCGCTTGTCACGCCGCAACGGCGCTACAGTGCGCTGGGCCGCGTCACCTTCAAGCCGAACGCCTCCGTCAAGGTCACGGCGGAATTGCGCCACTCGCGCATGTGGAACGACTATATCTGGTTCGGCGACCATAATCGCGGCAACATCTCCATTGCGCGGGACAATGCCTTCCTCTCGCCCGAGATCAGCGCACGGTTGCTGGCTGCGGGAGAGGCCGGCTTCACGATGGGCCGGTTCAATTCCGACTTCCCCTTCCCCCGCATCGATTTCGAGCGGGTGACGACGCAGGGGACGATCGCGCTCGACGCGACGCTGGGGGCAAGCTGGCGCCTGAGCGGCTATTACAGCCATGGCGAGTATCGCAACGATATCGACACGCCGGGCTTCGTGATCGCCGCCAACTTCAACCAGGCCGTGGATGCGGTGCGGGATCCGGTGACGGGCCAGCCGGTCTGCCGCGTCAAGCTGACCGACCCGTCGAGCATGTGCGTGCCGATCAACCTGTTCGGCGAAGGCGCACCGTCGCCGGAAGCGCTCGCCTATGTCACCGGGACGCCGCGCCAGCGCGCCACGACCAAATTGGATGTCGGCGGCATCAGCCTGCGCGGCGAGCCGGTGATGCTCGCCGCCGGGCCTGTCTCCATCGCTGCCGGGATCGAGGCGCGGCGCGAGGCGATCCGGCAGACGGTAAGCGATCTCGATCTGGCCCGCGCATTCCGGTCGTTCAACTTCGCGCCCATCGCCGGCGGCTTCACCGTCAACGAGCTGTTCGGCGAGGTCCTCGTCCCGCTGGCGCGCGATCGGCCGCTGCTGCGCAAGCTGGAGCTGAACGCGGCGGTGCGCCTGTCCGACTACGACACCACAGGATCGATCTGGTCCTGGAAGCTGGGCGCCACGAACGAGTTCTTCCCCGGCTTTCGCGGCCGGCTCACCCGCTCGCGCGATATCCGGTCGGCCAATCTTGCGGAACTCTTCACGCAGCTCACGGTGGGCTACAACACGCTCAACGACCCGCTGAAGAATGTCAGCGTCTATGTCCTCAACCACACGGGCGGCAATCCCTATCTGCGGCCCGAAACCGCGACGACCTTCACCGCGGGATTTCTCTTTGCGCCACCAGGCATTCCGGGTCTGCGCCTCTGGGCCGACTATTACCGGGTCCGCATCGATGACGTGATCACCACCGTCTCGGCTCAGGATCTCGTCATCCGCTGTTTCAACGGCAATCAGGCATTGTGCGCGAATGTCGAGCGGGATGCCGGGGGCAACATCACCCGCACGCTCACCTCCTACCTCAACCTGTCCGAGTACAGGACCGACGGCATCGACGCCGAACTCTCCCAGACGCTGCCGTTCAGCCGCCTTGCCGGCTTGCCCGGCGAGCTGACATTCCGGCTGCAGGCCAATTGGGTCAACAGCCTCAAGACCAACGACGGCGTCACGACGATCGAATATGTCCGGTCCCAGGGCAACTCGTTCAGCCTCGGCGTTCCCAAATGGCGGGTGAATGCCAGCATCGGCTACGACGGTGAGGGTTTCGGTGCGCAACTGCGCGCGCGCTACATTTCGCCCGGCAATTATAATTCCACGATCAAGCTGCTCAACAACCATATCCCCGCTTATGCCTATCTCGACATCTCTGCGCGCGCACGGGTCGCAGCCGGCCCGCGAACGAAGATGGAGATCTATGGCAACGTGACCAATCTTCTCGACCGGCAAGCCCCGAACGGGTCGCTCTACTCCCCCTTCTACGACGTGGTCGGCCGGCATTTTTCGCTGGGTGCAAGGCTGGTCTTCTAGCCGCTGTCCCGGGCAGCCGTCCGGTAGATGCCGCCCCTCTGAACCATTGGCTCCGGTCTACCCGGCGTTCCCCGGAATACTGGCTTGCCCTGCGACAGGCAGGATCAGACGCGCTGACAGTCCTTGCGGACGGTTCGGTTCGAGCCGAAACGCGCCGCCGTGCAGGTGCGCAATCGTCTGGACGAGCGAAAGACCAAGGCCCGCACCCGCACCGCCGCGCGCCGGATCGAGGCGCACAAAGCGCCGGACTGCGCTCGCTCTTTCCGCTTCCGACAGGCCGGGCCCGTCGTCGGAAACCGTCAGATCAATCGCACCGGCGGTTGCGATCGACGCGCCGATATCGATCACCGAACCGCCCTCCGCATAGTTGAGCGCATTGTCGACGAGGTTCGACAGCGCCCGCTGCAACAGCTCGCGATGCGCCACGATATCCAGTTCGGCCGGGGCATCGACCCGGATCATGAACCCCCGCTCCTCGGCAAGCGGCCCGTAGACTTCCGCGATATCCTCGAGCATCGGGCGCAAACCGAAGCGCGTGAACTGATCGCGGCCGATTCCCGCTTCGGTCCGGCTGATATCCAGCGCCGTGTCGAGCAGGCGGTGAAGGCTGTCCGCTTCGTCGATCGCCCCGGCTAACGCGGCGGTCGTGTCCGCGTCCCGGCTGCGGCGAAGCGCTTGCTCGAGCACCGCCTTCAACCGCGAAACGGGCGAGCGCAGATCGTGCGCCATCGAGTCGGTGACCATGCGCAGTTCGCGCACCAGCGTTTCGATCCGGTCCAGCATCGCATTGATCGAGTTGCCCAGCCGATCGAATGCGTCGCCCGATTCGTCGCGCTCGACCCGTGCATCGAGCTGCCCGGCGGCAATGCTCGAAGCCGCACGCGCAAAGGCGTCCACGCGGCGCGACAGGATCCAGGCGGCGAATGCAGCCACCAGCGCCGCAGCGAAGATGCCGGCAATGAAGGCATAGAGGAACGCCGCCCGGCTCGCGCGGGCGAGCTGAACCTGCGCCTCAAGCACCTCGCCGGTCAGCAGCACATGCCCGCCGGGCAGCCGCGTCGTGACGAGACCCATTTCCTCGGCTGCCGTGCCGCCTTCGCGGAACAGGCTGATCCGCCGCCAGCGTTCTGCGTCACCGACGGTTGCGGGCCATTGTTTGAGATTGCCGACGACCGGTACCTCGTCCGGCCTTTTCAGCAGCACGACAAAATTGCGATCATCGCGCACAGCGAGACGGTCGCGGATCGCGCGCGCCAGACCCGCTTCTCCCTCCTGCCGATATTCCTGGATGAAGTCGTCGCGCGCGACCTCCGCCGCCGTACGGGCATCGGACAGGATCATCGCTTCCGTGGAACGGTGGATCACGGTCAGGCCGAAGGCGAGTGTCGCAACCTGCGCCAGCAGCAGAAGCAGCGCCAGCCGGACCGTGGTCGACCGAAGGGCAACACCGCGCATCGGCCGGCTAGTCCGAGAAACCGAGCATATAGCCCGCGCCGCGGATGGTGTGGAGGAGCGGCCGGTCGAACCCGTCATCGATCTTGCGGCGCAAGCGACTGACATGAACATCGACGACATTCGTTCCCGGATCGAAATGATATTCCCACACGCCCTCCAGCATCATGGTGCGCGTGACGACCTGGTTCTTGTGCCGGAGCAGATATTCGAGCAGGCGGAACTCGCGCGGTTGCAGTTCGATGCGCCGCCCGCCGCGCGTGACCCGGCGACTGAGCAGGTTCATCTCGAGATCCTCGCAGGCAAGCAGGGTCTCGGCCTGCGTCGTTCCCGACGGCTTTGCGATGAGCAATTTCAGCCGCGCCAGCAGCTCGGAAAAGGCGAAGGGTTTGACCAGATAGTCGTTGGCGCCCGAAGTCAGTCCTTCGACGCGGGCATCGACCGCGCCGAGGTTCGAGAGGATGATCACCGGAGTGGCGACCCGCGCCGCGCGCAACGCGGCGAGCACCGCCATGCCGTCCATACCGGGCAGCATGCGGTCGAGAACGATCGCGTCGTAGCTGCCGTCGGTCGCGTGGAACAGTCCGTCGCGCCCATCGGCGGCCTGATCGACGACGAACCCCTCATCGGTCAGGCTCTTGACGATATGGTCAGCCGTGGCGCGGTCATCCTCAATCACGAGTATCTTCTGCGACATGCGGCGTTCCTCGCTAACCCCCGGTGGCCGGCAACTGCATATAGCGATCCGTTCCCTGGTGACGAACAACCATCCGGATGTCGCGCATCCCACCCTGCCTTGACGTCGCAACCACGTCCGCCAGCGCCGTGACCGGCCGGTCATCAATCCGCTCGATTACATCGCCCACGGCAATGCCGGCCGAAGCGGCCGGCCCCTCATCCTCGACGCTCGTGACGACCAGTCTGGATGCGCCATGAGCCGGCCGTTCAACCTCATAGGTCAGGCCGGGGATAAGCCCGGAATGTGGCAGGCGCGCTCCCCTCCCCCAGTGCGCGGCGAGCAGAATGACCGCCACGAGAAGGAGAAGCGACACGCCCGTTGAGGGCAAGAGGCGCGCGGGCGGCTTCACGCGATCGCCTGTGGCGCCGCAACGCCCGCACGCCGGCGGTTTCCGCCGGCCGGCCGCGAGACGAGATGATGAACCGCCGCCATGCTGCTGGCGAAGGCCATCCCGCGCGATCCGGCGATGTAGCGCGGCTCCCAATGCGTCGCGAACTTGGCCTTGTAGTTGCGCAGACCTTCGAAGCCATAGAGCGGCTCGCCATGGCGAAACAGGAAGGCGGCACCGCGCGCCCAGGCGGAGGCCAGCCTGCCTCCTTCGATCCCTGCCAGCGGTGCGATCCCCAGCGTGAACCAGCGATATCGCTCCGCCTGAGCATGCTCGATCAGGCGCAGGAACAGGAAGTCCATGGTGCCGTAGGGTATGTCACGGCGATGGCGCATCAGATCCACCGACATCTCCTCGCGGTTGGGGGTCGCCAGGATATTCGCGAATGCGACGATCCGCCCGCCGATGCGAACCGCCGCGCAGGGGAAATGGCTGAGATAGGCGGGATCGAAGCGGCCGAGGCTGAACGCCTTCTCGCGCTGCTTCTTGCTGTCCAGCCACTCGTCCGACACCGCGCGGAGCTCGCCGATATGGCGCGATGCCTCAACGGCGGTCAGAACCGCGAATTCGGCCCCTTCCTGCACCGCCTTGCGCTCGGCGTGCCGAAGCGACTTCGCTTGCGCTCCGGCCCGGGTGAACGCCGCCAGATCGACCCGGGCCTCCTCGCCATATTTGACGATCGCGAGGCCAAGGTCGATCGCATGCGGCAGGCAGGCCGCGCTGATCTGGTAGAGCAG
The DNA here is from genome assembly GCF_059420685.1 of Sphingomonas sp. GW821-FHT03E12. NCBI lineage: Bacteria > Pseudomonadati > Pseudomonadota > Alphaproteobacteria > Sphingomonadales > Sphingomonadaceae > Sphingomonas > Sphingomonas sp. GW821-FHT03E12. The sequence continues at coordinate 25,781 of NZ_JBWKUF010000006.1, forward strand.
GATGCGGCCTTGCGCCGCGTCGGCCCGCTCGCGCAGCTTCCACAGCAGATCTGCCCAGCGCGCCTCGTGGCCGACCGGATCGCCCATGACGATCCAGTTCGGCCCCTGCACCCGGTACATCAGGAACGCGTCGCCTTCGTCGGCGAGGATGAAGCTCTTGTCGCCGGTCAGGGCGAGAAAGGCATCGCTGTGCCGGGCAAGGGCAAGCGCCGGTTCCAGCCGGTCGTGCGCGACCGGATCGGTCCGCGCGACTCGCGGCGACGGCGCGAACAGCCGCCACAGCGCCAGCCCCGCGACCATCACCGCCGTACCGAACAGCGCACGGAGGAAACGCGGCGCATCGCCAGTCAGGCTGAACTGCCACCACAGGCTGCTGGTATAGGCAACGTGCTTGTAGGCGAAGAATCCGGCAAAGGCCGATGTGAGGATCGCCGTCAGCGCCGCGACCGTCCAGCCCGTGGAAAGCGGCGCGTCGAGCAGCGACGTCCTGCGGTAGAAAGCGGGGCGGCTCCATTGCAGTGCGATGCCGATTGCAAGGAGGATCACCGCCTCCTCATAGTCCGCCCCCTTGGCGAGCGAGAAGAGCGCACCGGCGAAGAGGAGCGCACGCGTGGTGAAGAACGCTCCGTCGAGGCGCCGCAGCAGGCCCGGTGCAAGGAACAGGAGCAGCGTGCCGGACAGGCTGGCGGCGATGTGCGAGGCCTCGACGAACGGCAGCGGCACGATGTGGCGGAGCACGTGCATCCGGCTCGTCTCGGCCGGTGTCGATCCCGACAGCAGCAGGATGAGGCCGCCTGCGAAGGCGAGCGCCGCGAGCAATGGCGGGGCGAGTTCGCGGAGCAGCAACTGGCCGGCCTGCGCCAGTTCCTGCGCGGGGCCGCGCCAGGCCTTGCTCTCATGCCAGGCGAGAAGCAGCGCGGCGAGCAGCAGCGGCAGCAGATAGTAGATGACGCGATAGGCCAGCAAAGCCGCCAGCAGCTGCGCCTTGTCGCCCGGGACGGTGGCGATCACAACCGCCTCGAACACGCCGAGCCCGCCGGGCACATGGCTGATCAGCGATGCGATGATCGCGAGCGCATAGCCGAGGAAGAAGGCGGGATAGAGCGCGGGGTCGTGCGTGGGCAGCAGCACGAACAGCGCCGCGCTTGCGGCGGCAAGGTCGAGCGCCGCGACCCCGGTCATCGTCGCACCATGCTGCAGGCCGGGAAGCGGCGTGCGCCACCCGCCGATATCGACCGTCCGCAAGCCGAAACGGCGCAGCAGCAGCGGAACCAGGCAGAACGCCACCACGGTCAGCCCCGCGGCATGCAGCCACGAGAGCGGCAGCGCGACATCGAACACCGGCAGGGCGTGCGTGCTCGTCATCGCCGCGAGCCCTGCCAGCAGAATGACGCCGTTCCAGAAGCTGAAGCTGGCGAGCGCGATGACGCTGCCGATCTCGCCCGCGTCGAGCCCCGCCGAACGGTAGATGCGATACCGGGCAGAGCCGCCGGTCAGCAGTGCGAGGCCGAGATTATGGCTGAGCGTATAGCTGGTGAAGGATGCCAGCGCGTAGGTCCGCCAGGGTAGCGGGCGCCGGATGACCTGGAGCGCGAACCGGTCATAGAGCGTGAGCAACAGATAGCTTGCCGCGGTGAGCAGCAGCGCCGCGCCGATCTGGCCGGCCGACAGGGCATCGAAGGCGTGGCGGATTTCATGCGGGCGAACCGTGTGGAGCAGCTTGAACAGCGCCGTCAGGCCGAGCGCCGCCACCAGCAGCGCCGCCAGGATCGACAGGCCGCGCCGCCGGGCGGCGATCCACTGCGACAGAGCCGTGCCTACGATCATCGGCGCGTCCAGTCCTGATGCTTGCAGATCAGGCCGCCCAGGATGCATCCCGAAATGCGCAGGCTGTTCGCGCTGGTCTGATCGATCGTCGAATAGAAGCGGCGGCCCTGATCGGGGACATAGACCTGTCCCGTCCAGTGCCCGGCGCTCTTGGGACGATAATCGACGAGCAACTCGGTACCGATCAGCGAGGTCACGCCCGCCTCGCGTGCGTCGGCAATTGCCGCCCGTGCCGCCCAGACGATGTTGCCGCAGAGCAGCTGGCCGCAGGCACGGGTCCGGACCAGGATCGTCCCTCTGGGATTCTGCCAGAGGCCGATCGGCGTGGGCGGCGCTTCGGCCTGTGCGGCGGCGGACAGCCCCAGCAGCGCTATCGCGGCGAGAAGACGCATCTCATTTGCTCCCGGCTGTGACGGCGGCGCGTTCGATCGCGGGCAGGATCGCCGCTTCCAGCGCACCGTCGTCGGATTTGAGCTTGTGGCCGCCCGGCAGGACGATCCGCCAGACATTGGGCATGGTGAGTTCGGGGCACAGGCTGTTGTCCTCGTTCGCGCCGCGGATGCAGGTCACCGGCACCCAGGTCAGTCTTGAGGCGGTCTGCAGCGCGTGCTGGTCGGGGATCTCGAGCCCGGCGAGCTCGATCGGAGAGGCGCGGAAGATGATATCCTCGCCGGGAACGACCAGCACCACCGATTTGACCGGCTGGCGGCGTGCGGTCGGCAGCTCGGCGAGTCCGGCATGGAGCATGTCGGCCCCGAAGGACTGGCCGATCAGCACGACGCGGTCCGTCCGGCCCAGGCGCATCGCCCGCGTCATTGCATCGTCGATCAGCGCCGCCGCTTCCCCGGGGGTGCGCCGCGGCGAGAAATAGGTCAGCGAATTGACCGTGACCACGGCATAACCGCGCGCGTTGAGCCGGGCGGCGACCTTGGGCGCCATGCCGACCCGGTTGCCCATGTCACCGGACAGGACGACGATGGCTGGCCTGGCGAGGTTCGGGTGTGCGGCGGACAGATCCCGGTACAGGGCCCCGTTATAATAACCGGCATAGAGGTAGAAGGCCGCGGCGAGGGCGGCTGCAAGGAACAGGGCGGACAGCAGCTTCTTCATGCGACCCCCTTGGCGGGTACCTGTCGCCGCAACGGGGACGGACACGCCCTGGCGGCGCTGTCCCGTTGCGACCCGTCGATCCTGGCCCTTTCCGTCCGTCCGGAAGCTGGCCCCCGCATTACCATATTGTCATGTCGCGGCCATGCCCCGGTCGGATCGCGCCACGTAACAAGGGGCATCCACGGCGGGGATTGCGTCCCCTTTCAGCCCCCGCCCTGGACCTCGGTCCGCATCATCCGCCCGCCGGGCGGATCAATGGAGTAAGGAACATGGCACGCATTCGCACTCTTATCGCGTTCGGCCTCGCATCCACGATGATGATCGGCGCGCCCGCCATCGCAGCCACGCAGCAGCATCCCGCGACCGCGTCCGTCGCAGCCAAGCCGGCTGCCCGCATGGCGGCAAAGCCGACCGCAGCGACGCCGGCAAAGGCGAAGACCGCGACGCCGGTGCGGCGGAACACGCACCTCGCCAAGGCGACGCTGCGCAACGGCAAGCAGGTCACCTACAATTGCAGCCTGGCCGGCAACAAGACCAAGCAGGCCTGCAAGAGCTGAACCCACCGACGTTCATTCCAGCACTCGCCCGGCCAGTTCCGATCCTCCCCGGAACTGGCCGGTTCCTGTGTTCGTCCGGTCCAATTCGACTGGCTTGCATGGAGGGCGTCGCCTGCCGGCGCATGCCTCAGGATCGCGGGTTGACGCGCCTCGCACCGAACGGTCAAGCAGTGGCGCGTGACAACAGATCTTTCACTCAAGGAAGCGCGGCGGATCGCACTTGCGGCGCAGGGATTCGGTACGCCCCGTCCCGAGCGAGCGATCGCGAACCGGTTGCGAGGGACGCTCGATCGCCTGGGGCTCTTTCAGATCGACAGCGTAAACGTGCTGGCCAGGGCGCACTATCTGCCCGCCTTCTCGCGGCTTGGGCACTACGATCAAACAATAATCGAGCGAGACGCCTGGGGCCCGAAGCGCCAGCGGCGCATGTTTGAATATTGGGCGCATGAAGCCTCCCTGCTTCCGCTCGACCTGCACCCCGCACTGCGCTGGCGGATGGCCCGGGCGGAACGCGGCGAGATCGGTTACCAGGGCCTGAGGCGCTTCGCGACCGAGCGACGAGCCGAGGCGCAGGCAGTGCTCGATCGCATCACCGCGGAGGGTCCTATGACCGCCGCGGACTTCGAAGACGGATCGAGCAAAAGCGGATGGTGGGAATGGAGCCACACCAAGCACGCACTGGAATGGCTGTTCTGGGCGGGCAAGATCACCACCGCCACACGGCGCGGAAGCTTCGCGCGGGTCTATGACCTGCCCGAGCGTGTGCTGCCAAGGGCAACTCTCGATCTGCCGACCCCCGATGCGGCAAGCGCGCAACGCATATTGATCGAACGCAGTGCGCGTGCGCTCGGCGTCGCTACCGCTGCGGACCTGCGCGATTATTACCGGCTGAAGCCCGAAGAGGCAGATCACGCCATCGCGGCCGAAGCGGAGGCGGGCACGCTCGTCCCGGTCCGCGTTCAGGGCTGGAGCCAGAAGGCGTGGATGCATCGCGAAGCCCGGCTACCGCGCCGCGTGCGTTCTGCGTCGTTGCTTGCCCCATTCGATCCCTTGATCTGGGAGCGCAGTCGCACCGAACGCCTGTTCGGATTTCGCTACCGCATCGAAATCTATGTGCCGCCGGACAAGCGCACCCATGGCTATTATGTCCTGCCCTTTCTCATGAACGACGCGCTCGTCGCGCGCGTTGATCTCAAGGCTGACCGCCAGGCAGGGATACTCCTCGCGCATCGCGTGACCCTTGAGCCTGCCGCACCCCCCGAGACAATTGAGCGGCTGAATACCGAACTCGATCAACTCGCTGCATGGCTTGGGCTGGGTGGCGTTCGGATCCGCGAGATTGTTCAATCTTCATGAGCCTGAAAATGAGCGGCGGCTTTCACGCCCCAATCCGCCGCCGAGTGCATGCGGCGGCCCTGGCCACCCGGAATTATTTTGCGAACCGGTACGCGGATCCTGGTTTCGGCTCCGAAACATATTCCAATCTATTCAGTGACATCCGGCAAGGATTGCGAATTTCAGCCATTTGAGACGGCACCGCACCCCCCATATGGCATATTGACTTGGTTTCGGTGTGTGTTGTCGGTCCCCAGAAGGGGGGAAGTCACATGGTCCGAAATACCGATTCGCTCGCAATCCTGGGCGCTGGCCGGCGCAAAGCGAAGCGGAGCGGCCCTTATCGGACCCGAACCGCGCTGGCCGGCGGCTTGGCTGCGACTATCCTGCTCGCCCTACCGGCAGCCGCGCAAACGACCTATGGCGGCCGGGGCGGACAGGGCAATGCTCCGGGATCCCCGGCAGGCGGCACCAGCAACGGCACCGGCGCGGGCGGCACGGGCGGCACGGCCGGCGAAAACTATGAGGGTGCGGGCGGCGGCGGCGCAGGCGCGACCGGCGGGGCCGGTGGCGCCGCATGGAACGGAACCCTGGGCGGCGCCGGTGGCGCGACGGCGGGCGCTTCGGGCGACAACGGCGCGGGCGGTGGCGTTGGCAGCCGGGCAAGCGGCGGCGGCGGCGGCGCCCATGGCGCCGTTCTCTCCGGCGCGCCGGGCGTTGCGGTGACCGGCGGTAATGGCGGCAATGGCGGCAGCTCCTCTGACGGCGATGGCGGCGGCGGCGGCGGCGGCGGCTATGGCGCAGTGACGACCGGCACCGGGACGATCTTCTTCAACTACGCCATCACCGCCGGCAATGGGGGCAATGGCGGCAGCGGCTATTTCTACGGCGGCAGCGGCGGCGATGGCGGCATCGGCCTGCTGCTCACCGGCACCGGCACCACGGTCTCGATCAACGGAGCGGTCACCGGGGGGAGTGGCGGCCTGGCTGGTACTTTCGTCGGCCCCGGCTTCAGCCATGGCGACAACGGCGCCGGCGGCATCGGCCTGGTCGCCAGCGACGTCAACATCGTCCTCCACGCCACGATCCGCGGCGGCGTATCCGGCAATGGCGTCACGCGCGCGCTGGCGATGCGGCTGGGCGGCACCAACCAGATCGCGCTCGCCAGCGGCTGGGGTCTGGTCGGCGGCATCGAGATGGCCGGGGGCAGCCTGGAGTTCGTCCAGGGCAACAACCAGAGCCTGTCCAACGAGATTCTCGGCACCGGCAAGCTGATCAAGAGCAGCATCGGCACGCTGACGCTGACCGGCGCCAACAGCTATTCGGGCGGCACCGAGATCCGCGGCGGCACGCTCATCCAGGGCAGCGCGAACGCGCTCGGCACCGGCAACATCACCCTCAATGGCGGCACGCTGAACCTGTTTGCCTATGATCTGGCGCTGAACCGTATCTCAGGCACCGGCAGCATCACCAGCAGCGCCGGCGGCAAGCTGACCCAGACCAGCGGGTCGAGCATTTTCGGGAGCGATACGGGTACGATCACCAGCAGCGCCGGCATCGTGGTCGGTGCCGGCGCCACGCTGACGCTGCTCGGCAACAATGACCTTACCGGCGGCATCACCGTGTCCGGCACGCTTCGGATCGGCGCGAGCGGCGGCGCAGGTACCAACAACACCATCACCACCACCGGATCGGTGATCAGCTATGCCAATGGTGTCGACAATGGCGCGGCGATCCAGATCGCATCGAACACCACGCAGCTCGAGGTGCTGGCCGCCAATGTCGCGACGCAGAGCGGCGCGATCTCCGAAGACCAACCCGGCCGCGGCTTCGAGAAGATCGGCACGGGCAGGCTGATCCTCACCGGCACCAGCAGCTATACCGGCACGACCACGCTCACCGCCGGCAAGCTGCAGATCGGCAATGGCGGCACCAGCGGCACGCTGGGCAGCGGGCAGACCAGCCTCGCCGCCGGCACCGAGCTGGTCTTCAATCGCTCGGACACGATCATCGCCGCCAGCCAAATCACCGGCGATGGCCAGCTGCGCAAGCTCGGCGCTGGCCAGCTGACGCTGAACGGTGCCAACAGCTACACGGGCGGGACGATCGTCGAGGCGGGAACGCTGGGGCTCGGCCACGTCACGGCCGCCGGCACCGGAACGATCTGGCTCCGCGACGGCACCACCCTCCGCAACACCACGACGGGCTCCACTGTCTTCTTCGACAATGCGATCCAGATCGACACCGGCGAGAGCGCGACGATCAACGGCAACACCGTTGGCGGCACTGCGTTGAACGGTGCGATCACCGGCGGCGGCGACCTCATCTTCACCGGCCTCGTCGCGCTGACCGGCACCAGCGGCTACGGCACCACTACGATCAACAGCAATTCGGAGCTGCTGGCCGGCTACCAGACGAGGGGAACGCTCGGAACCGGCAATGTCACCAACTATGGCCTGCTGACCTTCGGGCGGACGGACACGGTGACCGTGTCGAACGTGATCAGCGGCACCGGAGACGTGAGGAAGCGGACCGGCGGGGTGGTGATCCTGACCGGCGACAATGACTATACCGGGATCACCACCATCAACGTCGGCGGCACCATCCAGGTGGGCGATGGCGGCACCACCGGCACGCTCGGCACCGGCGATGTCACCAATGGTGGCACCCTGATCTTCAACCGGGGCGATGACATCACCGTCGCCAACAATATCAGCGGCAGCACCGGTCGCCTGACCCAACAGGGCGCCGGCATGCTGACGCTGACCGGCAGCAACAGCTATGGCGGCGGCACCACGATCAGTGCCGGCACATTGCGGGTCGGCAATGGCGGCACCACCGGCTCGCTTGGGAGCGGCGCGGTCACCAATGACGGCGCATTGGTCTTCAACCGATCGGATGACATCGCGGTCGCGAACGCCATTTCCGGCAACGGCAGCCTGACCAAGCTGGGCGCCGGCATGCTGACCCTTTCCGGCAACAACAGCTATGACGGCGGCACGACGATCAGCGCCGGCACGCTGAAGCTGGGCAGCGCCACGGCGTTCGGAACGGGCAATATCGTGCTCGACGGCGGCACGCTGGACGTGGGCGATCTCGCCTTCCGCCTCGCCCATCTGGGCGGTGGCAACGGCACGATCGCCGCTTCCGGCACCGGCAGCCTGAACGTCGGCGCAGGCGAGACGGTGACGTTCGGCAGCACGGGCAATTCGATCGGCTCCGATGTCACGCTGATGATCGATCCCACCGGCACCCTGACACTGCTCGGCAACAACGGACTGACCGGCGGGATCATGCTCGCCGGCCGGATGGTGATCGGCGAGAGCGGCGCGGCAGGCGGCGCGGACAACACGATCTTCACGGTCGGATCCGTGATCAGCTATGCCGATGGTGTCGACAACAGCACCGCGATCGCGCTCGGGTCGGATACGACCCAACTCGAAGTACTGGGCACCGATGTCGCCACCCAGAGCGGCACGATCCACGAGCAGCTGCAGAGCCGCGGCTTCGAAAAGACCGGCACGGGCACGCTGATCCTGACCTCGACCGACAACAGCTATACGGGCACCACGACGGTTTCCGCCGGCACGCTGGGGCTGGGCAACGACAGCGCCGCGGGCACCGGTACGATCAAGCTGGCGGACAACACGACCCTGCTCAACGTCTCGTGCGGCTGCGCTGCGCTGACACTCACCAACGCGATCGAGATCGCGCTTGGCGGCACCGCGACGATCGACAGCGACGGCTATGAAACCGTGCTCGCTGGCAACATCACCGGCGGCAATCTGGTCTTCGCCGACACCTATGGCGGCGGGACCACCTACCTCACCGGCACCAACAGCTATGGCGATACGCGGGTCGGCACCGGCGCGACGCTGATGGTCGGCGATGGCGGCACCACCGGCAGCCTCGGCACGGGCGCGATCACCCTCGACGCCCTCGCCATGCTCGCCTTCAACCGTTCGGACGTGGTGACGCTGTCCAGCGCGGTGACCGGCGACGGCTTCCTCGGCCAGTTCGGCACCGGCACGCTGATCCTCACCGCCGACAACAGCTATACCGGCGGCACCGTACTCCTCGATCCGGCCGGCACGATTCAGGTGGGCGACGGCGGCACTACCGGTTCGCTGGGCAGCGGCCCGGTCTTCATGGCCGGCGGCACGGTGATCTTCAACCGTTCGGACAATATCAGCTTCGCCGGCAGCATCGCGGGCGACGGCAGGGTTACCAAGCTGGGCGCGGGCACGCTGACGCTGAGCGGCGACAATCTCAACGGCGCCTCCGGCCCCTATGTCGGGACCTTCTCGGTCCAGGTCGGAACGCTGGCGGTCGGCCAATTCGGCCTCGGCGCCAGCCAACTGGTCGAGATCGACAATGGCGCCACGCTGAGCGCGTTCGAAGACAGCTATGCCGGCGACGTCGCAATCCTGTCGGGCGGCGGCACGATCGATACCGGCAGCTACACCTTCGAGATGATCGGTGCGCTCGACCTCCAGGGCGAACTCACCAAGACCGGCACGGGCACGCTGCTGCTCGGTGACGTCAACGAGGAAGGCCGGGGCGCGGGCGGGATCCACGTCACCGCGGGCACGCTTGGCCTGGGCAGCGACTTTGCGGCCGGCACCGGGCTGATCAAGCTGGCCAATGACACCACCCTGCTCAACGCCGCCTGCGGCTGCTTCCGCCTCGACATCGACAACGACATCCAGGTCGCGATCGGCGGCGCGGCGACCTTCGACGGCGGCGGCAACAATACCGACCTGAACGGCGCGATCAGCGGCGGCGACGTGAATTTCACCACCAGTCTCTCCGCGCCGTTCGCGGGGAGCATCTTCCGGCTCAATGGCGCGAACAGCTATGGCGCCACCCGGATCGGCCCCAATGTCGCGCTGATCGTCTATGACGGCACGCTCGGCACGGGCGACGTCACCTTCGACGCCGCGGCATCGGACCCGACGACGCCTGCCGCGCTCGTCTTCCAGAACGCCACCGATTACAGCTTTGCCGGCAGGATCATCGGCGCGGGCATCGTCAGCATCGAATCCGGCCCCGGCACTTCGGTGACCCTGAACGGATCGAACACCGCGACCGACAATTTCACCGGATCGGTGGACGTTATCAGCGGAAAGCTGGTGTTGAACGGTAGCTTCGGCGACGTGGTGGGCAACACCGCCAGCATGACGCTGAACGGCGGTTCGCTGGGCGGCAGCGGCATTTTCCACGGCAGCCTGAATCTCGGCAGCGCAGAGCTCAACCCCGGCAACAGCCCGGGCACGCTCGTCGTCGCCGGGAACCTGAGCCTCGGCGCCGGCACCATTCTGAATTTCGAGCTGGGCGCGCCGGGCGTGGTGGGCGGCCCGCTCAACGACCTCGTCACCGTCGGCGGCAATCTGGTACTCGACGGCACGCTCAACACCATCGCCTGGGGCGCGGGCTATGGTCCGGGCTATTATCGCCTGATCAACTATGGTGGGTCGCTGACCGACAATGGTCTTGCCATCGGTTCGATCGCCGGCGGGCTCGGCGCACAGCTTCTCACCAACATCACCGGTCAGGTGAACCTGCGCCTCGGCGGCTCCCAGGCCATCCAGTACTGGGACGGCGCCGACATGGGCACGACCGCCGGCGCCGCCGGGGGCGCAGGCACCTGGAACGGCACCAACACCAACTGGACCGGCCCGGCCGGATTCGCGATCAACGATGCCTGGCAGAGCCAGGTCGGCGTGTTCGCCGGCGCAGCAGGCGGCACCGTCTCCGTCGACGGCACCCAGGCGTTCGAGGAACTGCGCTTCGAGACCAACGGCTATGTGCTGCGCCCGGCCGACGGCAATGCGCGGCTGAACACCACGGGCGGCTTCTCGATCATCGACGTGTCGAGCGGCGTCACCGCCGACATCGGCGTGATCATCCAGGGCGGCGCGGGCCTCGACAAGACCGGTGCCGGCACGTTGATCCTCTCAGCGGTCAACACCTATGGCGGCGCGACCGACATCGCCGCGGGCACGCTGCGACTGGGGATCAACAACGCGATCTCGAACCAGTCGGCGCTCAACATCCAGGCGGGCGCCACCTTCGATCTCGCCGGCTTCCAGGTTCAGGTCGGGTCGCTGGAGGGCGCGGGTAGCGTCACCTTGAACGGCGGCCGGCTCGACACCGGCTACAACAGTGCCTCGACCATCTTCAGCGGCACGATCACCGGTCCCGATGGCGGCGAGTCCGTCTTCACCAAGAACGGCAACGGCACGCTGACGCTGAGCGGCAGCATCGCACTCGGCAACGGCGGGGGCGATCTGAAGTCCTTCGGCCAGGTCAATTCCGGCACGCTCCAGATCGCCGGCACCGGCAGCCTCAGCGGCGACCTGCTCCAGAATTTCTCGACGATCCAGAACAGCGGCACGATCAATGCCCATGTCATCCTGCAGACCTTCGGCACGGTGACCAACGCCGCGACCGGCACGATTACCGGTCAGACCCAGAATTTCGGCACGTTCGACAACTACGGGACGATGCAGGGGCTGCAGTCGCTCGGCGGCAGTTCGGTCAACCACGGCACCGGCGTGATCAACGGGACCGTCCAGACCTTCACCAGCTTCACCAGCACCGGCATCATCAACGGCTCGCTCAGCAACTTCGCCGCGGCGCTGATCGAGAACCAGGTCAATGGCGAGATCGGCAGCTTCCAGGTCGGCGCGAGCGTGACGCTCACCGGCACGGTGACCGGCATCACCAATTACCAGGGCGTGGACAATACGCTGCTCGACCTCGCCGGTTTCGACACGACGGTCGGGGCGCTCAACGGCAGCGGCGCGATCCAGCTCGGCGTGGCTACGCTGACGGTGGACAGCAGCCGCCCCTTCTCCTCCTTCGGCGGCACGATCTCGGGCAGCGGCGGCCTGATCAAGACCGGCGCGGGCGAGCAGCTGCTGAGCGGGCTGAACAACTATACCGGTGCCACCGCAGTCAATGCGGGCACCCTCAACCTCGACCTCAGCGGCGCGCTGACCAGCGATGTGACGGTCGCCAACGGCGCCACCTTCATCAATAGCGGCACCGTCACCGGCATCACCACCAACAGCGGGACGCTGACCGGCTCCGGCATCTTCAACGGCGCGCTGGCGCTGGTCAATTTGAGCGGCGCCACCGCCACACTTGCCGGGCAGGCCAATGGCGCGGTCCAGAACAGCGGCACCTTCAACGCCAGCGGCGTCACCGGCATCACCAGCTTCAGCCAGGCGGCGGGCGGCCAGCTCAACCTGGTCGCCGATCTCGCGCTGGGTTCGCTGAGCGGCACGGGCGGCGTCAATCTCGACATCTACACGCTGACGGTCGGCGCGAGCGGCGCCAGCACCAGTTTCGACGGTGCGATGACGGGCAATGGCGGACTGACCAAGACCGGTGCCGGCCTGTTCACGCTGACCGGTACCAACAGCCATACCGGCGCGACGACCATTGACGGCGGCACGCTGCAACTGGCCAGCACCGGCACGATCGCCGGGGAAGTGGTCAACAACGCGGCGCTGGTCTCGGCGGGTACGCTGAACGGCGGGCTGACCAACAACGGCAATGCCTCGCTGGCCAACGTCGTGAACGGGCTGGTCAAGAACCAGTCGGGCACCATTTCGCTGACCGGCGACGTGACCGGCAACGGGCGGTTCGAGCAGTCGAGCGGCGCGCTGTTCGATCTTGCGCTCAGGAACGCCAGCTTCGGATCGCTGAGCGGTGACGGCACCGTCGATCTGCGCAGCGGCCGGCTCACCATCGGCAGCGACGACACGAATACGAGCTTCGCCGGCACGATCACCGGCACCGGCGGCATCACCAAGACCGGCGACGGCACGATGACGCTGACCGGCGTCAACAGCTATGGCGGCACGACCTTCATCAACCAGGGTACGCTGAGCCTTGGCGAGGGCGGCACAATCGGCAGCGGGCTGGTTGCGAACAACGGGACGCTCGCCTTCGACGGGTCGACCGACCGGAGCTTCGGCAACACGATCAACGGCAGCGGCAGCCTGACCAAGAACGGCACCGGCCTGCTGACCCTCACCGGCGCCAACGGCTACAACGGCGGCACCCAGGTTCTTGGCGGCGTGATCGGCTTCGACAATGGCCAGGCGCTGGGCACCGGCGATATCGAACTGGCCGACGGCACCGGACTACGCAACGTGCAGGCAGGCGCTGTGACACTGGCGAACGGCGTCCATGTCAGCTCCAGCGCAGCGACGCTGGCGGGCGTGAACGGATCCAGCACCACGCTGACCGGACCGATCAGCGGCGGCGATGTCCGCTTCGCAGTGTCGGGCGCGGGTACCGCCAGCTTCACGCTGGATGGCGCCAACAGCTATCGTAACACGCAGATCGGCGCCGGTACGACGGTCAACGTAGCGGGCGGCACGCTGGGCACGGACAATGTCGCGCTGACCGATGCGAGCGCATCCCTCAACTTCGCCACCACCGGCAATTACAGCTATGGCGGCGTGATCTCGGGCAACGGCCAGATCGGCGTGAATGCTGCCGCAGGCACCAGCGTCACCCTGACCGCTTCGAACGACGCCACGCAGAACTTCACCGGGACCGTGACAGTGGACAGCGGCCAGTTGACGCTGAACGGAGCCTTTGGCGACGTGACGGGCAACACCGCCAGCCTGACGCTGAACGGCGGTTCGCTCGGCGGCAGCGGTACCTTCCATGGCGATGTCACCGTGACGAGCGGCACGCTCTCGCCGGGCAACAGCCCGGGTACGCTCAACATCGCCGGGAACCTGAGCCTCGGCGCCGGGACCATCCTGAACTTCGAGCTTGGCGAGTCCGGCACGCCGGGCGGCGCGAACAACGATCTGGTCAATGTCGGCGGCAACCTCACGCTCGACGGCACGCTCAACGTCGCCGCCCTGCCCGGCTTTGGCGAAGGCTATTACCGGCTGTTCAACTATGGCGGCACGCTGACCGACAACGGCCTGCTCTTTGGCACGATGCCAGCCGGCTACACGACCAGCCTGCTCACCAACATCGGCGGTCAGGTCAACATCCTGTTCTCGAGCAGCCCCCAGGCGATCCAGTATTGGGATGGCACCGACCTGACCGGGGGTGCGGTGGGCGCCGGGGGAGGCGCTGGCACCTGGAGCAGCGCCGCCACCAACTGGACCGCGCCGACCGGCTATGCGGTCAACGACAGCTGGCGCGGTCAGGTTGCGGTGTTCGCCGGTGCGGCCGGAGGCAATGTGACCGTGGCGGGCGTCCAGGCCTTCCAGGAACTGCGCTTCCAGACCGGCGGCTATGTCATCGCAGGCGCGACGGCGGCGGATGGGCTGGCGACCACCGGCGGCTTCTCGGTAATCGACGTCAGCAGCGGTGCGGACAGCCGGATCGACGCGACCATCTCCGGTGCCGGCGGGCTGACCAAGACCGGCAGCGGCACGCTGACCCTTGGCGGCACGAACAGCTATGCCGGCGTCACCACGGTTTCCGGCGGCACGCTGGCACTGGCCGCGGGCGGTTCGCTCGCGGGCGCGGTCCAGAACGATGCGACCTTCAACAATGCCGGCATCGTCGCCGGGCTGGTCACCAACACCGGCACGCTGGCGAGCACCGGCACGCTTGCGGGCGGGCTGAACAACAGCGGCACGGCGTCGCTCGCCGGCGCGGTGACAGGCGCGATCGCAAACAGCGGCGCGATCGCGCTGACCGGCACCACCACCGGCATCGGCGTGGTGACGCAGGGTGCGAGCGGCAGCATCGCGCTGAATGGCTTCAACACCAGCTTCGGCAGCCTGGCCGGCGCCGGCGCAGTGAACCTGGGCAGCGCCACGCTGACGCTGGGCGGCGACAACAGCAGCACTGGCTTCAGCGGCGTCATCTCGGGCAGCGGCGGGCTGACCAAGACGGGCACGGGCATTTTCACCCTGACCGGCGCCAACAACTATACCGGCACCACCACGGTGAGTGCGGGCACGCTCCAGCTGAGCGGCAGCGGTACGATCGCCGGTGCGGTGCTGAACAACGCGACCTTCAACAATGCCGGCACGGTCGCCGGACTCGTGACCAACAACGCCACGCTCAACAGCACCGGTACGCTCTCCGGCGGGCTGGCCAATAGCGGCACGGCGACGCTTTCGGGTACGCTGACCGGTACAGTCTCGAACAGCGGTACGATCACCCTCGCCGGCACCACCGCCGGTATCGATGCGGTGACTCAGGCTGCGGGCGGCAGCATCGCGCTGAGCGGCTTCGACACCAGCTTCGGCAGTCTGGCCGGCACGGGCGCGATCAGCAATGGCGGCGCGACACTGACGCTGGGCGGCAACAACGGCTCGACCAGCTTCGGAGGGGTGATCTCGGGCAGCGGCGCGCTGATCAAGACCGGCACCGGCACGTTCACGCTGACAGGCGCCAACAGCTATACCGGTCTCACCACCGTAAGCGCCGGCACACTGACGCTGGGCACGAGCGGCAGCCTGGCCGGCAATGTGCTCAATCAGGCGAGCTTCACCAATGCCGGTACCGTGACCGGCATGGTGCGGAACGACGGCGCGCTGGTCAGCTCCGGCACGATCAGCGGGGGGCTGCTCAACAATGGCAGCGCCACGCTTGCTGGCACGGTCGGCACCGGTATCGTCAACAATGGCAGCATCACGCTGAACGGCGCGACGACGGCCGCAGCGCTGCAACAGGCGGCAACCGGCAGCTTCAATCTCGCAGGCTTTGCCGCGTCGGTCGGCACGCTGACCGGGTCGGGCACGATCACGCTCGGCAGCGGCGCCCTCACAGTCGGTGCGGGCAACGGCAATTCGTCCTTCGCCGGCACGATCTCCGGCGCCGGCAGCCTGGTCAAGACCGGCACAGGCGCCCTGGTGCTCACTGGAACGGCGAGCCAGACCGGCGGCACCACCATTTCGGCCGGCACGCTGCAGATCGGCAATGGCGGCACCAGCGGTTCGATCGCGGGCGCGATCGTCAACAATGGCCTGCTCGTGCTGAACCGCAGCGACCAGGTGACGCTGGCGAACGCCATCTCCGGCACCGGCGGTTTCGTCCAGGCGGGCACCGGCACGACGACGCTCACCGGCGCCAACAGCTATACCGGCGGGACACTGGTATCGGCCGGGCGGTTGCGCGGCGATTCGGCCTCGCTCAGGGGCGATATCCGGATCGACGCGACGCTCGAATTCGCGCAGGCTGTCAATGGCAGCTATGCCGGCCGCCTGAGCGGCGCAGGCCTGTTCGAGAAGAGCGGGATCGGCATGCTGTCGCTGGCGGGCGACAGCTCCGGCTTCACCGGCGCCACCCGCGTCCTGACCGGCACGCTGGCGGTCAACGGGCTGCTCTCGCGGTCGATCGTAACGATCGGCAATGGCGCGACGCTGGGCGGAACCGGCACGGTCGGCGGCATCGTCGCACAGAGCGGCGCCACCGTGGCGCCGGGCAACAGCGTCGGTACGCTCAATGTAGC
The DNA here is from genome assembly GCF_059420685.1 of Sphingomonas sp. GW821-FHT03E12. Lineage (NCBI taxonomy): Bacteria > Pseudomonadati > Pseudomonadota > Alphaproteobacteria > Sphingomonadales > Sphingomonadaceae > Sphingomonas > Sphingomonas sp. GW821-FHT03E12. The sequence goes on from NZ_JBWKUF010000006.1 coordinate 42,059, forward strand.
CGGCAACGTCCTGTTCCAGTCCGGCTCGCTATTCGCGGCCGAGGTGCAGCCGAGCGGCAGCGACCGGATCACCGCCACCGGCACGGCACAGCTGGGCGGCACGCTGACGCTGCTCAACCTGGGCGGCACCTACGCCTTCAACAGTGTCTATGTGCTGCTCCGTGCCGATGCCGGGGTGACCGGCACCTTCAACGTCACCGGCCTCAACAGCTTCGGCACCATCTTCCGGCCCAAGATCGTCTACACCGCCAGCGAAGTGCAGCTGGTGCTGGCGCCCAACCGGCTGGCGGACGTGGTGGGCAGCCTGCCGCTCAGCTACAATCAGGCCAGCACGATCAGCCGGATCGATGCGGCGGTTCTCGCGGGATATGATCCCACACCGATCGAGGGGCTCTACAATCTGGCGCCCGCCGCGATCCCGGCGGCGGTCGATCAGCTTTCGGGCGAAGTCTATGCCTCCGCCACCCGTGCGGTGCTGGAAGACGAGCGGCCGGTGCGTGAAGCCGTGCTCGGCCGGCTGGGTGCCGCCGCCGATGCCGGGCTTTCGGGCCCGGGCGGCTGGGGCCAGCTGCTCGGCAGCTGGGGCAGCGCCAATGGCGACGGCAATGCCGCGGGCTATGATGTGGACCGCACCGGTTTCGTGATGGGCATGGACACGGGCGGTGCCACCGAGGAGGGCTCGTGGCGCGCCGGTCTGATGGGGCATCATACCCGCATCACCGTGCCGGTGGACGCCCGTGCCAGCCGGGCCGAGATCGATCGCAGCGGCGGCGGAATCTACTTCGGCCTCGACCTGAAGGGCTGGCGCATCAACGCGGGCGCGAGCTATTCTTGGCTCAACCTCGACACGAAGCGCCAGGTGAACGTCGCCGGCATCGCCGACAGCCCGCGCGGCAAGACCAAGGGCAATATGATCCAGACCTTTGGCGAGATCGCCTATCGGATCGATGCCGGCGATCAGGGCTTCGTCGCGCCCTATCTTGCCGGCAGCGTCACCCGGGTAGAGTTCGATGCCTTCAGGGAGACCGGCGGCCGCGCGGCGCTGGCTGCGCGTGCGCAGAAGAGTGTGCTCGGCATTGCCGAGTTCGGCCTGCGCGGCGAAGGCGGCTTGGGCCGTGGCGTGCGCCTGGGCGGCAATGTCGGCCTGCGCCACGCCATGGGCGACCGCACCGCCGAGCCGGTCCTGGCACTGGCAGCGGCGCCGGGTCAGGCCTTTGCGGTGCGCTCGACCGAGATGGACAGCCTCGCGGTCGTCACGAACCTCGACCTGACCGCCGATGTCAGCGACTCGCTGAGCCTGCGTCTGGGTTATACCGGCGTACGCGGAGCCTCGGCACGCGAGCATGGCGCCCGCGCCACGATCAGCCTCAAATTCTGATCTTCCGGCGCGGGATCCGGATCCGGGCGCAGCCGCGATCTTCGAGTGTGCGCGTCGGCTTGTCCACGCGTCCGGTTCGTCGCCGCAGCAGGACCGTCTGGCTGCTCGTCCGCAATAGTGGAAATACTCGCGCCATCCATCGTGATGGGGATGCCGAAACATATTCTTCCGAGAAGTCTCGCTCTTGCAGCGGCCGCACTTCTGCTGCCCGGCGCCGCACCTGCCGAGCGACGCTATACCGTGATCATGTCGGGAGATGCCAAGGGCAGCCTGCGCGTGATCGAGACGACCGATGGCGCGCAGCGCTCCTTCCTCAGCTTTCGCGATCGCGGTCGCGGCCCCGATCTCGAGACGGTGATTCAGCTCGATCCCCGGGGTTTTCCAATCCGCCTCGCGATCTCCGGCACCGACTATCGCCGCATTGCAACCGCCGAAAATTTCGCCGTCTCCGGCATCCGCGCGACGTGGACCAGCGCGGTCGACCAGGGCAGCGCCGCTGCCGGCGGCTATTATGTCGCCAATGAGGGCGATGCCGAAGCGACCGCGATGCTCGCCCGCGCCCTGCTTGCCGCCCCGGGGCGCAAGCTCAAGCTGCTCCCGTCGGGCGAAGCATCGATCCGCAGCCTCGCCACGCGACCGATTACCGGTGGCGGCACGGCGACGCTTTTCGCGATCGACGGTCTCGGCATGTCGCCGTCGGGCATCTGGCTGGACGGCAATCGCCAGCTCTTCGCCAGCGGCAGCAACTGGATCGGCGTGATCCGTGAAGGGCATGAGGCCGAGCAGTCGGCATTGCTCGCCGCCGAAGCCGATGCGTTCCAGCAAGCTGCGCGCGCGACAGCCAAGCGGCTGACACAGAACAACCCGGCCGGGGTACTGATCAGAGGCGCGCGGCTGTTCGATGCCGAGACGCGAACGCTGCGTCCCGGCACCAGCGTGCTCTTGCGCGGCGAGACGATCACAGCGGTCGGCGCGGACGGGAGCATCGCCGCACCCGCCGGCGCCAGGGTGATTGACGCGCGCGGGCGCGTGCTGATCCCGGGGATGTGGGACATGCACGTCCATGTGCTCGGGTCAGAGGAGGGGGTGATGGCGCTCGCCGCCGGGGTAACCACGGCACGCGATCTCGGCAATGACCCGGTGCCTCTGAAGCGGATCACCGATCAGTTCGACAGCGGCGTGCTGCTCGGCCCGCGCGTGCTCAAGGCCGGGCTGATCGACGGACGCGGCCCCTTTGCCGGCCCGACCAAGTCGCTGGTGACCACCCCGGCCGAGGCGGAAGCCGAGGTCGACCATTTCGCCGCGCTCGGCTATCCCATGGTCAAGCTCTACAGCTCGATCCCCGTTGACGCGGCGCGTGCAGCGATCGCGCGTGCCCACGCCAAGGGAATGCGCGTCGGCGGGCACTTGCCGTCCGGTCTCACGGCCAGTGACGCTATCGCGCTCGGCTACGACGAGATTCAGCACGGCAATATGTGGCTGCTGAGCTTCCTTGGCCCCGAGGTGCTGGCGCGCAGCCAGACCCCTTCGCGCTTCATCGACGCCTATACGCGTGGGCACGAGATCGATCCCGATGGCCCCGCCGCCCGCGAGTTCGTCGCCCGGCTCAAGGCGGCCGGCACCGTGGTCGACCCCACACTCGTCACCTTCGAGAACATGTTCACCGGCTGGAAGGGGGAGATGGCGGCGGCGACCGTGCCCTGGGCATCGCGCATGCCGGCGACATCGCTGCGCGGCACCCGGGCGGGAGGTCGGGCGAAGACCCCGGAGGAGCTCAAGGCCTATCGCGCCTCGTTCACGCGGATGCAGCAGCTGCTCAAACGGCTGCACGATGCCGGCGTCCCCGTGGTCAACGGCACCGACGGCGGCGCGGCGCTCTATTCACGCGAGCTCGAGCTCCATGTCGCCGCAGGCCTCGCCCCCGCCGACGTCCTCTATAACGCCACGCTCGGCGCCGCGCGGGTGATGAAGCTCGATGCCACTACCGGGTCGATCGCAAAGGGCAAGCGCGCCGACCTGGTGCTGCTCGACGGCGACCCGCTCGCCCGGATCGGCGCTGTGCGGTGCGCCGCCCTGGTGATCAAGCAGGGTACGGTCTTCGACGGCGATGCGCTCGCGATCGCCGCCGGCCTCGCCCCGCGCCGCGGGCGCTGCGTATGACGACGCGGCGCGCGCTGCTGGGCGGCGGTGCTGCATTCGCCGCGAGTACGCTGATCGGTGCCGCTCCCCCGCCCCGCTGGGGTGAGCGCGACTATGCCCGCGCGACGGTGATCGACGGCCAGGGTTCGACCGGCGGCGGACAGCGCATGACGCCGGAGGTGATCGCCGCGATCCAGGCCGCGGGGATGACCGCGCTCAGCATGACCGTCGGCCGCGTCGGCAGCGGCCCCGGCCAGTTCCACGATTCGGTAGCCGAGGTCGCGCGCGTCGCGCAGATGTGTCTCGACCACCCGAAATTGCTGATCCTCGTGCGTACCGCCGCCGACCTTGCCGAGGCGAAGCGCAGCGGGCGGCTGGGGATCATCTGCAACTTCCAGGATACCAGCCCGCTCGAAGGCGATCTCGCCCATGTCGCGCTGTTCCGCGCGATGGGCGTGCGGATGATCCAGCTCACCTACAACACCCGCAACCTTGCCGGCGACGGCGCGATCGAGCGCGCCGATGCGGGCCTGTCCGACTATGGCCGCCGCGTGATCGCAGAGATCGAGGCGCAGAAGATCGCGCTCGACCTGAGCCATGGCGGCGCGCGCACCATCGCCGAGGGGGTCGCTGCGGCGACGCGGCCGATGGCGATCAGCCACACCGGCTGCCGCGCGCTCAACGATGTGCCGCGCAATGTCGGCGACGCGACGCTGCGCGCGATGGCCGACAAGGGCGGCGTCGCCGGCATCTACCTGATGCCGTTCCTGCGCGCCTCCGGCCAGCCGCGGGCGGAGGACCTGATCCGCCATATCGAGCACGCCTTGAACATCTGCGGCGAGGATCATGTCGGCATCGGCACCGACGGTTCGCTCACCGCGCAGCGCACCGATGCTGCGGCCTATGCCGCACAGCGCGAATTCTACGAAAGCCGCGCGAAGCGCGGGATCGCGGCACCGGGCGAGGCGCCCGACGTGCTCAACCTCATTCCCGATTACACCAGCCCGCGCCGGTTCCTCGACATCGGCCGCGACCTCGCGGCACGCGGCCATCCGGCGCGGCGCATCGACAAGATTCTGGGCGGCAATTTCGCGCGCCTGTATGGAACGCTGTGGCCCGACAACTGAGGGGGAAACCATGAAGATCATGCTCGCCGCACTTCTCGCCACGGCGGCATTCGTGCCGCCTGCAGCAATCGCACAGCAAGCCCCCGCCGCGGTCACCGCCCGGCCGATCACGATACCGCCGCTTGCCTATACCAAGCGTATGCTGGCCAACGGCATGACGGTCTACGCGCATCGCGATCCCAAGGCGGCGTCGGTCAGCGTCTATGTCTGGTACCGAACCGGCCAGCGCGACGACCCCAAGGGGCGCGGCGGCTTCGCACATCTGTTCGAGCATCTGATGTTCAAGCCGACGCGCAACCTGCCGCAGGGGGTCAGCGCGTTCCAGGCCAGCTTTGCCGAAAGCTCCAACGCCACCACCCTGTTCGACACCACGCTCTATACCACGAGCGCGGCCGCCAACCGGCTCGAAAGCCTGTTGTGGATGGAGGGCGAGCGGCTCAGGAACCTGATCGTCGACGAGAAGCAATATGCCTCCGAACGCGACGTGGTGAAGGAGGAACTGCGCCAGCGCATCTTCGCCCAGCCCTATGGCCGGATCCTGCACCACCTGATCCCCGGCTTCGTCTTCACCACCCATCCCTATGGCCGGCCGATCGGCGGTACCGCCGCCGAACTCGATCGCGCGACCTTTGCCGAGGTGAGCGCATTTCACGAAGCCTTCTACCGCCCCGACAACATGGTCGTGGTGGTCGCGGGCAATTTCGACCCCGCCCAGTTGGACAGATGGACCGACCGCTATCTCGGTGCGATCCCAAAGCCATCGACGCCGCTGATCGTGACGCCGCCCGTGCGTGAGCCCGAGCGGACGGCACCGCGCCTGGTCGATGCTTATGCGCCCAATGTTCCGCTGCCGGCGATCATCACCGCCTGGATCGCACCGCCCGCCGCCGATCCCGACTCCGCCGGAATCGACGTGGTTGACGCTTTGCTCACCCGCAACACCACCGGCCGGCTCAACCGCGCGCTGGTCAGCGGCAAGGGGCTGGCGGTGAGCAACAGCACCTTCAACTTCCTCACCCGCGACGGGCATGCCTATGCCATCGTCACCACGCTGGCCAAGGGCGCCAAGGTCGCGGATGCCGAGGCCGCGCTGGCCGGCGAGTTCACCGCAATCCGCGACCAGCCGGTGAGCGCCGCCGAGCTCGACGCGGTCAAGAGCGCGCTGCTCGGCGATGCGCTGACCGCGCGTGAGACGACGCAGGGGCGTGCGCTGCTGATCGGCGACGGTGCGACGCTGGCCGACGATCCCGGCATGGCGGACAAGAGGCTCGCGGCGATCCGTGCGGTGACTCCGGCCGATGTCCAGCGCATCGCCGGGCGCTGGCTCGCCGACCGCCGCCGCGTCACGATCCGCTACCAGGACGAGAGCCTGCGCCCGGCGGGCTATACCGGCGACACCTCCCCCAACGCGGTCGAGACGATGGGCGTCACCGTGCCGCCCGCAACGCGCCCGCCGCTGAGCTTTGCCAGCGCGGCAGAGCGCGAACAGCCGCCTGGTCCCGGGCCGCAGCGCCGCCAGCCGCCGGTGATCGCCGACGGCAAGCTCGTCAACGGGCTGACCGTCGTCAGTGCACAGTCAACCGACCTTCCGATCGTGACGCTCGAACTGGTGCTGCCCGGCGGGGATTCGAGCGACCCGGCGGGGCATGCCGGCCGCGCCGACCTGACTGCCGCACTCATGCTGCGCGGTGCCGGCGGACGCGACGCCGCCGCATTCGGCGCCGCGCTCGACCGCCTCGGCGTTCGCATGGCGGCAAATGCGACCCCGGACGCGACGATCCTGCGCATGACCGTTCCCGCCGCGAATGCCGAGGCAGCAGCGGAGCTGATGGCCGATATCGTGATGCGCCCCACCAACGACGCGGCGGAACTTGGCCGCGAACGCCGCCGGCTGACGGATGCCATCGCCGTGAGCGAGCGTCAGCCGGTTCAGCTCGCTATGCGGCTGCTGCCCGCGGCCGTCGCAGGCGGCACACCCTATGGCGGCGTCGCAACCGCTGCGACATTGGCCGCGGTCGACGGCGCGGATATCGCAAAGGCGCGCGCTGCATGGGGTCCGCGCAGCGCCACGCTGGTCGTGACCGGTGCACTCGACAGGCGCGCCGCAACGGCGCTCGCTCAAGGCGCGTTCGGAGCCTGGCAGGGGGGTGCAGTTGCTCCCCTCCCAGCCATTCCCGACCCCAGACCGCGGATCGTCGCGGTCGATCTGCCCGGCGTCGCGCAGACCGCAGTGGTCGCGATGCTACCGGTCGGACCGCGTTCGGCCGGCGACCATCGCGCGCTTCAGGTCGCCAATGCCGTGCTCGGCGGCGGCATGAGCGGCTGGTTGAGCAAGGAGATCCGCGAGAAGCGCGGGCTCAGCTACGGCGCGGGCAGCCAGATCGATATGCGGCGCGGCGCCGGCTATGTGATCGCGGCGACCCAGACAAAGACCGAATCCGCGCCCGAGGTGGTCGACCTGGTCCTCGCGCAGTTCACCCGGTTGGCCGCCGCGCCCCCGGATGCAGCGGCGATCGCCGAACGCGGCGATTCGGTCGCGCGCGGTCTCGTCACCCGGACCGACCGCACCGCCAGCCTTGGCGATTATCTCGCCGATCTGGTGGCGACCGGCGTCCCGCTATCGGTTGCGCGCAGCGAGCTCGGGGCGGCACCGGAGGTGAGTGGGCCGGCGCTGGCGGCGGCGGCACAGCGGCTCGATCCCAGGCGCGCCGTGGTGCTGGTTGTGGGCGACAGCAAGACCTGGCTGCCCGCGCTCAAGGCCAAATATCCTGCAATCGAGATGTCCGATGCGGCGGGGCTGATGGCGCAATGATCCTCGCAACGCTTCTGGCCGTGCAGGCGGCCCCTGTCGCGGAGGTCGCGCAGGACGTCGCCTGGCACAACCGCCAGCAGCTTGCGCTCGCCGAACGCGGTGCGGCCCAGGGGTGGCGGACGACCGCCTCGGGCCTGCGCTGGCGGCGGATCAAGGGGGATGGATCGGGCGCCCGCCCGACCGCCGCCGATCGCGTCACCGTCCATTATGTCGGGCGTTTCGTCGACGGCGCTGAATTCGACAGCTCGGTCGCGCGCGGCGAGCCGGTGAGCTTTCCGCTCGGCCGGGTGGTGAAGGGGTGGACCGAGGGGGTCCAGTTCGCCGGGGTCGGCGACACGATCGAACTCGCGATCCCGGCGGTGCTCGCTTACGGCTTCAAGGGCCGCGGGCCGATCCCGGGCGGGGCGACGCTGATCTTCGCGATCGAACTGATCGCGATAGCACCGCCCGCGCCCTGATCGTCAGGACGTCGGCGAGAGCGACTTCACCACCTTGCCGGCTTCGTCGAGGAAATCGATCGAGGCGGCGCCCTCGGCGGTGACCTTCAGCGCAATCCGCGGCCGCCCCTTCTCGTCGCCCAGGATGACGGTCGATGCGCGATCGCGCGTCTTGCCCGCGTAGAGCCGCTGGCTCACCCCGAACCCGCCGGCGGCCAGCTTCTTCGCCATCTCCGTCTTGGCCGCCCCCTCGGGCATCTTGCGATATTGGTCGAGCAGGTCGAGGTCGAGCGGGGCTTCGGGCCGGTCGTTGACGATCATCGCCGCCCAGCGCCGCCCGTCATATTCGTTCTGCGTCAGCTGGATCACCTGGTCCTGCTCGAACTGGTCGAAGCTCAGATGCCCGCCGCCGGATGTCTTGCCGTCCTTCCCGCGCTGGCCGCTGAACGTCAGGCCGCCATTCTCGGTCCCCTCATTGTTGTAGAAGATGATCCCGGCGCCGCGGTTGCCGCTGGGGTGGGGCCGCTCCTTCCCGTGGAAGATGATGCCGGGCGAACGGCTGGTGTTGGACACGATCATGCGCAGCGTGCCGTCGTCCTCGCGGACGTTGATGCGCTTGACGTCGATCGTGTCGAACGATGCCTTGCCGCCGGCGGCACCGCCCGACTGCGCGACCGCGCCACCAGTGTTCATCATGCCAACGGCCCCCACCGTCAGCACCGCCGAATAGACCATCAGCAACTTGGTCGGGTCGATCTTCATTGGGTCCTCCTCACATTGGGTAGATATCGGTCTCGCAATTCGGTCTGGCGCGAGGTCATCGGTTGCGCGACCCCGCGGATATAGATCGCCACCGGCCGCGTGGTGGTTTCGAGCGGATCGCCGTCCCACAGCACCACGTCCCCGTCCTTGCCCGGCTCCAGCGAGCCGATTCGATCGGCAAGGCCAAAGATCCGCGCCGGGTTGATCGTGATCGCGGCGAGCGCCGCCGCGTGCGGCAGCCCCTCGGCGACGGCATTCCCCGCATTCTGGCGCAACTCGCGCTCACGCTGCGGGCCGTTGGGCTCGAACGCGATCGTCACCCCCGCCGCGTGCAGGCGCCGCGCATTGGTCAGCGTCGCACCCAGCATCTCGAAGCTCGCCGGGACATTCTCGATCGGGGTCAGCAGCACCGGCACCTTCGCCGCGGCGATCTCCGGCGCGACCCGCCATCCCTCCGCCGCGCCTTCCAGGATCAGGCGAAGACCCTGCGCACGGGCAAAGTCGAGCATCTCGCGGATGTCCGACGCGCGGTTGATGGTGACCAGCAGCGGCATCCGTCCCTCGACCAGCGGCACCAGAGCCTCGAGATCGGCGCGCGACAACGACAGTGGCGACATCGCGCCGCGATCATAGTCCGCGCGCCGCCGCGCATAGGTCCGCACCTCATCCAGCGATGCGCGCAGCAGCGCGAGCGCCGCACCGCGCGATCCGCCGCCGCGCTCGGCGCCGTCCTCGCCCATCGCCAGCACCATCGCGACACCCCGCCGGGTGAGCATCGCGCCGCCGGTGCCGAGTTGCACCGCCGCTGCCTGTCCGGCGAACAGGAGTTCGCGGTCGCCGCTTCGGGCATAGCCCGGCACGACGATCGAGCGGGTGATCCCGCCGAGCCGCGCGACCGGGATCAGCACCGACTCGGGATTGAGTCCGTCGCCGGCATCGAGGGCGGCGCTGACCGCCGGGCTGGTCGAGGCGCGATCGTCGGTCGCCGCGACCGAGCGGGCCTCGACCAGCCCGAGCGTGGTGTAGGGCGCGACGAAACCGGGCGTCGCCACCCTGCCCGCAGCATCAACCACAGGCACGCCCGGGGGCGGGGCGATGCCAGCGCCGATAGCGACGACGCGGCCCGCACGAATCACCACCGTGCCGCGCGGAATCTCGCCAGCCGGACCCATGCTGAGGATGCGCGCATTGACGATCGTTATATCTTGCCCCGCCGCGGGCATCGCCATGAAGCAGGCGAGGAAGGCGCTGGTGCGGCCGATCATCGCATCATCTCCGGCTGGCCCAGCATCATGTCGCTGCGCTGGCGCGCTTGCATCGCCGGATCGGCGCGATCCCAGACCAGCACACCGTCGATCCATACGCGCTCGGCCAGCGCATAGACGCTGAGCGGATCGGCACCCCAGATCACGACATCGGCCGCCTTGCCCGGCTCCAGCGATCCGGTCAGCCGATCGATGCCCATTGCTCTCGCCGGGTTGAGCGTGATCCACTTGATCGCCGTCCCGCGATCGACCGCCAGCCCCGATGCCCGGCCCGCAGCCATCGCGATCCCCGCCTCCTGATTAAGCCGCTGGCCGAGCAGGCCATCGTCCGAATGTAGCACCGCACAGCCGCCCGCCGCCTCGATCATCGCGGCATTCTCCTCGATCCCGTCGAACGATTCCATCTTCGCCCCCCATGCCTCGGCCCAGGTAGCGATGCAGATGCCTTCGCGTGTCAGCAGCGGTGCGATCTTGTACGCCTCGCTGGCGTGATGGAAGGCGGCAATGCGGAAGCCGAACTCGCGCGCGACGTCGATCATCACCGTCATCTCGTCCGCACGATAGCAATGGTTCTGGACGCGGATCTCGCCCTTGAGCACCCCCGCCAACGTATCGAGCTGCAGATCGCGACGCGGCGGCTCCCCCGCCCCCTTGGCACGCCACGCGTCCCAGCGCCGGGCATAGTCGGCGGCGGCGATCCAGGCGGCGCGATAGCCCGCGACATTGCCCATCCGCGTCGCCGGCGCCCGCCCGCGCCCGCCGAACGTCGCCTTGGGATTCTCGCCGCATGCCATCTTGAGGCCGTATGGCGCGCCGGGCAGCTTCATCGCCTGAACGCTCGTCGCCGGCACGTTGCGCACCGTCACCGATCGCCCGCCGAACAAATTGGCCGATCCCGGCAGCAGCTGAAGCGTCGTTACCCCCGCCGCCCGGGCGAGGCGGAACTTGGGGTCCTGCGGCCACACCGAATGCTCGATCCATGCCTCAGCGGCGTTGGGCGCGGTCGCCTCGTTGGTATCGTCATGCGCGGGGATCGACGGAGAGCCCGATGCGCCGAGGTGGGAATGCGCGTCGATCACCCCCGGCGTCACCCATTTGCCGCGCGCGTCGATCACCGCATAGCCCGCCGGCACCGCCAGCGCCTGCCCGGCCGCCTCGACCTTCCCATCGCGCAGCAGCAATGTCGCGTCGGCGATCTCCGCACCGGTCCCGGTCAGCAGGGTCGCGCCGACGATCGCGAGCGGCCCCGACGGTGCCGGGACATAGGTGCTCGGAAACGGGTCCGGCACCGCCTGCGGATCCAGGCCGCGCGGCAGCTCCGCCACTGCGGCCAGCAGCGGCGACAGCATCACGATCGCCCAACCTCGTCTCACCTCGACCGGCATTTTTCTCCCCCTTTCAAGCGACGATGGACCGGCCAGGCGAATCCCCCAGCCGATCAATCGGATGGCGGATTTGCGGGCGCCATCCATCCTTCCAAGCGGGGCCGCTCGCGACGAATGCGGGTTGCGAAAGAAATGGGAGAAGGGGTGGCTGATCTTCGTCTTGCACGCCGCGCGGCGGGGCTTTCGACCGTGTTTCCGGGGTCGCATTTTCCGTCGGAGCTGGACGATGGCGTGATCGCGTTCGATTCAGGGTTCGCCGCGTCCGATCTGCTCCCGGATCTCACGCCGTTCGCACAGGCCGCGCTCAATGAATATCGCGCGGAAACGCTGCAATATTCCGCCGGTCAGGGCCAGCCGCTGCTGCGCGAATGGATCGCCGATCTCATGAACCGCGACGGCTGCGCGCTGACCGCGCAGAACCTGCTGATCATCAACGGCGCCAAGAACGGCCTCGATCTCATCTCACGACTGCTCCTCGACGAGGGCGACGCGATCGTCGTCACCGCACCGATGTACTTCACCGCGATCCCGATCTTCGGCGTCTATGGAGTCGAGTTCATCGAGATCGGCCAGGATGAGGCCGGCATCCGCATCGACGAACTCGAAGCCACCCTTGCCCGCCGCGCGGCAGAAGGCCTGCCGCCGCCCAAGCTGATCTACAACGTCGCCGATTTCCATAACCCCAGCGGGGTGACGATGCCGCTCGACCGGCGCCGCGCACTGGTTGACCTCGCCGCACGTCATGGCATCGCGGTGATCGAGGATACACCCTATCGCCGCGTGCGGTTCGAGGGCGAGGCCGTTCCTTCGCTCAAGGCCCTCGATACTCATGGCGTCGTCCTGCATGTCGGCACCTTCTCCAAGCTGGTCGCGCCGGGGCTGCGGATGGGGTGGATCGCCGCCGATCCCGAGATCATCGCGCGGCTGATCCGGCTCAAGGCGGAGGGCGGATCCTCGGCGCTGATCCAGCGCATTCTCTACGAGTTCGGGCGCTCGCCGGCGTTCGAGGCGCATATCACTCGCGTGCGCGACGCCTACCACCTGCGCCGCGACCGGATGCTGGCGGCGCTCACCCGCGAGTTACCCGAGGTCCGCGTGCAGGTGCCCGAGGGCGGCTATTATCTGTGGCTCACCCTGCCCGCGCACGTCGACGGCGACCGGCTTGCCGCCAATGCCGAAGTGGCCGGGATCAACCTGATCGCAGGGAGCCGCTTCTTCGCGGGCGCCACGACTGGCAATTGCGCGCCGCCGCGCAACCATGTCCGGCTGTCCTACAGTTTCGCCACCCCCGACACGATCGAAGCCGGCATCGTCCGCCTGGCCGAGGTCTATCGTGCGATGACCGCGCGGTGAGCAGCGCCAACGATCCCGCACTGGTCGAGATCAGCGGCGTCGGCAAGACCTATGACGGCGCGCACTGGGCGGTCGCCGACCTCGACCTGTCGGTACGCCGCGGCGAGTTCCTGACGCTGCTCGGGCCGTCGGGATCGGGCAAGACCACGACGCTGATGATGCTTGCCGGGTTCGAGCGCATCAGCAAGGGCGACATCCGCCTCGACGGCGCGTCGCTCGCCGACAAGCCGCCGCATCGCCGCAACATGGGCGTCGTGTTCCAGAACTACGCGCTGTTCCCGCACATGACGGTCGCGCAGAATCTTGCTTTCCCGCTCGCGGTGCGCGGTATTCGCGGTAGCGCGGCAAGGGCGCGGATCGCCGACGCGCTCGCCCTGGTCAATCTCGAAGGATTGGGCGCCCGCCGCATCAACACCATCTCCGGCGGGCAGCAGCAGCGCGTCGCCCTGGCGCGCGCGCTGATCTTCAACCCCGATGTCGTGCTGATGGACGAGCCGCTCGGCGCGCTCGACCGCCAACTGCGCGAGAAGCTTCAGGTCGAGATCAAGCAGATTCAGCGCCGCACCGGCGTCACGGTGATCTACGTCACCCACGATCAGGCGGAGGCACTGGCGATGAGCGATCGCATCGCTGTATTCGCCGGCGGGCGGCTGCAGCAGGTCGATACACCGCGCGCGATCTACGACACGCCGACGAACGCCTTCGTCGCCGGCTTCATCGGCGAGAACAACCGGCTCGACGGCGTCGTCGTCGAGCGCAGCAGCGATCGCTGCACGGTCGAGATCGCGGGGGGCGCCAGGATTCGCGCCCGCGCCAGCAATGGCCTCGCTGCGGGGGACCGCGCCGTCGTTACCGTCCGGCCCGAAGCGGTACAGACCGGTCAGGATGCCGGCACCCTCGCCAACCATTTCGACGCGATGATCGAGGATCGCCTGTATCTCGGCGACCACATGCGCATCTACGCCAGGCTGCCCGGCGGCGGGCAGATCACTGCACGCTCGCCGGGGGCGGTTCGCGACGATCGGATCGCGCTCGGCTGGACGGTCGACAGCGCGTTCGCCTTCGCTCAAAAAGACGCTGTGGGAGGCGCAAACGGATGATTCCAAGGGGGTTTGGAATAGGGTTCGCCGGTCTTGCCGCCTTGCTGGCATTGGCCGGATGCGATGCCGCCAAGGAACCGCGGCCACTCACCATAGTCGGCTGGGGCGGAAGCTCGCAGGCGGCTGACCGGCAGGCACTGGTCGCACCGTTCAGCAAGACCACCGGCATCGCGGTGCGCGAGGACAGCTGGCACGGCGGCATCGGTGTGATCCGCACCAAGGTGCTGGGCGGCGATACCAGCTGGGACGTCGTCCAGGCAGAGACCGAGGAGATCATCCTTGGCTGCGAGGAAGGCCTCTTCGAGCCGCTCGACTGGGCAGCGCTCGGCGGGCGAGAGACCTTCACCGATGCCGCGATCAGCACCTGCGGGGTCGGATCGCAGCTCTGGTCGTATCTGATCGGCTATGACGGCGATCGCATTGCCGGTGCCGGTCCCCAGAGCTGGGGCGATTTCTGGGACGTGCGCCGCTTCCCCGGCAAGCGTGGCATCCGCAAGACCCCCAAATATGCGCTCGAGATCGCGCTGATGGCCGATGGGGTACCCGCTGCCCAGGTCTATCCGCTGTTACGCACCCGCGCCGGAGTCGACCGCGCCTTCCACAAGCTCGACGAGCTCAAACCCCACGTCGTGTGGTGGTCGTCGGTGGCGCAGGTGCCCGACCTGCTCGGGTCGGGCGAAGTCGTGATGTCGGTCACCAGCCCCGGCCGCCTCGTCGTCGCCAACCGCGACGAGAAGCGCAACTTCAAGCTGCAGTGGAACGGCAACATCTATGCCGTTGATTATTGGGCAATCCTCAAGAACAGCCCGCGCAAGGCCGAAGCGATGCAATTCATTCGCTTCGCGACCCGGCCCGAAAACCAGATGAATCTGGCGCGGATCATGCCCACCGGCCTCACCAACCGCGCGGCCCAGGAAGCGATCGAGCCGCGCTGGCGTGAGAATACCGCGACCGAGCCCGAGAATATGAAGCGCGCGCTCAAGCTCGATGGCGATTTCTGGGTCGAATATGGCGATGAGCTCACGCAGCGCTTCAATGCCTGGGTCGCACGGTGAAACGCTTCTGGCCATTCGCGCTGCTCGCTCCACTGCTCATCACGCTGTTGGTCGCCTTCGCTGCGCCGGTCGCGATGATGCTGACGCGGGGGGTGAGCGAGCAGGAATTGCCTGCGGTCATGCCGCGCACCGCTGAGGCCTTGCGCGCCTGGGATGGCGCTGCCCTGCCTCCCGACGCCGCCGCAGCAACCGCAGCAGGAGAGATGCGCGCGGCGCGTCACGCCGGGACGATCAACCGCATCGCCAACCGCCTCAACTATGACATTGTCGGCTCGCGCAGCCTGATCTTCGCGACCGCTGCCCGGCTCGATCAAGGCGCAGCCGGCGGTTCGGTCACCGATCTCGCCCGGATCGATCCGCGCTGGGGCGATCGGGCGACCTGGTCGGCGCTGCGCCATGCCAGCGGGCCAACGAGCAGCTTCTACCTCTGGGCCGCACTCGATCGCCGCGTCGACCCTGACGGCAATGTCGTCTCCGTCCCGGACGAACAGGCGGTATTCACCGGGATCCTGCTGCGCACCTTCAAGATCAGCGCGATCGTGGCCTTGCTCTGCATCGTGCTGGGCTATCCCGTCGCCTATCTGGTCGCGAGCGCCCCGCCCAGGCTGGCCAATCCGCTGCTGATTATCGTCCTGCTGCCCTTCTGGACCTCGACGCTGGTGCGAACCACCGCCTGGGTCGTGCTGCTCCAGACCAACGGCGTGGTGAACGGGCTGATCCAGGCGTTCGGGCTCGCGCAGGCGCCGCTGCCGCTGCTCTACAGCCGGACCGGAGTTTACATTGCCATGACGCACGTGCTGCTGCCCTTCTTCATCCTGCCACTCTACGGCGTGATGCGGGGGGTGCCGCCCGACACGCTGCGCGCGGCGCGCTCGCTCGGCGCCGGACCGGTCTCCGCGTTCGTCCGCGTCTACTTCCCGCAGACCCTGCCCGGCGTGATCGCAGGCGCGGTGATCGTGTTTACGCTGGCGCTTGGCTATTACGTCACCCCGGCATTGGTCGGCGGCGGCGCCGATCAGATGGTCAGCGCTTCGATCGCCTTCTACACCAACCGCTCGCTCAACTGGGGCATGGCGGCGGCGCTCAGCATCCTGCTGGTGATTCCACTCGGCGCTGTGCTGATCCTCGGCCGCACCGTCTCTGGCTGGCGGCCGATATGAGCGTGCCGGCTTCCAGGGGCGAGCGGGTCGCGCGCATCGCGCTGATCGGGGTCGCGGGGCTCGTCCTCGCCTTCCTGCTGCTGCCGATCCTCGCGATCGTGCCGATGTCGTTCAACCCGACCAGTTTCCTCGTCCTTCCCGAGAACGGCCTGTCGCTGCGCTGGTACCGGATGCTGGCGGCGTCGCCCGACTGGACGCGCTCCTTCGCCAACAGCCTGATCATCGCCGGCGCGACCACCGCGATCGCGACCCCGCTCGGCACGCTCGCCGCGATCGGGCTGGTCAATCTGAAGTCGCGCGCGCGACCGCTGGTCGTCGCCCTGCTCGGCGCGCCGTTGGTAGTACCGGTGATCGTCGTCGCGATCGCCTTCTACTTCCTGTTCGCGCCCATCGGCCTCACCAACAGCTTCGTCGGACTGATCATTGCGCATACCGTCCTTGCGGCGCCCTTCGTGGTGATCGTGGTCGCCGCCTCGCTCCATGGCTTCGACGGGTCGCTACTGCGCGCGGGCATCAGCCTTGGGGCGCCACCATTGACGGTATTGCTTCGTGTGCTGCTGCCGCTGATTGCGCCCGGTGTCGCAGCAGGGGCGGTGTTCGCGTTCATGACTTCGTTCGACGAGACCGTCGTCACCTTGTTCCTCGCCGGGCCCGAGCAGCGCACGCTGCCGATCCAGATGTTCGAGGGGGTACGCGAGCAGATCAGCCCGGCGATCACCGCCGCCGCGACGCTGCTGGTGATCGCCTCCACCTTGCTGCTGGGGAGCGCCGAGCTGCTGCGCCGGCGGGCGGAGCGGCTCTACGGACCGCCCACCCACTAGGGCGGATCGACATTCAGCCCTGAGGCTCAGGCGGCGAGCAGCGCCGCCTTGAAGTCCCGCGCGGCATCGGCCCCGCCAATTTCGGTCAGATGCTTGAGGAAGATCGCGGTGGTGTGCACCGGCTCGCGCGCCATGACGGCCATCAGCCGATCCATTGCCGGACGCCCGATCCGCCGTTCAAGGTCGACCAGCAGCACCGGACCCTTGGCATAGAGCTGAACGCGGTTCGGCCGGCCATGCCCCATCACCGGCCCCGCGGTCGCCGCGGCCTTACGCAACTCGACAAGCGCCTTCTCGGCTTCGGCAACGCCGAACGCCGCCTCGCGGTAGCGCTGCGCCATGTAGGAGGCGGTCGATTCAACCAGCCAGAAATCATCGGTCAGCGGGCTGGCGAGCATCCACCAGGCGTGCGAGATCTCGTGCGCGACATAGGCGGCCGGGTTGATCTCTGCGACGTCGGGCCCGCTGCGGCCGCCTTCCGACACGACGGTATAGGCCGTGCGGGCATAGCCCAGCGACTTGGGCCGCCACACCTGCGCGATCCGCACCTTGCGCGGCAGCGGCCCGAACATCGCCTCGAAATAGCGTGCCGCGCCCTCGGCATGCTTGACGTAGAAACCCGACAGCCGCGTATCGAGATCGCGGGCGTAGAATTCGACGCCATGGGCGTCGGCGCGCTTCAGGCCGCGCATCGCCACCATCGGCAGATCGATATCGACGAAGTTGCGACGGATGCGCGCACCGGTCGGGGTCCGCGTGACATCGCCCTGCGCGACCACGACGAGATCCGGCGCGAGGCCGTCGATCGTCGCATCGACCGTGAAGCGCGTCTGGATATCGGCGCCGACCGGAAACCACATATGATCGATGAACAGCTCATAGCCTTCGGGCCGCAGCGGCGGATTGCCGCTGTCGTTCGCCGTCACGATCGGGCCGGCGTAGCGGAAGCGCAGCTTGCGCGGCTGCGCGCTCGGCCGATCGAAGCTGAAGCTGTATTTGACGAGATCGGGCATCGGTGAGGCCGACGCCTCGCTCTTCATCGTCACGCCGCGCGGAAGCTGCATCGGCTCAAGCGTAAAGCGCTTCGAGAGCAGGAACGCCTTTTCCGGCAGCGCCTCGGTCAGTGTCACGGTGACGTCGGCGGTGAGTGCGCCGTCGGGAGCGAACTTCGCCTTCACGTCATAATGCGGTGCCTCGGCATGGGCCGCGCTCGCGAGCAGCAGCGCCGTCACGCTGATCAATGACCGCTTCATGTCCGGCGCCCTCCCCGCGCGATCCAGCCATCGACCTGTTCCTCCAGGATCGGCAGCGGCAGCGGCCCGTTACCCAAAATGGTGTCGTGGAAGCCGCGAATGTCGAATTTTGCGCCCAGCTTCGCCTTTGCCCGCTCGCGCAGTTCGAGGATCTTGCGCATCCCGACATAGTAGGAGCAGGCCTGACCCGGCAGCACGATATAGCGGTCGATCTCGCGCTGGTTGTCGTAGTGACTGCTCGGCATGTTCGCATCCATGTAGGCAACCGCGCGCTCGCGGCTCCAGCGTTTGGCGTGGATTCCGGTGTCGACCACCAGCCGGCACGCGCGCATCAGTTCAAGCGAGAGGCGCCCGAAATCGTCATAGGGATCGGCATACAGCCCCAGTTCCTTGGGCAGCCGCTCCGAATACAGCCCCCAGCCCTCGCTGAACGCCGTGGCGCTCGCGAAACGCCGGAACTTGGGCAACCCGGCCATGTCGTGCGCGACGCAGGTCTCGATGTGATGGCCCGGGATCGCCTCGTGATAGAGCGTCGCGGCGAGCTGCCATTTGGGCTGCGCCTTCATGTCGTAGAGATTGATGTAGAACACGCCCGGCCGAGATCCGTCCTGCGGCGGGTTCTGGTAGAAGGCCTTGGCCGCCGACTGCTCGCGCCATGCCTCGACCGGCCGCACCACCACCGGCGCCTTGGGGATGATCGTGAACATGTCGCCCTGCCGCCCGCGAATCTCGGCGAGCAGCCGCTCGGCATCGGCGACATAGGCGGCCTTGCCGGCATCGGTCTGCGGATAGAAGAAGCGCGGATCGGTGCGGACATGCTCGAAGAAGGCCTGCAGCGTGCCGGCGAAGCCGACCTTGCGCATGATCGCGCTCATTTCGCGATGGATGCGCGCGACCTGCTCCAGACCAAGATCATGGATCGCCTCTGCCGTGAGCGGCAGCGAGGTATAGGCCTCCAGCTGCTGGCGGTAATAGACGTCGCCCTGCGGCAGCTTCCACACCCCGTCGCGCGTATCCGCCCGCGCCTCGGCGCCGCGAAGATGCGCGATCAGCTTGCGATAGCCATTGGCGAACGGCCCACTGAGCCCCGCCTGCGCGCGGGCAACCAGCGGATCGGTATCGGCGATGCCTGCCTTGGCAAGCTTGGCGCGGAAATCGGCGAGGATCGGGCAGTCGGCCCCGCTGACATCGAACGGGTGGCCCTTGAGCATATTCTCGCTCGGCCCGATCACCAGCGGATAGACGAAGCGCGGCGGCAAGACCCCGGCCGCCTCCTGGCGCTCCAGCTCCGCGACCACCTGATCCATCAGCGGTCCGACGCGCTCGATCCGCGCGCAATAGGCTTCGGCATCGGCACGGTCGGCGATACTGTGCGTGTTGAGCAGAGTGATCGGAACGCGGGTATGCATCCCGCCCATCTGCGTCATCACATAATCGTTGCGGCGCAGCGCGAAGCGCTCGATCGCCTCGCGGCCATTATCCTCGAACATGCGGAGGCTGATCCGCGCCTGCAGCGACAGCTTCGTGCGATCGAACCCTGCCAGCGCCGCCAGATCCTGCTCAAGCAGCTTCTGGCTCTCGATCGCGTTCGCCTCGCTCACATCGTTCCACTTGTCCTGATCGCGCTTGATGCCGAGCTGCGACTGACGCACAGGGTTGCGATCGATCCCGCGCTGCCACACCGCCTCGAAAAAGGCGTCGAGCCGGGCGTCCTCGCCACCCGTCAACGCCCAGGCACGCGCCGGCAGCGCCGCCGCCGCGAAAGCGCCCATCAATCCGCGCCGCGTCACCCCTGCCCTCATGCCCCGCCTCCATTCGCGATCCATCGCGTCATCACTTCGTCGAGCAGCGCGAGCGGCAGCGGCCCGCTGCCGAGCAGCGCGTCGTTGAACCGTCGCGCGTCATAGCGGCGCCCCAGGCGCTTCTCGGCACGCTCGCGCAGTTCGACCATCTTGAGCTTGCCGATCTCATAGGCGGTCGCCTGCCCGGGCGTGACGATGTAGCGCTGCACCGCGGTCACATGATCGGCGCGGCTGCCCGGCGTGTTAGCGACGAGCCAGTCGATCGCGCGCTCGCGGCTCCAGCGCAGATGATGCAGCCCGGTATCGACGACCAACCGCCCGGCGCGCATCAGCTCCTGCGAGAGCTGGCCGAATTCCTGATAGGGATCGGTGTACAGCCCCATCGCATAGGGCAGTTGCTCGGCGTAGAGCGCCCAGCCCTCGCTATAGGCGGTATAACCGCCCTGACGGCGGAAAGCGGGCAGGTGCGTCAGCTCCTGGCTGATCGCGCGTTCGAGATGGTGTCCGGGAACCCCCTCGTGAAAGGCAAGCGCAGACAGCTCGTATTTGGGCAGGTTCCGCATCTCGACGGTGTTGACGTAGAGGATCCCCGGCCGCGACCCGTCGGGCGTAGGTGCGAAATAGCCCGCGGTCGCGGCCGAGCGTTCGAGCCAGGGCTCGACCGGCTTGACGATCATCCCGGCCTTGGGGACGCGCGTCATCACCTCTCCCAGCCGGGCCTCGACCGCCGCGATATGCCCGCGCATCGCGTCGAGATAGGCAGCCCTGCCCGCCGGGGTATTGGGATAGTAGAAGCGATCGTCCTTGCCGACGAACGCGAAGAAATCGGTGAGCGACCCGGTGAAGCCCGATTTGGCCATCACCGCGCGCATCGCCGCATGAAGCCGCGCCACTTCTTCCAGTCCGGTGCGATGCACCTCCTGAGGCGTGAGTGGCAGCGTCGTCTCGAGCTCGAGCGCAGCACGGTAATAGGCGTCGCCCTCGGGCAGGCTCCACACCCCGTCATTGCGCGTCATTCGCGCCTGCCCGCGTTCGAGCCAGGCGATCAGCGTCCGGAAACCGGGACCGAAACCATCGCGCATCGCCGCCTCGGCTTCCTCCACCAGCCGGGCGCGCTCGCCCTCGGCCATCGCCAGCTTGCCGACCTTCTCCCGGAAATCGGCGAGGATCGGGCTGTCGCCGGTGCCGCCGAACGGCGCGCCGCGGATCAGCGCCGCGCAATTGCCGATCACCAGCGGATAGGAAAAATTGGGCGGCAGCACGCCCGCCGCGGCCTGCGCGTCCAGTCCCGCAACGATCCCCTCCAGATAGGGCTTCACGCCGCGCAGCCGTGCGACATAGGCCTGCGCATCCGCCCGATCGGCGATCGGGTGGTTGTTGATCAGCGTCTGGGGAATGACGCGCTGAGGCCCGCGCATCTGGCACACCGGATAGCGATTGCCGCGCCAGCGATGTGCGGTCAGCGCCTGCCGCCCGGTATAGTCGAACAGCCGCACGCTGAGCTTCCGCTCGGGATCGAGGGCGCTCGTATCGAAACGGGAAAGCTCGGCCAGCTCGGCGCGCACGAGTCCGGCGTCCTCGACGGCACGTGCATCGCCGGGATCAGGCCAGCGATCCTGTCCGTCCTTGATGCCGAGGCCCGACTGGCTGAGCGGATTGCGGGCAATGCGCTTGCGGAACGACGCCTCGAAGAACGCATCGAGCCGCGCAGCCTCATCCGATGCTGCCGCGGCCGGCCATGCGGCAAGCGCTGCACCGCCGGCGAGCAGCGCCCGCCGGCCTATCGTCGGGCCGCTCATTCGCCGATCGGCAGGCCGCCGCGCGCCGCATCCGGATCGTCGCCGCGTTTGGCGACATGCTTGTCGAGAAAGTCGCGGATCGCGCGATAGGCGACGATCTGGTTGGCCTTCTTGCGGAAGCCATGCCCCTCGTCGGGGAAGGAGATATATTCGACCGGAACGCCGCGCGCCTTGACCTTGGCGACGATATCTTCGGATTCAACGGGCAGCACACGCGGATCGTTCGCGCCCTGAAGCACGAGCAGCGGCCGCTCGATCCGGTCAGCATGAAAGACCGGCGAGATCTTGGTCAGGTACGCCTCATCGGTCGCGGGATCGCCGACTTCGGTATAGAGCAGGCGGCGCAGATCCTCCCACCAGGCAGGCGTGTTCTTGAGCAGCCGCACCCAGTTCGACACGCCGTAGATATCGACGCCCGCCGCGAATTCCTTCGGGCGGAAGGCGAGCCCGGCAAGCGTCATGTAGCCGCCATAGCTCTGCCCCTCGATCGCGATCTTGTCGCCGTCGACGAAACCGGTCGCGACCAGCATCTTCTTCGCCGCGACGACATCGTCGAGATCGGCGTCACCGTGCTTCTTGTCGTCCATATGATAGAAGGTACGGCCCGAGCCCGAGCTGCCGCGATTGTTGATCTCGAACACGACGTAACCGCCGTTGGTCAGATACTGCATCAGCGGGCGGTAGCCGATCCGGCTCTCGTCACCGGGGCCGCCATGGACATGGATGACCGCCGGCCGCTTGTCGCCGGGTCTGGCGTCGTGCGGCACGTAGAGCACGCCCGGCACCTTGACCCCGTCATAGGAGGCGAAGCGGACCATCTTGCCGGGGACGAGGTCGCTCTGCGCGACGCCGGGCGCCTGCGCATTGAGTAGCGGACGGCGCTTGCCGGTCCTGAGGTCGAGGATCGCGATGTCGCCGGGCGTCGCGCCATTGGTCAGCGAGATCGCGGCGATGCCGCCGCGATTGCCGAGGCGCAGGCCGATGCTGGCGCCCGGCGCCGGATCGGCGAGCGGGATCGGCTTCAGTGTCGCCGCGTCGAACAGATAGGGCCGGCTGCGCGCGTCCTCATTCACCGTCGCGACGATCGTGCGGCCGTCGCGGCTGAGCGCGGCGCCCGCCACATCCCATTTGGGCGCGAAGATCGTCTCGCGCCGCCCGGTCGCAAGATCGACCCGGGCGAGCCTGGTGAACTCGCCGCCATCGTCGGTGGTGAAGTAGAGGGTCGCTCCGGTCTGCGCGAAGGTCTCGGGCTCGCCCGACACCGGGGTCGAGCCCGCGGTCACTTCCCGCAGCGCCCTTTCGGTGCGGTCATAGACATAGACGCGCTTGTTGGCGTTGTCGTGGATGCGGCTCATCGCGACATAGCGGCGATCGGCGCTGACCGCGCGGATCTGGTACGCCTTGTCATTCTCGAACAGCAGCGTCTTCACATAGCCGTCGGTGGTGATTTCGTAGAGGTCGAAGTAACGCGGGTCGCGCTCGTTGGTCTGAACGAAGAAGGATTTACCGTCCTTCGCCCATTCGACGAAACGCGCGACGTGCTTCGTCCCCGGGGTGGTGTCGCGTACGCTGCCGTCGAGTTCGCGGACATAGATGTGCGCGAGTTCGTTTCCGCCCTGATCGCTCGAATAGAGAATACGCCGGTCGTCGGGGAAATAGCCGATTGCGTTCACCGTCTCCTTGGTCGAATGGGTCAGCTGTTGCATCGGCCCGCCCGCGACCGGCACCGTGTAGAGATTGGCGATGCCGGTGCGGTTGCTGGTGGTCAGCAGCAGCTGGTCGTCGGGCGAGAAAGAGATGCCGCCGAACGTTTCCGCGGCCATCAGCTGTTCGATCGTATAGCGTTTGGTCTGCTGTGCTGCCGCCTCGGCGGACGGCAGTGCCAGCAACAGCGCCGTGGCGAACAGGCCGAAACTGGCCCGCATCAAAACGCCACCGCCGCGCGCGCCGTGAAGGTTCGGCCGATCGGATCGAATGCCCCGAACGCCCGCGTCACCGTCGCCGAATACGGCACTTGCCGGTCGAACAGGTTACGCACGGTGAACTGGAGCGAGAAATTCTCGGTCACCTTCGCGCTGAACGTCGTGTTGACCAGCGTGTAGGACGGATAGTCGTTGACCGGGGTATTCTCGTAGGTGAGCGTCCGGCTGCCGACGGTCTTGCTGGTCCAGAGCAGCTGAACGTCCCAATCGAACGGATCGAAGCTGTAACCGATGCGGCCGTTGACGTCCCAGCGCGGCGAGCCGACCGTGCCTTGCGACTGAAGCACCGGCGAACCGCCCGACGTCTGGGTACGGAAATAGTCGATATAGAAGGCCTTGAAGCCCAACCGCAGCTGGCCCGGCTCGGTGCCGGCGATGTTGGGCACGGCGAAGGCGTAGTTGATCTCGCCGATGATCCCGGCGAAGTCGAGCAGCGCGCTGTTGTAATAGCTTTCCTGATAGCCGTCGGCGATGTCGCCGGCGATGCGCTGCCGCCCCGTCGCCGCGCTCTGGGCCGCCGCCTCCGCCACGTTCAGGCGGCGGAAGGCCTGGCAGGCGCTCTCGTTCGGATAATTGGGGCTGTCGTAACAGGCCGCCTGCGCAGTGCCGAGGTCGAAGCGCGAGATCGCATTGGCCAGCCGGATGCGGCTATAGTCGAGCGATAGCCGCAGGTTGCGGATCGACGGCGGCTGATAGACCAGCCCCAGCGACCAGGACCGCGCCTTCTCGTTCTCCAGCTCGCGGTTGCCGCCGACCTGGCCAAAGGGCGACGCGCCGTTGGTGGTCGCGAGGAAGGCGCCCGGCGCCGGACCGCCGACCGCGGCGAGTGCCGCGGTGCAGTTGGCGAGACGGACCGCCGGGTTGGGACCGGCATTGACCCGGCTGGCGGCACACACGTCGTTGCCCGCGCGCGCGACCGGTGTGGTGTTGAGAAACAACTCGACCAGCGAGGGGTTGCGGATCGCGCGGGTATAGACGCCGCGCAGCGTCAGCCCGTCAAGGAACCGCGTCTGCATCCGCGCACCGCCCGACCAGGTGATGTCCCCGCCCGAGACCGAATGGTCGACATAGCGGATCGAACCCTCTGCCTGGAGCGACTTGACCAGCGGCACATTCATCGCGTCGCTGATGAGCGGGACGACCGCTTCGCCATAGAGTTCGTCGGTGTTGAAGCTGCCCCTGGGCGCGTCCGGGAAGGCGACGGCGCCGCCCAGTAGCGTCAGGCCGCCATTGAGGATCGCGTCGCCTTCGAACGACCCGGACTCGCGGCGATGCTCATAACCGATGCCGATCGAGATCGGCCCGCCGATACCGAACGGCAGCGCGCCGCCCATGTTCGCGGAGAACACCTCCATCGAATTCTCGCTGATCCCCACGCCTCGATCGAGCACATAGTTGACCGCCGCGTCGCTCGCCGCACCCTCGCCGAAGATGTTGATCGGCACGCAGCTGCCCCCGACCGCGCAGGTCGTAGTGCTGGTCGCATTGATCGCGTTCTGCAGCCGGGTGAGGTTGATCTGGTTGAATTCGGAGCGGTTGCGGCTGTGCCCGTAATTGTACGAGGCGTCCCAGTTCCAGTCCGCGCCGCCGAGCTTGAAGTCGCCCTTCAGCCCCGCGACGATGCGATAGACGTCGAACTCCGACCGGGCCGGGAAACGGTCGACGATGTCGTTGAAGTTGCGGTTGAGCCGGAACGAGGTGGTGATGCCGTTCGCCGCAAGGATCGCACGCGCCTGCGGTGTCAGGAACGGGTTGTTGACGCTGACCGTAATCGCCGGACCGCCGAGGATGCCGGGCGCGGCGAACTGGAACAGGTCGGACAGCTTGGTGCCGCTGGTATGGGCGTAGGAGCCCTCGACGAAGAAGTTGATGCCGTCGGTGACGTCGTAATTGGCGTTGAGGTTGAACAGGTACCGCTCGTTGGGCGACAACAGGCTGGTGTATTTCGCCGGGTTCAGCCCGTCCCCGCCATCGGTGAAGATCGGGATGGTCCCGGCGGACGAACCGAAGAACGGCGCCCCCAGCTTGAAGGGGACGAGATCGCCATTGGTCCCGAACTGAAGCGGCCTGCCTGCCGAATCGACGATATAGGTTCCAGGCATCGGCACGCCCGCGGTGTATGGCAGCCCGCCATCGGTCAGCGGTGCGTAGCGCAGATCGTCGACCACCATCAGCGCGGAGATGCCGTCGCTGGGATTGGTGTTGCCCGACGAGGTCAGGAAGCGAAACGGGAAGCGCTCGGTGAGCAGCATGCCGTCCTGCCGGACATATTCGGCGCCGAGCACGACATTACCCCGTCCGCTCGCGAAATTCTTGCCGATCAACGCACGCACCATCTGGTTGCCGGCGTCGCCACGGTCGCTGATGCTCGCCTGGCCGGTGAGCTGGAACCCTTCGTACTTCTCCTTGAGGATGACGTTGACCGTGCCCGCAATCGCATCCGAACCATAGACCGGCGCGCCGCCGATCGCGACCGTCTCGACCCGCTCCACCAGCCCCACGGGGATGAGGTTGAGGTCGACCTGCGATCCCGGCGCGGTCGATCCGCCCGATCCCGACACGGTGTTCGACGAGACGAAGCGCCGCCCGTTGACCAGGCTCAGCGTGCGCTGCGATCCCAGCCCGAAGAAATTGGCGAAGCTCTGCGCGATGCCGAGATTGCCCTGGCTGGTCCCGATCTGGCTCGACGCCGCGGGTGCGAAGCCGGGCGTGTCCTGCAACGCCTCAAGCACGTTGGTGTAGCTGCGCCGCTCGATCTCCTCTGAATCGGTCGAGGTCGCCGCCTGCAGCGTGTCGAAACCCGGCCGGAGGATACGCGAGCCGGTGACGACGACGTCCTCGCTCGCGGCGGGGACCGGCGCTTCCTGATCCGCCTGCGCCACAGGTGCCGCCGCAGCACGGCGGATCATCACCGCGCCGCCCGCGGTCTGCACGACCTCGAGCCCGGTCCCGGCGAACATCCGCCGCAGCGCCTCGACCGCGCTGAAATTGCCCTTGATCGCGTTGGTGCGCACGCCCGCCAGATCCGCCGCCGGGGCGATCACCTGAAGACCGGATTGCTGCGCGACGGCCTGCACCGCATCCCCCGCATCGCCCGCGGGAACCGAATATTGCCGCGCCGTCTGTGCCCAGGCGGGTGCCGCCACGACGCTGGCACCAAGGCTGGCAATCGCCGCCCCGGCCAGAAACATAGCCCGTGCCCCGTTCCGTACTTGCTGCTGCTTGCGCATTGGCTGTCTCCCCCTGGTTCGCCGGTTATCCGGCCTCATGGGGAAGAGAGGGACGGATGTGCGAAATCCCCCACTCGGGATGTGCTTCCGTCCGCGCAGCCCCTGATCGGACGCTAGTGCGAGGGAGAATTTTGCTTGCGTGCGAGGACGAAGGCGTCAGGGGTCTCGCTTACCTCGCCGTTGAAGGCCGCCGCCGCGGCGTCGGCAAAGGCACGCGAATCGCCTACGCGGAATACCCCCATGAACTCGGCCCGCCCGAGCGAGGAATCGTTGATCACCACCGGCTTGGCGGCATGCCGGTTGACCTCAGCCGCGGCGGTCGCGAGCATCTGGCCGCGGAAGATGAGCTGGCCGCTGCGCCAGGCAAGCTGCCGCTGCACCTCGCGCGGATCGAGCCGCGCGCGGCGCGGACCGATCGTCGCGGCAACGAACTGTTCATCACGGTCCAGCACGAGCTGGCGCGCCGCCCCGCGTTCGGCGTCGGTCACCTTCACGCGTCCTTCGGCGACCGTCACCGCAATATCGCCGTCCGCTGCCTTGCCGACCGTGAAGTCGGTACCAACCGCACGCGCGGAGACATTCCCCGCCTCGACCACGAATGGCCGTGCGGCATCATGCGCGACCTTGAACGATGCTTCACCGCGGCGCAGCACGATGCGGCGCTGGCCATCGGAAAAGCGCACCTGAAGCAACGTGTCGCCGTTCAGGAACATCGTCGATCCGTCGTCGAGCGCGACGCGGCGCACCTCGCCGCGCGCGGTCTCGATCCGGCCGGGCAGCCGGTCCTCGGCGACGAAGCCGAGCCCGACCGCAAGCAGCACAGATGCAGCGATCGCCATCTTGCGCCACGGCAGCGGTTTGGTGACGCGCACCGGCTCGTTCGCCGTGCCGGTATCCAGCGCGACCAGCCGGTCGACATCGAGCCACGCCGCCTGCGCCTTCACCCATGCCCCGAGGTTCCGCGTGTCACTCGCCAGCCACGCGTCGAGCGCCTGCTGGTCTTCAGCGGTCAGCGGACCTTCGGAAGAACGGATGACCCAGGCGGCGGCGCGCGACTCGGCGTTATCCGAATCCCCAGAACCTACGCTTGCCACGCTCGTCATCCTCCGCGCCCATCCGTGGCGCCTTCATCGCTTCCATCAACAGCCGCAGCGCCTTCGCCAGGTGCTTCTCGACCGTGCTTTCCGAGATGCCCATACGCTCGGCGATCTCACGTTGCGACAACTCCTCGAATTTCTTGAGCTGGAACGCCTGCCGGCATTTGGGAGGCAAGGTTGCGATCGCGGCGTGCAGCCGCGCCAGCTCCTGCTCGCCACTCAGCCGGCGAAACGCGCCGATCTCTTCATCGACGATGTTCAGCGAGTCGAAATCCGCCATCAGTTCGATCGACACGATCCGCGACCGGCGAAGATGCTCGCCGACGATATGGCGCGCGGTGACGAACAGATAAGCGCGCCCACTCACGATCCGATCGATATCGACCGTCCAGATGCGAGCATAGGCCTCCTGCACCACCTCATCGAGTTCACACGAGATGAGGCCGCGGATACGTCCCGCAAGCCAGTGCCGAACGTCGCCCTCGTGCGGAAGCACTTCGCGCGCGAACCAGAGAAGGCGGGCCTGATGGTCCATCCCGGCAGAGCATCAGCAAACCGCGCAGCCGTCAAGGAAAAATCGTCAAAAACACCAAATAATATTGAAGTAATATACTGACAAATCACGAGAATACCGCACGGACATCGAAGCATCCGCAACGCACAATCTTTGCATCAACCAAGAAGCATCTACTACGTGATACGCTTCACTACCTTACCATCCTCGCCCAGGAACTCGATCACCGGCAATCCGTCACTGCCCACTTTCATGACCAGCCGCGGCCGTCCTTCCTTGTCGGCAAGCCGGACGATCGCGTCCTCCAATTGCTTGCCGGCAAAGAAGCGCTCGGCGCCAACGCCGCCATTGGCCTTGGCATGCGCCATCATCTCCTCGCGGATCCTCGCCTTGCCCGCCTCGGTCGGCTCGCGCGCGGCGCGGTCGCTCATCTCCATCAGCGGCTGGATCGACGCATCGGGGCGATCCCAGACGCGGACCCCGGCCACGCGCCTGCGGTCGTTCTCTGAATAGACCATCCCGACAGTCTGATCCTGCTTGTACTGATCGAACAGGATCGAGGCGCTCGCCGAATTCTTGCCGTCGACGGTGCGGTTGCCGAAGCCCATGCCGCCAACCTCGTCGCCATTGTCATTGAAGAACAGCATCCCGCCCTGATCGCGGCTGTGATGCTTATACTCCTTGCCATCCATGAACAGGCCCGGGAAGCGCGCCTTGTTGGCGAGCACCAGCCGGTATTTCCCGTTCGGTTCGACGATGTTGACCCGGCCGACATTGATCTCGTCAAAGGTCGCGACGCGCGACTTCTCCGCCGGGGTCGAGGTGGCGACCGCCCAGCCGCCGGGCAGCAATGAGCCGATGCCGAGCGCGGTGCCAAGCGCCAGCGCCATTCTCCAGGAGGGTGCCGTCATCGTTCGCTCTCCTCAATAGTTCCAGTCGGCGACGGGCGCGCCGGCGGGGGCGTTCTTGCGCACATGCGCGCCCATCTCCTTGATCACCCCGGTCCAGTCGGTGTGGTGCCAGTTATGCCCCTTCTTGGGCCGGCCATATTCGAAGCGGATCGGATAGTTCGCGCCGCCGACCTCGCGCACCATCTCCTCGAACTTGTAGACGCCCAAGTTGAGGAAGAATTCGTCCTGCTCGCCGGCGAAGAAGTTGAGCTTGCCCGACAGTTTCGGCGCGAGCTTCGCCCAGTTGGTCTTCGCGTAATGGGTCAAGTCGAAGCCGTTGGTGCGGTAATATTCGGCGACCTCGCGGTCGATGACGCCGGTCAGCGGGTCGAACAGCGCGCGCGGATAGCCATCCTTGTCAGTCGGGCCATAGGTCGATTGCCAGATCGCGAGCTGATAGAAGCCGCGCCCGCGATCGCCCAGCATCAGCTCCAGCTTGGACAGGTCGCGCATCGACAGGCCGGGCAGCCCCTCGCGTGTCCGGCGGAATGGGCGCTCGGCAACCTGCCACTCGCTGACGCGATATTCGAACATGTTCGGCTCGCGATAGATGTCGGCCACGCCCCAGCGGGTGAAGTCGATCGGATCGGGATTGAAGATCCATGCCCCGCCGAACATGTCGGGATAGTGGAGCTGAAGCGCGAGCGTCTCCCACCCCCCCGTCGATGCGCCCTCGACGATCCGGCCATAGGGCTGGTCGATCAACCGGAACTTCTTCTCCAGATAGGGCATCAGCTCCTTGGTGATCGCGTCGCCCCACGGGCCGTTATTGGCCGAGTTGAGGACATAGGATTCGAAGAAATAGGGGCTGTACTGCTCCAGCGTGATTGCGACGAAGCGCGGCATCCCCTCACCGTCCCAATCCTTGTAGAACTGGTATCCGGTCTCCAGCGCGCCGTCGGCAGCGCGCTCACGCGCTCGCGGCGTATCGGTCGACTCATCGGTGGTGAAGCCAAACGGGATGTCGCCATGGCTCAACGCATAGACCGCCGGGTAGCGTGCGTTCGGATGCTCGTCGAAGCCCTTGGGCAGCAGCACCGTCGCGCCGATGGTCATCGGGATGCCCCAGAAGTCCGACAGCACCTTGCTCTTGATGCGCACATGCTTGAGCCAGGGCGTCTCGACAGGGGCCGCCGGCGGCGGAATCGTTTCGGTCAGCGCCAGCGCGATCGGCGCGCTCGCCACCGGCGAGATGCGGACCTTGGCGACCTTGCTGAAGAGATTGCCGCCACTGAGATAGGCGGGCGCGCGGGCCTGGTTGGGTGCAGGCACCCATAAAGTATGACCGTCCGATCGTTTTGTCTGGACATAACGGATCAGCACCGCCTGGACGTTGTACTCGCCGGGCGGGAGACTCTTGAGATCGATCGGGTAGCCGACCGAATCCTGCCCGACGGTGACGCTGGCCCCCGGCTTCAGCGCATCGACATTGACCGCGAAGGATGGCGGGCCAAGCATTCCGATCGCGTTGCGCGGCTCGGCGACATCGGTGCCGGCGGCAACCACGATCAGCCGCCCGGTCACCGGACCGCCGGCATCGGCGGGAAGCTGGACCGAGAAATTGAGCTGCGCCGCGGCGGGAAGCGCCAGCGTGACCGTGATCAGCATGACGATCAAACGCCATGCCCTGCCGATTGACGAACCCAGTCCGATCACGTGCATCCCCCTCGCAAAACTATCCCTTCAAAGGGAGGATGGATGCGGCAGCGGTTTCCGCTAGTCGGTCAGCCGGTTTTTCGCATCACGATCCGCCCGCGCTGCATCACCAGCATCGGTTTCTGCGTCGCAGCGATATCCGCAACCGGATTTCCCGCGACCGCGACGATGTCGGCATCCTTGCCGGTCTCGATCGTTCCGACCCGATCGGCGATGCCGAGCAGCCGCGCCGCTTCGCGTGTGCCGGCGATCAGCGCCGTGGCCGGACGCATGCCGTAACGGGTGAGCAGCACCATCTCGATCGCGTTCTTGCCATGGCCCTTGTCGACCACGCTCATGTCGGTGCCGGCCGCGATCGGCACACCGATGCGGATCGCCATGCGCAGCATGTCGTGATGCGCCTTCGATGCGGTGATCGCCTTTTCGGCGATGTTGGGCGGATAGTTGCCCGAATGGCTCTCGACCCAGTCGATCGCGGTACAGGTCGGCACCAGGAACACGCCCTTGGCCTTCATCAGCTTGAGCGTCGCTTCGCTGAGGAAGCTGCCATGCTCGATCGAATCCACGCCCGCCTCGATCGCGATCCGCGCGACGGTATCGCCATGCGCGTGCGCAGCGACCTTGCGGCCCCAATTATGCGCTTCCTCGACGGCGGCCGTGATCTCCTCGCGCGTCAGCTGCGGCACGTCCACCGGGTCCCAGGACAGGACCCCGCCGGAGACGCAGATCTTGATCGCGTCGGCGCCGTTGTTCATCTGGTGGCGAACCGCCTCACGGCATTCGGCACCGCCCGAACAGACGCCGTCGATCGCAGTCTTGGGTGCGACACGTTCAGCGGGAAATGGCGGCTGGTCGCAGCTTCCGCCGCGCGCGGTGATCGGGTTGCCTGCGGCCAGGATGCGCGGACCGGGTATGAGACCAGCGTTGATCGCGTTGCGCAGCCCGATGTCGATGAAATAGCGCGCGCCGACATGGCGCACGGTGGTGAAGCCGGCCTCCAGCGTCGCCCGGGCATTGGCCCCGGCGTAGAAGGCCTGCTCGCTCTGCGTGCGCATCATCTGCTTGAAGACGTGACGATAGTAATCGGCATCGGATTCGAGCGTCAGGTGCGAATGCGCGTCGATGAAGCCGGGCAGCAAAGTCGCATCGCCCAGGTCGATCACCTGCGTTCCCGGCGGGATATCGGCGGAAGCACCGACCCCGGCGATCCGGCCGTCGCGGACCAGCACCACTGCGTCGTCGCGCATCCGCTCGCTGGTCGCATCGAACAGCCGCGCCGCCTTGAGCGCGATCAGCCCCTCCCCCGCCGGCGGCACGCCGCGTTGCGGTGCCGCCGAGCAGAGCATCACCCCGGCAAGCGCCGCTGCCACCACTTTCCCGATGCGAGTCATCCCCATGCCTGCCCTCCTCCTGCCCGGAACGACGCCCGGCGCGCGCATTTCCGCCAGTCGGACTGGCGGATCGGTGCGGCTTACCCGTCGTAGCTGGAAGGGCCTGCGACAATCCAGAGGGCAAGGAAGACACAGATGGCGAAGATGCGGATCGAAGGTTCGTTCGTGGCGACGGTGACCCCGTTCGATTCAAGCGGGGGCATCGACTTCGGCGCCTTCCGTACGCTGATCCGGCATCTGGGCGACCATGGCACCCGCGCGGTGCTGTTCATGGGATCGACCGGCGAGCCGACCCTGCTGACTCCTGAGGAGAAGAAGCGCCTGATCGTCGAAACGGTGAAGCTACGCCCCGCCGACATGCTATTCTTCTACGGCTGCAGCGGCGCCACCACCGATCAGGTGATCGACAATGTCCGCTTCGCCGCGGCGAGCGGCGCCGATGGGGCGATCATCGCCCCGCCACCCTATATCTGCGCGCCGGAGAGCGACATCGTCGACTTTTATATGGAGATCGCCGACGCGACCGACCTGCCGCTCGGCATCTACAATAACCCGCCGCGCGTGAAGACCGACCTCGACTGGACGCAGCTGCTCAAGCTGTTCGCGCACCCGAACATTGTCGTTCACAAGGAATCGACCGCGCGCGTGGGCCAGGTCGGCCGGATCCTTGCCGCGCGCCCGGACATATCAGTGATGTGCTGCGACTCCCCCAATCTGGGGCTGGTCGTGCCCACGATGGCGCTGGGCGGACACGGCACCGCCAACATGACCGGCAACCTCGCCCCGGCGGAGATGGCGACGCTGTCGACGCCCTGGCGCAACCACGGCGACTCCGCGCGTTTCCGCGAGCAATATCTGGCGCTGCTGCCGCTGATGCACTTCAACTATTCGGCGATCAATCCGGTTGCGGTGAAGTCGCTGATGCGCGCATGCGGGCTCCCGGTGGGCAGCCTGCGCAAGCCGCTTCGTGGGCTCGATCCCGCGACGCTTTCGGCGGGCATTCGCGCGATCAGCGAACTCGAGCTCGACAAGCATTATGGCTACGATGTCCGCGACCGCCCGGTCTGAGCGGGATCATGGTCGCGTTCGCCTGACCATCGAAGCCGATCGCTGTGCCGAAATGTTGCCGCGCGTGCTCGGCATCTTTTCCCAGCAATCGCTGATACCGGCGGCGATGTCATTGCACGGACTTGGCGCAGGTCTCTCGCTCACGATCATCTTCGACGACCCTGAAGAGCGCCTGGCCGATCTGCTGGTCAGCCGCATCCAGCGCGTTATTTCGATACGGTCGATCATAGTGATGCGAATCGAACCAGCGACTTCACCCTCAAGCCGGACGCCGGGCCCGAGCCGCGATTTTTGAAGCGGCTGAGGACTTCTCCTAGAGCGGAAGCCCGGCGTAATTCTCGGCTATCGCCATCTGCATCGCCTTCGAACTGGCCACATAGTCAAGCTCAGCCGCCTGCATGCGCTGCTCGAAGTCGCCATCCTCGGGAAAGCGGGCCGCAATAGTCACGATCGCTGTCGAATCCGATCTGCTTCGTGTTTCTCTCATCACATATCTGCTGTGCCCTTTTCCTCGACGATCCGCTTCAGGATCGGAAGAGTCATGCGCCAATAGAACGAGACATGCCTCCAGCCGGAATCTTCTCCGATTTCCCATCCCTTCCCTCGGCGAACGGGTGATGGAGGCACCTTCTGCGTCACCGTCAGGGTCGTATCTGCTCCATCAGCTTCAAGCGCCATCGTGACGGTCGAATAGGACTGAGGGACGTCGGCCAAACCGGAAACCCGTGACCAATAGCTGTATTCGAGAAGCAAGGGCGCCTGGATTTGAATGACGCGGCCTTTGTCGCGGTAGCGCTTTGTCCCGATGAACGCTTCTATTTGGATTTGCCCGCCAGCCTGCCAATCGGTCCTGAAGTGCGCATTGCGCCACTTGTCTCCGGCATCGGGATCAATGAGGGCGTCCCACACATCCTGAGGTTTGGCCGCGATACGGACGGATTGGGTGACTGTCTGAAAAGACATAGTTCAATCCTCAATAGTCGTTTGCGGATTAGCCTGCAGTTGCAGCAAGCCTGAGCAGCTACCATCCCCAAGGCAATGGCTTGCCGCGAGGTAGGCGCGAACTGCAGCCACGCTTGCTGACGGTCGAAACCCGGGAGGCGGCCATTTCAGAATCCGGACAGACCGGCTTTCTCGCTCAGGAATGGGCGAGGCGCAGCGGAGCCAGGCGAGGCCGCGCCGCCGTCCGCATGGCGAATATCGTGTAGCCGCAGAGCAGCCCGTACATCGCCAGCCCCTCCACCTGCCAGAACGGCATTGTCGCCATATTGAGCAGGAAGAAGGCGAAATGCGCCGCGAGCAGCTTGAAGCGCTCGCCCCGCGCGGCGGCGGCCGCCGCGAACATCACCGTCCAGAGCGCGATCATCGCCGCCACGCCGAACCAGCCAAGCTCATAGAGCGTGCTGACCAGGGTATTGTGCGGATAGACCTTGAACACCCCTTGCCAGCTCTCGGGTCCGAAGCCGAGCAGATGCTGGAGCGGCGTGCCATCTGCCCAGGCGTATATGTAGCTGCTCCAGATCAGCGGCCGCGCCGACATCACCTGGCGCTCGAGATAGTCGAAGTCGCGAGGCGGCTTGATGAGGCCGACGGGGTCCGAGAGGAAAGCGG
The DNA here is from genome assembly GCF_059420685.1 of Sphingomonas sp. GW821-FHT03E12. Lineage (NCBI taxonomy): Bacteria > Pseudomonadati > Pseudomonadota > Alphaproteobacteria > Sphingomonadales > Sphingomonadaceae > Sphingomonas > Sphingomonas sp. GW821-FHT03E12. The sequence goes on from NZ_JBWKUF010000006.1 coordinate 77,206, forward strand.
CCAGGTCCGTGAACCTGGCGCTGTAGAGCAACACCCCGACCGCAACGAGCAGCACCCCCGCCACCGCTGCCGTCACCGCCATCGGCACGCGCTGGTCGCGCCGCACGCTCAGCGTGAGCCCGCTCAGGAAGATCGCCAGCGCCAGCGGTGCGAACGCCAGGATCGTCGTGCGGTAGCCGGCGAGCAGGACACCGAGGAACGTCGCCGCCAGGAACGCGGCCTGCACCCAGCGCGGCGCCGATCTGGCGAAACATCCGACCAGGAATCCGGTCATCATCGCTACCGAGAACGCCGCTTCGTGGTTGTAGCCGCCGATCCAGACGAGCCCGTCGCCATCCTCCGAGCCCTTGGGCAGGTGCAGTGCCAGCGACAGCGCCTGGAACACCAGCAGCGGCAGAAAGGAGACCATCGCCCAGCTGAGGAACCGCGCCTCGGGGTCGATCCGCAACGCCTGGAACACCGCGAGGACGATCACGATCATATAGGCGTATTTGACGCCCGCATTGATTCCGCCCGCCGGATCACCGTTGAGCGCCGCGCTGACCAGCGCCAGCACGACCAGCGCATAGACCGGCAGCAGCCATTTGAGCGCGAGATTGGCCGGCCGCACCACGAAGAGCAGTCCGAACACGGTCACCCCGATCGAGAGCAGCGCATTGCCCGAAAGCCCGGCCGCAAGCGGCTTGAACATGTAGAGGTGATAGGCCCCGGCGGTATAGCGCAGCCACAATGCCACCACGACGAAGGTGCCCGCGATACTTCCCGCCCGCCGCGCCGCGATCACCAACGGCACCAGTAGCAGCACCGTCACCGGCAACAGCACGCCAAGCCCGAAGGCCGGGCCGTAGGGCAGCGCCTGCGGGTTCACGGCACCGCCCGGTCAGTCCGCATAATAATGGCGGTAGCTTTTCAGGAAGGTGCCGCCGCCCTCATAGCCGGCCCGCTCCTGCTCGCGCACGTCCACCAGCGTCAGTACCGCGCCGAGTATCTCGGCATGGACGTCATAGAGCCGCCTGAGCGCCACCGAGGCCGCCTTGGACGGCGTCCTGCGCCAGCGTACCAGGAACACCACGCCGTCCGCCATGCTGGCGATCACGCGCGCTTCGTCGACCGGCAGCACCGGCGGCGTGTCGAGAATCACCAGGTCGTAGCGCTCGCGTACCTGCTCGATCAGCTCGGCGAGCCTCGGGCTCTCGGCCAGGCTGATGCCCCTGGAATCGAGCCGCTGCGGCAACACGCACGCATCGGACAGGCTGTCCTTGACGATCGCCTGCTCCAGCGTGGCGCGGCCGGCGAGGACCTCGTCCAGCCCCAGCGTGACATTGTCGGTGAACTGGCGGCTGGAGGCGCGTCGGCGCGCATCGCAGTCGATCAGCAGCACCTTGCCGCCGGCCGCCGCCACTGCGCGCGCCAGACCCATTGCGGTTGTGGTCTTGCCTTCGCCGGGCACCGCGGAGGTGATCGCGACGACGCGGATCGGTTTGGTCGCCTCGGCGAACTGAATCGAGGTGCGCAAAGTGCGGAACGCCTCGGCGAAGGTCGATTGCGGCCGTTTGAGCAGCAATTCCGCCGGTGGCGCGGGCAGGCCGGACTTGCGATAGCCGGGCAGCGTGCCGGCATCGGGGATCGAGGCGAGCGTCGGCAGTGCCAGCGCCTCCTCGATCGCGTCGCTGGTCTCGAGCCCGCGCTCGAGCAACTGGAGCAGCACCACAAGCAACACGCCCACACCCAGTCCACCGACCACCGCCATCGCTGCATAGATCAGCGCGTTGGGCGAGCTTGGCGCACCTGGTACGCGCGCCCGGCTGACGATGTAGGAATCGCTGCGCTCAAGACCGGACTGCGCTACCGTCTGGCGATAGCGGTCGAGGAACGCCTGATAGAGTGTACGCGACGATTCCGCGTTGCGCTCAAGTTCACCCAGCCGGACCGAGGCTTCGTTGTCGTTGGCGAGCTTGCCCTGCGATTGCGCCACCGATCCGGCAAGCGAGGCCGCCCGCTGGCTGGCGATGCTCGCCTGAATGGAGACATTGCTGACGATGCGCTGCACTTCGGCAGCAATCGCCTGATCGGCCACGCGGAGCTGACTCTGCGCACGGACGAGTTCCGGATGGCGCGGGCCGTAACGCCGCTCCAGCGCCGCCACTTCGCGCGCCACCTCGGCACGCTGGCCACGCAGCTGGCTGACCACCGGCGAATCAAGCGAATCGCCCAGTTCTTCGCCGCTCCGCCCGCCGCGCAGCTGCGCGCGCGCCGCCGCGAGCCGCGCCTGGGCCGCAGCATTCTCAGCCCTGGCCTGGGCGAGCTGCGTCGAGAGGCCGGACAGTTCCTGCTGGGTTATTGTGCTGGCGTTGGAGACGGCGAACAGATTGTTCGCCGAACGATAATCGGCAACCGCACGTTCCGCGTTGAGCACTTGCGACCGCAGCTGTTGCAACCGCTGATCGAGGAACTTCCGCGCGCGCTGTGTCGCGTCGGCCTTGGCGCCCGCCTGACCGGAGACATAGTCGTCGACCAGCGCATTGGCGATTTGCGCCGCCTGGGCCGGCGTGGCCCCTTCATACGAGACGCTGATCGAGTAGGAGAGTCCGTCGCGCTTCACCGTGAGGCCGCCCAGCAACGTGCCGATCGCGCGCTGACGCCCGATCAGGTCGGGCTGCGCAGGCACGGGCTGATCCGGCACGGCGGCCTTGTTGAACGCAGGGTCGCGATCGAGATGCAACCGGTCAACCACCCGCCCGATCAGCTCGGGTGAGCGCAGTGCCTGCACCTCGGTATCCACCGCTGCCGAATCGGGATCGGTAGTGGGGATGACCGAATCGACGTTGATCACGCGCTCGGCCGTGCGCTCGAGCGCAACCTGTGCAGTGGCGAGATAGCGCGGCTCGGCGACCAGATAGGCGGCCGCGGCGACTGTGATCGCCGCGAGCATCGCCGCACAGAGGATCATCCAGCGCCGGCGGAGAACTGCGCCGACATGGCGCAGATCGATCAGCGCGCCGCGATCGACCTGCGGGTCCGCATCACGGCGCGGCGGCAGGCGCCGGGTGATCGCATCCATATCACGCCGTAGCCATGAAGGCGCGGACCGCAGGCGCAATGTCGGGCCGCGCAAGCGCAAGCGCGAGCGTCGCGGTCACGAAACCGCTCTTGTCGCCGCAATCATAACGCCTGCCCTGGAAGGTGACGCCGTGGAAAGACTGCTGTCCGATCATCCGCGCCAGCGCGTCGGTGAGCTGGATCTCACCGCCCGCGCCCTCCTCCTGACTGCCCAATATGTCCATCACCTCGGGCTGAAGGATGTAGCGGCCGATCACCGCCAACGTGGATGGCGCCACTTCCGGGGCCGGTTTCTCGACCAGTCCCAGCACCTCGGTCGTCGCGCCGACACGCGTGCCGGGCGTGACAATGCCGTATTTGCGCGTGTCCTCCGGCGCTACTTCCTCGGTGCAGATCAGGTTGCCGCCAAGCTCGGCATAGGCGTCGACCATCTGCTTGAGGCAGCCCGGCTGGCCGATCATCAGATCGTCGGGCAGCAGCACTGCAAAGGGTTCGTCGCCGACGATGCGGCGCGCACACCACACTGCATGGCCCAGCCCCAGCGGCTCCTGCTGCCGGACGATGGTGATGTCACCCGGGGACGTCCGCGTGCCGTCGAGCGCCTCGAGCGATTTGCCGCGACGCGTCATGGTTTCCTCGAGCTCGAAGGCGTGATCGAAATGATCGTCGATCAGGCTCTTGCCGCGGCTGGTGACGAAGATGAATTGCTCGATGCCCGCCTCACGCGCCTCGTCGACGGCATATTGGATCAACGGCCGGTCGACGACCGGAAGCATCTCCTTGGGCATCGATTTGGTGGCCGGAAGGAACCGGGTTCCGAGGCCGCCAATGGGGAAAACCGCCTTGCGTACTTTTCGCATCTTCGACCCTTTCCTGGCTGCTGATTCCCCCCGGAAGACCAGCATCAATCATCAGGGCGAGACGAACTCGCGGACACGCTACCCAAACAGGTCAGTCGGATCCGCAAACACCTTCGCCACGTCCTGACAAACCGACGCTGCGCTTCTGCGCTGCGTTGCAGCAAGAGGGTGGCGTCGAAGCGTGTCCGAACTGCGTCCGGCCCATCGGCTCCCGTATCGCGACATTCCGGGGCGGCGCGTTGCAGGCCTTCCGTCGCCATCCCACTTTCTCGACCTAGAGCCTGGGCGGCGGCCCGGCGAAGGATACCCCACCCGGCACAGAACCCTTGCCGCGCGCGCGCACAAGCGGCGTGCCCGGCGGTACCTGGATATCGTGCGAGCCGATGATGATTCGGACCGGCCCGTCATGCACATCGAAGATCGGCCAGGCATGATCGCTCTTTACCGTCAGATGCTCGATATGGATCACCAGCGGCACGCGCAGCCCCTGTGCAGCCATGATCGCGAAATGGTTGGTGTCGCCGATCCCGCCGATCTTTCGCGGATCGAGGCTGGTCAGCCGTGTCGCGCGAATGCTCGACCAGAGCCGGAAGTTGCGCGCGTTGCGGCCACTGATGCAGTCGTCGAGCATAGTCTGCGTGGATTTCAGGTCGAACCCGCCGTCGCTATTGTCCCAGGCGGCGCACTTGCGGAACAGGATCCGGGCATTGCCGCGCTCGGTCGAGAAGCCGTCGCCATTCCAGTATTTGTTGTCGCCACGCTTCCAGCGGAAACCGCGCATGGTGCAGCGCTCAAGCCGGAAATCATGTGCGGTATCGGCGAAGGCGATGCCCACCGGCAAGTCGTGCGCGCCGACGGTGAGCGCGCCGCTGGCGGTCACGTCCTCGATCACGCCGTCATGGCTGCCATAGCGGATGCGGGCGAAGCTGCGGCGCAGATCCCTCGCGCTGGCACCGCGCACGCGCAGGCCGACGCAATCGGCGCTTGCTCCACGCGGCACGGCAGTATTCTCGATCACGCGGTAGCCGCCCACAACCTCGATGTCGGAAATCTGCACCCCGCGAACCGAATCGCGGATCACGAACAAGCCGTTGCCGACATTGCGCGCATGCACGCCACGATACGCCGCGCCCGATTGCACGACATAAACGGGCTCGCCTTCCGCGGCGATCCGTACCGGACCCATGACGGCGCTGGAGTTCATGCCGGCCATGGCGCCGCGCTAGGCGGCAGAGGCGTTGCGTGACCAGCACGATGCGGCGCAGTGTGGCGCCTGCGTGCTCAGTGCAACGCGGGTGCCGATTCGGCGTCTTGATTCGCCGGGCCGCCGGCAGGCGCGGCACCGAGCGCATTCCGGTCCGGCCGATCATCACGCTGCAGCTGATCGCGCCAAATCGCCTTTGGCTTGGCGAAGCATGCCGTGCGTTGAGCTTCAGGCATCGGCATTTCCCCCTCGCTTATCACAGCAATCTCCTGCTCCATCGCCGGTGCGTGGCAAGTTCAGGTCGAAGCGTTTCGACGCGTGGACCCGAATTGCCCACGAACCGTTCGAGCAGAAGCCGAAGCCATTCATTACGACATCGTAATTTTTGCGCAGCGCAGCGAGCTTGGAACCATAATTCGAGCGGAAATCATTTCGCCGCCGATTTCCCTCACCTCGAAGCTGGCAAGTTGACGCTTCAGCTGCGCAAGCAGAGTGTTCGCACACGCAGCAGAAATTTCGTCTCCGCGTACAGGGAGCAATGCGTAATGCGTATCGTAATGATCGGGTCCGGCTATGTCGGACTGGTTTCGGGCGCGTGCTTTGCCGATTTCGGCCATCACGTGACCTGCGTCGACAAGGACGCGAACAAGATTGCCCGTCTCAGCGCCGGGGGCATCCCCATCTACGAGCCCGGACTGGACGAACTGGTCGCGCGCAACGTCGCGGCGGGCAATCTGGAATTCACCACCGAGCTCTCCGAACCGGTAGGCGCGGCGGACGTCGTGTTCATCGCTGTCGGTACGCCAAGCCGGCGCGGCGACGGCCACGCCGACCTGTCCTATGTCCATGCCGCCGCGCGCGAGATCGCCGGCGCGCTGGACGGCTTCACCGTGATCGTCACCAAGTCGACCGTGCCTGTCGGCACCGGCGACGAGGTCGAGCGGATCATCCGCGAGTGCAATCCGGCAGCCGAGTTCGCCGTTGCGTCCAATCCCGAGTTCCTGCGCGAAGGCGCCGCGATCGAGGACTTCAAGCGGCCCGACCGGGTGGTCATCGGCATCGAGGACGAACGCGCCCGCGCGCCGATGGCAGAAGTCTATCGCCCGCTCTCGCTCAACAAGGCACCAGTGCTCTTCACCAGCCGCCGTACGAGCGAGCTGATCAAATACGCGGCCAACGCCTTTCTCGCGATGAAGATCACCTACATCAACGAGATGGCGGACCTGTGCGAGCAGGTCGGCGCCGACGTCCAGGAAGTCGCGCGCGGCATCGGGCTCGACAACCGGATCGGGGCCAGGTTCCTCCATGCCGGCCCAGGCTATGGCGGCTCCTGCTTCCCCAAGGACACGCTGGCGCTGATGAAGACCGCGCAGGATCACGACGCGCCGCTGCGGCTGATCGAGGCGACGATCGCGGTCAACGAGCAGCGCAAGCGCGCGATGGGCCGCAAGGTGCTGGCGGCGATGGACGGGCGCGCACGTGGCCGCACCGTCGCGGTGCTCGGCCTCACCTTCAAGCCCAACACCGACGACATGCGCGATGCGCCGTCAATCGCGATCATCCAGGCCCTGCAGGATGCCGGTGCGAAGGTCCGTGCTTACGATCCCGAAGGAATGGCCGCGGCGGCGGCGGTGCTTCGCGACGTCGAATATGCGGCGTCCGCCTATGCTGCGGCGGAGGGTGCGGCAGCCACGGTGATCGTCACCGAATGGGACGCATTCCGTGCGCTCGACCTCAAGCGCCTGAAGGCGGCCATGGCCGAACCGGTGCTGGTCGATCTGCGCAACATCTACCCGCCTGCTCAGGCGGAGGAAGCGGGCCTGCGCTATGTGAGCGTCGGCCGGCCGGGCAAGTTGGAGCAGGATGCCGAGACCTCGAACGAGAGGCAGGCAGCATGATGGTCGGCGGCCCCGTCCTTGTGACGGGCGCCGCTGGCTTCATCGGCCATGCGGTGTCCGAACGGCTCCTCACGCGCGGCGAGCGCGTGATCGGGCTGGACAATTTCACCGACTATTACGACGTGTCGCTCAAAGAGGCGCGCACGGCGCGGCTGGTTGACAATGCAGACTTCCGGCTGGTCCGCGGCGACGTCGCCAGCCCCGAATTGCTCGCCGAGCTGGTAGCGGGAAACGGGGTGCGGCGCATCGTCCATCTCGCCGCCCAGGCGGGGGTGCGGTACAGCATCGAGAACCCTTTCGCCTATGAGCACAGTAACCTGAAAGGCCATCTCGCCGTGCTGGAAGCGGCGCGCCAGGCGGGCAATGTCGAGCATCTCGTCTATGCCTCGTCGAGCTCGGTCTATGGCGAGCGGCCTTTGGGCGGCTCCGGCTTCCGCGAGGATGAGCCCTGCACCGCGCCGGTTTCGCTCTATGCGGCCACCAAGCGAAGCTGCGAACTGATGAGCCAGAGCTATGCCGCGCTCTACGGCCTGCCGCAGAGCGGGCTCCGATTCTTCACGGTCTACGGCCCCTGGGGCCGGCCCGACATGGCCTATTTCAGCTTCGCGCAGAAGATCCTGCTCGGCCAGCCGATCGAGGTGTTCGGCGAGGGCCGGATGGCGCGCGACTTCACCTATATCGACGACATCGTCGACGGCATCGTCGGCGTGCTCGACAGACCACCGGCCGGCGGCGCGCATCGGCTGCTCAACATCGGCGACTGCAATCCCGTCGGCCTGATGGACATGATCGCGACGCTCGAGCGCGCGCTCGGCCGGCCCGCGATCAAGATGATGCGGCCGATGCAGCCCGGCGACGTCACCGCGACCTATGCCGACATCTCGGCGATCCACGACCTAACCGGATACAGCCCCAAGGTTCCACTCGCCCTGGGCATCGAGCGGTTCGTCGACTGGTATCTCAGTGAAATCGAACAGGGTGGGAGAGGGCCGATGGCAGCGGTGGCCTGAGCCGGGAAATCCGGCGGTGCAAGTGCGGAGTATCAACATGCTGCAACGGACGAGCGTGCATACCGGCGATCCCGATGGCGCGCCTACCATCTGCGTGACCGGATTGCGCGGATTCCCGCACGTGATGGGCGGGATCGAGAGCCATTGCGAGGAACTGCTGCCGCGGATCAAGGCGCTGTGGCCCGATCATCGATCGATCGTGCTGGGCCGGGCGCCCTATCTGCCCGAGCTCGAGACCGAACATCGCGGCGTCGAGATCATCGGCATCCCCTGCCCCCGCTCGCAGCATCTCGAGGCCATCGTCGCCACCTTCCTCGCCGTGCTCTCCGCTTGGCGGCGCGGCGCGGACTTGATCCACATCCATGCGATCGGGCCGGGACTGATGGCGCCGCTTGCCTGGCTGCTCGGGCTGAATGTGATCGTGACGCATCACGGCACCGACTACCACCGCGCCAAATGGGGTCTGCTCGCGCGCAACGCGCTTCGCGCCGGCGAGTGGCTTGCGGTCAATTTCGCGCACCGGGTGATCGCCGTTTCGCCATCGCTGGCGATCCAGCTCAAGCGCAGCTTCCCCGCCCGCGCCCAGGCGATCAGCTATATTCCGAACGGCACGTCAGACCTGCCCGACGATGCCGACTCGGGCCTTGTGCTGGAGCGGATCGGCGTGGAAAGTGGCAGCTTCTTGCTCGCCGTCGCCCGGCTGGTGCCCGAAAAGGGCCTGCACGACCTGATCGCCGCCTTCGAAGCATCGAACAGCACCGCGAAGCTGGTGATCGCCGGTGCCACCGATCACAAGAGCGACTATGCCCGCGCGCTGATGGAGCGCGCCGGCGAGCGCGTGATCTTCGCCGGAGTCCAGTCCCGCGCCACGCTCAAATGCCTCTACGAACATTGTGCCCTGTTCGTGATGCCTTCCCACCACGAGGGCCTGCCGATCGCAGCGCTCGAGGCGGCAAGCTGCGGCGCACGGATGCTGCTGAGCGACATCCCCGCCAATCTCGATATCGGCCTCGAGCCGAGGAACTATTTCCCGGTCGGCGACGTCACGGCGCTCACGCAGCGGCTCGACATGGATTGTGCGGATTTCCTGGTCGACCGCGACACGATCCGTGGCCGTTTCAGCTGGGACAAGGCGGCGGAAGACACGCTCGCGGTCTATCGCAGCGCACTGGCTCAGAGCCGGGCGGCGCCTCGCGTTTCGGGCCATCCGGGTATGGCCGAGGGCTAACCCCTCTTTGTCCGTGAAATGAGCTATCCGGTCAGCTGGGCCACCACTTCCGCCCGGTCCGCCGCATCGATCCGCCCGCGCACCTCGATGCCCGCCGCATCCCGCACCGCATGCACAATCGAGGGTCGCCACGCATCGTCACGCCACGCCCAGCTGCGGATCCGCCAGCGCCCCGCTCCATCGGCGTCGATCGCCAGCGGCGGCCGCCCGGTGTCTTCGCCCGCGGGATTCTGCGCGGCGCACGCACCGGCACCTGCAAGTCCTGCAATCGAAGTCAAAAGTCCACGACGGTCCATCGCGATAACCTCACCGATGATCAGCATAATGCCAAGTTAACCATGCTGCAGCGCAGCATGGCGACTCGATCGATGTTAGCGTTGCCACAACAGCAAGGGGTCGTTCGCTATGCCAAGCCTGTACATCTCGCCAACCGGATCGGGGGACAAAAGCGGCAGCGACATCAATAACGCAGCGGCGATCGGTTCGCTCAACACGCTGATCGGAAGGGCGGGCCCCGGCGGTGAGGTGCTGCTGCTGGCCGACCAGGGCGATTACAATGTCACCGGCATCCTCGGCATCACCCGCGGCGGGGTGGAGGGCCAGCCGGTGGTGGTGCGCGGCATCGATTCCGCCGGCAATGCCAGGGCGGCGCATTTCGTCGGCTCGCGTCCAGCCGACTGGCAAGCGGGCGATGCCGCCGGCAACGAGCTGTTCAAGCTGGGCACCGGCGCAGACAATCTCGAGTTCCGCGACCTGCAGATCGACAATGTCGGTACAGCTTTCCGCGTGACTGCCGATCTCAGCAACCTCCATATCGAGGGTGTCGACGCAAACAATGTGCGCCGCTTCTTCGAGAATTACGCCAGCGGGCCTTCGAATACAGCGACGATCGCAGGGCTGGCGATCCGCGACGTCGATGTGCAGGGCTTCTCCAGGACCGCGATCCGCCTGCAGTACGACACCAACAACGTGGTGATCGAGGATGTCACGGCGGACATGGCCGGACAGACCGGCGACGATCTGCCCGCGGGCGTCCATCTCGACGGCACCGTTCACAACGTCACGCTCAGCCGCGTGGTGATGGAGAATATCCAGAGCACCGCCGGCGCCTATTTCAACGGCGACGGCTTCGCGAGCGAGCGCGGCGTCCACGACGTGCGCTTCATCGACACGGTCGCGCGCGGCAACAGCGACGGCGGCTACGACCTCAAGTCGACCGGCACCGTGCTCGTCGGCGCGCTGAGCGAGGAGAACGGCCGCAACTACCGGCTCTGGGGCGAAGCGACGCTGATCGACTCGATCGGCCTGAACCCGGTGCTGCGCGGCGGCATCTCCGAGCAGAACCAGCTCTGGCTCGACGACGACGCCGAAGTCACCGTGATCGGCGGGCACTTCTCTGATGCCGGATCGCGCACCAAGGTGATTTCCTCGCAGGGACGACTCACCTTGCAGGGCGTGGAGATCACGCGGTCCGAGCTGTCGACGCTCGCCACGCGCGATTCGCTTCCCGGCCTCATCGGCGCCGAGACGATCCGCGAAACGCTGACCATCGATCAGGGCGAGGCCTCGCCCGGCGCGACCAGCTTTGTCGCGCTGCTTCCCCTCCCCGCCATTCCGGCGGCGGATGCGCTGTCCGGCACTGTGGGTGATGATATCTTCCTGGTCGACGACATCGGTGACCGGATCACCGAGGCGGCCGGCGCGGGAGTCGACCGGGTCGAGACAACGCTCGACAGCTACACGCTTGCCGGCAATGTCGAGGGACTGATCCGCCGCGGTGCGACCGATTTCATCGGCAACGGCAATGCGCTCGCCAATGCGATGATCGGCGGCGCGGGCAGCGACTCACTGGGCGGGCTCGACGGCGGCGACAGCATCGCCGGCAATTCGGGCGACGATTCGCTCGCGGGCGGCAATGGCGAGGATCTGCTTCAGGGCCAGGCGGGTGCCGACATGCTGATCGGCGGCTGGCAGTCGGACACGCTCATCGGCGGCGCGGGCGCGGACCGGCTGGTCGGTGACCAGGAATGGCTGAGCAGCCAGGGCGCCAATGACCGGCTCGACGGCGGCGACGATGCCGACCTGCTGATCGGCGACGCGACCAATATCTACAGCAGCGGCAAGGGGGGCAGCGACCGGCTGGCCGGCGGCGCAGGCGATGACATCCTGATCGGCGACGGTGACGTGATGCGGGACAACGCCAGGGGCGGCGCCGACACGCTGGAGGGCGGCGAAGGCAATGACTGGCTCTATGGCGACGACCGCGAGTCGACCGCGACGGTGGCCGGCGGCGCCGACAAGCTCTATGGCGGCGATGGTCCCGATTACCTGATCGGCGGCGGCGGCAACGACCTGCTTGTGGGCGGCGGCGGCGCCGACTGGTTCGTCTTCGCCCCGGGATCGGGCGCCGACGAAATCAGCGATTTCGCCGCGGGCGCGGACCATATCGATCTCAGCGCCTTCGACATCGCCTACGAGCAACTCGGCTTCACGACGAGCGCCGACGGCGTTCGTATCTCCATGGGTATGGACAGCATCTTCGTTCGCGGCACGCAGAGCCTCAGCCCGAGTGATTTCATCTTCGGCTGACGCGCGGGATCAGGGCGCCGCGAGCTCTTCCGGCGCCGTCTGGCGCGATCGCGCGGTGCTGCCCGTCGTGCGCCGGATCACCGCCTTGCCCAGCCGCTGCCCCGGCAGCTCGACCAGACGATAGGTGAGATAGGCGAGGCCATAGGTGACCGGCACGACGATCGCCCCGGTCAGCGCGAACCGCTCAAGCGCGCTGAGCCCGGTGCCGAACCGGCCGATCATCGCAGCCGCGACCGGCTGGAGGATCAGCAGGTGTATCAGATAGGTGCCGTAGGAAAGCTCTCCCAGCCAGTAGAATGGCCGGCTCCCGAGCAGCCGCGCCACACTATCGATCGCGCTCAGCCTGCGCAGGTGGACCAACGCGAAGAAGCCGAGCACGAGCAGCTCGCGCACCGCGAAGTGGAGCACATCCTGATCGCCACCGATGGGGATCGCCGCGAGCAGCATCGCCGCCGCGAGATGCAGCCAGACCCGCCTGCCCGGCCCGGGATCGGCCGCGATCAACATGCCGCACAGGAAAAGGTGAAGCTTGAGCGGCAGAAAGGATGGCATCGGATAGTCGAGCCCCGCCGCCATCGCCACCAGCGCCGCCGCCGCGCCCGCACCGCCGGCGATCAGCGCCGCCGGCACCCAGCCGGTGCGCCGGGCGAGCAGCACCAGGAAGGGGAAGACCATGTAGAACTGCATCTCGAGCCCCAGGCTCCAGTCGGGCAGCGGGGTGCGGAAGGCATAGCCGGGCAGCAGCCCGAACACGAAGCTCAGATGCGCGGCAATATTGGCGAGGCTCGCATCGGCATAACGCTCGCGTGGCTGGAGCGCCTGCCCCAGAAAGCTGTCGATCGCCACCCGGCTCTCATAGATGGCGGGCCCCGCGATCAGTGCCGCGGCCAGCGTCACGTAGAAGAGCGGCGCGAGGCGGAAGAAGCGGCGCGTCCAGAACGCCGTCCAGGTGCCCGGCGCGTTCCAGTCCTCGCTGCCGGCGCGCAACTGATACTGGAACACCATCAGGAAGCCCGAGAGCAGGATGAACAGATCGACGCCCAGATCGGGCTTGCTCACCAGCGGCAGGCGAAAGCCGGTGAGGATCATCATGTGCCCGATCAGCACCCAGAACGCCGCCAGGCCGCGCAGGCCGTCGAGACATTCGACTCGCCGCGTATCGACTCGTCCCAGGTCCATCGTGCGCCTCCGCCGTCGTTACTGGATGTGCGGGTGATAGCCGCCCGGTGCCGTGAAACTACTGCGCGGCGCTCGCTAATCGGCCAGCCGCCCCACCCGGACGATGGAGCGGGTCCACGCATGGTGCATCGCAACAAATTCGCGTGATAGGCCTTTTCACCGGAGCCGGATTACGCACCAAATTCCAGCGAGGGAACGATGCCGGACAGAAAGCGGATAGTGTTCGCGATCAACTCGCTCGCAGGTGGCGGCGCCGAACGCGTGCTCACCACGTTGCTCGGCGGCTCGTCACCGTGGCGCGCGCGTTACGAGGTGCATCTGGCGCTGCTCGACGACGAGCCGCGCGCCTATGCCGTGCCCGACTGGGTCGAAGTCCATCAGCTCGATGCGCGCCACCGGCTGCTGCCGAGCCTCAACCAGCTGCGCACGCTCATCGGCCGGCTCTCGCCCGATGCCACGCTCAGCTTCCTCACTCGCGCCAATGTCGCCAATGCCTGGGCGATGGCCGGGCGCGGCCGGCCCTGGCTGATCAGCGAGCGGGTCAACACCAGCGCGCATCTGGGCAAGGGACGCGGGGCGATCGCCGCCAAGGCGATGGTCCGCATGACCTATCCGCGCGCCGCGCACATCATCGCGGTGTCCCGGGGCGTGGTCGACGATCTCGCCGGCAATTTCGGCGTGGCACGCACACGCATGTCGGCGATCGCCAACCCGGTCGATCATGTGCAGATCGCGCGCCTCGCCGCCGAAGCGCCCGCCTTCACCCCTGCCGGCCCCTATATCGCCGCCGCCGGACGGTTGGTGCCCAACAAGAATTTCGCGATGCTGCTGCGCGCCTATGCGCAGGCGAATCCCGCCGAGCGGCTCGTCATCCTCGGCGAAGGGCCGGAGCGCGCCGCGCTCACGGCGCTGGCCACCACTCTGGGCATCGCCGACCGGGTCGACATGCCCGGTTTCGTCGCCAACCCCTATGCGCTGCTCGCCCGCGCCCGGGCCTATGCCATGCCCTCCAATGCCGAGGGGTTTCCCAACGGGCTGGTCGAGGCGATGGCCTGCGGCATCCCCGTCGTCGCCACCAATTGCGCCTCAGGCCCGTCCGAGATTCTGGCCGATCTTCCCCGAAAGGCCGTCACGGGCGGGATCGATGTCGATGCCGGCGCATTAGTCCCCACGGATGACCCTGCAAGCTTCGCCGCGGCGCTCCGCCGGGTGCTCAGCGAGCCGCACCGCAGCGCCTGTGGCGCGCGCGCCCTCGCCCGGTCGCGCGCTTATGGCGTCGAGCAGGCCGCCGCGAACTATTGGGCGCGGATCGAGGCAGCGCTTGCCGCGTCGCCCGCCGCCGCGCCCCGACCCAGAGACCATGTACAGGCGCGTTCGGGAGTAAGCACATGAAATGGCATATGCAGATCGCATTGGCGGGGGCGCTGCTCAGCGGATGCGCCGGCCAGACGCCGCTCGCCGGTAGCGGCACCCCGCCGCCGGCCGCCGCCGCCTTCACCTTGTCTCCCGGCGACAAGATCAAGGTCGCGACCTATGGCGAGGTTGCGCTCAGCGGCGATTTCGAAGTCTCGCCCGCCGGCACGATCGCCTTCCCGCTGCTCGGCGAGATCAAGGCCGCCGGCCTCCAGCCCGACCAGCTTTCCAAGACGATCGAAACCGAGTTGCTCGACGGCTATCTGCTCCAGCCCAAGGTCACGGTGCAGGTCGCGAGCTTCCGCCCCGTCTATATATTGGGCGAGGTCAACAAGCCCGGCGAATACCCCTATACGCAGGGGCTCACGATCCGCGGCGCAGTCGCGAAGGCGGACGGCTTCACCTACCGAGCCAACGAGAAGCGCGTCTTCCTCAAGCGCGCGGGCGAGGCCGGCGAGCGCACCTATCCGCTGACTGCCGATTTCGCCGTGCTGCCCGGCGACACGATCCGTTTTGGCGAGCGCTATTTCTGATGGACATGGCCACCGCATCGCTCGCGCCCGATCCGGCGCTCGAAGAGCCGCTGCCCGAAAGCGGCAAGCCCCATCTGCGCGGCTGCCCGGTCAGCTTCGCCAAACTCCGCGCGCTGCTCGCCGCCGATCTCTATCGCTATGCCGGGCGCGTCAGCCTCGGCGCCTTCGCGCGGCACTATGCCTTCACCCCGGGCTATAAATACACCGTATTGATGCGCACCGCCGGCTGGCTCAAGCTCAAGCCCGCCAAGGCCTTTGGTCTCTATCCGCTCGCCAAGTGGATGCTGCTGCGCGCGCGCTACAAATATGGCTTCGCCATCCCCGAATATATGGAGATCGGCCCAGGTCTGTTCCTCAACCGGTTCGGCGGCTTCTACTTTCATGGCGACACGGTGCTGGGCAGCAACGTCAACGTCACGCACGGCGTGGTGCTCGGCTACATGAACCGCGGCGCGCGCTCCGGCGCCCCGGTGATCGGCGACCGGACCTTCCTGGGCTCGGGCGCCAAGGTGATCGGCGGCGTGCATGTCGGTGCGGAGGCAGCGATCGGCGCCAATGCCGTGGTGACGAAGGACGTGCCGGCGCGCGGCGTGGTCGGCGGGATTCCCGCCAAGCTGCTCTCGGACCAGGGATCGGACGGCTATATCAACCGTCTCGCCCCGCCGGAGCTGCTCGCCGCGTGTGAGGGCGCGCTGCACGGCTGGCGCTAGGCTCAGCCGAACAAGAAGTCCGCCTGATCGAGCGCGGTAACGCCGCGCACGAAGATCGTGTCGGTGCCGCCCAGCTGGATCGTCACCCCCGCGCTGCTCGTGGTGAAGCGCAGTGCCTCATAGGCGATATCGAAGGCGCTGAGATCGATCCGGTCGGCCTCGGCGCCGCCGCGGGTAAAGTCGGTAATCTCGTCGGCACCCGAACCGCGCGCGAAGACGAAGCGGTCGCTCCCGCCGCCGCCGGTCAGCCTGTCCGCGCCGCCACGCGCGCCGGCCGCCATGTTCACAGCATCGCCGACCAGCACGTCGTTGCCGAGCCCGCCGATCAGCGTGTCCGCGCCGCCGACCCCGGTCGCCGTCATGCTCATTCCGTCGCCAACCAGCATATCGTCGCCGTCGCCGCCATCCAGCGTATCCCTGGCAGCGGCCGAAGAAACCCATTCGGTGTCGCCGACCAGAAGGTCGTTGCCTGCGCCGCCATAGAGCCGGTCGGTCTGCTGGCCGCCGTACAGCGTGTCGCCGTCATCCTCACCGTAAAGCGCATCCTCGTTCTTGCCGCCGTCGAGCCGGTCGGCGCCGGTGCCGCCCCGCAGCGTGTCGTTGCCGTCGTCGCCGGAGAGCGCGTCGTCGCCTTCGCCGCCAGTCAGGACATTGGCGCCGGCGCTGCCGAGCAGGACATCGGCGAAGGCCGAGCCCTGCGCATTCTCGATACTGATCAGCCGGTCGCCCATCGCGTCGCCGCCGGTCGCGGTCTGGGCGCGCAGATTGACCAGCACCCCGCCGAGCGAGCCCGCATATTCCACCGTGTCCGATCCCGCGCCGCCGTCGAGCAGATCGCCGCCTGCGCCGCCGCGCAGAACATCCGCGCCGTCGCCGCCGTTCAGCCGATCCTCACCCCCGCTGCCGACGATGAAATTATCGAGCACATTGCCGGTCATCGTCGCGCCGATCGTGCCGGTATAGACGAGCTCCTCGATATTGGCGCCGAGCGTGTAGCTGGTCGCGGCGGTGCGGATGCGGTCGCGCCCCTCCCCCGCCGCCTCGATCACCTGGTCGCCCGTCTCATAGACGACATAGAGGTCGTTGCCCGTGCCGCCGCGCATCACGTCGTTGCCGCTGCCGCCATCGAGCTGGTCGTCGCCGGCGCCGCCGGACAGAAGATCGTCGCCGCCCCGCCCGTAGAGGATATCGCCGGCCAGCAGATCGTCGCTGCCGGTGATGCTGTCGGCATAGTTGGAGCCGATCACGGTCTCGATGCCGATCAGCCGGTCTCCCTCGGCCTCACCGCCGCGATTGAGGTTGGTGACGAGGTTCACGGTAATCGCGGCGGACTTGGTGTAGTCGACCTGATCGCGCCCCGCGCCGCCGTCGAGCAGGTCCGCGCCCGCACCGCCCACAAGCTTGTCGTCGCCGTCAAGGCCGTAGAGCGCATCGTTCAGCGCCTTGCCGTAGAGACTGTTGTCGAGCGCATTGCCTGTACCCGAAAAGGCGCCGCCGCCGGTATAGCTGAGGTCCTCGACCCCATCGGCCAGGGTCAGCGAGGACAGGCTGGTGCGCACGATGTCGAGCCCGCCGCCAACCGTCTCGGTCACCTGGTCGCCGGCATTGTCGACCACATAGGAGTCGTCGCCCGCGCCGCCGATCATCGCATCTGCGCCGACGCCGCCGTCGATCGTGTCGTTGCCCACCCCGCCCTCGATCCGGTTGGCGTTTGCGTCACCCGTCAGCGTGTCGGCGAAGGCGCTGCCGACCAATCCTTCGATCCCGGCAAGGCTGTCGCCCTGCGCATCGCCGCCCGACACGGCGCCGGTGGCGAGGTTGATCTTCACGCCGGCGGCGCTGCCCGAATAGACTGCCATGTCGAAACCGCCGGCGCCGTCCAGCCGGTCGCCCGCCGCGCCGCCGACCAGGATCTGGTCCGCCCCGTCGCCGATGATCGTATCCGCGAAGCCGGTGCCGATGAAATGCTCGACCCCGTCGAACCGGTCGCCCTCGGCATCGCCGCCGCTGCTCGCGCCGGTCTGGAGATTGATCGAAACGCCACTCGCATTGGCGCTGTAGTCGACCGTATCGACACCATCCCCGCCGATCAGCAGATCGGCGCCCGCACCGCCTTGGAGCAGATCGTCGCCGCCGCGCCCTTCGAGCCGGTCCGCGCCTGCGCCGCCATACAGCGCCTCGGCACCGCCCACACCTGTCAGCGCATCGTCGAAGGCCGAGCCGAGCAGCGCCTCGATGCTCGTCAGCCGGTCGCCCGCCGCTTCGCCGGTGCCGGCCTGCACCGCCAGGGCAAGATCGACCTGCACCGCCGCCGTCGACCCCGAATAGTCGGCGGTATCGAGGCCGTCGCGCCCGTCGATCCGGTCCGCGCCCTTGCCGCCGGTCAGCCGGTTATCACCCGCATCGCCGCTCAACACGTCGTCGAATGCCGAGCCGATCAGGCCCTCGATCGCGACGAGGCTCACTCCGCCCGAGGCGGTGCCGGCCGCAAGGTCCGCGGTCACCATGCTCGTACCGGTCGAAAAGTCGGCAGTGTCGACACCCGTTCCACCGTCGAGCCGGTCCGCCCCGCCCTTGCCTGCGAGCCGGTCGTCCCCGGCACCGCCCGACAGCATATTGGCCGCGCCATCGCCGACCAGCACATCGCCAAAGCCGCCGCCGACCAGATTCTCGATCCCCGCCAGCACGTCGCCCTGGGCATCGCCGCCACTGCCGGTGCCGCCCAGCACCGCGTTCACCGACGCGCCGCTCGTCGAATAGTCGGCGGTGTCGATCCCGCCACCGCCGGCCAGCCGGTCCGCGCCCGCACCGCCGATCAGCACATTGTCCAAGCCGTCGCCGGACAGCACGTCGCCAAAGCCCGAACCGACCAGCCGCTCGATCCCCTGAAGGCGGTCGCCCTGGGCGTCGCCGCCACTGCCGGTGCCGGCGACAAGGTCGATCGTGACCGCAGCGCCGCTGCCCGAATAATCCGCGCTGTCGAACCCGGCGCCGCCGATCAGCATGTCGCCTCCCGCACCGCCGACCAGCAGATCGTCGCCGCCGCGTCCGTCGATCCGGTCGTCGCCCGCGCCGCCGCCCAGCCAGTCCGCACCTTCGCTGCCGGAGAGCGTATCGGCAAAGGCCGAGCCCTCCACCGCCTCGATCCCGATCAGCCGGTCGCCCGCCGCTTCGCCACCACTCGCCGCGCCATTGGCGAGGTCGACGACCACGCCGGCACCGCTGCTCCCAAAATCCACCCGATCGATCCCGGCCCCGCCGTCGAGCAGGTCCGCGCCCGCGCCGCCGTCCAGCATGTCATCGCCGGCACCGCCCGACAGCGCGTCGTCGCCCGCACCGCCGAACAGCCGGTTCGCCCCGACATCCCCCGCAAGGACATCGGCGAAGGCCGAGCCTTCGACATCCTCGAACCCGTCGAACAGATCGCCCGCGGCATCGCCGCCACTGGCGGTGAGCCGTGTCAGATCGACCCGCACCGCGGCGGTGCTGCCCGCATAGCTGAGCAAATCGCGCCCCGCGCCGCCGGCCAGTATGTCCGCCCCCGCACCGCCGACCAGCACATCATCGCCGGCATTGCCGACCAGCATGTCATTGCCAGCTCCGCCCAGCAGGGCATCCGCCTCGGCCGTTCCGCCGATCAGGTCGTCGCCCGCCGTCCCGGCCGCGACCACCACGTGCTGCCCGTCCAGGGTCAGCACCGACCCGGTGCCCTTCTTCGAGATCACCGTGCCCGCACCAGTGGCAAGGCCATAATCGCGCACCGTCAACGCGCCGTTTCGCTCGGCGAGGTTGAACAAGGTCGGCGAGCCGGGGTCGGAGAAGAACGCCCCGTCGATGGTCGCACTGGCGCCTTCGGCCAGCCAGATATGCTCGCGATTGCCGCCCGCCAGCGGCGCACCCGCGTCGAGGCTGACGATATTGCTGAGCTGCGCGCCCGTGCCCCACAGCCGGATGTTGCGGCCATTGCCCGAAACGATCGCACCGTCGACAACGATGTTGTCGCTCTTCAGGTCGAGCCCGCCATCGCTGTTGCCGGTGGCGATCACGTTGCGCAGCGTGATGTCGTAGGTGCCGCGCTCGGTCGCGAACCCGTCCCCGTTGCGATAGTCGTTCACCGTGTCGAGCGCGTTGCGCATCGCGACGCGATCGATCGTCACGTCGTGCGCGGTGCCGGTGATGTGGACGCCGATCGCGAAATTGTCGCCGTCCTGGAACTGGCTGTCCCCGCGCACATCCTGGATCAGCACGTTGTTGCTGTCATACTGGATACGGATCGCGCCCTTGGAATAGCCATTCACCGCGACATCGCGGATCGTGAGCCCGGTGATCGACGCGCTGGCGTTGGCGCCCGAGACCATGTTGTCGAAGAAGCGCGCGACGTTCGCGGCATCGACATGCTCGATCGTCAGGTTGCCCAGGTCCGCCCCGACGCGAAACGCCGTGCCGACATTCTCGAAGGCAAGATCGCTGAAGCGCAGATTGTTCGCGCCGCCGAGCAGCCGGAAGACCTCTTCGCCCGAGGGACTGGCCGGATCGAACGGCTCGGCCCTGGTACCGGTGATCGTCGCCGCCATCGCATTGCCCGCGCTATCGACCCCGCGGATCGTCACCGGCGCGCTCGCCGTGCCGCCCGCGACGATCGCCAGCGCTCCGGCCGGCGCGGTATAGGCCCCCCGGTCGGCGAGCAGCAGCACCTGCCCGCCCGGCCCCGCCGCCGCGATCAGCTGCGGCAGATCCTCCAGCGTCGCGGCATTCGCGGCGCTCGAGCCGTCGCCCGAACCGCTGCCGGTCGGCGAGATGTAGAGGGTAGGCATGGCAAGGCTCCCGTCATAGGCCCGAAAAAGTCACCCCCACCGAAATCCGATCGTCCGCAAAGCGCCGCCCCGGCGTCCCGCCCCAGCTCGACTGGGTGCGCCGCTGCAGGTCGAGCCGGAATGCCATCCGCTTGCTCACCAGGTAGGAACCGCTGGCGCGCCAGGTCCAGCGATCGTCCTGCCGGTCGATATTGTTGAAGTCGCGCTTCTCCAGCTCGACGCCCGCGCCCAGGATCAGGTTGCGCAACAACTCATAGTCCGCGCGCAACGTCATGTTGGTGGCCAGGTAGCCGGTCGCGCCATTGACGCCGGTCTCGCGGATGCCGCGGTCGATCGTGCCGGTGATCGTCACCAGCGGCGTCAGGAAATAGGCGAGCTCGCCGCGCACCAGGAAACCGGAAATGTCGTCGAACTGCGCAGGCTTATAGTCCTGGCGCATATAGCCGAGCCGCAGCGCCCCGCGCGCCTTGCGCCCCAGCTCGAAACTCGCGCCGCCCGCCAGCTCGAACCCGCTCGAATCGCGCGCCGGGACCGGCCCCGTCCGCTCGCGATAATCGCGCTGGTTGAGCGATCCCGCCACGAACAGCGCAATGCTGGGGCTCAGCGCATATTCGCCGATCGCGGTGCCGGTATAGGTCGTATGGTCGCGGAAATCCTGGTCGATCGGCGTACCGTCCGGCGTCACGCTGTCGGCATAGTTGCGGTTCTCGACATTGAACACGCCGCGCACCCGCAGCCGGTTGAAGACATGGGTATAGGCCGCCGTTCCCTCACTCAGCGCGAAGCGGATCGGGCGCGACGCCTGGGTCGGCGAATCGGGCGAGACGCGTTCCTGGCTGTACCGCCCGTTGCGCAGCGTGAGGTTCAGCGTGTCCGACTTGCTGATCGTGTAGAGCGCGCCGGCGTTCACGGTGTACTGGGTCGCGTTCTCGCTCGCGCGATCGGCATAGCGCAGCAGGTCCAGCTCGCCGTCGAGCGACAGCTTCAGATCGGGCGATGGGCGCACCAGCGCGAGCTTGGGACGGATGCGCAGATAGGCGTCCCCGATCCGGTCGCCGGGCTGGGCATAGAGATTGTCGTCATAACCGGCGCCGATGGCTACCCGCGGCATCAGCTCGACCGTGCCGATACGGATTGGCTCGGGCGCGTAGTCGGGCCGCCGCCGCTCGAGCACGCTGACGTTGCGGTCGCGCCCGAACGGATTCTCGCTCGTGACCGAGCCGAGTCCGTCGGTCGCATCCGATTGCTGGGCGAGCGCAGGCGCCGTGACCGCGCAGCTGCCGAGCAGCGCAAGGAGCGTGGCGCGCTTCACCGGCGCCCCAGTGTGACCAGCAGCGGGCGATGATCCGAACCGGTCGCCGGCAGTTGCTCTGCTGCCACCAGCCCCCAGTCCGGCCCGGCATAGAGATGGTCGATCGGCAGAAAGGGCAAGGTGCGCGGCCAGCTCGGCAGCGCGCGCGTCATGCGCGTGAGCGGCGCGAACGCGCGATCCTGCGCGTCCATCGCCGCGGCCCAGGGTGTGAGATTCATGTCGCCTGCAACGATGAGCGGGCCGCGATCGATCCGTGCCAGCGCCTGCGCCACGGCCCGCCGACGCAACGCCTGGTCGCGCGACGTGGGCCGCGGATAGTGGAGCGTCACCACGGTGAACGGCTGCTGGTCCGGACCGGTGATCCGCGCCCAGAGCAAGGCCGGACCGAATTTGCGGCCCGCGCGGTCCTTCAGGAAATAGTCGCTGTCGGCGATCGGCCAGCGCGACAGGATGGCGAGATCGCAGCCCGGCGGACAGGCCGTACCATAAGCGAGATGCTGACGCAGCGCCGCAAGCATCGGGCGGAAGCTGCCGTCCACTTCCTGGAGCATCACCACATCGGGCCGGGCGTCCAGGATCGCCTGCGCGGTATCGGCCGGGCTGGTGTCGCGCTGCCAGACATTGTGGGTGAGCATGCGGACCTGCGCCGCCCCCGGACGCGCCATCGGGACTTCGCGGATCAGCTCGGGGGCGACGCGCAGTGCCACCGGCGCGAGGCCAAGCAGCGCGGCGACAATCGTCCATCGCCCCGGCCGCCAGGCCAGCGGCAATCCCAGCAGGATCGCCAGGCCGAACACCGGCAGGAACGACGCCAGCATATCCAGCGACGCTACCCACATCCCCGCCAGTGCCAGCCACGCGGCGATACAGCCCCCGCCGATCAGCAGGCGCCCAAGGCTGCGGAGCAGCCTCACGCGCGGGCGAGCAGCCGATTGCGCAGGGCATGGCCGGATTGCCGGAGCGGGGCGGGGATCAGCTTGGCGGCGATCAACAGCGCCGCGGTGCCGGCCCCTTCAGGCAGATAGACGTCACCCAGACCAATCTCCGTCCGGCCCGGATGCTTCATCGCATAGCGCGCGTAATGGGCGATCTCCTGGTTCACCAGCCGCCGCAACAGCGCCGCCTCGCACGGATCCGCCCCGGCGATCATCCCTCGCGCGGTATCGACCAGGCAGGGCAGCCCCAGCGTGGTGGTCGACTTGCTGACCTTGTTCTCGGAATCGCGGTGAAACACCGCTGTGACCGCTGGGTCGTAGCGCAGCCGCCCCTGTGCCAGCACGCGCAGCCACAGATCCTTGTCACCGCCGCGCACCGCCTTGCCTTCGGGAAACAGTCCAGCATCGAACAATGTGTCACGCCGTATCGCGATCGCGCCCGTCCACATCGGGCATTCGCGTACCGCCAGCCAAGCCTCCAGAAACCCGGCGAGGTCCAGCGTGACCGGCTGCTCCAGTGTCCGCGCGATCCGCTGCTTCTGGCTGCGATCGGCGAAGACATGGTCGAATCGAGTCGTCGCGGCGCACACGCCGGAATCAGAGGCGATGCCGTCGGCCAGCACCGCGAGATGATCGGGCAACCACAGATCGTCGGCGTCGAGAAAGGCAATCCAGTCGCCGCTCGCCGCACGGATGCCCAGGTTGCGCCCGGCATAGCCGCCGGGGCCCGGCGCCGGCAGGTCCAGCAGCGTGATCCGCTCGTGCCGAAGCCCGGCGATCAGCTCACGCCCGCCATCGGTCGAGCGATTGTCGATCACCAGTATCTCGTGCGCGGGCATCGTCTGGGCAAGCACACTCTCGATCGCGGTGCGGACATGCCCGGCCTTGTTGTAGAGCGGCATCACCACGGAGAAACGGGGTGTGGTCATCAGTCTCGAGCTGCCTTTCGCCCCCCGGCGAGATGAAGGAATTCGCGCACCGCCACCCCGGCGAGCTCCAGCGTCAGCAGCATCACCGCCAGCCGCCGCTGCAACGAGAGTTCGCGCGAGATCGCCGCGCGGCGCAGCCGCCGAACCGTGTCGACCGCGGTGACGCCCAGAACATGCGCCAGCCGCGGCCGACGCGCGGTGCGGTCCCAGCGTCCGCCGCTCAACCGCTGGCGCTTGCGGATCAGCTCCGCCCGGCTCGCGCGCACCGGGTGGCGCACTACCATTCCGGGCACATAGACCAGCGGGTACCCGGCATCGCGGATGCGCAACGCCATTTGCCGGTCGCCGCCGGACTTGAGCGCCGCGTCGAACCCGCCCAGCGTGCGGAGCAGGGCTGTCGGGCTCGCCCAGTTGGCGGTGGCGCAATTGCCGCGTGCGGCATGCGCCTGGGGGAAGCTGAACAGCCGCTCATAGTCACCGAACACCTCGCGCTCCTGCGCGATCTCATCGAACAGCTCGATCTTGCCGGCGAGCACGCCAAAGCCCGGATTCGCCGCCGCCGCGCGCAGCACCTGTTCGAGCCAGTCGGGGGCGGGTGTGCAATCGGCGTCGGTGAAGGCCGTGACCGGCGCCTGCACGCGCCCGATCCCCAGGTTGCGCGCAACATAGGAGCCGGGACGCTTTTCCTCGAGCAGTTCGACGCCGGGATAGCTGCGCACGATGTCGGCGGTGGAGTCGCTCGATCCATTGTCGACAACGATGATCTGGAACCGCTCGCGTGGCAGCGTCTGCCGGGCGAGCGCGTCCAGGCAGCGGGCGATGACCGCTTCTCCGTTCCAGACCGGGATGACGACGGCTACTTCAAACATAGATACGCCTGTTCAGTGCAGTCGCGATCAGACAGCCTGTGGCGGCGCCCGGGTCAACCATATGCCGCAGGTGCGAAAGCTGAATCGCCCCTTTGCTCCGACGACCGGAGCCGCGAATGCCTTCGCTCTCCAGGCATTGAACGCTACCAATGATCCCGCCGGACAATTGCGAATTGCTGCGCTGCAAAAGCAATGCAGCGGCTGTGAGCTGGAGGCGTGTGCGTTATGGGTGAGTCGCTACCCGAAATGGGCGACGCCGCCGAAATTCTGGTGGTGTCGCTCGAAACCGCCGAAGCGCGTCGCGCCGCCTTTGCCGCGCGTGCGGCGGGCACCTCGCTCGCCTGGCGCTTCTTCGATGCGTGCACCGGCGCCGCACCGGGCATGACGCTCGACGAGCCGGCGATCCGCCGGAACAAGGGCCGGCCGATGAGCCGGGGCGAGATCGGTTGCTATGCCAGTCATTTCTCGATCTGGCAGGACATGGTCGCGCGCGGCATCGCCCAGGCGATCGTGCTCGAAGACGACACGGTGGTCGACTGGGCCTATCTTGAGTCGCTCGCCCGCACCGACCTCCGCGCGCTCGGCATCGACTATCTGCGCCTCTACGCCAAGCGGCCCACCTGGCAGCGCGTAGTGCGGCGTGACTTCCTCCAGCATTCACGCACGATCGTCGAGCTGGTCGGCCCGGCCTATGGCACCCAGGGCTATGTGATCACGCTGGAAGGCGCTCGCCGGCTGGCCGCGCATTGCGCCAGCGTCCGCCGTCCGATCGACGACGAAATGGACCGCAGCTGGGCGCATGGCCTGCCGAACCTCGTTCTTTATCCTGCGCCGATCCTGGAGGCGGCGGTCGTTTCCGACATCGGCGCCGCGCGCTTCGGGCCCAAGAGCGACCCGCTCTATCATTCGCTCCGGCAAAGGGCCTGGCGCCAGGTCGAGCGGATGCGGATGCGGATGTTGAAAGCGAGGCGCCTGCTTGAACGTTGAGACCCCTGTCCGCTTCGACGACGGATTGCGCGCGCGCAGCCGCAGCTCGATCGGCTGGACGATCATGCGCTTCCTGTCGGACCAGATCTTTTCCTTCATCGTCTTCGTCATCCTCGCGCGCCTGCTCACGCGCGCCGACATCGGTGCCTTTGCGGTGATGGCGGTGACGGCCGAGGCTTTCCGCATCATCGCCACCGCCGGCCTCGTCCAGACGATCGCCCGACGCAGCGAGATCACGCCCGCCTTTCTCGACACCATTTATCGCTCGCAGCAGGGCTTCTCCTTCCTCTCCGCCGTCCTCATCGTCGCGCTCGCCCAGCCGATCGCCGACCTGATGGGGGCGCCGGAGATCGCGCTGCCGCTCGCGGTGATGAGCCTCGTCCTGCCGATCTCCTCCTTCGGAGGCACGCATCTCGCGCTTCGCCTGCGCGAGTTCGGCCACCGCACGACTGCGCTGAGATCCGTGGTTGGCGGCCTGATCGGCGGCACCTGCGCGGTGATCGCCGCCTTTGCCGGACTTGGTCTCTGGAGCCTGGTGATCCAGCGCCTCGTCACCGAGATCGCCGGCACGATCCTGTCGCGCGCATCCTATGACTGGAAACCGGGCTGGAAGTTCGAAGTCCCGATCCTGCGCGAAAACCTGATGATCAACGCCAGCCTGATCTATGTCCAGCTCGTCTTCCTCGCGACCGTGCGCGTGCAGGAGATGGCGATCGGCGCAGGCATCGGCCTCGCTGCGGTCGGCGTCTATCGTACCGCATGGCGCACCGTTGAGCTGATCGGCCGCGGCGCGATCCAGCCCTTCACCCAGGTCGCGGTACAGACGCTGGCACGCGTCAAGGACGATCCCGCCGAGCTGCGCCAGGCCTATCGCTGGATGATCGCCCAGGCTTCGACCATCTCCTTCCCCGCCTTGGTCGGGTTCGGGGCGCTGGCACCGATCGCGATCCCTACCGTGTTCGGCGAAAAGTGGCACGAGGCCGGGCAACTCGCGCAGATCTTCGCGTTCATGGCGGTGCCGTTCACGCTCAACTTCTTCGCCTCGCCCTCCTTGAGCGTACTCGGCGCTTCGCGCAGCCTGATGTCACTGTCGACGACGCAGTTGGTCCTCGGTGTGATCCTGACGCTCGCCGCCCTGCCCCATGGCCTGCTCGCGGTCGCCATCTCCTATGTCGGGCGCGCCTATCTCACGCTGCCGATGCAAATCCTGCTGCTCCGCCGTGCTTCGGGCATCCGCCCGGTCGATACCTGGCGCGCAGTCGGGGCGCCGCTGATCGCCTCCACCGCGATGGGCGTGGCGCTCGCGATCGCGATGCGGCTGCTCGACACACATCTCGCGGGCTGGAGCCTTCTGCTCCTGCTCACCACGCTCGGCGGGCTGTTCTATGCCGCTCTGCTGCTCACCATCTCGCGGCCGTGGCGCGAGCGCCTCCTGTCCCTGTCCAGACGCCTAAGAAAGGGCCGGATATGACCACCAAGACCGCCGATCAGCTCGTCGGCGAACTCGCCGAGCGTTTTGCTCAGGTGCTCGACGGCGTGCTGCCCGCGGGCCGCATCGCACTGGTCGATTTCCCCGATCACTCCAATGTCGGCGATTCCGCCATCTGGCTGGGCGAGATGGCCTATCTCCGGAAGCGTGCACGTCTGCCGGTCTATTATTCCGCGATCGCCGATTTCGACGGTGCCGCTTGTCGCGCAGCGATCGGCGACGGCCCGATCCTGATCCATGGCGGCGGAAACATGGGCACGCTCTGGCCGAAGCACGAGGCTTTTCGCCTCCACCTCCTCCGGACCCAGCGCGGCCACCCGATCATTCAGATGCCCGAGTCGATCCACTATGCCGATCCCGAAGCGGCAAGGGAGATGGCCGAGGCGATCCGCGCGCATGGCAGGTTCACTCTATTGGTCCGCGACGCCCGCTCGTTCGCCTTCGCGCAGGAATATTTCGACTGCCCGGTCCATCTCTGCCCGGACGCCGCACTGATGCTTGGCCGCCAGCAGCGCAGTTCCGCAACCGTACCGGTCTTCGCACTGCTCCGTACCGACCATGAGCGCGCCGCCAG
Organism: Sphingomonas sp. GW821-FHT03E12; assembly: GCF_059420685.1. Taxonomy (NCBI): domain Bacteria; kingdom Pseudomonadati; phylum Pseudomonadota; class Alphaproteobacteria; order Sphingomonadales; family Sphingomonadaceae; genus Sphingomonas; species Sphingomonas sp. GW821-FHT03E12. The sequence goes on from NZ_JBWKUF010000006.1 coordinate 104,799, forward strand.
CGAGCCCGATGCACTGCTCCCGGGCGTGATCGCCGACGATTGGCTCGAGGAAGATCCCGCCCAGAAACGCCATCTGCGCCTCTCGCTCAGGTTGAACCGCCTGTTCACCCTCGATCCGATGGCGCGACGCGCCACACGTCAGCGCCGTCTCGCCGAATGGCGCTTCCGCCGCGGCCTGGCGATGCTGTCGGCGGGCGAGATCGTCGTCACCGATCGGCTGCACGCACATATCCTCTCGCTGCTGCTCGATATCCCGCACGTGCTGCTCGACAACAGCTACGGCAAAGTTGCCGGTTTCGCCGACCAGTGGACGGGCGACTATGCCGGCCTGCTGCGCGCCACCAGCCGGGCCGAGGGCTTCGCCGCCGCACTGGCATGCCGCACCCCGCAGATGGTCGCCGGCTGAGGAGCCCGCACCTAGAGGAGCGATCCGTGAAGCAGGACCTGTCCTTCGACTCCGCCCCGGAGCCCGTCGACAACGGACTCGCCGCCCTCGCGCTGATCCTCACGATGCATCGCGTCGCGGCCGACCCGGTGGAGCTGCGCCATGCGCTCGGCCATGCCGGTCAGGCTGGAGCTGATGATCTGTTGCGCCTGGCAATGCGCATCGAAGGCGTCCGCGCCCGCGCCACCACCGGCGATTTCGAGCGGCTCCGCCGCCTGCCGATGCCGGTATTGGCCAGTGGCGCGGAGGGCTGGTTCGTGATCGGCAGGGCCGGCGAGGATGCCGTCGCGGTCCAGCGCCCCGGCGCAGAAATCGAGCGCTGGGACCGCGCCGCGCTCGAGACACGCTGGTCGGGACAACTCATCCTTATTGCCACCCGCGAGACCACCCAGGTCGCTGCACATCGCTTCGACTTCACCTGGTTTATCCCCCAGATCGTCAAGTATCGCCGGCTGATCGGCGAAGTGCTGCTGATCACCCTGGCGCTCAACCTGCTCGGCCTCGCCGCGCCGCTTTTCTTCCAGAACGTCGTCGACAAGGTACTCGCCCACAACAGCCTCGCCACCCTCCAGGTGCTCGCGCTAGGCTTGGTACTGGTCTCGCTCTGGGAAGTCGCGTTCGGCTGGCTGCGCACCCGCCTCTATTCGGAGACCAGCCAGAAACTCGACGTCGAGCTGGGCAGCCGCCTCTTCCGCCATCTGCTCCGCCTGCCGCTCGCCTATTTCGAGAATCGCCGCGTCGGCGACACCGTCACCCGGGTCCGCGAGCTGGAGACGGTCCGCGAGTTCATGACCAATGCATCGCTGACGGTACTGGTCGATCCGCTGTTCACGATCGTCTTCCTCGTCGCGATGTGGCTGTACTCGCCGCTCCTTTTCGTCATCGTCGCGTTGACCCTCCCTGCCTATGTGATCGTCTCGCTCGTGGTCACCGGCCCCTTGCGCCGCCGCCTCGACGAGAAGTTCGCTCGTGGCGCCGCCAACAACGCGCTGCTCGTCGAGAGCGTCTCGGGCATGCAGACGCTCAAGGCCGCCGCGGTCGAGCCGCAATGGCAGGATCGCTGGGAACGCCAGCTCGCCGCGTACAGCGCCGCCAACCAGCGTGTGATCAACCTCGGCAATTCGGGCAGCCAGTTGGTGCAGCTCATCTCGAAGCTGAGCCTCGCCGCGATCCTGTTCTTCGGCGCCCAGCAGGTGATCGCCGGCGCGCTGACCATTGGCGGGCTGGTCGCGTTCAACATGTTCGCCCAGCGCGTCTCCGGCCCTGTGATCCGCATGGCGCAGCTCTGGCAGGACTTCCAGCAGGTCCGCCTCTCGGTCCAGCGAATGGGCGACATTCTCAACACAGGCACAGAGCCTGGTGCCGGTTCGCGCACGACCCTGCCCGCGCTCGAAGGCCATGTCCGTTTCGAGGCCGTCCGCTTCCGTTATGCCGCCGATGGTCCCTGGACGCTCGAGGACATCGATATCGACCTGCCCGCCGGCACCACGCTCGGCATCGCCGGCGCGTCAGGATCGGGCAAGTCGACGCTGACCAAATTGCTCCAGCGCCTCTACCTCCCCGCCGCCGGCCGGGTATTGGTTGACGGCGTCGACCTGGCCCAAATCGACCCCGCCTGGCTCCGCCGCCAGATCGGCGTCGTGCTGCAAGAGAATATCCTGTTCAACCGCTCGATCCGCGAGAATGTCGCGCTCGCCGATCCGGCCATGCCGATCGAGCGCGTGATGACCGCGGCCCGCCTTGCCGGCGCGCACGACTTCATCCTCGCCCTCCCCCAGGGATACGACACGATCGTCGAGGAGCGCGGCGTCAATTTCTCGGGCGGCCAGCGCCAGCGGCTCGCGATTGCCCGCGCGCTGATCACCAATCCGCGCATCCTGATCCTCGACGAGGCGACCTCAGCGCTCGACGCCGAGAGCGAGGAGATCGTCCAGCGCAATCTGAAGGCGATCGCTACGGGCCGAACCGTGCTGATCATCGCACACCGCCTTTCCGCGATCCGTCAGTGCGACCGCATCCTGACGATGGATAAAGGCCATATCGTCGAGAGCGGCACACATGACGAGTTGCTTCATCTCGGCGGCCGCTATGCCGCGCTCCATCATCGCCAGATCGGCGTCCAGGCGGGAGCGGCGGCATGAACGCGTTCACCCGTCACTGGACTGCGGTGCGTGACGCGCTCGACAATGAGCGGGCGCGATCGCGTGCGGTTCTGCGCACTGAAGAGACCGACTTTCTCCCCGCCGCACTCGAAGTGGTCGAGCGCCCGGTCTCGCCGACCGCGCGCATCACCGCCTGGGTCCTGCTCGGTCTTCTCGCCGTCGCCCTGCTCTGGCTGACGCTCGGCCGGCTCGATGTCGTCGCCTCCGCGCCGGGCAAGCTGGTCCCCGCCGACGACGTCAAGCTGATCCAGCCCGGCGCGGCGGGCATCGTCCACGCCATATTGGTGCGCGACGGCCAAAACGTCCGCGCCGGCCAGCCGCTGGTCGAGCTTGATCCCACCGTCTCCGATGCCGACACTGCCCAGGCGGGTAAGGCGCTGGAAGCCGCGCAGCTCGACGCGGCGCGCCTCCGCGCCATCCTCTCGGCGCTTGACGGCTACGGCCTGCGCTTCACGCCGCCCGCCGGTACCACGGCGGAGGTCGCCGCCACCCAGGTCGCGCTCGCCCGCGCCCAGCTAGCCGGGATCCAGGCTGGAACGCGGACCCGCGCCGCCGACACCGCAGCGGCCCGCGCAGCCCGCGCCGAGGCGCAGATCCAGGCAGCCAAGCTGACCGAGACCCTGCCCCTGCTCGACGAACAGATCGCCGCCAACGAGACGCTGCTGGAGAAAGGCTATGTCTCGAAGCTGCGCGTGATCGAGATGCGCCGCCAGCGCCTCGCCGCCGCGCGCGACCGCGATGCCGCGCTCGCCAGCGCGCGCAAAGCGGAGGCGCAGATCGCGGTAGCCGGCGGCAATTCGAGCCAATCCACCGCCGAGGCGCGCGCTCGCATCCTCGCTGATCTTGCCAAGGCCGAGAGCGACGCGCGGCTCCGCAAGGAAGAGCTGACCAAGGCGACGAAACGCTCCAGCCTGCAGCGGCTGGTCAGCCCGGTCGACGGCACCGTCACCCAACTCGCGGTCCACACCGTGGGCGGCGTGGTCGAGGCGGCCAAGCCGATCATGGTGATCGTGCCTGCGCGCGGGAAGCTGGTCGCCGAAGTGGCGATCGCCAACAAGGATGTCGGCTTCGTCGGCGCCGGCCAGCCGGTCGCGCTCAAGGTCGAGGCCTTCCCCTTTACGCGCTACGGCGCAGTGCCGGGCCGGCTCGAACAGATCAGCTCGGACGCGATACAGGACGAGAAGCGCGGGCTGATCTACACCGCCCGCGTCACCCTCGACCGCGCAACAATACGACGCGACGGTACGAATGTTCCCCTTACCGCGGGCATGGCAGTCACCGCCGACATCCGCACCGGCCGGCGTTCGCTTGCCTCATATCTGCTGAGCCCGATCGACGAGATCCGCACGACCGCAGCGCGGGAACGCTAGCTCTCTCCCTGCTCTGACGGCCCCTGCAATCGCGCAGCACCCAAGTGGAATTCTTCCCGGGGCCACTCACGCGGCAACGGCCGGAAGAGCCCGCCGCTTCAGAACCATCCGCTGTCAGAAGGCCTTGCGATGCACCACCACCATTGCGGTCGAAATGAGGATGATGACCTCGCGCCATAGCGACCAGCCCTGAAGATATTCGAGGTCCGCTGCCAGCCTGTCCTCCAGATCCGCTTCGGACTCGGTCGCCCCACGCAGGCCGCGCACCTGGGCCAGGCCGGTGATACCCGGCTTCAACGCGTGGCGGAGCCAGTAGCGGCGGTCGACCTGCCAGAACAGCTTGTCGCCGGCGAGTGAACCCAGCGCGTGCGGGCGTGGTCCCACCAGACTCATATCGCCCTCGAGGACGTTGAAGAGCTGCGGCAGTTCGTCGATGCTGGTCCGGCGCAGGAACCGGCCGACCCGGGTGATGCGATCATCGTCGCGGCTCGCCGATCGCGTGCCAGCGTGATCGCTCTGCTCGCTTCGCATCGTCCTGAACTTGTAGATGCGGAACAGCTGGTTGCCGCGGCCCACGCGCAGCTGGTTGAAGAAGACCGGTCCCGGGCCGTCCAGCTTGATCGCCAGCGCCACGATCAGCAGGAGCGGGCTGAACAGAAGGATTGCCGGCACGGTGATTGCCAGGTCGAGGCAGCGTTTGGCGGCGCGGTTGCTGGTGCTGAGCGGCCCGCGCGACACGATATGCGTCGAATGGGAGCCGACTCGTCCCAGCGCGATGACGTCGGCCGCCGTGCGATCGCTCAACAGGAATTCGCCGTCGATGTTGGCGCCGCGCAGCAGCAGCGTCCAGGCGTCGCACCGCTCGGGCGGGCAGGAGACCACCACCCGATCGAACCCCCGAAGATGCCGGCCGATGCGATCGAGCATCTCGGGATCGTCGAGGTCCGGGCGAAGCCCGAGTGCGCGCGCGTTCAGCCGGTGGCGGATGGGAAGCGTTGGCGTCTCCACGCCGTCGCAGATCACCAGTTCGTTGAGCAGCGATCCTTCGAGCCGACGAAGCGCGACGCGAACGAACAGGGCACGCCCGGCGACCAGGAAAAACAGCGCCAGCATGGCGCCGAAACCAAAGGCAATCCGCGAGATCTGCTGGCTCGCGTGCACGACATAGGTGAAGAACACCATCGCCACCAGCGCATAGAGAAGCGCCGAGACCGAACGCTTGAGACTGGCGCGGGGATTGGTGAAGTTGGTCGCGCTGTAGACATTGGCTGCCAGCGCAAAGCCCAGATAGCCGATCAGCGCCATCAGGGCGAGCTGCCAGCCGTCGAACACTTTCGTGTCACCACCGAAACGGCTGGAGATCAGGAATGCCGAAACGATCGCCACACAATCCAGCATCAACAGCTCAAGATAGAGCTGAATGCGCTGGAGGCGTTTCGATCGCACGCGCGGGGCGATGAACTCTCCGTGAGTAGATGCGTCCATCGTTGGCGGGATCCCTTGGGCTAGGACAGCTGTCCGGGTGCGCTCAAAGGGTATTTATACTGCAGTGCAATGCAACCCGCGGAGCCAGCCGCCGGCAACGTTTAGCGACTGGCCGTTGGCTCCATCCGACGACGCGTTCGCCGCAGACGCCGCAGCGCAGCGATATGCGAGCATTGCTCGTCCCGGCGATACAGGAACAGGATCAGCGAAGAAGGAAGAACAACCCGCCCACTGCCGCGGCCAGCGCAACATAGCCCGCGAGACGCGACAGACGGCGAATGATTCGCTCGACGGGATCATCGTCGTGCACCGGGCTCGACGACAGGTCCTGACGCTGCGCCAATGGAACGATCGGATCGTCCACGAACACGCCCATCCTCTCCCACGTGAATCGCTTGTTTAAGACAGGACGACCTATAGCCGAGATGAGCGGAGGAGTAAAACGCCTCGATCCAATCTGGCCGGGGCGATCCCGTTTCCCATTCCGAAACGAGCTACTGGGCAGCAGCGGCCTCTGCATCAACGTGGCACGATAGCCCCGGCAGAGCTCGCAATTGCCCTAAATGCTGCATGGCTGATGTCAGGGCGCATAGCCGTCCGGCGGTCTCTTGGACTGCAAGCGACTTGTCCGCTTTCAGGGCGCGAGTCCCTGAAAGCGGATGAAGGAGCATCAGCGAGCCGCCAGGTGCTGGCGGAAGAACGCGGCGAGCTTGTCGAAGGGGATAAGATTCGCCCGGTCGTACAGGTCGACGTGGCCGGCGCGTGGAACGATGAACAGTTCCTTCGGTTCGGCCGCCCGCTTGTAGGCGTCCTCGCTGAACTCGCGCGAGTGCGCCTGATCACCTGCGATGAACAGCATCGGACGGGGCGAGATCGTCTCGATATCGTTGAACGGGTAAAAATTGACGAAGCGGACCTCACTCGACAGCGTCCGGTTCTGGGTCTGCTCCAGCGTCCGGCCAGCGGGGATCGCGATGCCGCGGGGCGTGCGGTAGAAGTCCCAGAATTCGCGCGTGACCGGATCGGCATCTGCCCCCAATCGCACGGGCAGATAATTCTGGAAAATCGGCTTGCCGGTCGTGAATTCAGTATAGCGCTGCTCCGCCGCCTTCGCGAGCATGGCCTTGCGCTGCTCGACCGATACTGAATGACCCAGCCCATCGCGCGCGGCCGCGCCCATGTCATACATGCTGACCGTGGCGAGGGCCCTCAGCCTCGGGTCCATCTTCGCGGCGCTGATCGAGAAGCTGCCGCTCCCGCAAATGCCGAGCACCCCGATCCGCTCGCGGTCGATGAAGTCGCGGGTGCCGAGATAGTCGACCGCGGCACTGAACGCTTCCGTATAGTGTTCGGGCGCGACCAGATTGCGCGTCTCGCCCTCGCTCTCGCCCCAGAAGGGCAGGTCGATCGCCAGCGTCACGAACCCCTGCTCGGCCAGCTTCTGTGCATAGAGCATCGAGCTCTGCTCCTTCACCGCGCCCATCGGATGGCCGACGATGATCGCCGGACTCCGTCCGGCGGCATTCGCCTTGGGCGATACCAGGTTGCCCGTCACCCGCATGTTGTACTGGGTTCTGAACGTCACCTTCCGGATATCGACGGCATCGCTCTTGTAGAAATTGTCAGCACCGCTGGTCATGTCCCGGGCCTTCGCGAAATTCGGGGTGAAGAGTGAGATGCCGAGCGCCGCGGCACCAGCGCTGGCAAGGTGCAGCAACCGCCGCCGGCTGAGCGAAGGTGCGGGTTCGCGCTCTGGCGGAAGTGTGAGGTCGGCAAGGCTCATGAAATCGCTCCTTGTGGGGGCTGGAGAATGGCGGGTTCAGCGGTGGAGTGGCGTGCGATGGCGGTACCGACGAGGGCGGAGGCGCCGAGCAGGACCGCGCTGACAAGGAAGGTCGCCCGATAGCCGCCCGCATCGAACAGCAGGCCGCCTCCTGCGGTGCCGAGCGTAATCGCGAGCTGGATGACCGCGACCATCAGCCCGCCGCCCGCCTCGGCGTCGTTGGGCAGGGTTCGGGTCATCCATGTGCTCCAGGCAACGGGCATCGCAGTCCCGATGAGGCCCCAGATCGCGAGCAGAATCCCGGTCGGCAGCGGCACAGTGCCCAGCAGCACGAGCGCGACGGCAACCACCGCCATGGCAAACGGCCCAAATACCAGCGCCACGGTCAGATTCCTGGCAACGACGCGGCTGATCAGCCAGGTTCCGATCAAGCCCGCCCCGCCCATCACCAGCAGGATGAGCGACAGAAGCGATACGCTCACGCCCGTCGTGCTCTCCAGAAAGGGCCGCAGATAGGTGAACAGCGCGAACTGACCCGCGAACAGCAACGCGACCGCGACCATGCCGCTGGCGGCTTTCGGCAGGCGCAGCACGCCAAGCGTGCCGGCGCTGCGGACCGAGCGATCCGAAGGCATTGAAGGCAATGTGAGCCATTGCCACGCGAACGTGACCGCCGCGAACGGAACGACCACGAAGAACGCCCCGCGCCAGCCGATGAACTGACCGAGGAAGCTGCCGAGCGGGGCGGCGATCGTCGTCGCCAGCGCATTGCCGCCGTTGAGGATCGCCAGCGCGCGCGGCACCTGATCCTCCGGCACAAGGCGCATGACGGTAGCAATGGACAGCGACCAGAAGCCGCCGATGACGATGCCGAGCACCGCACGTCCGATCATCAGCACGGCATAGTTCGGGGCGAAGCTGACGAGCAGGCCCGAAAGCAGCATGAATATGGTGAGACCGAGCAGGACGGTGCGACGATCGATACCGCGCGTCAGCGATGCGATGGTCAGGCTGGTCAGCACGGCGAACAGCCCGGATACCGAGATCGCCTGCCCGGCCATACCTTCGCTCAGGTGAAGATCGGATGCGATCGGCGTCAGGAGGCTGACGGGCATGAATTCCGACGCGATCAGCGTCGATACGCACAGTGTCAGCGCGAACACCGAGCTCCAGCTTGCTGCTCGCGCAGGCGCGGCCTGCCACCCGGTGCCGGCCGGGGAAGAGGTCGTATCGATTTGCATGGCAGCTCAGATAGCGGCTGCATGTACGAGCAATTAGATGCTATAATCGGCATGCATCTTTAAGCAGTACTTCAAAATGTCCCGTTCCCAGCTCGCCGATCTTGGTGCCTTCATCGTGGTGGCGCGTGAACGCAGTTTCACGCGCGCGGCCGCGCAACTGGGCGTGTCCCCTTCCGCCCTCAGCCAGACCATGCGCGCGCTGGAGGAAAGGCTGGGCGTGCGCTTGTTGACCCGCACGACGCGCAGCGTCGCTCCGACCGACGCGGGCGAGCGGCTGATCGCGACGGTGGGCCCGCATCTGGAAGGAATCGAGATGGGCCTCGCGGACTTGACCGCGTTTCGCGACAAGCCCGCGGGTACGATCCGGATCACCGCTGTCGATCACGCGGCGGAAACCGTTCTCTGGCCCGCTCTTGCGACCTTCCTGGCGGCGTATCCGGACATTCAGGTCGATCTGATCGTAGACAACACGCTGCGGGACATCGTTGTCGAGCGTTTCGACGCCGGCATCCGGATGGGCGAACGCGTCGCCCGCGACATGATCGCCGTGCGGATCGGACCGGACCTCCGGATGGCCGCCGTCGCGGCGCCGGCCTATTTCAGGGAACATGGCAAGCCGAAGATCCCGCAGGATCTGGCGAACCATGTCTGCATCAATCTACGCCTGGCGACGCTGGGCGGGGTCTATGTCTGGGAGTTCGAAAAGGGGACGCGCGAGATCAATGTGCGCGTCGAAGGGCAGTTGACCGTCAACGACATCGTCGTGATCAGGAATGCCGCGCTCCATGGTCTCGGTATCGCCTTCATGCCCGAAGATGTGGCCCAGCCCCATCTCGATTCCGGCGACCTGATCCGGGTGCTGGCCGACTGGACGCCTCCATTTCCCGGTTACCACCTCTATTACCCCAGCCGTCGTCAGCAATCACCGGCCTTTGCGTTGCTGGTGGAGGCACTGCGCTATCGCGGCGACTAACGGGCATGCGGAGCTCCGCTGTTGGCGGCACGCAAACTTGCTTCGGGCGTCTCCCGCCGAGCAGAATCGGATGGCTCTAAAACGAGACACCGATCCCTGCGGCGATCGCATGACCGTCATAGCCGCCGCCGAACCGCCCGCCGTAGGAGACGCTGAACGCGGCGTTGCGCGCCAGCGGAATGCGGGCGCGAGCACCGACCATCAATGTGTCCGGTTCGCTCGGCCCGGTCATGTCGAGCAACCGGCCAGGCGCCGCGGCGAAGGCGACGGGAAGCGTCCGTTCGTCGCCGTCCAGGACGGCGAGATAGCGCGCCGAAGTGCCGACCGCGATGCCGCCGAAATCGCGGGCGACCTCGACACCGGCCGAGGCGCGCACCCGATCGACGCTCCGCTCCGCGGCGATCAGGCCGAGCGTGTCAGTTTCGGCGAAGGCCTCGGTCGACAGACGGAGGAAGTCGAGCGCCGCGACCGGGCGCACCATCCAGCCACCTGCCTCGATCGCATAGCCGAAATCTAGCGCGCCGCCGGTGACGCGAACATCATAGTCGGCACGCGAGGAGCCGATGATCGTGCGCAGCGTCCCGGCCTTGCCGAAGCCGTGAACCAGCGCCAGGCTGGCGGCGAACGGGCCGCTCTCGATCCTGAGGAGCGCGCCGAGTTGGGTCAGCTCGACATCGCCTTCCTCGTTGGCGCCCGGCACGCCGATGTCGAGATTGCCATGGTCGACTCCCAGCCCGAGCGTGATTCCCGGCGCGACCGCGACGCCGAAGCCGCCCGCGAATCCCCAGGCGTCCCGCCGCCCGCTCTGGTTCACCCGGAAGCGATAGACCTCGCCCCAACCTTCATTGCCGCCATTGACCGCCACCAGCCGCCCGAGCAGCCGCCCGCCGAGATCGAGCACGCCCGACTGGACCTCGGCATGGATCATGCCGACCGCGGCGACCTGGCCGGTCAGTTCATAGACCTCGCGCAGCGTCTCGGTGATCGTGTCGGTGCGCGTCTCGTTGACCGTGTAGGTAGTAGTGGTGATCATGTTGAACCCCTCGAGCGCATCGCCGAGGTTGAAGGCGGTGCCGCCGGTTGTGCAGGCCGGCCGAGTCGATGAGGGCAGAGACGAGACATTGCAGGTCGACAGTGCGCCGATCTGGAAAGTGGCCGGACCGAAAACGGTCTGCACGGTCTGCGTCGCCACGCCGGGTCCGGCGAGCGAGAAGGTGGTGGCCGAGCTGGTCGCGCTGGATGTTGTGGACGAGGTGCGGACCGGATCGCCGATGATCACGCCTGGGCCGCCTGCCGTCGTGATGGCTGCGCGCGCGGCCGTCAGGCCGTTCTGGACGGCGACGCTGTTGAACGCGGCGGCGAAGGTCTGATCATAAAGCGGCTGGCCGCCCAGCAGACGCCCGATGATCTGCGTCGAGAAGACATTCACCCGGTTGGTCGTGACGGCCGGCGCGTTGAAGACGAGCGCTTCGCGCGTGGAGGTGGTGAAGACCTGGTTGTTGGCCACTTCGAGGATCACGTTGCTGGTATCGTAGCGCAACAGTGCCGGCGTGTTCGGCGTTGTTGCCAGCGTGCTGAACGTGCCGCTGATCCCGCCGGCGGCGTTGAGCAAGGTGTAGGTACCGGCGGTGAAGACCGAGCCGGTCGCGAACGCCAGGAGGCTGCCGTTCAACGTCGCGGTACCGGTGACGTTGACGCGATCGCTGACGCCATTGCCGACATCGACCCGGAAGACGCTTCCCGTGCCGAAGGAGAGATTGCCGTTGACGGTCAGCGTGTTGATCGCGCCGTCGGCCATGTTGAGCGTACCGCTGCTGGTCATATTGCCCGAGAATGCGGAATCGCCTGTCCCGAGGTTCCACGTCCCCGAATTGGTCAGTTGCGACGCGGCGACCGAGGATCCGGTGACGTTGACCCTGCCGGTCATCGTGCCGCTGTTGGTCAGCGTGAAGGCGGTTCCGGCGGGTGTCCCCGCGACGGCCACGCCGCCGCTGAGCGTCCCGAAGTTCCGGATATCGACCGCGCCCGTCGCCCCCGCGCTTTGGAAAACCTGGATGCCCGTCTGATCGCCGCCGACGCTGCCGCCCGCGCGGATCGTGACACTGGCATTGCCGTTGGCAGGCTGAAGAATGATACCGGTGCCGCTGGCGGTGATGCTGCCGGAGAGGTCGGCCGCCAGCGAACCCGTGCCGGTCGGATTGAACCAGAGGCCGGCCCGGACGGCGCCGGTCGGCCCGGTCTGGCTGATCGCCGTGCCGGACGCCGTCGTGAAGCGGCTCTCGCCCCCAATAGGCACGAGTATGACGCCGACATTCGCGACGTTGATCGATGCGCCGCTGGTCAGCGCCACGTTGGCGCCGGCTTCCCGGCTGAAGGCGGTCAGTCCCGCCCCGGCCGAATAGCTGTTGGTCACCCGCGCATCGGTGGTGATCGAGAGCAGCGACGACACGCTATGTCCGGAACCAGCGGTGAGGGAGACGGAAATGCCGCCGTTCACGACTGTCCCGCCGGTCATGGTCAGGTTGATGCTGTCGGCGGCCTGGATGTCGAGCGCGCCCACGCCATTGTCCCGCCGTGTCGCGGTGATCGTGCCGCCCGCGAACCATGCATCGAGGCTGCTGTTCTCCGCGACCATGCGGATGCCCCCTTCGCCGCTGAACGTGGCGCTGACAGGAGCCGCCTGCGATCCGAACGTGACGGAATGCCCCAGACCGGACGCGTGGATCACGAGGGCGGTTGCCCCGACGAAACTAGAGACATCCACTGTGCCGTTGGTGGTGACGTTGCCATTGCCGGAATAGCGGATCGGACCGCTGTTGCTGCCGATGTTGAAACCATCGTTCTCGTCAGCATCGTTCCAGGCGACAGTGTGGCTGACCCTGCCGTTGTTGACGACATTGAGCGGCCGTGGCGTGGTGCTCGCGGGCTGGGTGCCATTGTACACGTACAACCCCCATCCGCTGATCGTGACGCCGCTGTTCACGGTCACGTTGAGCGGGGCTTCCAAAGCCTGGTAGTTCGCGTTGGTCGAGGGGTTGTTACCGCTCCGATTGACGCGGGAGTTGGTGATGGTGTCGCCGCAGGCCAGCGTCACCGTGCCGTCGGGTGCCGTCGTCGTTGCGCATTGCGCGAAAGCCGGATCGGCCATGACGAGCGCTGCCAATGAGGATGTCGCCGCGACGAGATGCCTCAACCGCAGCCCTTTCGCGATTTCGCCGATCGTCTTCGCCATGCCCCAGTCCCCCACTCTCATGCGTTTCCGAAAGACCAAGGCGCGATCCGCGGGCGGGACGGTTCAGCACGGTTGAAAAATATTTGCGGGGGCTGTTCCCCTTGCCGCCGCTATGCGAGCATTTGGCGGGGGTGGTCCTGTGGCGCAGCTTGACGCGGACGCATTGGCGATCGTCGAGGAATGCCTCGACCTGCCCGCGGGCGCCGCGCGCGATGCCCGCGTCCGGGCGCTGACCGGAGACCGGCCGGCGCTCCGCGCGCGCGTGGCGGAACTGCTTTCCCGCGCCGGCGACGATTTCCAGGCGCTCGCCACCCGAAATTTCGTCGCTACCAGTGTCGCGCCGTTGCCGATGCCCGAGCGGGTCGGCCCGTTCCGCATCACCAGGCTGATCGCCGAAGGCGGCATGGGCAGCGTCGTCCGCGGCGAGCGCGATGACGGCGTCTATGTCCAGACCGTCGCGATCAAACTGATCCGCGCCGACCTTTCCGCCGCCGACGCCGAAGGCCGCTTCGCCGAGGAGCGCCGGATCCTCGCCCGGCTCGACCATCCCGGCATCGCCCGGGTGGTCGATGGCGGCAGCCAGGACGGCCGGCCCTGGCTCGCCATCGAATATGTCGACGGCGAGGCGGTCACGACGGCGCTCGACCGTGCCGCCGCAGCGCGCGAACGGCGGCTCGCCGCCTTTCTCGATATTTGCGAGGCGGTCGCCTTCGCGCATCGTGCCCTTGTCGTCCACGCTGATATCAAGCCGGCCAATGTCGTGCTGCGCGCCGACGGCGTGGTGAAACTGCTCGATTTCGGAATCTCCCGGTTGATCGGAGAGATCGAGCCCGCCGAAACCGGCGCGCCCTATCCGCTGACCCCGGGCTATGCCGCGCCGGAGCGGGTCAAGGGCGGCGCTCCGACCGTCGCCGGGGATATTTACAGCCTCGGCGTCCTGCTCGACGCGCTTCTCAAGGATCAGGTCCGCGACGACGATCTGGACGCGATCGTCGCGCGGGCTCGCGCGCCCGCTCCCGCGGACCGCTATCCGGACGTTCCCGCGCTGGTCGCGGATCTGGGAGCCTATCAGGCGCATTTTCCGGTGGCGGCGCGGGCTTCGGTGGGGGCCGTCTATCGCGCCCGCAAGTTTCTGCGCCGGCATCGCACCGGCGCGATGATCACGACCGCCATCATCCTCCTGCTTGGTGCGGCGGCAATCGTCTCGACCATCCTCTATGTGCGCGCGGAGCAGGCACGGATCGAGGCTGAGCGGCGCTTCATGGAGGTGCGCGCGCTGTCGCGCTTCATGCTGTTCGACCTTTATGACGAGCTGGCAGACTCTCCCGGCACCTTGCCGAGCCGGCTCCGGCTCGCCGAGACCGCGCGCCGTTATCTGGAGCGGCTGCAAAGGGTCCCGGATGCGCCGGTCGACCTCCAGCTCGATATCGCGCGCGGCTGGCGGCGGCTGGCGGCGGTGGAAGGGCTGTCGGGCGTCTCGAGCCTTGGCCAGCCCGAGCGTGCCCGGCAGTCGCTTGATCGCGCCGAAGCTCAGGTTCGGGCGATTCTGGCCACAGATCCTGCCGACGCCGGCGCCCTCACCGAGGCCGGATGGGTCACGTTGGGGCGTTGGACGCTGCTCGGCAACGGACCGGACAGTGAAGCCACCACACGGCGCGCGGCGAGCTTGTTCGCGGCAGCCTTGCGGCGCGACCCCGGGCTGCCGGAGGCACGTCTCGGCCTGCTCACCGCGCGCCGCAATCGCGGCTATGATCTGCTCTGGTCCGATCGGCCGCGCTCTGCCGCCAGAGTCATTCGGGCCGCGCTTGCCGACCTGCGGCGCGCGCATTTCAGCGGCCGGCTCGAACGCGACGCCCGCGCGTTGGAAGCGAGCATGTTGAGCCGGATCGGCGATGCAGTCTATTATTCGGGCGACGTCGCCGGCGCGCTGCCCTGGTATCGCCAGCAAGACGCCCTCGTCCGCGCGCAACTGGCTCGCCACCCTTCGGCGGTCTGGACGGACAAGCTGGGCGAGGCGAAGTTCAACCTATCCGGGACGCTGGCCGAATTGCCCGGCCGCCGCGAAGAGGCGCTGGCGCAGGCACGCGAGGGCATAACCGCGCTGGAACGGACGCTGAGCTTCGGACCGGATGTCAATCTCGAGCGTCGCCTGTCGATCCTCTACGGCCAGGGCGCACTCGTGCTGAACGGCCTTGGCCGTCATGACGAAGCCGCCGCGATGTCGCGGTTGGGATTCTCCTTGCGCGCGGCACGGCTCACGCGGTCGCCCGGCGACCCCCAGCATCGTCGCGAGGTTGGTGTCGCGGGCGCCAATCACGCCAGAATATTGGCCGAGGCGGGTGCACGGGGCGAGGCCTGCGCCGCCGCGCGTGCCGCTGGGCAAGCGTGGGAGGCGCTCCGCGATGCCGGTGACCTCGGCGCGCGCGACGCCGAGAACGAAATCGCGCCGGTCACCACAGCCGTACGCCGCTATTGCTAGACGTTGATCCAGCAACGCTGGATCGGTTGCGGTGCCGGCCCGCTCCCCCACCCGGCCACCCAACGGCATCGTATGATATGGGTGGCCGGGTGGGGGAGCGGGCCAGCACCGCGATCAGCGAAGCTGAATCCCACTCTAGGCGGCCTTCAGCTCGCTCGCCAGCCAGAGCCGGGCGGTCTGCCATCGCCGCTTGATCGTCGATTCCGATGCCTGCGAAACGGCGGCGATTTCGGGGATGCCGAGACCGACGAAATAGCGCAGTTCGACCAGACGCGCGAGGTCGGGTGAAGCCGACTCCAGCTTGACCAAAGCCGCGTCGAGTGCCTCGACGTCGATGCCGACGGACGCGTCCATCGTGACCCTCACGGTCGGTGCTTGCCGCTTGGCACTGCGCTTCTTGCGGATCTCGTCCATCATCGCCTGACGCAGGATGCGCGCGCCGGTGGCGAAGAAATGTTGTCGATCGTGCCAGCTCATCCGGTCGAGCTGAACGATCCGCATCGCCGCCTCGTGGACCAGTTCGGTTGGCTGCAGGGTCAGGAACGAAGCCTCGCGGCGCAGCAGCCGCGCGGCGGCTGCGCGCAGCTCATCGTAGAGATCGCTCAACATCCGATCTCGGTCGCTGTCGCTCGGATCACTCATGCACGCCATGGAATATCGGGCAACGGCTGTTTTGGGGAAGCGAAACTTTCTGTAGCGGCGGTGGACTGGGCGTCCGGGATGAGGGCCCTGGCCGTCATCTTGCCCTGTCAAGCGCAATCCGGGAGCCCAGCACCAACGCCACCGCGCCCACCGCCTAGGTACAACCTGTCCGCGGCGGCCGCGAGCTCACTACCAGCCGATCGTCAGGCCCGCGGTCCCGCTCCAGCGGCGGCTTCGTGGCCCATCGATCTCGAAGCCGTAATCGCCCCTGGCATGGACCGCCACGTTTCCGCCGAAACGCGCGACAAAGCCCAGCCCGACCTCGGCTTCGTTGCGGTCGAGCTCGGTGCGGATAGGGTTGGCACCAAAACGGGTGTCCTGCTTCCCGGAGAAGCCCTTCCACAGGCTGGCATGGAGATAGGGGTGCAATCGCCGCCCCTCGTCGCCATAGTCCCCCTGCAGACGCAGGCCGAGGCGTCCGGTCCATGACTGGCCCGCGGCAAAATCGACCGTGGAGAATGAGTCCACGCCGTCGTCGAGCGTAATCCGCTGCCAGACGATCTGCGCCTGCGGCTCCAGCGTCCAGCGACCGGATAGCGCGAGCGGATAGCCCGCCTCGAGCGAGGCAGCCCAGCCGCGGCCATCGACATCGACGCCGAGCCCGGTGCTGGCGACAGTCTCGCCGTCGAACCAGCTGTGCATCCCCACGGCATCGACATACCAACCGCTGTCGCCAACCAGCGTGACATAGCCGCCGACACTGGTGCTCTTGAGGTCGGCATGGCCGACGGTGAGGTTGTTCCAGCCCAGCGCGCGACCGCGCACAATACCGTCGGTACCCGTCCGCCCGACAAAGGCGCCAAGGCGCGCGTTGACGCCCCCCTCCTCGCCCCAGCCGACCAGGTCCTGCCCGATCTGGAAGCCGGTGAGATCGCCGTCGAACGAGGGGGCGACATCGCCCTTCCAACCGATCTCACTAGCTTCGGCGAATACGCGCCCCCAGGTCGCCGGAAGCACCCCGCCGCCGCGAAGCAGCCCCTGCTCGCCCCGACGCTCATGGAAGGTACCGAGCGTCGCCGCAGCGAGACGGTGCGCGATCGGCACCGCGGCGACATAGACCGGTACCTCGGGGCGGTAGAGCGGCACGAGCTCCGCCACCACGGGCGTCGCGCCCGGCGTCGGTGGTTCGACCACGACCGTCGGAACGGGCGAGGGCACCGGCGCGGGTTCCTCCGGCGGCGCGGGCGGTGCGGGCGGTGGCGCGGGCGGCGGTGCGGGCGGTGGCGCAGGCGTCGGCGGCGGCGCCGGATCGGTCACGGTCACCGGCGGCGCGGGATCGACCGGATTGGGATCGACCGGGGTCGGCTCGGGCGGCAGTGGTGGCGGTGGCGGAGCCGGCGGCGGCGGCAGCGCCGGCGGTTCGGGCGGCGCCGGCGCAGGTGGCGGCGGCAGCGGGGTGAGCGCCGGCGGAGCCGGGGCAGGCTCGGGCGGCGGTGTCGCGGCGGGCGGAGTCACCAGCGTCGAGCGCAGATACCAATTGTCGGTGGTACCCGCCGAAACGCCGCCCTTGAACAGATAATATTCGAAGGCACCGACCGCGACACGATGGTTGAGCGAGAAGGCGCCGCTGGCCGTCGTCCCGCCGTTGATCGCTTCGACCACCAGGATGCCATTCTGCGTCGTCGACGCCCCGCTTCCCCCGGCGTTCAAGATCGTGACGCTGGTTGCCCCCGTCGCCGAGCCGCCGTCGATCACCAGCCTGTCCGATGCCGACGTGTCGTTGCCCAGCACGGTATTGAGCAGCAGCAGCCCGCCATTGCCCACATAATCGCCGCGCACGGTGAAGCGGTCCCCCGCCCCGCCGCTGCCGTTGGTGAGGTCGATACGGCCGGCATTGATCAGCCGAGCGCGCTGGCCGGCGGTAAAGGCGGCGATGCCTCCGTTCGCGCCGCCGCCGAAGATCGTGCTCGATGCATCGAGCGTCATGACGCCGGTCCCGGTCCCGGCATCGCCGAGTGTCAGGAAGCGGTCGAATGTCAGTTCGGTGTCGTTCGTCGCGTCGATGCGCTCCCAGCCGTCGAACCGTGCAACGTTGTTGGTCGTGATGTTGGCAAAAACCAGGGAATCCATTCCCTCGCCGCCCGCGATCCGCGGGCTGCGGCCCAGATTGGCATCGGTCAGATTGGTGAGCTGCGCGCTGTCGTTGTCGCCGCCCAGATCGACGGTCCCGTGGACCACGCCGCCGCCGTTCCAGACGAAGCGGTCGGTGCCGACACTCAGCAGCACGTCGCCGCCGATCGATCCGCCAGTGACGGTGACGCTGTCGGTGCCGCCGGACACGCTGATGTTGCCGCCGATCGTCCCGCCCGACACAATGATCGTGTCGTTGCCGAACCCGGTGACGAGGTTGCGGTCGATCGTGCCGCCCGACATGTCGAACAGATTGTCCGCCAGCTTCATGTTGACTCGGCCGATGCGGCCGCCGGTCATCACCGCATGATCGCCATCGTCAAAGGCATCGACGATCCGTCCGCCGGACATGACGAACGTGTCGAGCGCGCCGCCCTGGTTGAGCGTGTTGATCTCGCCACCGGTCATCGCGAAATGATCGACGCCTTCGCCCTGCTGCACCTGACCAGCGACGATTCCCGCGCTGATCTCGAACCGGTCGTCGCCATTGCCCTGGTCGATCGAGCCATTGACCCGGCCCGAAGCCATGATCACGGTGTCGGCACCGCCCCCGAAGGTCACATTGCCATCGATCGTCCCGCTTCCGCCCGCGGGAAGCGTGAGGCGGTTGTTCCCGCCAGGATCGTTGAGCCCGCCGGGATCGGTGCCGCTATCGCAGATATAGATATCGTCGCCGGGGGTCGGCGTGAGGACGCAGTCGGCACGGGCGGGCGATGCCATGCAGAACGCCATGCCAGCAGCCGTGCAAAGCAGAACATGCTTGTGGCCGGCAACCAGCCCGACCGAACAACGCTGCGATACGCGCAAGATCATGAGCACTCTCCCCTATTGGGTCGACTGCCCCCCTATTTTGCCCTTAGATACGAGAGCGTTACCAAATTACCAATTTGCGCGACGACGGCGGACTCGCGGCCACTTTCGGGTGCTTGATCACTAGAAGCTTGTGCCCGTGGCAAGCAGGGCGCTGGCTATGGGGCCGCTTCGCTGATTTCCTGAACAACCCCTCCGTGGTGCGGCATGGACTTCCGGGCCTTGCGGAAATTGTGTCTTCATTGACGGAAACACCGATCGCCAAGCTCTATACGCACGAGAGAGGAGAGGAACGACGGAACGGGAGGCGCTTGCCGAATGGGTGGGGCGGGAGATCCTGCCCCATGAACGCGAGCTGCGGATCTGGCTCCGGCGGCGGCTCGTGGCTGCCGCCGACGTGGAGGATGTGGTGCAGGAATGTTACTGTCGGCTCGCGCAGCTTTCCGATGTTTCCCACATCACGGTGCCGCGCGCCTATCTCTTCACCATGGCCCGCAACTTCGCCGAGCAGCAGCGGAAGCGCGCCCGTGTGGTGCGGATCGAGTCCCTGACTGATGCAGCGGAGGCGCAACTGGAAAGCGACCCTTTGTCTCCGGACCGGGTCGCCAGCGCCCGGCAGGAGCTGGGACGCGTGCAGGCGGCGCTTGCTACGCTTTCGGATCGCGCGCGGCAGATCTTCATCATGCGCAGGGTCGAAGGCCTTTCGCAGAAGGAAATCGCGCAGGCCCTTGGCGTGAGCGAAACGATTGTCGAGAACGAAGCAAGTCGCACGCTGCGCGCGGTCGTGCGACTGCTGACCCATGCCGAGACAGAGGACGATGTGAGCACGGGAGGTGTCAGCCATGCACGATCCCGTTGAAGATGCCGCCGCCCGCTGGGCCCTGCGCCATCCGCTCGACGCCGCCGGACAGGTTGAGCTCGATGCATGGCTGGCACAGGACCCTCGCCGCGCCGGCGCATTGCTCCGCGCGCAGGCCGCGCTGAGTGCAATCGATCGCGCATTGGCACCCGATCCCGCCGAAACCGCGCACGAACTCCCGGCGCCGCACCCCACACGCCGATGGATGCTTATGGGAGCGGGCGGCGCGGTTGCCGCGTCAATCGCCGGTCTCGTCGGCTGGTCCCAGCTGGCCGGCGCGCGAGTCACCACCGAACGCGGTGAAATCCGGCGCCTGCCGCTAGCCGATGGCTCGGTCGCGACGATCGACACGAACAGCGCGTTGCGGGTCGTACTCGGCGACGACCGACGCCGCATCGCGCTCGACAAGGGCCAAGCCTATTTTCAGGTCGCCAAGGATCGCAAGCGCCCCTTCATCGTCGATGCCGGGATCGCCCAGGCGCGCGCGCTCGGCACCGCCTTCTCCGTGCGGCGGACTGAAGACGGCGTGCAGGTGGCGGTGACCGAGGGCATCGTCGGTGTCTGGGCCGGCAATGACAGTGGCGCGATGACCATCCTTCAGGCCGGGCAATACGCCACCTTCCGGCAAGGCCAGTCCGCGCCGGTGACCGGCACCGCTCCTGCTGCGATCGAGCGTTCGCTGGCCTGGCGCGGCGGCGAGATCGCGCTGGAGAACGACACGCTGGGTAACGCCGTGGCCCAGTTCAACCGCTACAATCGTCAGCAATTGATCCTCGCCGATCCGGACTTGGCCGGAGAGCGGCTGGTCGGCCTGTTCCGTCTCGACAACCCTGCGGCCTTTGCCGAAACGCTGGCCGTTTCACACCAGGTCAGCGTCACCATGACCCCTTCGGATATCCGGCTGAGCCGAAAAAAGATCGCCTCACCCTGACGGAAAAGAACCAGCCCCGACTCTTGTCAGTCGAGAGCGTACCGAAAAACGGACGCCCGATATGGGGAGGATCGAATGACTAACCTGCGTTCGTGTTTGCTGGCATCCGCGGCGCTTGCCTGCGGGCTCTCGATACCCACCGAGGCCGCTGCACAGGTCCGGCGCTTCGACATCCAGCCTCAAGATGCCCGAACCGGCATCCCGCTCTTCGCACACCAGGCCGGGGTCCAGATCCTGGCCTCCGGAACGGTCACGGACGGAATCCGGGTCAACCGTGTTCAAGGGTCGATGGAGGTATCCGCCGCATTGCAGATGCTGCTGGCGGGCACCGACCTTGTCCCCATCAGGGTCGGGCGCGCCATCGCGCTGAAGCGGCGATCGTCCGCACCGGCCGTCCGCACCACCGCGGCAGCGGCGCCCGAAACCTATGCCGCCCAGTCCCCTGAGCCGGCGCAGGACAGCACGGAGCCGGCGCCAGACGCGGCGCAAGAGGTCGTCGTCACCGGTATCCGCGCCTCGCTGCAGGAATCGATCGCGGCCAAGCGGGCAGCGGATTCGATCGTCGACGTGATCAGCGCACAGGATATCGGCAAGCTGCCCGACCAGAATGTCGCCGAAGCGATGAGCCGTGTGACCGGTGTCCAGATCAGCCGGCGCGAGGGTGACGGCTCCAACTTCACGATCCGCGGCATCTCGCAGAACCGGCTCGAGATCAACGGCCGCAACTATATCGGGCCGGGCAATGGTGGAAATGCCGCGCTGGAATCGGTCAGCCCCGAGATCCTCTCCTCAATCGTTGTGGCCAAGTCGCCAACCGCGGACATGCCCGAAGGCGCGCTCGGCGCGACCGTCAACCTCAAGACCAAGCGCCCGTTGGACCTTGCGGATCTGGTCGTCGCCGGTCGCCTTCAGGGCGCCCATGCCGATCAGGCGGATCATATCGGCTATCGCGGATCGGCGATGGTCTCGAAGCGCTTTGGCGACCGGTTCGGTCTGCTCGCCAGCGTCGCCTACTCGGACACGAAGACGCGCGGCCATTCGTTCGACGCGGGCGGCTGGACACGGACCAATGCGATCGACGGCAATGGCGATGGGATCGACGATCCCGGGCTGTTCCGGCCCAATCGCTTCATGGCGCGGATATTCGACCGAGCCGAGCAGCGCCTGACCGTCAACGGCACCGCGCAATGGCGGCCGACCGACACGCTCGAGATTATCCTCGACGCCACGTTCAATCACCTCAAGCGCCAGCGCAACAGCGTCAATTATCAGGTGCTGTTCAACAACAACGACACGGCAGCCGTGGTCAACGACCAGGGCACGGTGGTCGCCGGCACCTTTCAAGGCGTGACGGTACGGCCGCTGATCTATGACGAGCCGACCGATCTCAAATCCACCCTGCTCGGCGGATCGCTGAAGTGGGAGAAGGATCGGGCACGCATCCGCTTCGACATGTCCTATGCGCACGGCAAGGGCAGCGACGGCGGACCCGGCGCCTCCTTCACTTATGTCGTCGTGCCGCGCGCCGGCAATACCGCCAATGCAAGCTACGATTTCCGCAGCGGCAATCCCGTACCCGACCTGTCGATCGACGCCAACTTCAACCCCAATGATCCCGGCCAGTACCAGCTGCTTTCGGTCTTCGACTATGACGCGGTGACCGAGAATCGCGGCTATGATGCGCGGCTCGACTGGGGGTATGACACCGACTGGGGCATCCTCTCGTCAGTCGAGGCCGGCGTCCGCTACGAGCGGGTCGAACTGCTTGCCGCCGATCCGCAGAACCTCCCGGTCGCGGCGAGCCTGCTCGCGAGGGGAGACCGCAACGGCGACGGCATTCTCACCATCGATGAGTTGCCCGGGCTGAGCTACAGCACGGCTCCCGCCCACTTCTTTCCCGGCACAAACGGCACGTTTCCGCGCGATCTGCTCGGCGGAACGCTCGACAAGCGCGTTGCCCGCGACGGCTTCGGGCTGATGGCACCCGATCCCTACGACACCTCGATCACTGTCGGCCCGACCTCGATCAAGGACGTCAGGCAGGAGACGCTCGGCGCTTATGTGAAGGGCAATTTCAAGGGCACGATCGGGGGCACGCGCTACAGCGGCAATCTCGGCCTGCGCTATATCGACACGGCGCGTGCGACGACCGGCTTCCTGTCACCCACGGCTACCACCGTGGTGAAGGCCGATTTCGGCTACTGGCTGCCGAGCGCAAACCTGTCGATCGACTTCAATGAGGATCTGACGCTCCGCCTCGCCGGCGCCAAGGTCGTTGCGCGGCCGGGCCTCAACCAGGTCAGCGCGAGCTTCGTCCCGAACACGGTTTCGATGACCGGATCGCGCGGCAATCCCAACCTGCGCCCGTTCGAGGCGCTTCAGGCGGACGCGACGCTCGAATGGTATTTCGCCCCGGCCAGTTCGCTCACCGGCGCGCTGTTCTACAAGAAGGTCGACTCCTTCACGGTGACCACCGTCACGCGCGAATTTGTGCCGGGCTTTTCCGAACGCTTCGGCCTGTTCGACATCTCGCAGCCGCAGAATGGCGAGGACGGCACGATCCAGGGCTTCGAACTCGCCTATCAACACGCCTTCCGCTTCCTGCCCGCGCCGTTCGACAATCTCGGCGTGCAGCTCAACTACACCTATGTCGACAGCAAGACCCCGCTTGTCGACGCGATTACCGGCGAGCGCCTGCCCCTGCCCGGCCTGTCGCGCGACAGCTATACGCTGATCGGCTATTATGAGGACGACACCTTCTCGCTCCGTGCGGCCTATACCTATCGCAGCAAATATCTGAACTCGGTGGGCGGCGCGGCGAGCGGCGGCAATACCTATGTCGACGGGCGCGGGCAGCTCGATGCCTCAGCGCAGATCAACCTGACACCCAATGTCCGTCTGACGGTCGAGGGCATCAACCTCACCAAGGCGATCGACCGGCAATATCTGGGCGAGCCCGATCGCCTGACGTTCACCGCGCGCGAGGATCGCCGGATCTTCTTCGGCATTGCAGCGAACTTCTGAGAGCGGGGAACGATATGAACCGGAACCTGCTTCGCCGGCTGGCCGCAACCGCTGCCTGCCTGATCCCTGCCGCGGCCGGACTTTCCGCCCCTGCAGCCGCCGAGCCGTCGACGCCGATGCGCGCCGACATCGTCATCTATGGCTGCACCTCGGGCGGGGTCATTGCCGCGATCGAAGCGCGGAGATTGGATCGCTCGGTGCTACTCGTCTGCACCGCCGGCTACCTTGGCGGGATGACCACCAACGGGCTTGGCTGGTCGGATACCGGCCAGCATCGTGCGATCGGCGGACTCTCGCGCGAATTCTATCGCCGGGTGAAGCGATATTATGACGATCCCGCCGTGTGGATCTGGTCGGAGCGTCCCGCCAAAGCCACCGAGAACTTCGTCGACGACGATGCGATGTGGCAGTTCGAACCCAAGGTCGCCGAACGCATCTTCGAGGACTGGGTGCGCGAGGCCGGCGTGACGGTGGTCCGCAACCAGCCGCTGCAGCGCGATCGCAGGGGCGTCACGCGCAAGGGCAACCGGATCGTCGCCTTCCAATCGAAGACCGGCCAGCGCTTCGAGGGCGCGATGTTCATCGACGCGACCTATGAAGGCGACCTGATGGCCGGCGCCGGCGTCTCCTTCGCCACCGGCCGCGAGGCGAACAGCCAATATGGCGAGACGCTGAACGGCGTGCAGCTCAAGAACACGACCAACCACCAGTTCACGCTCGACATCGACCCCTATCGCGTGCCCGGCGATCCCGCGAGCGGCCTGGTACCGCGGATCAGCGGCAACACCGTCGGGCCGCACGGCAGCGCCGACAAGAAGATCCAGGCCTACACCTTCCGCATGTGCCTGACCGACGTGCCCGCCAATCGCGTCCCCCTCCCCAGGCCGCGCGGCTATGATGCGAGCCAGTACACGCTGCTCAAGCGCTATATGGATGCGGGTTATCGCGACTTCTTCCGCAAGTTCGATCGCATCCCGAATGGCAAGACCGACACCAATAATTTCGGCGCCTTCTCATTCGACAATATCGGCATGAACTATGGTTATCCGACGGGCACCGACGCGGAGCGCGCCGCGATCGTCGCGGAGCATGTCACCTATCAGCAAGGCCTGCTCTGGTTCATGGCCAACGACGCCAGCGTTCCGGCGGAGACGCGCGCGGAAATGTCGAAATGGGGTCTGTGCAAGGACGAGTTCGCCGGCAACGGCCACTGGCCGCGCGAAGTCTATGTCCGCGAAGCCCGGCGGATGGTCTCCGATTTCGTGATGGCCGAACCGCATCTGCGCGGCAGCAAACCGACCCCCAAGCCGATCGGCATGGGCTCGTACAACATGGATTCGCATAATGTGCAGCGCATCGTCGACGCCCGCGGCTTCGCGCGCAACGAGGGCAATATCGAGATCAGCCCCGGCCGTGCTTACCCGATCAGCTATGCCGCGATCATCCCGAAGCGGAGCGAGGCGAGCAACTTGCTGGTGCCGGTGGCACTGTCCGCATCACACATCGCCTATGGTTCGATCCGGATGGAGCCGGTGTTCATGATCCTCGGCGAATCCGCCGCGGCCGCGGCCTCGCTCGCCATCGCGAGCGGTCGCCCGGTGCAGGATATCGACTACGCCGGGTTGCGTGAACGGTTGATCGCCAACGGGCAGATACTGAGTCTGCCCGAAGACGCGACAGACGAATGAGCAGCTTCCGGATGGGCGCACGGCTTCGCGCCTGATCTGGCGGGAATGTCCCGCCAGATCAGCGCAAGCCCTACTTGTCAGCCTTCCACCCGTAGGCATCCATCATGATCTGGAACAAACGGGTGTTTGGCATGAAGCCGCGCACCTTCTCGGCACCGGGGCCGGAGGCGGCAACGATCACTTCCTCGCCGGTATGGCCGTCCTGAACACCGATCACCTTGTTGCTCGCGCTGGTTGCGTCGGGCTTCGCGGCTTCCGCCGCATATTGCCCGGCCAGCGGCGTACCCCGCGTTCCGCCACCCATGCGCAGTCCGAAGCTGTGGTCCGCCGTGAAGATGATCAGCGTGTCCTTGCCGGCAATCGCACTGACGCGGCGGATCATGTCGTCCATTTCGATCACGCGACGCAGGCCAGCCTGGGGCTTGTCGGTATGCATGTCCCATTCGACCATCAGGAAATAGCCCTTGGGGTTTTTGGCAAGCTGGGCGATCGTCGCCTCGACCGCCGGGAGCGGCTCGAAATCCGCATCGCGGAACACCGCGACGCGCTTCGCCTCACGCACCAGTACGGGATCTTCGCCGAACCGATAGCCTGCTTTGGCGAATGCCTGCTCCGCAGGTACTCCAGCCTTTGCGAATGACGCGATGGCGTCGGCCCGGCCCTTGCCGATCAGGATATCGACCCCATCGCCGAAACGCGGCGCGAGCATCTGTCGGAAGATTTCGTCCTTGTCGCGGCGTGCAGCGACATGGGCATAAGTGGCAGCGGGGGTCGCGTCCCAGATCGCCTTGTTGGTTACGACGCCGGTCGAGAGGCCCCTTTGCTCGGCATATTCGAGCAGCGTCTTGACCGGGGTGACCGCATCGCCCTGACCCGTCGGGATGGCGGACACCATTGCGTTGTTGGTCTTATGGCCGGTCATGATCGCGGTCATACCCGCACCCGAATCCGTCACCCAGCGATTGAGCGACGAGGTGTCGGACAGCGCGATGTGCGGCATCGACTGGATGAACAGCGACTGCGGCTTGTCATGGGCGAGGATGCCCGCCGCGCTGAGCGTCGGCAAGCCGCCAGCGTCACCCATGAAGACGATCACGTTGCGCGCATTCGGTACGGGCGCTGGTGCCTGCTCGGCGGTCTGGGCGAGTGCGGGCGGCGCCAGCAGCGTGCAGGCGAGGAACAGGGTCTTGAAGCGGCGCATATGAGGCATCCTTGTCGAACGAGAGACCGGAGCACCGCGCGCGGCACTCCGGTCAGTCAGGGGGAAATGGATCAGAAGTTCAAGCGGGCGCCAAACATGTAGCGCGCGCCGAAGGTCTCGACCTCGAGCGAGCGGCGGGCGTCGCCGACATAGCGCACGCCCGGCTCGTTCAGCAGGTTGTTGGCATCGAAGTAGAGTTCGATATTCTTGTTGATCGCATAGCGCGCCGACACGTCGAGGCGGCCTACATCGCCCCAATAATTGTCGCCCACGACGGCGTTCGAACCGAGCGATTCGATCCACTTGGTACGATACTGCCAGCTGGCGCGAACCGAGAAGCCGGCTTTCTCGTAATAGCCCGAGACGTTGTACACGGTCCTGGACGACCCGGGCAGCGCTACCTTGCGGCCGTCCGGCGTGGTCGCTTCGGAGTCATTGTAGGTGAGGTTGGCCTGGACGCCGAAGCCGCCCATCCAGTCCGGCAGGCCGAGGCTGCGCGCGATCCCTTCGAACGGCTGCGAGAAGGCGATTTCAAAGCCCTTGATCGATCCGCTCGCGCCGTTGCCGATCGTCGAATAGAGGTATGTCGAACGCTTCAGTTCCGGCGTGTCGAAATCGGTGATGTCGAACTGCGGATATTCGATGTCGAACAGGACGTCGCGGATGTCCTTGTAGAAGACACCGACCGAGAAGAAGCCGCGCGAGGGCATGTACCATTCATAATAGAGATCGACACCCTTGGCCTTTTCCGGCTTGGCCCGCGGGTTGCCGCCGGAAACCGTCTGCGCCTCGTCGCTGATCGACAGGTTGGGGCGCAGGTCCGAATAATCGGGCCGCGCCGCGCCCGTGTTGAGCGAGAGGCGCATCTTCATGTCCTGCGTCACGTCCCAGTTGATGTGCGCACTGGGGAAGACCATCGTCGTGCTGGAGGTCAGTTCCGCCGGGGTGAAGCGGGTGACCCCGCCCACCGTCGTCTGGATGTTGGCGCGGCTGTCGTTGCGGATATGCTCGATGCGCGCGCCCGCCAGGATGTTGCCCCAGTCGAAGAACGACGTACCCATGGCATAACCAGCATAGATGCGTTCATTCACCTTGTAGTAGTTCTGCTCCGCCGTATTCGGCTGCACCCGCGTACCCCCGCGTGCGATGAAGGAGTCGAACAGCGCCGCGCCGGCATCCGATGAGAAGTAACGGAAGCTGTAGCCGAGCGGGATCGCGCCCTTGAACGGGTCGGTGATCGAGAACGCTTGCTGACGCGGCAGCGCGATGCCAGCCGCAGTCAGATCGGCCGCGCGCGCTTCCAGCACGGTGCGGTTCGATTCCTTGGTGCGGTCGTTGAAGTTGAAGCCGAACTGCAGCTTGGTCTCGTTGCCGAGGAAGTTCAGATCATGCGTCAGATCGAGACGCGCGGTGTAGGCGTCGGTCTGGTCGCGACGCCGCGTGCGCGTCATGGTCGAATAGTCGAGTTCGCTGGCGCCGATGAACGGACGTTCGGCACCCTTGCTGTACACGCCGGCCGCGTTGCGGAGCGTCTGGTAGAGCCGGACCTTGGCGAGACGCGGGTCGGTCAGATCATAGTCGACCGTCGGCCGCAGCAGCACGTCGCGCGGGCTGAGCCAGGTCGAGCTGAACGGCCCGCGGCTATCGTCCTGCGCGCGGGTGAAGTTGAACCGCCAGCTCGCGTCCCAGCTGTTGCCCAGATCGTGATTGCCGCCGAGCGTGTTGGTGAAGATGCGCTGACGCGACGAGTTGCTGTTCAGCGTGGAGTCGATTTCGACGCCATAGATGGTGCCCTTGTACGGCGTGTTGCCCAGCGCGGCATTGGCGTAACCGGGGCCGTTTCGGCTGTCGTCGACGTCGAACTGATACTGGTTGCGCAGTTCGTCGTCGCGGAATTCGGTGTGGACCGACATCAGGAACAACTGGTGCTCCGGCGAAGGGCGCCAGTCGAGCCGGCCGCCGAACGCAGTGTTGGAGCGTGTGAGACGATACAGCTTGTTCTGGGTGTTGTTGTTCCAGACCACGTTGTTGCGCAACTGCCAGCTGCCCTCGAAATTGTCGGTGACCATGTCGCGCTCGTAGCGCGAGGCGGTCAGCAGGATGCCGATGGTGTCGTTGGCGAAGCGGTCGGAGATGTAGCCGCTCGCATTATACTGTTTGCCGCCGCCCAGATCGTTGAAGCCGAGCCCAATGTCGCCCGCCGCGCGAAAGCCGGGGTAGTCGAACGCACCGCGCGTGCGCACGTCGATATTGCCGGCGACGGTTTCGCCGGTCATGTCGGCGGTCACCGCCTTGCGCACGATGACGGCGCTGGCGATCGAGGACGGGATGGTGTCGAAGCGGGTGGTGCGACCCGCCGGGCTGATCACGTTGATGCCGTCGAACGAGATGGTGGTCCAGCTCGACTGCGCGCCGCGCAGGCTGACGAACCGCTCCTGACCCTGGTCACGCTCGACCGCGATGCCGGGCAAACGGCTCAGCGCGGCAGCGATATTCTGGTCGGGGAAGCGCCCGATGCTGTCCGCCGCGACCACGCTGACCAGCGCAGGCGACGAGCGCTGCAGCTGCAAGGCGGCCGCTTCGGACTCGGCGATGGGGCGCGAACCGGTGACCACGATATCGCCGCCCTCCGACGTCGCGTTGAGTGACACGGCGATGTCGATCGGCACCCTCGGCTGCACGGTGACCTGCTGGCGGCCGGCGTCGAAGCCGATATAGGTGACGACCAGCGTATGTGCGCCGGCCGGGACGCGCGACAGGCGGAAGCGGCCCTCGGTATCCGTCGTCGCGACGACCGCCGATCCCTCAATTCGCACCTCGGCGCCGTTGATGAAGCGGCCGGACTCATCGGTGACGACGCCGGAAACCTGGCCCAGTGCGGCGTCGGCAAGCGCTGTGCCGTCGGCCGCGACTGCCGCGCTATCGTCATCACGTCCGTTCGCCGCGTGTACCGGCAGCGCCAGGCCAAGGGCGAGCGGTGCCGCGGTCGAAAGCAAAACGATACGCGCAATGGCGGGGTGGCCCGTCATTTTCAGTCTCCTTGATGATATGGGTTTATGTTTCTGAGAAGGCTTCAGTCGCCGCCGTGCGGCAGGTGGTTGGCGCTCTCGGACCGGGTCATGGCGACCAGCCGGAGCACATGCGCTTGATGCGCACATGCCACGGCGATGATGCCCGGCACGCCGAAGTCGATTGATCCCGCATGGCCCCCTTCCGAATTCGAAGCGGCGGGTGGCCGTGCGGGATGACCGTTTCGCGACAGCAGGAAGTTCTTAAATGACTTGAGCGTGACATCCTGCCCGTCGCCGCGCCGCGAATGCGCGTGCGCGATTGCTTCGACTGCGGTCCGGGGTCGTGATGACGGCCTGATCCTTGTCGAGCTTCTGCCATGGAACACAACGGCTAAGCCGCTGATCTTCAGTGGCGCGGCGCGGCCGATAGGCAGTTGCCAGCGCTATCATCACCATTCCTCAAATGAATTGGCGTGCCGGCGGTGGATGCTGAAGTGGCGCTCTCGACGCCGAAACACGTCTTGTCGGGAACCTGAACGATGATGCACGCCCTCACTGACGCTCGCTCCCATTCATTGCGCGCATGGATCAGGACCGCTTTGCCGGTGCTGTCGCTGATCGGCACGATGACCGCTTCGCCCGCAGACGCGCGCGATGATACGGCGAGGCTGATCATCGTCGATGGCGACATCCGCGCCGAGGGTCAGGCGCCGGCCACGGCAATGGCGATCGATGACGGGGTCATCGTGAAGATCGGAGCGAAGGCCGAGGTGATGGCGCTGGCCGGACCCGATACGACCGTGATCGACGCGCGCGGACGCCCCGTGCTGCCGGGCTTCATCGATTCCCACATCCACCCGCGCGCGCAATTCGACGAGATGGGGGTGTACGGTCTGCTTGACCTGACACCCGAGGGCGGCGTCGGCTCACGCGCCGCACTGTTCGCCAAGCTGCGGCGCAAGGCGGCGCTGACGCCGAATGGGCAGCTCGTCGCCGGTCGCGGCTATTATGACGAGCTAATCGACGGCCATCCCACCGCGCGCGAACTCGACGCGGTCGTGCCGGATCACCCTGTCATCCTGCGCCATTCAAGCGGACATCGCAGCGTGGTGAACTCGCTCGCGCTCAAGATGGCCAATATCACCGACGATACGCCCGACCCGCCAGGCAGCAAAATTGTACGGGATGCCGCTGGCAAGGCGACCGGCATCCTGCTCGAAGGCATTCCGGGTCTCGCCCGCCTGTACGACACCACGCCCAAACCGACCGAAGCGGAGACGCTGGAGGCTTATCGCACCGAATTCCGCACCTTGCTGTCCTACGGCATCGTCGGCGTCGGCGATGCCGGTGCGTCCCCGGAAAAACTGCGCATCTATCGTGCCCTGCTCAAAAGCGGGATGCCAGTCAGCGTCTATGCGTTGACCTCGTATCGCCATCTCGACTGGCTGATCGAAAACCGGTTCAAGACGGAATGGAACGTGCCCGGCCTGACGCTGGACGGGGTGAAGCTGTTCCACGGCAATTCGCTGTCGGGCCGCACCGCGTGGCTCTACGAACCCTATGCCCATGACGCGCGCTATCACGGCATCGCCCCGGGCCGCGATCAGGCCGAGCTCGACCGCATGGTCGCGCGCGTCCACAATGCTGGCCTGCAGGCCGCGGTGCATTCCAATGGCGACCGCGAGATCGACATGGTGCTCAACGCCATCGACGCCGCCCAGCGTGCCAATCCGCGGCCTGATCCACGCCATCGCATCGAGCATGCGAGCGTCGTCAACCCCGGCATCCTGCAGCGAATGAAGGCAAGCGGCGTTGCGGTGTCGCTCCATTCCTACGTCATCAACCACGGCGAGAAGATGGAGGATTTCGGCGCGGCGCGCTGGAACATGATGCATCCCAATCACAGCGCGCTCGAACTCGGCATTCCGGTGGGCGGCAGTTCGGATAGCCCGGTCAGCCCGGCGAGGGTGATGGAGCGCATCCAGAGCCTGGTGACGCGCCGCGCGCGCGGCAATGGCAAGGTCTATGGCGAGAAACAGCGCGTCAGCGTCGCACAAGCGCTGTCAATCTGGTCGAAGGGCAGCGCCTACCTACAGTTCGAGGAACGGAAGCGCGGCACGATCGCTGTAGGCAAGCGCGCCGACCTCGTGATCCTCGCCATCGATCCGGCCAAGGTCATGCCGGACAGGATCGAACGCGTCGCGGTCGATTACACGATTATCGGCGGTAAGATCTGTTACCGGAAGGACGACAAGGGCCAGCCGCAATATTGCTGGTGACCTTGTTGCCTATTCGGTCACCGGATGACCGATGCTGCGCGCGGCGGCGATCTCCTTCGCCACCTCCAGCGCCCTGCGATACCCCGCGATCCGGAAGCGCTCCGCGCGGATCGCGAAATAGCCGTGGACGAAGCGCGCGCTCGACCCTGAATCGACCGGCATCGTCCGCAGCCGCGTGTCCGGCGGACACTCCTCGCGGAACATGAAGGTGATGCCGAGCCCGTGCGCCACGCCCTCGCGGATCATTTCGCGCGTGTGCATCTCCATCGTCCGCGCAGGGCGGATGCCAGCTTCCTCCAGAACCTGCCGCGTCGCGCCAAGCGTGCGCGATGTCGGCTCCCGCACCAGCAGCGTTTCGCGGGTTAGCGCATCGAGCGGGAAATAGGCGCCTTGCGACCCGTCCCAGCCAGCAGGAACCACCGCCACCAGCTCGTCGCGATATAGCGGGGTATAGATATAGTCGGCATGCACGCGCGGCTCGCACACGATCGCCATATCGATCTGCGCCTGGATGAGCGCGTCGTTGGTCGTGCTCGCGTTGGCGATCGCGACCTTGAAGTCAATCTGCGGCAGCGCCGCGCGCAGGGCCGTCATGAACCGGGCGGCGAAGGGCGGGGAATCCGTACCCAAGCGCACGGTGCCGATCGAGCCGGTCGTCGCCTCCGCCAGCATCGTGGCGATCTCGGACGCCACGTCGAACAGGATATGCGCCTTGTCATACAGCGCCTGCCCCGCCGGCGTAAGCATGAGCGGCGGCCGCACGCCGTCGATCAGCTTGACCTGATACCGGTCCTCCAACGCCCGCAGCTGTTTCGACAACGTCGGCTGAGAGATATTGAGCCGCCGTGCGGCGCGCGAGACGCTGCGGTCCGATGCGATCGCGTAGAAGGACCGCAAATGCTGAAAGTTGATGCTCATCCCGGCCCGCTGACATGGATCCGCGTCCGGCATGTGACAGGAGCGGCGATACGCCGGCGCGAGGGGCATTGGCTATGCCCCTCATGCACACAAGCTATTCGTTCCGCACCGGCCGGGTGCGTAGCAGCGTCGTCATGGAAACTGTTGGCAAGGCCGGCCCATTCGACGTTGTCGTGGTCGGAATCGGTATCATCGGGATCGCCCACGCGCTCGCCGCCGCTCGTAGCGGCGCGCAGGTCGCGCTGATCGACGCATCGGCACGGGCGGTCGGCGCAAGTATCCGCAATTTCGGCTTCATCACAGTCACCGGGCAGGAACGCCACGAGATGTGGAATCTCGCACGTCGGAGCCGGGATATCTGGGCGCAGGTCGCGCCATCGGCCGGGATCGAAGTGGTGCAGACCGGCCTTGCTATGGTCGCGCGCCGGCCCGAAGCCGTCGCCGTGCTTGAAGCGTTCCTCGCGACCGAGATGGGCGCGGAATGCCGGCTGGTCGGTGGCGGCGAATTCGCAGCATCGATGGAGCGGATGACCTTTCCGCAATGCGAGGCGGTCTTGCTCAGTCCGCACGAAATTCGCGTCGAAGCGCGCGACGCGCTGCCGCGTCTGCTTGCCTGGCTGGTCGATCGCTGGGGTGTCACGCTGTTGCCGCCTGCGCAGATCCGCCACGTAGCCGCGGGTGAGATCGTGACGGCGGACCGGGTCATCCGGAGCGAACGGATCTTCGTGTGTCCGGGCGATCAGTTGGCCGCGCTCTATCCCGCACTGGCCAACGAAATGGGCGTCTCTCGCTGCAAGCTGCAGATGCTGCGTCTCGCCGATCCCGGATACCGGCTGCCCGCACCGGTCATGAGCGACCTCGGCCTCACGCGCTACGAGGGCTATGCCGCCTTACCGCAGGCGGCGAAACTGCGCGACCGGCTTGAGCGGGAGCAAGAGGCGCAAAGCGCAGCGGGTGTGCACCTGATCGTCGCACAATCCGCGGATGGCAGCCTCGTCGTCGGTGACAGCCATGCCTATGGCGACGTCATAGATCCGTTCCAGCACGCCGGTGTGGACGACCTGATTCTCGATGAGTTCCGTCAGGTCCTGGGCGAGCCGCCGCCGGTGATCGAGCGCTGGGTCGGCTCCTATGCCTGGTCGCCCGACCGCAATTGGTTCAGCCGCGAGGTCGAGCCCGGCGTGCATGTCACCGTCGTGACATGCGGCGCAGGCATGTCGACTGCCTTCGCGATCGGTGAGGATGTGGTTCGCGCCGCTTTCGGCGCGCCCATGAAGGGCGCTAGCTGACATGGACAAGATCGCTGCCGTCGTCTTCGACTGGGCCGGAACCATGGTCGATTTCGGATCCTGCGCACCGGTCCGCGCGATGGAATCGGTGTTCGACGAGGCGGGTGCGCCAGTATCCGAACGCCTGATCCGCCGGCATATGGGCCGCGCCAAGCGCGACCATGTCGCTGCGATTCTGGCTGAGGCGGAGGGCGACGCTGCCTGGCGGCATGCGCAGGGCCGCGCCGGAAGCGAAGCGGACATCGACGCACTGATGCGCGCGCTCGAACCTGCGATGGCCGCAGCTGCGTTCGAACACCGCGATCTAGTGCCGGGCGCGGCCGAGGTGACAGCGTGGCTACGCGACCGCGGCGCGCGGATCGGCTCCACCACCGGCTATACCCGGGCGATGATGCGCGGCATCCTCCCCGCTGCCGAGAGCCAGGGTTATGCGCCCGAAATCGTGGTTTGCGCAGGCGAGACCGAAGCCGGCAGACCTGCCCCGCTCATGCTCTGGCGCGCGCTCGAAATGCTGAGCGCCTAGCCGGTGTCGCATTGTGTGGCCGTGGATGACGCGCAGGTCGGCATCGTGGCCGGACGGAACGCCGGGCTTTGGACGGTCGGCGTTGCCGCGTCGGGTAACGGCATTGGGCTGCCGCTGGCGGCCTACAAGGCATTGCCCGCAGCGGAGGGTCGCGAGCGGCTGCGGAATGCGGCCAGCGAATTGGCGAAAGCCGGTGCAGACTTCGTGATACCGACCGTCGCGGATCTGCCGAATGCGATCGAACGGATCGAGGCGGCGTTGCTTCGCGGCGAGCGGCCAGGCCTCCACCCGGCCACGATCTGCCTCGCCGGCTGAAGCCGATATGCGTTTCTCGCCCCGCGACCAGGCCGACGGTGCGCCGATCAACCGCGCGCTGTTGATCCTCTGGGCCGGCGGGGCCGCATTCAGCGCCTATTTCTCGATGTACGCCTTTCGCAGGCCGTTCACCGCAGCGAGCTATGCCGATGCGGGCGCTTGGGCGTTTGCGCTCGATTTCAAGATCGCATTGGTGATCGCGCAGATCGCCGGTTATGCCCTGTCCAAGTTCATCGGCCTCAAGGTCGTCTCCGAAATCGATCCGCGGCATCGTGCAGCAGCGATCCTCGGACTGATCGGTCTCTCCTGGGTCGCGCTCGTGCTGTTCGCGATCGTCCCCATCGCCTGGAAGCCGGCGGTGTTGTTTCTAAACGGTCTGCCGCTCGGCATGATCTGGGGTCTCGTGTTCGGCTATCTCGAAGGCCGCCGGATCAGCGATATCGTTGGTGCGATGCTCTGCGCGAGCTTCATCGTTTCGTCCGGCATGGTCAAAAGCATCGGCGCGTGGCTGATGGCCGACTTCGGCGTGTCGGAATATTGGATGCCGGCGGCGACCGGTGCGCTGTTCCTGCCATTGCTGCTCGTCTCGGTGTTAGGACTGTCGCGATTGCCGCCGCCCGACGCGCGGGACATCGTTGAGCGGATCGAGCGGGCCCCGATGGACAAGGTGGAGCGCTGGCGCTTCCTGCGTGCGCATTGGCCGCTCATGCTCCCCCTCGTCACAAGCTATGTGATCTTCACGATCATCCGCGACCTTCGGGACAATTTTTCCGCAGAGATTTGGGCCGAAATGGGCTTCGGACGCGTCGCGGGCCTATTCACCGCGACCGAGGCGCCGATCGCCATCGCGCTGTTGATCGTACTCGGGGGCTTCATCGCGATCCGCGACAGCGCGCGGGCGTTACGCTGTCTCAATCTCCTGATATGCTTGGGGGCCACGACGATCTTCCTGGCAACGCTGGCGTTCCAGAACGGCGTGCTCGGACCGATAGGGTGGATGATCCTGTCAGGGGCGGGTCTCTATCTTGGCTACACCCCGTTCAACGCAATTTACTTCGATCGGCTGCTCGCTGCCACGGGCCGGACGGGTAATGCCGGCTTTCTGATTTATGTCGCCGACGCCTCGGGGTATCTCGGCAGCGTTGTCGTGATGTTCGCGAAGAGCTTCATGACGTTTTCCGTCGATTGGCTGCAATTCGTCGTTTCGCTGAACTATCTCGGTGCGGCAGCCATCTTGCTGATGATGCTCCTGACCCATTTTGCTGGCCGCGCGCAACTGGCACCGATTTCGGACAAGGCAATGGCAGGCATCGGGACTGCGGCGGCGTCAGCGTCTCCCCCCCCTCGGCCGGCACCATATCCCGTATGACGGCGCTTCGTTGCCGGGATCATCGGGGAACGATCATCGCGGCGGCGGAGAGCGGCAGCGCGGCAAGCACTACCGTCTGCTTTCAGCGCTGAGACTTGAAGACAGGACTTTCCCGCGCCGCTTCACCACCCGGCAGTCGGACCAAATAGGATGTACCATAAGCGTTGCCGGGCTTCTCAAAGTCCGTCGAGACGATCTGGGCACCGCTGGCGAACGCGGTGTCGGCACGCTTGCGGTCATTCACCTTGGCCTCATAGGTCTCGATGTCCGAACGTGTGCGGACGAGATAGCCCTGCGCCACGGCAGCGCGGATCTCGCGTTCGCGCAGCAGCGCATTGTCGTACATCAGGAAAGCGGCATGGTCTTCGCCGGGTTGGGCCCGGAGGAAGGCGATGCGGCCCTCAAGTGAGGGGTGGCCTGCCAGATAGCCTTCGGCTCCCTTCGGGCCGTTGGCGGTGATCATCAGGAACACGATCTTGCCGCGCGCCTTCGCCAGCGTCGGCCAGCTGCCGGCACGGACCGCAGCGTTCAGCGTGGGATGGCGTCCCCGCACATCGTCCGGTGTCACGATCCGCTGGCGCGGGAACACCGACAGAATCTCCCGGTCGATGTCGTCGAACCGTTCCGGCGAAAAGGGGAGCGGCGGCGTGGCGTCCTTGAAGAGTGGCATCGCCTGGCTCTTCGCCTCGATCAGGATGAACAGCGGGACGTGGCCCGGATGCGCATCTGACCAATCCCGGATCTCGCGCAGGCAATCGGTGAAGAGCGGGCAGTGGCTGCGGAAGTCCGCATCGGTGATGTGATGGACCTTGAAGCCGGGTTTCGCGAGAGCTGCCGTGTCGATCGGCAGCAGGTCGTGCACCCCCTGCGCCCGCAACTGGCGATAGCCGGCGGGGTCGAGATACTGTCCCCCCTTGGGGTCGGGATTGAGGTCGATCTCAAGGCTGCGCACGCCAAGGTCGAGCTGCGCGGTCAGGCTGTCGTGCGTGTAGTTCAACCCCTCCTCGATGGTGATCGGATTGGGATGCTCTTCACTGAAGAGCTTCTTCTGCGCGTCCGGCATTGCCTGAATCATCTTGTCGAAGCCGGCGAAGATCGGGCGTAACAGCACGCGCAGCTGGGGATCGATGGGCAGCGAATAGCTGTTGTGGGTGCCCAGGATCTGGATGCGGTTGATCGGGAGCGACGCGGGAAGATCCGCGGCTTCAGGGCCTGGCTTTCCTGCCATGGCCGCACCCGACAGTGCCAGTGCGGCCGCGCCGATAAGAAGGAGCTTGTTGCTGAGCATGGATCAGGCTCCCCGGCTTAGAAACGGAAGTTGACGAAACCGCCGGCGGTGCGGCGCGCGCCCGGCGAGGTGTAGTGGAGCAGCCCGACCGCGCCGTAATTCTGCCAACCGGTCGAGAAATAGGTGTCGAACAGGTTGCGGGCATAGGCGCCGAACTCGACATTCCGGTCCGGGAGCGTGAAGGTGACGCGCATGTTGGCGAGGCCGTAGCTCGGCACGCGCGAATATTCGGGCTGGCCGACAACGGTCCAATAGTCGTTGCGCCAAGCGTAATCGATATGGGCCCGGGCGCTGAAGCCGGACGCGAACTCATGGCTGAAATCGGCTGCGACGCTCGCCGCCCAGTCGGGCGAGTTGGTCAGGCGCGTGCCGGTATAGTCGGTGGTCTTGTTGTAGACGTAATCGGTGAAATGGCCGTCGGTGTAGGTGAAGTTGCCGGTCAGGGACACGCCCCGAACCGGCGCGATCGCGATCTCGCCCTCGACGCCCTGCGACCGAAGCCCGCCGGCATTGCCGATGGCGGTTGTCTGGATCACGCCGCCCGCGCCGTCCGGGATGGTCGTGAGGATGGTCGTCTGGAAATCGGTGAAGTCCGACCGGAATATGCCGAGGTTCACGCGCAGGCGCCGATCGAACCATTCGGATTTGATGCCGAGCTCGATCGCCTTGACCGTCTCGGCGCGATACGGGTTATATTTGTTGCCGACAAAGGCGATACCGGCCGGCTTGTAGCCGGTCGAATAGGTGGCATAGAGCATCGCATTGTCGTTGATCTGCCATTCGGGCGAGACGCGATAGGAGAAGTTGTCGCCGGTCACCTTGCCATAGGGATAGGCGGGCGCAGCGCTGCTGCCGACAAAGGTCGGGCGATAGCCGGCGATGGGCAGCGGATCGATGGTGATGAAGGTCAGCCGCTGCGAATTCCAGTCCTTGGTGTAGCGGCCGCCGAGCGTCAGGCTGAGGCGCGGCGCCAGGTTGAACTTCAACTGGCCGAAGGCGGCGGCGGTTTCGTTCACCGTGTCGAACAGCGAGGCGTTGGCGTTGACGCCGATCGCGCCGGTCAGCGCATAGAGCGTCGGCTGCGGCGTACCGTTCGGCCGGTAGAGCGGCTGGCCGAGCGTTGCCCATTGCAGCTGGGTCTGGCGCGCATGCAGCCGGTTGTAGAACGCGCCCACCACATATTCGACGAAGCC
Source organism: Sphingomonas sp. GW821-FHT03E12 (assembly GCF_059420685.1). Taxonomy (NCBI): domain Bacteria; kingdom Pseudomonadati; phylum Pseudomonadota; class Alphaproteobacteria; order Sphingomonadales; family Sphingomonadaceae; genus Sphingomonas; species Sphingomonas sp. GW821-FHT03E12. The sequence continues at coordinate 143,499 of NZ_JBWKUF010000006.1, forward strand.
GCCGGTCGGTGAGGCGAGGTGGATCTCCTGGCTCAGCTTGTCGGTGTCGAGCTCGCCCAGGTTGAACGGGACATAGGCATATTTGTCGAGCGGCAGCAGGTTGACCGGCGTCGAGTTGTTGTAGCCGGTAAAGCGCAAGGAAGAGATCGATCGCAGCTCATGGCTGCCGAGCTTGGCGGTGATATTGAGCGATGTGCCCCATTCCTCGGTCGCGATCTCGCCGAAGCTGCCGTCGGCGGTGTCGGCGCTCTTCGGCCCCGGAAAGACACCGAGTTCGCGGAGCATTGCCGTGACCGCGGCGGGCTGGCCGGATACGGGCGTGCGGACGCTGCTGTCCCAATGATGGGCATAGTCGGCCGAGAGCAGCATGCTGAGCGTGCTCGACGGTTCGATCAGCAGGCGGGCGCGGCCGCCATAGTCGTGGGTCGAGCCGACGAGACGGTCGAGCGTCACGTTCCTCCCGAAACCGTCCTGTGCCTGGTCAAACCCCGAAACACGCAGCGCCGCGATGCTGCCGAGCGGCACGTTGACCGTCGCGTTGAGGATGCGTTCGTTGTGCTCACCATAGCTCGCGCTCGCGCGCAGCGAGAAGGTGCCGAGCGCGGGGCGGTTGGTGCTGACCGCGATCACGCCCGACGTGGAATTCTTGCCGAACAGCGTGCCCTGCGGACCCTTGAGGACATCGACGCGACCGATATCGACCATGCCGATCAGGCCGTTGGCGCGCTGGCCGTCCATCACCACGTCGTCGACGACGACGCTGACCGACTTGGCGTTGGAGAAGTCGAACGAGGTGCTGCCGACGCCGCGGATCTGGAAGGCCGCTCCCTGGGTCGGGTCGTACTGCACGCCCGGCACGAGATATTGGAGGTCGGTGAAGTCGGTATAGCCTGATTGCGCCAGCGCCTCGCCGGTGACGCTCTGGATCGAGAGCGGTACGTCCTGGACGCGTTCCTCGCGGCGCTGGGCGGTGATGACAATGTCCTGAAGCCCGTCCTCGGCGGAAGGATCCTTCGCCTCCTGCGCCTGCGCCGATAGCGGCAGCACGGCGGTGCCGGCCAGCAGCAGCGCCCATGCGGTGCGCGACCGCACCATGGATCCGAAACGAGTCATCGTATTCCCCTGATCAATCGAGTCAGGGGCTCCTAGCCATGGACTGTTACGGTATTGAGACGATCGTACGGTAAAATATCAGCGAATTTTTGTACAAAAAAAACAGTCGTACTGGATCAGGATTTCATATCAGACGCAGGATCTCCTCATAGTCGTAGCGATGCTCGTGTCCCATCAACCCGCCCAGCCCGAAACCGATCATCGCCATCACATAGGCCTGGGTCAGCGCATGGTCGGCGTCTTCGCTGCCAGTGAGGATGCGGCTGATGATCGGATGGACGTTCTCGGCGCGGCGGCGGCGCATATCGATCGCGAACGGCAGGAATCCGGGCTCGCGCCGTGCGGCCAGCGCCATCTCGTGCCCCAGCACGATAACCGTTGCACCGGCCGGCCGCTCGCCCGTGGCATCCTGGACCTCCGACCGAAGCCGGCGATAGAGCGTCTCGACACCGCCAAGCAGGATGTCGCGCTGCATGGGGAAGTGATGCGCCAGGCTGGAGACGGGCATCGTCAGCGCCTGCGCGATGGAGCGGTGCGACAGCGTCTCGATCCCGCCGGCAATGATCATGTCGGCGATGTGCTCGGCGATAGCGGCCTTGGCCCCCAGCGGCGGCTCGCCCGCATCGAAGGCGGCGCGCGCCGGCTCCTCCAGCCGCGCGACCAGCCGCATGTGCCAGGCATCCGTCGGGGAGCCGGGCGCCGCATTGCGATCGCGCAGCAGCGCACGGATGGTGGAGGCGCGCAGCAGGCCATAGTCGGTGTCTGCGCCGAGCAGGGTCGAGAAAGGCCGCTCGTCGGCGCAGTAGGCGGCGATGCGGCGCGCCAGCCGGTCCGCTTCATCCCAGCCGTCGAGCATCGCGCGCCACATATCGGCGTGCGCGCCGGTGATCGCAGCGACAGGTTCGGCAAGGCGCTCGTCGCGATAGGCGGCCGACAGCAATTCGCTCTGCATCACCGCCGGGACGCGGTTCGCATTTCCGCATTCGCCCAGCCATGCCTCGACCATATCCGACAGGAAGTCGGTATTTCCGGGCGCGATTCCGCCCATTCGGCGTGCCCAGTGCGCTGCCTGAGTTTCCGTCAGCACCACCTCGCGCCGTGCGAGCCCCTCGATCAGCGCCCCGCGATCACCGATGCGATAGCTGATCGTGCCAACCGATACGCCCGCCCGCTCCGCGACGACGCGCAGGCTGAGCTGGCCGAGCCCGCGCTCCGCCGCCACTTCGCGCGCCGCATCGAGGATCGCGGAACCGGCGTCGCCGGGGCGTTCGCGGATGGATGGGGAGTGTTTGCTCATTTCGCCTGCGGTCTTAGTGGAGTGCAGGGACCAGTCCAGAGCTCGCGGGCTGGCCGAAGACGCCAAACAGTCACGGCACCGCTCTAGGGGCGCAGCATGACGACGGTCCGGAGGTTGGCGCTCTACGCCTTCATGGCATCGCACTGCGGCAAGAGCCTGCTCTGGGTCGCCGGGGATGCGTTCGCGCTCTACATCATGGTGGCGCTCCTGAAGCTGCCGCCAGTGACGGCAGGGACGTTGTTCCTCGCCGGATCGCTCTGGAACGCAGCGCTGGACGCGGCTTGGGGCGCGGCGCTGGCACGCTTCGACCGGCTGCGCCGCTGGACGCCGCAAATCGGCGGCGGTGCGGCGCTCATTGCCTGTCTGAGCTTTGCCGCTCTGCCACTGGCCGCAAGCGGATCACTGGCGTCCGCCGCGATCCTGTTGATCCTCTTTCGCACCGCCTTCGCGCTGTTCGATGTTCCGCACAACGCCCTTTCCGCGATCCTTGCGGCACGCCACGGGCATCTGCATTTCATGCGGTTGCGCACCGCCGGCAGCAGCGCGGCGGGGATCGTCGTGGCCGTGGCGGCGATCCCGCTGCTCGCGGCGAAGGGAACGGTACTGCCTGTCGCCGCGATGATGACGATCGGCGCGGCGGCCCTGCTGCTCCTGATGCCGCTGGCGTGGTTGCTGGCCATTCCGCTGCAGGCTCCAGCCGACCAGTCACCCGGCGTGACGAACTCGCAAGAACGCGGGCGGCTAACGCCCGTGCTCACCTTCTGTCTCGTCCATATGGTCGGCATCGGTGCACTCGCGGCGGTGGGCAAGGCGGCGCTCCATCTGGACGCTTCGCATGCCGGGATTGTGACGACGGTACCGTTGCTGCTCGCTGCTGCCCGGCTCGGCTCGATTCCGCTATGGTCGGGGCTCGCGCGTAGGCTGGGAGTTACCGGCGGGTTAGTACTGGCCTATGGCGTGAGCGCGGTGGCGATCGTGACATTGCCGGCGGGACTTGCGTCAGGAATGGCCGGAACCGCCCTTGCCTTCGCCTTGCTGGGTATTGGGCTTGGCGGCGTGATCCTGTTGATATGGTCCGCTTTCTCGCAACTGCTCGAGCAGGTCTGCGCCACCGTGCCCGGCATGGCGGCGTCGCGCTACGGCATCTTCACGGCGTCGTCCAAGATCGGGCTGGGTGGCTCGGCATATCTGGCGGGGCACTGGCTGGCTGGAGGCGTGAACCAGGCGAACACACAAGGTGCTTCGCTGTCGGGGCTGGCGATGCTGCTTGCATTGGCAGCGTTGCTGTGTGCCGCCTGTGAATGGTGGCGGGCTCACGCCTATGACGGGCCGGGCGGGGTCCTTGAGCGGCTCGAACGAACGGCCGCCATTGGGCCGAGATCTTCCGTTGAAACGCTTCAGTGAACCCTTTCCGTTCATGCCCGAACACTTTGTACCGAAATCGCCAGAGCAAAGCGCCTGTTGGCTACACCAGCAGGAGCAAGCCGTCCGAGTCTGCGACCTTATATGGCCGCTGCCCAGGCTTGAGCGGGCGAATCTGAACCGTCGTAAGCAGGGTGGACCACGTCTCCTGCACTGTTCGTGGCCCACCGATTCCTGGCCCACTTTGAGCGGACCACGGCGGAACAAAGTGGGGCTTTGCCGGACAAACAGGAGGCAACATGCCGCAGATTTCTGCGGATTTCTACAATGTTCCCAATATGTAATGGTGCCGCTTACAGGACTCGAACCTGTGACCCCCGCATTACGAATGCGATGCTCTACCAACTGAGCTAAAGCGGCCCGGCCGGCGGAACCGCCGGTGGAAGGTGGCGGCGCTTACCAGCCTCTTTCGCGGCTGACAAGCGTTCCAGATACGCGCCGAAAGCCCTGCCCGTCTTTACGCAAGATTTACCATGCCATGCGCAGACTCGGGATATTCAAGGGCAACTGCCCTCTGTGGAGCATGCGCATGGACACCCGCGGACTCGAAGACCGCCACCAAACCGGCCACGACGACACCGGCGTCGGCGATTCGGGTGACGGCCGGCAGCGGCTCGATATCGGGACCGACGAGCGCCGGATGCATGTGCGCGCATATAATCACTGGGTATCGCTGCTGCGCGGACGCGCCTATCCGTCGATCGAGGATCTCGATCCCGAAAGCATCGCCGATTTTGGCCCGCACAGTGTGCTGCTGGACTTCAGTGGCGGTGTCGAAAATCCCGCGATCCGCTATCTCGGCGCGTCGCTTCGCGAGGAATGCGGGGTCACCAACCTGATCACCCATGTCGGCGAAGTGCCTACCCGCTCGCTGCTCTCGCGCCTGACCGATCATTATCTCCAGATCATCGCCAATCGCTCGCCGATTGGCTTCGAGGCCGAATTCGTCGGTCAGCGCGGCCACAACACGCTCTATCGCGGCATCCTGATGCCCTATTCGTCCGACGAGGACACGATCGACTTCATCTACGGCGTCATCAACTGGAAGGAGATGGTCGACGCCGAGACCCAGGCCAAGCTCGAACGCGAGGTCGAGGAAGCCCGCCGCGCCGCGCCGCCGCCGACCGCCGCCGCGCCGGTCTGGGCCGATGGCCCCAGCGCACCGATCGTCGAAGAAGCCGTCGAACCCGCGGTTCCGCACGACGACGTCGCCGCCGTCCCCGATACGCTCGCCGGCCGCCTGATGCTTGCGCGCGAAAGCGCCGCCATGGCGCGCGCCGCCGATATCCGCAGCCACGCCTCACTCTACCGCGCGCTTTCGCGTGCCTATGACTTCGTGCGCGCCGCGGAGTCGGACGCGGACGCCTATGCCGAACTGCTCAGCGACGCATCGATCACCGTTCAGGCGCGCGCGCCGATGACCGCCGCCGCAAAGCTCGTCTTCGGCGCAGGCTATGACAAGACGCGCCTCACCGAATTCGCCGCGGTGATGAACAACGCACGCCGCAACGAAGTCGGCGAAGGCGGGCTCGACGCCTTCCTCACCGCGGAACCGGGCGGGATCAAGGCGATCGTCAAGAACGAGCGCGCGCTCCGCAAGCCCGCACCCCAGCCCGACGTCTATGCCCGCGCCGCCGAAGAGCTGCGCAGCCGTCCGCCGCTCGCCCATGTCGAGATCGAGGCCGGCGAATCGGAGTTCGTCGTCCTGCTGGCCCGTGCCGGAAGCGACGGGATGCTCGACATCCTGGCCAAGGTTGAGGGAGATGCGGCCTTCGCCGAACGCGTGGTGCGCAAAGCCGCGGCCTGACCCGCGCAATTCCCGTAACGGCATCGACACGAGCTTAGCGGTCCCGCGCGCGCCGCGCATCTTTGTATCGAATGTCACCGGTGACATCGCAACTTCGTCTCAATTGTCACGTTGCAGTGCAGCAAGCCTTGAGCCGCGCCGAATCCCGGCGCATAGCCCGCGGGCATGAGCAAGCCGATCAAGTCGCTCGCCGATGCGCTGCAGGCGCGTCTTACCGATGGAGCCCTGCCGGGAGAGCTAGAGGGGTTCGGCGATGCCGAGCGCGCCGTTGCCGCCCGGTTCGTCGCGGAGGCCGCCGCGACCCGTCCGCCTGGTGTACCGGGAATCGCGCTTGAAACCGGTCTTGGCGAGGACAGCCGCACGATGCGCCTTGCCGTCGTCAATGACGACATGCCCTTCCTCGTTGATTCGATCTCTGCCACCATTGCTGCCCACGACATTGCCATCCGCCGCGTGATCCATCCCGTTGTCGCCGTCGAACGCACCGGCGACGGCGCTCTGACCGGCATCGGTGCCGGCGGCGCCCGCGAATCAATGGTCTATATGGAACTGGAGCGCGCCGATGCGCGCGACCGCACCGGTCTTGTCCGCGACCTCGAACGCAATCTCGGCCATGTTCGTGCCGCAGTGACCGACTGGCCCGAGTTGCGCCGGGCGATGAGTGACGACGCCAACCGCGTCGGCGATCCTGAGGGCGCTTCGCTGCTGCGCTGGTTCCAGGGCGGCAGCATGACCCTGGTCGGGCACGAGACCTGGCATGTCGATGGCAGCGTCACCGACGCCGCCGGCATCTGCCGCATGAAGCTCGACACGCCGCTGCTCGCCGATGCCTCGCGCGCACTCGCGGTCGAGTGGTTCGAAAAGGGCGGACAGCCGCCGCTGCTGCTCAAGTCCAACCTGATCTCTACCGTCCATCGCCGCGCACCGCTCGATCTGGTGCTCGTGCCGCTGCGCGATGGCGGCAAGGTCACCGGCCTGTCGATCCATGCGGGCCTGTGGACCAGCGCCGCGCTCCATTCGACGCCCGATGAAGTGCCGCTGCTGCGCGCGCGCCTGTCCTCGCTCGAAACCAAGTTCGGCTTCGACCCGCGCGGCCATACCGGTAAGGCGCTGGCGCATGCGTTGACCGGTCTCCCGCACGATCTCACCATCGCCTTCCCGCAGGAAGCGCTGGAGAAGATCGCGCTCACCGCCATGTCGGTGACCGACCGGCCGCGATCGAAGCTCATCCTGGTCCGCAGCGCGCTCGGCCGTCACCTCTTCGCATTTGTGTGGCTGCCGCGCGACGACGTCTCGACCGGCCGCCGCGTCGCGATCGGCGAGATGCTTGAGCGCGCCGCCAATGCCACCCAGATCAGCTGGTCGATCGCGCTCGAGGACGGGCCGGTCGCACTGCTGCGCTACACGCTCGATCTGCGCGGCGAGGGCCGCATGCCCGATGCCGCGACGCTCGACGCCGAGCTGGAGCGGATGGTTCGCGGCTGGCTGCCCGCGGTCGAGGCCGCGCTGATCGAGGACGGCCTTGCCGCCGCCCGTGCCGCACGGCTCGCGCTGCGCCATGCCCCCGCCTTCCCGCTTGGCTACCGCAACAACAACCCGCCGGAAGAAGCCGCGCGCGACATCGTCCGCATCGCCGGCCTCGCCGATGCCGGCGCGCGATCGGTCCGCTTCTTCGAGCAGGCAGGCAAGCTGCGCATCAAGCTCTATCGCCTCGGTGGTGCGCTGCCGCTGTCGGATGCGGTACCGGTGTTCGAGAATTTCGGTTTCCGCGTGATCGAGGAACTGCCGACCGCACTCCCGGGTGAAACCGGCGCCTATATCCACGACTTCGAAGTCGAGCTGAGCGGTGAAGCCAGGCTCAAGGGCGAAATCCCGACCGTTGAGGACGCGATCGCCGCCGTGCTCGAAGGGCGCGCGGAGAATGACGCCTTCAATCGCCTGATCGTTGAGGCGGGCATCGCGCCCGCGTCCGTGGTCCTTCTCCGTGCCTGGTTCCGCTACCTGCGCCAGACCGGCCTCACCTATGGGCTCGTCACCGTAGTCGAAGCACTGCGCCGCGCGCCGGCCGTCGCCACGGCGCTGGTCGAGCGGTTCGCCGCCGCGCACGATCCTGCCCGGGCCAAGGGCAGCGCGGATGCGATCAAGGCCGCCGACGCCGCCATCGCGACTGGTCTCGATGCCGTGTCGGCGATCGACGACGACCGTATCCTGCGCGCGATCGCAGGGGTGATCCGTGCGACGCTGCGTACCAACGCCTTTGCCCCGGCGGCGGCCGAGGCGCTGGCGTTCAAGCTCGACAGCGCCAAGGTGCCGAACCTTCCCGCGCCGCTCCCCTGGCGCGAGATCTGGGTCTACAGCCCGCGGGTCGAGGGTATCCACCTGCGCGCCGGCCCGGTCGCACGCGGCGGCCTGCGCTGGTCCGACCGGCGCGACGATTTCCGCACCGAGATCCTCGGGCTGATGAAGGCGCAACGCGTCAAGAACGCCGTCATCGTGCCGACCGGCGCCAAGGGCGGCTTCTATCCCAAGCAGCTCCCCTCGCCGCAGATCGATCGCGACGCGTGGTTCGAAGAGGGCAAGGAAAGCTACCGCATCTTCATCCGCTCGCTGCTGTCGATCACCGACAACATCGTCAGCGGCAAGGTCGTCCATCCGGACAGCGTCGCGATCCTCGATGGCGAGGATCCCTATTTCGTCGTCGCCGCGGACAAGGGCACGGCGACCTTCTCCGACGTCGCCAACGCGATCGCGATCGAGCGGAATTTCTGGCTGGGCGACGCCTTCGCTAGCGGCGGATCGGTCGGCTACGACCACAAGGCGATGGGCATCACCGCCAAGGGCGCGTGGGTCAGCGTCCAGCGCCACTTCCTGGAAATGGGCACCGACGTCCAGACGCAGAGCATCCGCGTCGCGGGCTGCGGCGACATGTCGGGCGACGTGTTCGGCAACGGCATGCTGCTGTCCAAGGCGATCAAGCTCGTTGCGGCGTTCGACCATCGCCACATCTTCCTCGATCCCGACCCCGCCGACCCCGCCGCAAGCTGGGACGAGCGTGCACGCATGTTCGCGCTGCCGCGGTCGAGCTGGGCCGATTACGACCCTGCGCTGATCTCCAAGGGCGGCGGCGTGTTCGCGCGGACCGAGAAGGTGATCAAGCTCAGCCCGCAGGTCCGCGAAGTGCTCGGCATCGATGCCGAGGAGATGGAGCCCAACGCGCTCATCTCCGCGATCCTCAAGGCGCCCGTCGACCTCATCTGGTTCGGCGGCATCGGCACCTATGTGAAGGCGGCGTCCGAAGCGCATATCGAGGTGGGTGACCCCGCCAATGATCGCCTGCGCGTCAATGCCGAAGACATGCGCGCCCGCGCGATCGGCGAAGGCGCGAATCTGGGCGTCACCCAGGCTGCGCGCATCGCCTTCTCGCTGCGCGGCGGCCGCCTCAACACCGACTTCATCGACAACTCCGCAGGCGTCGATTGCTCGGATAACGAGGTGAACATCAAGATCGCCCTGAACCGCGAGGTGATTGAGGGCCGCCTGAAGATCGACGATCGCAACACATTGCTCGCCAGCATGACCGACGACGTCGCGCATCTGGTGCTGGAGGATAACCGCCTCCAGACGCTCGCGCTCTCGTTCCTCGAGAATGACGGCGCGGTCGCGGTGCCGAGCTTCGTGCGCGTGATCGAGATCCTCGAAGCCGCCGGCCGGCTCGACCGCGCGGTCGAAGGCCTCGGCTCGAACGAGGATTTCCTGCGCCGCGCGCAGGAAGGCCGCGGCCTGACCCGGCCCGAACTCGCAGTGCTGCTCGCTACGTCCAAGCTCGCGCTGCAGGATGCCATCGAGGAGGATAATCTCGGCCTCGATCCCGAACTCGAACCCGATCTGATCGCCGCCTTCCCGCCGGCGATGCAGAAGAAGTTCAAGAAGCCGATCGAGGAGCATCGCCTGCGCGGTGAGATCGTCGCGACCAAGCTCGCCAACCGCATCGTCAACCGGCTCGGCGTGCTGCACCCGTTCGAGCTGGCCGAAGAGGAAGGCGCCTCGCTGCGCGACATCGCCGCGATGTTCGTCGTCGCCGAGCGGCTGTTCGGCCTGCCCGCGATCTGGGCAGCGATCGAGACCGCAGCGATCAGCGAACAGGCGCGCCTTGCGCTGCTCGACGAGGTCGCCGTCGCGACGCGCGCGCAGATTGCCGATCTGCTTCGCGTCGATCGTCCGGACGAAGGGCCGGGCGAACTGATTGCGCGCCTCAAGCCCGGCATCGCCGGCCTCGACCGCCAGACCAAGAAGCTGCTCAAGGACGAAGCGCGCGCGCAATCGGGCCGCATCGCCGCGAAGCTTGAGGAAGCCGGCGCGCCGCACGATCTGGTCACCAAGATCGTCCGCATCTTCGAGCTCGACGGTGCGGTCGGCCTTGCCGATCTCGGCCAGCGCCGCGGCATCGACGAGACCGAACTGACCCACGCCTTCACCCATCTGGGCCAGGAGCTTGGCCTCGACTGGGCACAGGCGGTGGCCGCGCGCATCGTTGCGGGCGATCCGTGGGAGCGGTTGCTGATCGCGGGCCTCGCGCGCGACTTCCAGCAGCTGCGTCTCGAGTTCCTCGCACGTGCCGAGGGCAAGGATCCGCGCGCCGCGGTCGATAGCTGGCTTGCCGACCACGGCCCGCGCGTCGCCCAGTTCGCCGCACTGGTGAACCGCGCGCGCAAGGCATCGTCGCCCAACGCTGCGATGCTCGCCCAGATCGCCGGGCAGGCGCGCGTCCTGCTGGGCCGGTAGGCGTCCCGGCGCCATCAACCGTCACCCCGGCACAGGGCTGGGGTGACGGCGACGCTCGGGTAGAATCGGCACCTCACACACGTTGTAATTGCGAATCATTCTCGCTAATCCCGCGAGCGACTCGCAATTGGAACGACCTCGCCCGATGCACGGCACCGCCGCCAAACCGGCCCCTCGCAAGAAAAGCCGGAAAGCCTTCTGGCTCAAGCAGCTTCACACCTGGCACTGGGTCAGCTCTGCGATCAGCCTGATCGGCCTGCTGCTGTTCGCGATCACCGGCTTCACCCTCAATCACGCCGCGGAGATCGAGGGATCGCCGGTCACGGTCGAGAAGAAGGCACAGCTTCCCGCGCCGCTGCTCGCGACGATCAAGCCCGACGACGCGCCCGACGCCAAGAAGCCCCTGCCCAAGCCCGTTGCCGACTGGGTTCAGGCCAACCTCCCCGTCACCCGCGCCACAGGTGAGGCCGAATGGTCCTCGGGCGAGATCTACCTCGCCCTTCCCCGTCCCGGCGGCGACGGCTGGGTCGCGATCGACCGGGAGACCGGCGAGGTGACCAACGAGAGCACCAGCCGCGGCTGGATCGCCTGGCTCAACGACCTCCACAAGGGCCGCAACGCCGGCACCGTGTGGAAATGGTTCATCGACATCTTCGTCGTCGCCTGCGTGATCTTCTCGCTCACCGGCCTCGTTCTGCTCCAGCTCCATGCGCGCCACCGGCCCAGCACCTGGCCGCTGGTCGCCGCGGGCCTGATCATTCCTGCCATCCTGGCCATCTATTTCATCCACTAGGGGAACGCCGTCATGCAGCTTCGCATCACCGGATTGACCGCCACCGCGATCGGCGCGGGCCTGTTCGCCCCCGGCATGGCGGCGGCGCAGACGCTCGACGTCAGCCTCACCATCCCGCGCCTCAGCGTCGCCGAATATCACCGGCCCTATGTCGCGATCTGGATCGAGAAGGAGGGCGCGCCCGCCAAGACCCTCGCCGTCTTCTACGACGACGACATGAAAGCGAATGAAGGCACCAAATGGCTGCGCGACATCCGCCAGTGGTGGCGTGTCTCCGGCCGCACGATGAAGTTCCCCGCAGCAGGCGTCACCGGCGCGACCAAGGCGCCCGGCACGCACAAACTCAGCTTCAAGCCGCAGCTAGCCCCCGGCAACTACACGCTGGTCGTCGAGGCCGCACGCGAAGTCGGCGGCCGCGAGCTGCTCCGCCTGCCCTTCTCGCTGCCCAAGGGCGATACCGCCCGCGCCGCCGGCACGTCCGAGCTCGGCGCCGTCACCCTCACCGTCAAGCGCTAACAAGGGGATAGCCTGATGAAGTTCCGCAACCTGCTGATCGCCGCCGCGGGCATTGCGATCACCGTTCCTGCCGCCGTCCAGGCCCACCGCCAGTGGATGCTCCCATCGATGACCGTCGTCTCGGGCGAAGGCGACGACGTCTGGGTCACGGTCGATGCCGCGGTCTCCAACGACCTCTTCTATTTCGAGCATCAGCCGATGCGCGCCGATGTCAGCGTGCTGCTGCCCGACGGCACGCCGGGTGAGGTCAAGAACAAGGCCACCGGCCGTTACCGCACCACCTTCGACGTGCAGATCGGCAAGCGCGGCACCTACAAAATCTTCTACGCGATCGACGGCGTTATGGGCACGTACAAGCTCAATGGCGAGGAGAAGCGGCTGCCCCGCGGCACCACAACCGCCAACCTGGCCGCGGCCATCCCCGCCGGCGCGACCGACGTGAAGACCACCGAGTCCAGCAACCGCAACGAGATCTTCGTGACCGCGGGCGAGCCGACCTCCACCGTGTTCAAGCCCACCGGCAAGGGTATCGAGCTGGTCCCGGTCACCCACCCCAACGACCTCGTTTCGGGCGAGCCCGCGACCTTCCAGTTCCTGCTCGACGGCAAGCCCGCTTCGGGGCTGCCCGTCACCGTCATCCCGGGCGGCATCCGCTACCGCAACCAGCTCAACCAGCAGGACCTCAAGACCGGCGCCGACGGCAAGGTCGTGGTGAAGTGGGGCGATCCCGGCATGTACTGGATCAACGTCACCACGCCGCGCCCCGCTGGCGAGGAAGGCGCAGCGCCCGCTCCCGGCGCCCGCCGCGCCAGCTATGTGACGACGCTCGAGGTAATGGCCCCCTGACCACCCTCAAGGCGCCCCGCGAACCCCGGATCATCATCCCGAACGAGATTTCGCCCGCAGCCTTCTACAGGCGGCGGGCGAATGCACGTGTGGAGACGTTCGGCGGCGAAACCATGGGCACCACCTGGTCCGCGAAGATCGTCGCCCCGCCCGCCGGCGTTCAGGCCGCGATCGAGAGCGTGCTCGCCACCATCATCGCCCAGATGAGCCATTGGGAGCCGACGTCACAGCTCAGCCGCATCAACAATTCCCCGCCCAACACCTGGCACCGCATCGGCCCCGAATTCGCACAGGTGATGACGATCGCGCTCGACATCGCCGAGAAGTCCGGCGGCGCATTCGATCCGGCGATGGGCGTGGCAGTCGATCTGTGGGGTTTCGGCCCGCCCGGGCCTAGAAGTGCTTTGGGCGCCGCCCTGCCCAGCGAAGCCGAGATCGAAGCCGCCCGCGCCCTATGTGGGTACGACGCGATCGACTTCGATCCCCTGCTCCTGCGCCTCCGCCTCACCCGCCCCGTCCGGCTCGACCTCTCGGGCATCGCCAAGGGCTATGCCGTCGATGCGGTCGCCGCCCGGCTGAAGGCCATGGGCTGCCTCGACTTCCTGGTCGAGATCGGCGGAGAGCTGGTCGGCGAAGGCATTCAGCCCGACGGCCAGCCTTGGTGGGTCGATGTCGAGACCCCGCCGGGCGTGGACGCCGAACCGTTGCGGATTGCGCTGCACGGGATGGCCGTGGCGACGTCGGGGGACTATTGGCGGAATTTCGTGGAGGGTGGCACGACCTACAGTCATACCCTCGATCCGCGTACCGGTCGGCCGGCGACTAACGGGATTGCTAGCGCCACCGCCCTCCATCGCGACTGCGCCCAGGCTGACGCCTGGGCGAGTGTCATGACTACCCTCGGGATATCTGAGGGAAAAACACTTGTCGCGCTAGAAGGAGTAACGACACACCTTCTAACGCGACAGTAGATCAACCGGATCTATAACAAAACTTTCAAAGAATACTTACACCAACTACATAAATTCATTAAGAAAATAGATCGCCTGATAAATAACAACCCCTATTTATCACTTGTAGAACAGGATCTACATATACTAACTGCATCGTCGCTCGGAAATTTCCCATATAAGAAATCCATGCGCACAATCAGCTTTCCACATTTCACGCAGAATCCAAATATGACTATAGCAGAGCACACTACCATTAGAGAAAATACGACATAAGTCAGAACAACACTATTGAAATACATTGATATAATCGCAAAAATCGGCGACAATACTATATATATTTTGGAAAACCACAACATATCAACAAATCCTGTAGAGCGGCCTGGTTGGACTTGACGTGTATTTAACTTGTTGATTTGCCCACAACCCAGCCTCTGCACCCCAACCCGTGGCAAGACCGCCAAATCTATCTGGCATTTGAAAGTTCTTAAAATTGTCAATAGGCTTACTAAAACTGTCACTTGGCTTAGTCATCGTGAGAGTCACAAGCGCGCCCCCTGTAATATTGGAAGAGATCGAAGTTCCCTCCTGCCTATCCCCAGGACCCGCCGACACTCCCAAGCCGCCGCCTGCGCCAACGCCTAATGCGCCCGTTGTAACAAACCGAAGCTGACCCGTACTAAGATCAAGAGAGCCACCGAACCCGGCACTCGCTCCGACAATCGGAGAGTACGCATCTCCACCAACTGTAGCTTCCAAGGGAGGCAGCGCGCAGATTGCATCCGTAACCACCGCTGAGAGACCGTCGAAAAGATCGCCCAGAAGCCGTTGCGTAACACTACGGCCGCCATCCTCACCGCCCGGCCAACTACGTACCCAACTCCAACCCGGTAGCCAGAACCCACCTTTACCAATTTTGACTTCACACTCGTCGGCATCGCTATAACCCTCGGGACATTGCGGCCACTCCGTTTTCAGCCCGAGCGGATCCACAAAATTAACCGGATCACCACCAACATACCCATACAGGTTCATCCCATCGCCGTACCCGATCGGGTCGGTCTGCATGAACCGCCCCAGCGCCGGATTGTAGATACGCGCCTTGTAGTAGTAAGCGCCAAGCTCCGGGATCCACGCCTGACCGGTATACTGGAACCGCCCGGTGTTGCCGCTCGCCGGGACGCCATATTCGTCATAGCTGTTGACGGCGATCCGATTGCCATTGGCGTCGGCGATCGCGATGATCGACCCCTGCTGGTCCGGGAACAGGTAGCGCGGCGCGCTGGTACCGGCGCCCACATATTCCACCAGCGGATTGTCCACGCCCAGCCCGTGGACATAGCGTTTGAGCATGCTGCCCGACCCGTCATATTCCGCGACCAGCGCAATACCGTCATACAGGAACTGCGTCGTGCCGGTGCTCGGACCATAGGTCTGCGCAAGCCGCCCCAGCGGGTCGTAGGTCAGCGTCACGCCGGCGCTGGTGCCCGTCAGCCGGTTCTCGATGTCATAAGTGTAGCTGGTCGTCCCGTCCGAGGTCAGGTTGCCGTTCGCGTCATGGGTCAGCGTCGCGCCGCCCGCACCGGTATATTGGTTGAGCCCGTTCACCGCATAGCTGCGGCTGACGTTCGCAAAGCCGGTGAACCGGTAATCGTCATTGTCCTGCGCACGCGTCGCGATCTGGCTGGCCGGATTGTGCGTGAGCGACGTGGTGACGTTCGCGCCGCTATTCGTGAACACATGCCCATGGCTCGACAGCCGCGAGACGCCGTCATAGGCAAAGTTGGTTCCGAACGTCCAATTCCACGCCGGGACGTTCAATCGCAGCAACGAAGCGACACGCCCCGCCGCGTCGTAAGTCGGGTAGAACAGCGGCGTCACATCATTGTGCTGCGCGAAATAGAGCTGGCCGTTGCTATGATAGTGATAGTCGAAATACTGGCCATCCGGATGGGTGATCCAGATTCGGTTACCATTGGCGTCATGGCCCTGGGTGAGCGTACGGCTTGTTCCGCCCATACTGGTGGTGCTCGAAGTCTGGCGTCCAAGCGCGTCCCATGCGCTCAGCACCGCATCGCTGCCCGACGCGGAATCGAACCGCGCTGCCGTCTGGAGTCCGCGCAGGTCATAGGCATAGTAGACCGGTCGCGCCCCGCCATCAGGATAGGTCCGGCTCGTCAGCCGGTCGAGCGCGTCATAGCCGTACGCGATCGACCGCCCGTCGCGCTTGCGCAGGCTGGTGACGTTCGAACCGGCATCATAGCCCAGCTCCTCATAGTCTGTGGTCGAGCTGGCGCTGGCTGTCGTGGGATCGGGATAGCGCGTCTTCTTGAGACGATCATGTCCGTCATATTCATAGGTCGTCTTGTTGCCCTTGCCGTCGGCAACAGTCGCAACCTGACCGTTGTCGGTGAACGTAACCACGGCTTCGTCCGCCTGATCGGCCGTACCCACCGCGCTTTCGGTGCGGATGACCCGGCCCGCGGCGTCATGATGGTTCTTGACGATACGATCCGGTCCGTTGCCGCCAGCCGTGCCGGGGGTGCAGGCTGAGGCAGGCAGCGATCCGAACGCCGCCGGGTTCATCCGCTGCGCTACGCATTCAGCCCGGCCGACCGTGTCGTAGCTCACCTGCGCAAGCTGATAGGTCGTCCCGCCCGCGGTCAGCTTCTGCTCGACCGGCCGGGCGTTGGCGTCATAGCCCGTCTCGACCGCCTGTATCGGCGCGAACGCCGCCCAGTCGCCGTCCGACTGGCTATCGACCGCGCCGGTCTCGCTCTTCGTGACCTGCCCCTTGGCGTTGTAGGTAGTGCGCGACGCCTGGTGCTTGTACGCGCCGGCGCCGTCCGGATCCGGCCCGACAACACCCACAACTTCGCGCACGGCGTTGTAGCGTACCCGCGTGGTGTCGGCTGTTCCCGCAAGCGGGCCATCCACCGTCAACAGGTTGCCCACCGCGTCATAGGTCATCGCCTGCGTCGCGCTCGGGCTGCCGTTACCCGCGCCGCTCGTTACCGATGCAGCGTTGAGATTGCTCCCATAGACGATCGCCGTCTTGCTCTCGTTCGCCGTGCCGATGCAGCCGGGCGCCGCTCCGGCAGCACATGCGGAGACCGAAGTCAGCTTGTAGATGCCGGTCGCACTCGAAGCACCGTTGGCGTCGAGCCGCGTATAGGCGTAACGGGTCTGCGGCCGGTCACCCCCTGACACCGGCGCCGCACCGGTAACGGTCAGCACCCCGCCATGCGTCGTGTCATAGGTGTAGTCGGTCGTGTTGCCACGCGCATCGGTCGTGCTCGACGGCTGGTTGCAGGTGATCGCGCTGGTGCACGATGCGGGATAGGCCGCGCTCGTCACGATGTCGTTGGCGCTGTCCCCCGCCTTGTCGCGCCGACGCGTCTCGGTCAGGTTGCCACGCGCATCATAGCCGAACTGAACGAAATTCAGCTCGGGCGCGATGACCTTGCTTGGACGATTACTGGCGTCATATTCATATTCGGTCACCTTCCCCAGTTCGTCCTGCGACCAGGTCATGCGGGATTTGGCGATGTCGAATTTGACCGTTCGCGCGGGGTTGCTGCCCTTGGTGACCGTCACCGTGCGGATGCCGGATGCATCCGAAAAACCATAGGCGGTCGTCACCCCGCGGTTGGTGACCGAACTCACCTTCCCGGACGTGTAGGCAACGGTGACATCGTCGCTCGCGCTGCCGGGAAACCGGATGCCCGTCACATCGCTTCCGGAAATCGTGAAACGGGTCGTTCGCCCTTCACTATCCGTATATTCGTGCGTTCCGCCAGCAGGGGTGGACACGGTGAGCTCCGGCCTGCCCGGAACGGAGCAGGACAAGGCGGACGGCAGACAGCTGTCGGTTAGCGTGTTGAGGCCGGACACCTTGGTGATACGCCCCCAGGAAACCATGTCCTGCGGATCGTCGCTCTCGTAGTTGAACTTGATGTGCCAGCCATTGTTGCTGGTTACAGCTGCCAGACGCCTGCCCAGACGCGTCACACCGCGTTCATTGGTCCAGCTGTCATCGTGATAGTGGAAAATAAGGCTCCGACCCGTCGGATATGCCAGACTGTCTATCCAGATACCTTGTGCAATGCCGAAGTTGTTCGGACGGAAGGCAAATGTAGCCACCGTTCCGTCTGCGCGAGTATAAGTAAACTGGGTTCCGGCAACGCTCGAGGTGAGCGTCGATCCATTTTGCTCAACCGGTGTGAACGTGCTGCCAGCCAAGGTAAACTGCTCCGAAGCGGAGCCGATCGCGACCGTGTATGTACTCCCCGAAACCGTAATCGAGCCCATCATGCTGTCGCGATACTTGTTGGCACGGATCTGCCGGATGTAGGTAAGGCCTGTCTCCTGGTCGCCAACGGTAAGCCCCGGACTGTTAGCCGTGAACGTGCCGGTCAGAAGATCGACGCCGTTCTCGTCGGGATACTGGCGGACCGGATAGGCAACGATGCTGGCCTCCTGAGCCAGCGCCGGCGCGGCGACCATGCCGGCCGCGAGCACGGTCGATGCTGCAAGCAGGGATTTGAGGCACGCGCGTCCACGCGCGCCGAACCTTGGGTTCGTCGTCATATATTACTCCAATCTTGAATCGTGGCTGGCGCGATCGCTCGCGACCCGGCCTCAGCTTCTGGCTGCTATGCGCGCCCGTTACGGCGCGCCGGTCACCGTCTTGTTGGTGCGGTTATCCGCCTTGTCGTAAGTGTAGTTGGACTGGACGTTGTTGTTCACCGTCCCGCTGTGTTTCGTCGCGACCAGCCGGCCGCGCGCGTCATAGCTATAGGTGACGGTCTCGCTCGCAGCCGCGACCGCGAGCCCCGTCAATGCGGCGATCGCAATCACCGCGCCGGTCCTGACGTTCTTCATGTTCCCACTCCGCCATTGAGGAACATTCTAGGAACATTTGAATTCCAACATTGCAAGCACAAATACTTACGGCGGGAATAGTCCTGCCGCGGCAGTGACTTGCCAGCATGTTGGATTATTCCAACACGACTTCATACGAGTCTGAGAATTTGTTGGATTCGCGGTGCCATGACGCAGTCGGGCGACGTTCGCGACTTTCCGGCATTGGAGACCGGCTCAGGCGTCCGCCCAGCGCCTCAGCAGGTTGTGATACACGCCGGTCAGCTCGATCACGCTGCGATCCTCCCCACCCAGCTGACCGCTCAACCGCTGCACGCTCCCGTCCAGGTCGAACAGGATGCGCCGCGCGCCATCGTCGCGGACCATCGATTGCAGCCAGAAGAAGCTCGCCACCCGCACGCCGCGCGTCACCGGCGTCACATGATGCAGGCTGGATGAGGGGTAGACCACCGCATGTCCGGCAGGCAGCTTCACCCGCTGCTCGCCGAAATGGTCCTCGACCACCAGCTCGCCGCCATCATAGGCGGCGGGATCCTCTAGAAAGACCGTAACCGACAGGTCGCTGCGGATCCGGAACTCGCTGCCGCGCCTGATGCGGATCGCATTGTCGACATGCGTGCCGAAGGTCTGGCCTTCGCCATAGCGGTTGAACAGCGGCGGAAAGACTTTCAGCGGCAACGCCGCGGCGAAGAACAGCGGCGAACGGCCGAGGGCATCAAGGATGATGCCCCCGGCCTCAAGCGCTGCCGGGCTTCCCTCCGGCAGCTGCTCGTTCTTCTTGGCCAGGGCCGACTGGTGGCCGGAGGTGACGTTGCCGTCGACCCAGTCGGCCGCATCGATGATCGCCCGCACCTTCGCCACCGTCTCGGCGTCCAACAGCTCGGGGATCGCGATCATCATGGCACTGGTCTAGCCTCAAGGGGTGGGAGCGGGCAACGGTCCGGGGGACAGGTGGACCGCACCCGCTCCTCCCCCTTGTTCAGAAGCTGTAGAACAGGCTCAGCACCGCCGACCGTCCTTCACCCGGCATCGCCCAGCCGCCCGTCACCGCACCGGAGGTGGTGTTGATGTTGTTGCGGATGTTGGTGAAATACTTCTCGTTGGTGAAGTTCTGGACGTTGAGCTGTGCGGTCAGGCCGTCGGTGATCGCGTAGGAAAGGAACGCGCGATGGACCAGATAGTCGTCCGACCGATACTGGTTGGGGTTGGCCAGCGTCGCATTGTTGAGCGCGAAGCTGCCCTGGTAAGTGAACCCATAGCCAAGCTCCAGGCCGAACGGCAGGCGATAGCTGGTGAACAGGCTGCCCGAATGCTTCGGCGTCTGGACGATGAAATTGCCGCGCTGCGGATCGCGATTGGCCGCGCTGTTACCGCACCCGGTCGCGCCCGGATTGGCGAGACAGAAGTTCGACGTCGCCTGAAGGATCTCGCCATCGAGATAGGTGTAGTTGGCGAAGATCTGCCACTCGGGCGTGATGAAGCCGCTTGCGCCGAGCGCGATGCCATCGACCCGCGACCGCCCGTCCAGCACCTGCAACGCGACCGGCTGTGCCGGATCGTTGGAGGCCACGCGGAAGTTGCTGCGCTCGTTGCGGAACGCCGCCGCGGTCAGCAGCAGCTTGCGGTTCATCAGCTCGATCTTCCCGCCGATCTCGTAGTTGCGCGCGGTTTCCGGCGCGACCGCACAGGGATCGGCCTGGTTCGCGCCGGCACCGATCACGCCGCAGCCGAGCCGCACCGTCGAAGACGAGGGCGTCTTGGAATTGGCGAATGCCGCATAGAGGCTGCTGTTCGCCGACGGCTTGAACACCGCGCCGATGCGGTAG
This sequence comes from Sphingomonas sp. GW821-FHT03E12, assembly GCF_059420685.1. Classification (NCBI taxonomy): domain Bacteria; kingdom Pseudomonadati; phylum Pseudomonadota; class Alphaproteobacteria; order Sphingomonadales; family Sphingomonadaceae; genus Sphingomonas; species Sphingomonas sp. GW821-FHT03E12. Next base: position 163,735 of record NZ_JBWKUF010000006.1, read on the forward strand.
GAGAACAGGCGCTCGTCGCTGCGCTGCGGTGCGGCCTGAAGCGCCGTCAGCGGCGTCGTGCCCGGCGGATAGGAAGCGAGCGGCACGTTGCGGAAGGTCGCATCGTTCCACTCCAGCCGCACGCCGCCGTTGAGTTCGAACATCGAACCGATCTCGAGCGTGTCGAACGCGTAGATCGCCTGATTCTTGGTGCTGGCACGCGAGCGCGCGGTCACCGTGTAATTGATCGGGCCGGTATAGATGCCGGTCGGATTGACGATGCTCTGCTGCGGCAGCACGACCTGCCGGCCCAGCGCGTCGCGCGTAAGCGACGCCGTCTCGATGCTATAGTCTTCCCAGGCGAAGGCAGCGCCGACCACCAGCGTGTTACGCAGCCGGTTTGCCTCGCCGGTCACGAACCGCAGATCGGTCTGGTTGTAGAAGAGCTGGTTCTCCTGGTCGCGCACGAACCCGCGCGGTCCCGAGGGCTGCCAGAAACCGGGCGCGATCGTCACGGTGAGCGGGTTGGCGGCGGTACGGAACACGCCAGCCGAATCGACGACGTTGGTGAATGACGTCGTGCAACCGATGCCGGTGGTCGCGGTGCCGTTGGCGGGTACCGGCTGCAGGCCGGTGCCGGCCAGGCAGAAGGTGCCCTGCGGCGCGCTGGTCTGGCTGTATTGGCCGACCCGCTGCCAGCGGGTGAGGTTGCGCACCGACAGGCCGTCGCTGAACTGGTGCCGGAACGTCGCGGTCAGCCGGTCGACCGTCGTTTCCTGCGTGTCGAGGTTGCGATAGCCATAATAGTCGCTGGTGTCGGATCCCGGCAGCGCGCCAGCGTTCAGCTGGTTGCGGAAGAACGGCACGCCATAGATCGGAATATTGTCGTCGCGCTGGTGGACGTAGGCGATCGTCAGGCTGGTCGGCCCCTCGATCCCCAGGGTGATCGACGGCGCGACGCCCCAGCGGCGATACTTCTCGAAGTCACGACCGGGATAGTCGTTGCGATGGTACATCGCGTTCAGGCGCACCGCGATCAGCTCGTTGACGCGCACATTGCTGTCGACCGCCGCACGATAATAGTCGTCGGTGCCGATCCCGGCCTGAAGGATGGTCAGGTCACTGGCCTGCGGCGTCTTGGACACCAGGTTGATCGTGCCGCCGACGCTGCCCGAACCGCCGAACACCGAATTGGCGCCGTTGACGATCTCGATCTGCTGGAGGTTGAACGGATCGGTGCGGCTGTACTGGGCGCTGTCGCGAACCCCGTCGACGGTGATGTCGTTGCTGCCCGAATAGCCGCGCAGGTTGATCGAATCGCCATAGCCGCCGCCGCCCTCGCCGGCGCCGAAGGTGATGCCCGGCACGGTGGCCAGCGCGTCGCGCAGCGTCAGCAGGTTCTGGCGGCGCAGCGTCTGGTCGCTGATCACCGTCACCGTCTGCGGCGTGTCGAGCAGCGGTGCGGTCGCCTTGGGGCTTTCCTGCTCCGGCGCCGTGTCCTGGCCGATCACGACCACATCGTCGCGCTGCTGGGCCGGGGTGTCCTCACCCGCCACCGGATCCGCGGCGTGCGCGGGCGCCGAGGCGATGAAGCCGACTGCGGCGAGCGCGAGGAAGGCGGGCGCAGCCTTGCGGCCGTCGGAAGTCGTGCGAGTCATATTGGCCCCTTTAGCCTTATGTATTTTGGGGCCAGCTATTGAGAGTCGTTCGCAGAGTCAACGAAGTTGCGAATCATTTTCATCAGTGTCGCAATTTTGTCGCAGCCCGAACAGCCAGCTGCGGATCGCGCTCGCCAGATTTGGGGGATCCTCCGCACCGATGCGCAGATGGTCGATCTGGGCAACGATCGCATTGATCGGCAGGCCGCGATGCGCTGCCGCAGCTTCGAGCGCAGCCCAGAAGACCGGCTCCAGGCTGATCGATGTCGGGTGCCCCGCGATAGTGATCGACCGCTTGACCGGCCCCTGAAACCCGCCGGGCGGGGCTTCGATCATGCGTCGATGTCGAACAGGGACGCCAGCTGCTCGATCATCGTGCCGGCCAGCTGGTCGGCATCCATGATCGTCACCGCGCGGCTGTAATAGCGCGTTACGTCATGGCCAATACCGATCGCGACTAGCCCGACCGGCGAGCGCTGCTCGATCCAGCCGATCACCTGCCGCAGATGCCGCTCCAGATACGACCCGCTATTCACCGACAGTGTCGAGTCGTCGACCGGCGCGCCGTCGCTGATCACCATCAGGATCTTGCGATCCTCCGGCCGTGCGATCAGCCGGTGATGCGCCCATAGCAGCGCCTCGCCGTCGATATTCTCCTTGAGCAGCCCCTCGCGCATCATCAGGCCGAGCGACTTTTTCGCCCGCCGCCACGGCTCGTCGGCCTGTTTGTAGACGATGTGGCGCACATCGTTGAGGCGCCCCGGCTGCGGGATCCGCCCCTCGGCGAGCCATTTCTCGCGGCTCTGTCCACCCTTCCACGCCTTGGTCGTGAAGCCGAGAATCTCGGTCTTGACCCCGACCCGCTCCAGGGTACGCGCAAGGATGTCGGCGCTGATCGCCGCGATCGAGATCGGCCGCCCGCGCATCGATCCCGAATTGTCGATCAGCAGCGTGACGACCGTGTCGCGGAACTTGGCGTCCTTTTCGACCTTGTAGCTCAGCGACTGCATCGGGTTGACCACCACGCGCGCCAGCCGCGCCGCGTCGAGCATCCCCTCGTCCTGATCGAAGTCCCAGCTGCGCGACTGCTGCGCCATCAACCGCCGCTGGAGCCGGTTGGCGAGCTTGGTGACCACGCCCTGCAAATGCAGCAGCTGCTGGTCGAGATAGGCGCGCAGCCGCTCCAGCTCCTCCTCGTCGCACAGCTCGGTCGCGGCGATCACCTCGTCATATTGCGTGGTGAAGGCCTTGTAGTCGAACTGCGGCGGCAGATCGGACCAGGGGCGATTGGGCCGGACGGGCATCATCCCTTCCTCGCCCTCGTCGCCCGGCTCGCCTTCGGCGTCGTCGAACTCGCCCTGCTCCTGCTCGCTTTCCTGGCCGTCCTCGGTCTCGGCTTCGTTCTGCTCGCCGCGCGCCTCGACCTCACCCTCGCCGGTCTCGCCGTCCTGCTCGCCGTCCTCGCCTTCGTCCTGTTCCTGCTCCTCGGCCCCTTCGTCCTCGCCGCCGCCCTCATCGGCTTCGTCGGGGACCAGATCACCCTCGGTCAGTTCGAGATCCTCAAGCAGGTCGCCGACCAGCTTGGCGAACGCCGCCTGATCGTCGATCGCCAGCGCCAGCGCATCCAGATCGGCGCCGCCCTTGTCCTCGATCCAGTCGCGCACCAGTGCAAGGCCCAGCGCAGCCTCGGCCGGCGCCTCGCGCCCGGTCAGCCGTTCGCGCACCATCAGCTGGATCGCGGTGGACAGCGGCACCTCGTCGCGCGTGCGCGCACGACTGATCGGATCGGACCGCATCCGCATATGCAGTGCATGATCCAGATTCTCGCCGATCCCCGCATAGCCACGCGATCCCAGTGCCTCGACCCGCGCCGTTTCCACCGCATCGAACACGGCGCGCGCAACTGCTTCCTTTGGCGCGCGCTTCTGGTGCAGCGCTGCGTCGTGCAGCCGCATGCGCAACGCGAAGCCGTCCGCAAAGCCGCGCGCCTCAGCGACCTGTTCGGGCGGCAAGTTGCGGCCCGGCATCGGCACCTTGATGTGCCGCCCCGACTGAGTGGGCGCGTCCGCGGTAAACGCCAGCTCGATCTCCGGCTCATTGGCAAGCGCGCGCGTCGCCCCGGTCAGGACCGACTTGAACTGGTCGAGGGGAGAGTCGGTGGCCATGGCGGCCGGCTTACGCCTTCCCCACCACGCTCTCGGGCAGATCCTTGCCGAACACGCGCTGGTAATATTCCGCCACCAGCGCCCGCTCCGCCTCATCGCACTTGTTCAGGAACGACAGGCGGAAGGCGAAGCCGACATCCTTGAATATCTCGGTATTCTGCGCCCAGGTGATCACCGTGCGCGGGCTCATCACGGTCGAGATATCGCCGTTGATGAAGCCGCGGCGCGTCAGGTCCGCGACGCGGACCATGTTCTCGACCAGCTCCTTGCCGCCCGGCTTGTCATAGTCGCCGCTCTTGGCGAGCACGATCTGCGCCTCGGTCGCGGCGGGCAGATAGTTGAGCGTGACGACGATGTTCCAGCGGTCCATCTGGCCCTGGTTGATCTGCTGCGTGCCGTGATACAGCCCGCTCGTATCGCCCAGGCCCACCGTGTTCGCGGTCGCAAACAGGCGGAAATAGGGGTTCGGGCGGATCACCCGGTTCTGGTCGAGCAGGGTCAGCTTGCCCTCGGTCTCCAGCACGCGCTGGATCACGAACATCACGTCGGGACGGCCTGCATCATATTCGTCGAAGACGAGCGCGGTCGGCGTCTGGATCGCCCAGGGCAGCAGCCCCTCGCGGAACTCGGTGACCTGCTGCCCGTCCTTGAGCACGATCGCATCGCGGCCGATCAGGTCGATACGGCTGATATGCGCGTCGAGGTTGATGCGGATGCACGGCCAGTTCAGGCGCGCCGCCACCTGTTCGATGTGCGACGACTTGCCGGTGCCGTGATAGCCCTGCACCATCACGCGGCGGTTGTGCGCGAAGCCCGCCAGGATCGCGAGCGTGGTGTCGGGATCGAACACATAAGCGGGGTCGAGATCGGGGACGCGCTCGTCCGCCTCGCTGAACGCCGGCACCTGCATGTCGATGTCGATCCCGAAGAGGTCGCGTACGCTTACCTGCTTGTCGGGCGCTTCGAGGATCGTGGTTTCCCGGCTGTCGGGCTGGGTGTTCGGGATGTCGGTCATGGCAGGGCCTTCGAAGAGTCGCCGCAGTCCCTAGCCCCCAGCGCGACCCCAAGTCGAGACACTTGTGCCGCGCCGCATCATTTCCGTGCCCGATCCGCCCGATCCTTCAGGCCCGATAGAGCCGCACCGGCGCCGTCGATCGCGCCAATACGCCCTTGGCCTCCTGATCGAGTTGAACCGCCTTGATCCACCACCCGGCCTTGTCGCCGCCCGGAAACAGATCCTCGGGCAGGCGCGACAGCACCGCCGCCTTGATCTCGCCCGGGGTCAGCCCCGGCGCTTCGGCGGGAAGCACGGCGAGCATCGCATCGCGCATCGCCGCGAACTTGCCTGCCTCGACCCGATAGGTCTTGCCGGGCTGAAGGACATTCTCGATCTCGATCCGTTCGGGCTTGGCCATCATGCGTCTCCAGGGGTTAGTTTCTCGGGCAGCGCGAACAGGTCGACGAACTGTTGCGCCTTGGCGCGGTCGCCGATCAGCTTCAGCCGCCCTTCGGCCTCGGATTCCTCGAACGGCCATTTGCCGTAGACGAGCGTGACGAAGCGGGTGGTGTCGGTCTCGAACACGACGTCCGCGTCATCGGCGCTGCCGGGGGTGATCGCCAGATCATGCCGGTCGAGCCTCCCCACGAACGACGCACCCGGAAAGCGGAAACCGATCGTCATCCGGATGTCCGGCCGGTTGGGATCGATCATCGTGCGCAACGACAGCATCGCCGAGACGGGCGAGAGCGGCAGTGTCGGATCATGCCGCGGCGAGCGCGTTGCCCAGCGCCCCGTCGCCTGGAAGATCGGCTCGCTCTCATAGCCCCAGGGCGTCAGCTCATAGACCTGCACATTGGCGGGCGGCGCCAGCTTGCGCCGCATGAGGACGCCGGCCTGTTCGAGGCTTTCGAGCCGCTGGGTCAGCACATTGGCGCTGATCCCGGTCAGGTCGGCCTTCAACTCTCCAAAGCGGCGCGGCCCCAGCATCAGCTCGCGCACGATCAGCATCGACCAGCGCTCGCCCAGAAACTCCAGCGCCAGCGCAGTGCCGCACGCATCGTCATACCAGCGCTTTTCCGCCACTTTTTCCTCTTTAGTCACTTTTTCTAACTTCATGGTTGCTTTTGATAACTCAAACGCGCATCAACATCAAGCAAGCGATTCGCGGCGCCCCCAATCGACGAATGAGCCGCCCCCGAATGGAGATGTCCGATGCGTAGCCTGTTCCGCGAATATCTGCCCGTCGCCCAAAGCATCGCAATCGGCGTTGCTGCGTTCTGCTTCACGGCGGTGGCGATGCTCGGCCACGGCGCCCTCAACGGCGCAGGCCCTTTCGCCTGACCGCACCGGCAGGTCGTTGATCGAAAAACATTGGCGGGTTCACCGCCGCGAGTCCGACATAGATTTCGAGAGGAAAATCACCATGACTCAGCTCACTACATGCATCTGGTATAATCACACCGCCGAGGAAGCCGCGAATTTCTACGCTTCCGTGCTGCCCGACAGCCGGGTCGTCGCGGTCCACCGGACCCCTTCCGATACCCCCTCGCAAAAGGCGGGTGAGGTGATCACCGTCGATTTCGAAGTGGCGGGGCAGAAGTTCATCGGCCTCAACGGCGGCCCGATCTTCCCCCAGACCGAAGCAGTCAGCTTCATGCTCTTCACCGAGGACCAGGAAGAAACCGACCGGCTTTGGAACGCGATCGTCGGCAATGGCGGCAAGGAGAGCGCCTGCGGCTGGTGCAAGGACAAATGGGGCGTCAACTGGCAGATCACGCCGCGCCGCCTGATGCAGCTGGTCTGGGAGAATCCCGACGCCGCCGCAAGCAAGCGCGCGATGGATGCGATGATGACGATGGGCAAGATCGACATCGCCACGGTCGAGGCCGCTGCCGCCGGCTCGCCGGTCAACGCCTGAGGAGCGGATTCCATGTCCTTCCAGGCCTATCTGAACACGATCGAGCAGAAGACCGGCAAGTCACCGGCCGACCTGCGGGCGATGGGCGCGGCCCGCGGCTGGACCGCTGGCGCGACCCTCGCCGAGAGGGTCAAGCCGATGGCGATCGTCGCCTCGCTCAAGGACGAGCTCGGGCTCGGCCATGGCCATGCGATGGCCGTGGTCGCCCTGCTCAAAGGGCTGAAGAAGGAGGGCGACGCGTGACGCTCCGCCTCCACTACCATCCCTTCGCGCAATATTGTCAGAAGGTGCTGATCGCGCTCTACGAGCATGATCTGCCGTTCGAGCCGGTTTTCGTTGATCTCGGCAATCCCGATCATCGCGCGGCGCTCGCCAGCGTCTGGCCCTTCACCAAATTCCCGGCGCTCGAGACCGGCGACGGCACGGTGCTGGGCGAGTCCGGCGTGATCGTCGAGTATCTCGATACGCTGGCGCCCGGCCGTACCCCGCTGGTGCCCGAAGACCGGCTCGCGGGGCTCGAGCCGCGCACGCTCGAACGGGTATTCGACAATTATGTCGCCGATCCGCTCACCCGGCTGGTGCTCGCCAGGCTGATGGGCAAGCCGTGCGACGAGGATGCCGACCGGGCGCTGATCGCCACCGCCTATGACTTCATCGAGGCACGACTGCCCGGCCGTACATGGGCCGCGGGCGCGGAGTTCAGTCTCGCCGACTGCGCCGCGGCGCCGTCGCTCTTCTACGCCAACCTGATGGTCCCGATCGGTGATCGCCCGTTGCTCGCCAGCCTGTTCGATCGACTGCGCGCCCGTCCCTCGGTCGCCCGCATGATCGATGAGGGCCGTCCCTATCGCCCCGGCACACCCTTTGAGTGGCCTGCGGGCTACTGAACAAGAAGAAGGAGAGAAGCATGTCAGCCACCCCGCAACCCGCCCAGCTCGAGATCACCGGTTTCAACTGGGTGCCCGATTTCGCCCGGGGCTTCGTTCGCGACCTTCGCCCGCGCTGGGCGTGCGAGGAGATCGGCCTTCCCTATTCGATGCGGCTGCTCAACGCCGCCGGACCGCGTCCCGAGGCCTATTACAAGGAACAGCCCTGGGGCCAAGTGCCGGCGATGGTCGATCAGGGCAGCGACCTCAACCTGTTCGAAAGCGGCGCGATCCTGCTCCATCTCGGCGAGAAGGACGAACGCCTCCTGCCCCGTGATCCGCAGGCGCGCGCGACCGCGATCAGCTGGCTGTTCGCCGCGTACAACAGCGTCGAGCCGACAGCCTTCGAACTCTCGAATATCGAGATTTTCTCGGCCGGCGAGCAATGGGCGGAACTTCGTCGCCCCAGCCTCATTGAATTCGCGGGCCAGCGGCTTGATCGGCTCGCCACGGCGATCGACGGGCGCGAATGGCTCGCGGGTCAGTTCAGCATCGCCGATATCGCGATGGCGACCGTGCTGCGCGATATCGAGGGCAGCGGCCTGCTGGAAGAGCGCCCCGTCCTGATGGCGTATCTGGAGCGCGCCATCAGCCGTCCGGCGTTCAAGGCCGCGCTCGCGGCGCAGCTCGCCGATTTCAAGCCGTCCCCCGCTGCCGCGGCCTGAATTGAAACCTACGTCCCCAAGGAGAGAGAAGATGACCTTTGTTGAAGGATTCCTCACCCCCGTCCCCACCGCCAACAAGGACGAGTACAAGAAGCATGCCGAGGGCGCGGTGGCATTGTTCACCAATCTCGGCGCCACCCGCTTCGTCGAAGCCTGGGGCGACGACGTACCCGACGGCAAGACCAACGACCTCAAAAAGGCCGTCGATCTCAAGGATGACGAGACCGTGCTGTTCAGCTGGCTCGAATATCCCGACAAGGCGACGCGCGATGCCGCCAACGCCAAGATGATGAGCGATCCCGCCACCGCCGAGCAGATGAAGGACATGCCGTTCGACGGCAGCCGCATGATCTTCGCCGGGTTCGACTCCTTCGTCGATGTCGGCAACGGCGACGGCACCGGCTATGTCGACGGCTATGTCCTCCCTGTCCCGGAGGCGAACCGCGACGCCTATAGGGACATGGCGACCAAGGCTGCCGCCGTGTTCCAGGACTATGGCGCACTGCGCGTGGTCGAGGCCTGGGGGGAGGAAATCCCCGACGGCCAGAAGACCGACTATAACCGCGCCACGCTGCGCAAGGACGGCGAGCGCGTCGTCTACAGCTGGGTCGAATGGCCCAGCAAGGAAGCGCGCGACACCGCCTGGCCCAAGCTGATGGAAGATGAGCGGATGAAGCCGGACTTCGAGAATATGCCGTTCGACGGCCAGCGGATGATGTGGGGCGGCTTCGCGCCGATCCTCGACACCAAGGCCTGAGCCCCCGCGCGGGGCGGTGCCGGATCCCTTGCCCAGTGCCGCCCCGCCACGTTCTTCGAGGAGCCACGCGATGAGCAACCCGAACGGAAGCTGGATCTGGTACGAGCTGTTGACCACCGATGCCGATGCGGCGATCGATTTCTACCGTCAGATCGTCGGCTGGACTCCGAGCAAATTCCCTGGCGGAACAATCGACTACACTATCATGTCGGCAGGCGAGGAGGGTGTCGGCGGGATCATGAAGAACCCCGCCCCGACCCCGTCCGCCTGGCTCGGCTATGTCGGCGTCGACGATGTCGATGCGACCGTCGCGGCGGTCGAGTCGCTGGGCGGCAAGGTCCATGTGCCGCCGATGGATCTCCCGGGCGTCGGCCGCATGTCGATGGTTCAGGATCCTCAGGGCGCCCATTTCTACGTCATGCGCGGTGCCTCGCCCGAGGCGAGCAAGGCCTTTGGCCGAACCGAGCTGGGCAAGGCGAGCTGGAACGAGCTCCAGACCACCGACGATACCGCCGCGCTCGATTTCTACGGCACGCTGTTCGGCTGGAAAACCGATGGCGCGATGCCGATGCCCTGGGGCGACTACACCTTCCTTAAGGGCGGCGGCAGCGACGCAATGTGGGGCGCCGTGATGCCGCGCGAGAAGGCGGAGCATCCGGTCGCATGGAGCTTCTACTTCCGCGTCCCCGATATCGACGCCGCCTATGCCAAGGTGAAGGAACTGGGCGGTAACCCGGTGATGGAACCGATGGAGGTCCCCGGCGGCGAACGCGTCTTCTTCGCCATCGACCCCCAGGGCGCCGGCTTCGGCCTCGTCGCCCCCAAGTAGCACGGTAATTAGCCCCTCCCCTTCAGGGGAGGGGTTGGGGTGGAGGATTTCTCGCCGAGACAATCATCCGTGGAAGCGGCTCCGCCGCCCGCTACCTTGACAAAATCTCCTATTGTGATAGTAGGAGATTAGATGCGCGAAGCGGATACCGTCCCCGCCTCAACCGCCGGACACCCGGTCTGGCAACGGATTTCCAGTTACCAGTTCGGCCCTCTCGAAGCCTCGCTCCCCTTCAGTGCACGGCTTGCACGCGACAATGGCTGGAGCGCCGCGAAGACCGAGCGCGTGATCGAGGAATATCGCCGCTTCGCCTTCCTCGCCGCAACCGGCGAAACCCAGGTCACCCCATCCGACGCGGTCGATCAGGTCTGGCACCTCCACCTCACCTACACCCGCGATTATTGGGAGCGCTTCTGCCCCGACGTGCTGGGCAAGCCGCTCCACCACGGCCCCACCGCAGGCGGGCCCGACGAGCGCAATCGCTTCTTCGCCCAATATGCCGATACGCTCGCCCGCTATCAGGCAGCGTTCGGCGCCCTGCCCCCTTCCGATATCTGGCCATCGGCCGCGCAGCGGCTGCTGGACGATCCCCGCGCGCGGCGGGTGCATCCGCGCGACGCGATCCTCCTTTCACGCCCGCAGGCCGCGCTGATCCTGCTGGCGTTTATCGGACTTGTCGCGCTCGCGCTCTTTCTGGGAGTGACCTGATATGTCTCTCGGCCCCCTTGACTGGACCGGCGGACCCTTTCTCATTCTCTATCTGGTCTTGCTGGTCATCGTCGTGATCGCGGGGGTGCTGATTCCCGCCTGGCAACTGCCCGAAGGCCGCCGCCAGAAGGTCAGCGATCCTGATCAGCTTGCCTTCCTCGCCGGCGGCAAGGCGCGCTTCGCCGACAGCATCGTCGCGCGATTGCTCGCCGGGCGTGCGCTGGTGATGGACGGCAAGGACAAGCTCGACGTGCGGATGCGCAATGGCGCCAGCGCCGCGGAGAACAGCGTGCTCGCGCTCACCTCCCCGCTCGACTGGACGCGGATCGAACGTACGCTGCGACCTACCGCCGACAGCCTGAACGATCGTCTCCAGCGCGCAGGCCTCATGCTCACCAGCAGCGAGCGCGCCAATCTGCGCTACTGGGCGCTGCTGCCCTATCTCACGCTGCTGATGTTTGGTGCGACCAAATGGCTCATCGGCGAGGCCCGCGACCGGCCGATCGGCTTCCTCACGGTGCTGCTGATCGTCACCGCGATCTTCGCGCTGATCCGCGCCCTCACCATCCCCAAGCTCACGAGTGCGGGCATCGCCGCCCTCGGCGACGCGCGCGAGGAAGCGGACCGCATTCGCCGCGCCCCGCTCGCGGGCGAGATGGGGCTGGCGGTGGCGCTGTTCGGCACCACAGTGCTGCTCGGCTCCGATCTGGATGCCTTCCACAAGATGCGCGCGGCGAGCGGCGGCGACAGCGGCTCCTCGGGCGGAGACGGCGGCGGCGGTGATGGCGGAGGCTGCGGCGGTGGTGGCTGCGGGGGCTGCGGGGGCTGCGGGGGCTAGGCGCCAATCCTAAGCAAAGGCAGGCCTAAGCAAAGGCAGGCGATGCCTTGAGTTGCTGATACGCCTCGATCACCCGTTGCAGCATCGCCTCATGGCTGCGGTCGCCGCCATTGCGGTCGGGATGGTATTTCCGCACCAGCTCCGAATAGCGCCGCCGCAGCGCCGTCCGGTCCGCATCGACCTCCAGCGCCAGCGTGCGCAGCGCCTCGCGGTCCTTGCCCGACAGCGGCCGTCCGTCCTTGCGCTCGGCCGGCATGGCGTTGCGCCAGCGCGCACCGATCGCATCAAGCGGATCGCTGAAATCGGCCCAGCGCGGCGGCCGGTCCGCGCCGCCACTCGTCGCGAAGGCCCGCGTCTCGCGCTCCCATCCCGCCAGCGGCCGCTGCGCGTCATGGATCTCATCCGGGCTCATCCCGGTGAAGAAGTTGTAGCTCGTGTTGAACGCGCGGACATGATCGAGGCACAGCCAGCGATATTCGGGCGGCTGGTCACTCGGACGCCCGGCGCCCAGCAGCGGCGCGCGGAATTCGCCGGGTTCCGTACAGCCCGGCTCCGCGCACGGCCGCCCAGGCGCCTCCACCCGGCCGTGGAAGCGTGTGTTGGGACGATATTTGGGCGGCTGACGAGACACTCGAACTCCGGGCGGAAAACCGCCTATATAGGCGCGATGACCGATACCGCCACCGGACCCGCCGCCCGCGACATCACCGCTCGCCTGACCGCCGCACTCACCCCGTCGAAGCTCGATGTGATCAACGACAGCGCCAAGCATCGCGGCCATATGGGCGACGACGGCAGCGGCGAATCGCACTTCACCGTGGTGATCGAAAGCGCGGCCTTCGCCGGCAAGTCCCGCCTCGAACGCCAGCGCATGGTCAATCGCGCGCTCGGCGACATCATGGTCGAGCGCGTCCACGCCCTCGCCATCCGCGCGACCGCGCCCGGCGAAGTATGAGCGGGCGCACACCGCGCCCCGCGTCACGCATCTTGCTGACCGATCCGGACGGGCGCGTGCTGCTGTTCCGCTTCACACCGGACGATCGCCCGCCCTTCTGGTGCACGCCCGGCGGCGCGCTCGATCCGGGCGAAAGCTATGAGGCAGCCGCCCGGCGCGAGCTACGCGAGGAGACCGGGCTCGACCTCGATTGCGGGCCCGAAGTCGCGCGCCGCCAGGTCGAGTTCGTGACGATCGAGGGTGTCCCGGTCAGCGCCGACGAACGCTATTTCGCGGTGCGCACCGAAACCACGGTCATCGCCAGCGACGGCCATACCGACCTCGAACAGCGCGTGATGCGCGAATGGCGCTGGTTCGACCGCGCCGAGCTGGACCAGCACGACGAACCCTATTTCCCCGAGGACCTCGGGACGATGCTCGCACTGACGGAGACACGATGATGACCGACGATCTCTTCACCCAGACGATCCTGCCGACCACGCACGATCTGGGCGGGTTCAAGGTCCACCGCACCCTCCCCTCGCGCCCGCGCACGATGGTCGGCCCGTTCATCTTCTTCGATCAGATGGGTCCGGCTCACCTCGAGGTCGGCACCGGCATCGACGTGCGCCCGCACCCGCATATCAACCTCGCCACCGTCACCTATCTCTTCGCCGGTGCGATCGACCATCGCGACAGCATCGGCACCTTCGCCACGATCGAGCCGGGCGCGGTCAATCTGATGACCGCCGGCAACGGCATCGTCCATTCGGAGCGCTCGCCCCAGGCCCAGCGCGACGTCGGCCCCGAACTCTCGGGCATCCAGACCTGGCTCGCTTTGCCCGAGCGGTTCGAGGAGATCGACCCGGCGTTCGAGCATGTCGCCGCCGCCGACCTTCCCATCGTCGACAGCGGCAACGCCCGCGCGCGCGTCATCATGGGCTCGCTCTGGGGCGCCAGCGCACCGACCACCACCTATGCCGGCACCATCTATGCCGATATCGAGCTGGCGGCGAACGCCAGCGTGCCGATCGACGCCGAAGCCGACGAGCGCGCCATCTATCTCGCCATGGGCCAGGCCTCGATCGACGGCTGGGAGCTCGAGCCGCAGACCCTCTACGTCCTGCGCCCCGGCATCGCGGCGACGCTGCGTTCCGCGTCGGGCGGCCGCGTGATGCTGTGCGGCGGCGAGGCCTTCACCACCCCGCGCCATGTCTGGTGGAACTTCGTCTCCTCGGACCGCGACCGGATCAACCAGGCCAAGGAGGACTGGAAGGCAGGCCTCTTCCCCAAGGTCCCCGGCGACGACAAGGAATTCATCCCGATCCCCGAAGTCCCGAAGACCGTCAGCTACCCCTGAGGGCTTGAACCCGGCCGCAACCCGCCATACCCTCCATTCGAAAGAGGAGAGACATATGGCGGGTTTCGAGCTTCAGCGGATTGCACTGCCAACCGGCGTCGAGCTCGACGTCCCCACTGCGGGCGATCCCGCTGCGCCGGCGATCGTCCTGCTCCACGGCTTTCCCGAATCGCATCGCACCTGGCGCCACCAGATACCCGAACTGGCCAAGACCCATTTCGTCATCGCCCCCGACCAGCGCGGCTTTGCCCGCTCGTCCAAGCCCGAGGGTGCGGAGAACTATACCCCCGACAAGACCGTCGGTGACCTGATCGCGCTCGCCGACCATTTCGGCAAGGACCGCTTCGTCCTGATCGGCCATGACTGGGGCGGCGCGATCGCATGGATGGCCGCACTCCAGCATCCGAACCGGATCGAGCGCCTGATCATCGTCAACGCCCCCCACCCCTTCGTCTTCCAGAAATCGCTGTTCGACGACATGGAACAGCGCGCCGCCAGCCAGTATATCCGCCTCTTCCGCAACACCGGCCTCGAAGCTCAGCTCGAGGCGATGGGCCTCGGCACCTTCTTCGACACCACCTTCGCCCGGCACGCCGACCCCGCCTTGCTCGCGCCTGAGCGCGACGCCTATCTCGACGAATGGGGCCAGCCCGGCGCGATGACCGCAATGCTCAACTGGTATCGTGCCAGCGCCATCGTCGTCCCCGGCATGGACGAGACGCCCGAACGCCCCGCTTTCCTCGACGGCCCCTTCCCGCCGCTTCAGATGCCGGTGCTGGTCATCTGGGGCATGGGCGACAAGGCATTGCTCCCCGTCCAGCTCGAAGGACTCGACCAACTGGTCCCCGATCTCAAGGTCGTGCAGGTCGACGCTGGCCACTTCGTCCCCTGGGAGAATCCCGGAGCCGTCAACGCCGCGATCCGCGACTGGATTGACTAGAACCGGTCGAGGCCTGGGGTCTTGGTTAGCGTCATTCCCAACCGTCACCCCGGCCTTGTGCCGGGGTCCACCGGGAGGCATGCGCCGGAGAAGAGGCGCTAGCTCAGTCCGCAAGGCTGAGTGGACCCCGGCACAAGGCCGGGGTGACGAGGAAAGAGATGTAAGGTTCAGATGCCGACCCGCCCTAACGGCTGCGCCGCATACCCGGCGCCTTCTTCACCTCCGGATCGGCCAGCAGGCGCGCATAGTCCTCGCTCTCCATCGCCACCAGCGCGATCCGGCCTTCGCCATCATGATGGACGCCCCAACCGAACTGCTTGACCAGCGGCGACGCACGCAGGCACGCCTGTGGCTTGGCGAAGAAGGTCTCGCGATCCTTGTCCCCGCCGCGTGCGAGATGCGCGGCATGAAGCAGGTCGTCGCTGGTCATCGCATAAGGCCGCCCGTCGAGCAGCGCATGCTGCGCCCCGGCCACCGTTTCCGGCTTCTCGGGGATCGTCCCCACCGAAACCGGCGTGTCGGGCGATGCGGTGATCAGCGTATCGCGATAGTTGGTCGTCTTCATGCCACCCACTCCGCCCATGCGCCATGCGGATGGGCCTTGCCCAGCAGGCGCGGTTCGCCTCCCCCCGGCCAGTAGCGCACCACCAGCTCATGTTGCAGCGTCTCGCGATTCGCCTCCAGCATGATCCACGCCAGCGGCCGATCGGCGCTTGCCCTGGCGCCCGCTTCCTCCATCGCCGCGGTGATCCGCGCCCGCCGCGCGTCGCCCAGATACTGCCAGACGATCGAGTGCATCAGCACGCGGGTCGTCCCCGCCGCCTGCGGCAACGCCAGTTGCGCCTCCACAAATTCGGCGGCATCGGCCTGCACCAGATCGGGCTTCTGTTCCCCCGCCGACTGCGCCGCGAAATCCAGCCGCGCGAACCGCTCGACATGCTCGCGCCACACGAAAGCGCGCAGCCGCAGCAGCTGTACCGGGTCGGTCAAGTCCACCGGCGCGACATCGCACCCCTTGATCGACGCGAATGCCCATCCGGCCGGCACTCCCGGCGGCGGCGGCCCCCGCCATTCGGGCGCGATCCGCATCCCCGACTCGACCGGCCCTACGCCGACCCCGCCCAGCTCATATCGATAGCGGTCGATCATCAGATTGATCCCCGCGCTCGATCCGATCTCGATACAGTCCCAGCGCGGCGGCAGCCCCTGCCCCGCCAGCCACAGCAACGCCGCGACATAGCCCCATGACCGCCCCGCCTCATTGGTCTGCGGCGGCCCGTCGAGCCACGGCAGCAGCTCCGCATCGTGCCGCGCGATCGCATCGCCCACCAGCCGCTCGGCATCGGCCAGCGCTTCCGGCTCACCGGCATAGAGCGGCGCCAGCCCCGGCTCGGCCCCGCTCAGGTTCAACGCATGCAGCCCCGCCGCCGCGCGCAGCGGCAGCGCATCGGCCATCGGAATGCCCGGCCACTCGCGGATCGCCTTCAGGAAGGCGCCGGGACCGTCGAGATTGGCGAGAATCCCTTCGACCACGCGCATGGTGATCGTCCCGCCATTCGCCCGGCAATAGGCGACCTGGTTGGCGAAGGCCGCCCGCACATCGTTCGAGGTCATCCAGTCGCGCATCGCCGCTATCCTCCACCGAATCGCCCGCGCTTGTTGCGCCCGCACGCCCCCCCAAGTAAAGGCGCGCTGCCTCAGAGAGTCAGCCGATGTCCGAACCGATCATCCTCGCCGTGCCAAAGGGTCGCATCCTCGAAGAGGCGCTTCCCCTGCTTGCGCACGCCGGGATCATCCCCGAGCCGGCTTTTGTCGATGAAAACAGCCGCGCGCTGCGCTTCAAGACCAACCGCCCGGATATCGACCTGATCCGCGTCCGCGCGTTCGATGTCGCGACCTTCGTCGCGCACGGCGCAGCACAGCTCGGCATCGTCGGATCGGACGTACTCGCCGAATTCGCCTATTCGGAGCTCTACGCTCCCGTCGACCTCGGCATCGGTTATTGCCGCCTGTCGGTCGCCGAACCGGCCGAGCTCGCCGCGACCGATGATCCGCGCGGCTGGAGCCATGTCCGCGTCGCGACCAAATACCCCTCGCTCACCCGCCGCCATTTCGAGGCACGCGGCGTGCAGGCCGAGTGCATCAAGCTCAATGGCGCGATGGAGCTGGCGCCGTTGCTCGCCCTCGCCCCGCGCATCGTCGATCTCGTCTCCTCGGGCCGCACGCTCAAGGAGAACGGCCTGGTCGAGGTCGAGACGATCATGGAAGTGTCGAGCCGGCTCGTCGCCAACCGCGCTGCGTTCAAGACCCGGCCGGAGATCGTCCCCTTGGTTGATGCCTTCCGCCGCGCGGTCGAGGCCAAAGCAGCATGATCCGCCTCTCCACCTCCGAACCCGGCTTCGCCCAGGCGTTCCGTGAGCTGGTCGATGCCCGCCGCGAAGCCGATGCCGATGTCGCGCGCGATGTCCGCACCATCGTCGCGTCGGTCCGTGACGAAGGCGATGCCGCGCTCAACGCCTTCACCAAGAAGTTCGACCGCCACGACCTCAACGAGACCGGCTGGCGGATCGAGAAAGCCGATTGCGTAGCCGCGTACGACGCGCTCGAGCCGAAGCTGCGCGACGCGCTCCAGCTCGCCGCCGACCGCATCGCCGCATATCACGAGAAGCAGAAGCCGGCCGACAGCGATACCACCGACGCCGCGGGCGTCCGCACCGGCGCACGCTGGCAGGCGGTCGAGGCCGCGGGCGTCTATGTTCCCGGTGGGCGCGCGGCCTATCCGTCGTCGGTGCTGATGAACGCGATTCCGGCCAAGGTCGCGGGCGTCGATCGCCTCGTCATGGTCACACCGACCCCGAATGGCGAGGTCAATCCGCTCGTCCTCGCCGCCGCGCATATCGCCGGGGTGGACGAGATGTGGCGCATTGGTGGCGCGCAGGCGATCGCTGCGCTTGCCTATGGCACCGGCCGCATCGCCGCGGTCGACGTCATCACCGGCCCTGGCAATGCCTGGGTGGCTGAGGCGAAGCGCCAGCTCTACGGCGTGGTCGGCATCGACATGGTCGCCGGCCCGTCGGAGATCGTCGTGATCGCCGACGGCAAGAATGATCCCGAATGGATCGCCGCCGATCTGCTCAGCCAGTCCGAGCATGACCCCACCAGCCAGTCGATCCTGCTCACCGACGACGCGATCTTCGCGGGCAAGGTGGCGGAAGCGGTCGACCGCCAGATCGGCACGCTCTCGACCAAGGCGGTCGCGCGCCAGAGCTGGGACGCCAATGGCGCGATCATCCTGACCGGTTCGCTCGACGAGGCGATTCCGCTGGTCAACCGGCTCGCCCCCGAGCATCTCGAGCTCGCCTGCGACGATCCCGACGGGCTGTTCGCGCGCGTGCGCCACGCCGGCTCGGTGTTTCTCGGCCGCATGACGCCCGAGGCGATCGGCGATTATGTCGCGGGTCCCAACCACGTCCTCCCCACCGGGCGGCGCGCACGCTTCGCCAGCGGCCTGTCGGTGCTCGACTTCATGAAGCGCACCAGCTTCCTCGCGCTCGATGCCGCCGGCCTTGCCGCGATCGGTCCCGCAGCGGTCGCGCTGGCTGAGGCGGAAGGTCTTCCGGCGCACGCCGCCAGCGTGGCGAAGCGGCTCGGCTGAGACATGCGTTTCGCGAGGGGGTGACGCGCCGGGCGACCGGGCCTATATGCGCGCGCCATGCCTAGCCCAACCGCAAAGACCCGTTCCAAAGCCCGCGCCGCTGCGCGCCTCGCCGCCGTGCAAGCGCTCTACCAGCAGGAAATGGAGAAGACTCCGCTTCCCCAGCTGCTCAACGAGTTCCATCAGCACCGGCTTGGCGCGACGATCGAGGAAGCGGAGTATATCGACGCCGACCCGAATTTCTTCGACGACCTGGTCAAGGGCGTCGATGCGCGCCGTGACGAGATCGACGCACTGATCGCGTCCAAGCTCAGCAGCGACTGGAGCTTCGACCGGCTCGATCGCCCGATGCGCCAGATCCTGCGCGCCGGCACCTACGAACTGCTTGCCCGCAACGACGTGCCCACCGGCGCCGCGATCAGCGAATATCTCGACGTCACCGACGCCTTTTACGACCGCCGCGAAAAGGGCTTCGTCAACGGCCTGCTCGACGCCATCGCCAAGGCGGTGCGGAGCTGACCTGAACTAGCCCCTCCCGTTCAGGGGAGGGGTTGGGGTGGGGCAGTCGCCGCAAGCCCTTCTCTGCCCGCGCTCGACTGGCCTTGCTTGCAATGTTGGAACTGATTTGCTCGGCTCAGGGCGTGCCGGATTACCGGCCCGCCCTTTGACAACCGCATATGCGCGCCACCTGACACTGCGCGCGAAAAACATGTCTTCCGCGTCAACGTCCCCTCAGAGCCCTATCAATTTCGCTCATTCCGGGTAGGCGCTGTCAACTTAGCGCGGCGTCACATCCTTCGCTCGGCCCAGTTGGGGCGGCGCGACCACCTGCCCGCCGGCGAACAACGCCTCCAGCGCGTCGAGGTCGAGCATCCCGCCGGCGACATCCTTGCCCGCCTTGAACGTCGTGAAACCGTCGCCGCCGCCGCCAAGGAAACTGTTCACCGTCACGCGGTATACCGCATCGTCACGCATCGGCTTGCCATCCACCATCGGCATGATGATCCGCTGCCCCTCGGGCCTGGACAGGTCGTAGCTGTAGGTCAGCCCTGACGGGAACAGCAAAGCCGTGCCATCCTTCTTGGCGAATTGCTGCTCCAGCACCGCGCGCAGCTGCGCCCCGGTCAGCTCCTTGACCTGAAGGTTATTGCCGAACGGCTGCACCGTGTAGATGTCGCCGAACGTCACCTTGCCGTCGGTCGCGGTGATCGATGCGCGCACGCCGCCCGGGTTCATCAGCGCCACCTGCGCCCCGCTCGCCCGCGTCGCCGCGAGCTGCGAGTCGGCGATCAGCAGACCTAGCGGCGACTCCTTCATGTCGTCGTCCTCGTCGCGCAGGATCGGCGCGGAGGCCGTGCCCACCACCCGCTTCGCCCGCGGCTCCGCCGCCGCGGCATAGCGCGCGACATGCGCCGCCACCGCCGGATCGGCGGCAAAGGTCGGGAACGCCGCGCTCGGCCGCACCGGGCCCGCGCTGCTCGTCACGCCATCGCCCTGCACGATCACCTGATTGGCGTGCTTGGCCGTCACTCGCTTCGTCACGGGATCGAAGCTCAGATCGATATCGGTCAGCATCACCCCATTATTGCCCGCACTGGTCAGCAGCACCGGCTTGGCGGGGTTGGTGGCCGAATAGTCGCAGATATAGGCGCGGTGGGTGTGACCCGAGACGATCACGTCAACCGCCGGGGTCAGCCGATCCATGATGTCGAGGATGGGCCCCGACAGCCCGTCGCACTTCGCGGGCTGGTCGCTACGCGCGGGGTAGCCGCCCTCATGCACCAGCATTACGACGGCATCCGCACCCCTGGCCTTCAGATCCGCGGCCAGCTTGTTCGCCGTTTCGGCCTCATCGGCAAAGGTGATGCCCTTGATCCCCGCCGGATCGACATAATTGCCGGTCAGCCGCGTCGTCAGCCCGATAAACCCGATCGTCACCTTGCCCCGCCCGCTGCCGAAGCTCCGCAGCGCGGTACCGGGCAGCAGGCTGGTCCCGTCCGCCTGGATCGTGTTGCCGGCAAGGTAGGTGTAGCTCGCGCCCTTGAACGGCTCGATCTGGCACGGCTCGACCTTGGTCAGCTTGGCGCAGCCGCCGCTCTGGAGCCGCTTCAGCTCCCCTGTCCCGCGGTCGAATTCATGGTTGCCCGCGGCGTTGATCTCGAGCCCGGCCATGCTCAGCGCCTTGACCGTCGGTTCGTCGAGGAACAGCGAGGAGACCAGCGGGCTGGCGCTGGTCAGATCCCCCGCCGCGACCACGACGCTGTGTGCTGCCTTCGCCTTCAGCGACTTCACGGCGCTCGCGAAATAGGCCGCGCCGCCCGCGGGCACCTTGGCCACCGATCCGTCGGCGGCCTGCACGTCGATCGCCCGCCCCGGCGTCTCGAGCGCGCCGTGGAAATCGTTGAAGGCGATGATCTTGACCGTCACCGGCGCGGCCGGGCCCTCGGCCCGCTGCTGCGCACAGCCTGCCAGCGCCAGCGCGCCCAGCGCCGTCACAGTGATCCGCTTCATCGAAATGCTCCCGCGACTCGTTCGTGACCGCGGATACCAGTGCGGACCCTAGCCGTCACCGACGCGTTCGATATCCGCACCCACGCCCTGCAGCTTTTCCTCAAGCCGCTCATAGCCACGGTCGAGGTGATAGATGCGGCTGACTTGGGTCTCCCCATCGGCGATCAGGCCGGCGAGGATCAGGCTCATCGACGCACGCAGGTCGGTCGCCATCACCGGCGCGCCGACCAGCCGGTCAACCCCATGCACCACCGCGGTCCGCCCGCGCACGTCGATGTTCGCCCCCATGCGCGCCAGCTCGGGCACGTGCATGTAGCGGTTCTCGAAGATCGTCTCGGTCAGCACGCTCGCGCCATCGGCCTTGCACAGCATCGCCATGAACTGCGCCTGCATGTCCGTCGCGAAGCCGGGGTACGGCGCAGTCGAGAGCGTCAGCGGCTTGAGCGGGCCGTTGGCGGCAACCCGCACGCCATCGGCCTTCTCCTCGACGGTCACCCCCGCCTCGACCAGCGCGTCGAGCGTCGCGCGCATGTCGTCGCCCTTGGCGCCCTGAAGGAACACGTCACCGCCGGTGATCGCCGCGGCACAGGCATAGCTGCCTGCCTCGATCCGGTCGGGCATGACCTTGTAGGTCGCGCCATACAGCCGGTCGCGGCCTTCGATCGTCAGCGTCTCGCTGCCGATCCCGTCGATCGAGGCGCCCATCGCCACCAGCAGGTTGCAGAGGTCGACGATCTCCGGCTCGCGCGCCGCATTCTCCAGCACTGTGGTGCCGCGTGCGGTCGCAGCTGCCATCAGCGCATTCTCGGTCGCGCCCACCGACACCACCGGGAAACGGTAACGCCCGCCTGCCAGACGCCCGCCCGGCGCGGTCGCCTTGACGTAGCCGGCCGCCAGTTCGATCTCCGCGCCCATCGCCTCGAGCGCCTTGAGATGCAGGTCGATCGGGCGGTTGCCGATCGCGCAGCCGCCCGGCAGCGACACCGTCGCCTCGCCCGCACGACCGAGCAGCGGTCCCAGCACCAGGATCGACGCGCGCATCTTCCGCACGATGTCGTACGGCGCGACCGTCGAGGTCAGGCGCGAGGCGCGCACCGTCAGCACACGGCCGAAATCGTTGGGCCGCGTCCCCTCGATCGCGGTCGAGGCACCCAGTTCGTTGAGCAGGTGTCCAAACCCGTCGGCATCGGCCAGCCGCGGCAGATTGCGCAACGTCAGCGGCTCGTCGGTCAGCAGCGCGCAGGGCATCAGCGCGAGCGCCGAATTCTTCGCACCAGAGATGGCGATGGTTCCGGAAAGGCGCTTGCCGCCGCGAATGAGGATACGGTCCATTTTCGGGCTTCTATCGACTCGCGGGCGTCACGCAAGCGCGCACGGACACGAACCGGAGGCGACACGGAAATCAGTCGCTGGGCGTCGCTTCCGCACCACCCGACCCACGGGTGGGAGAACCCGGCACTATCGCGGCCACCGCATCCCCACCGCCGCCCCGCCAGCGGGGCCACCAGTTCAGATCGGGACGAACGCGCGTCATGATCTGCCAGAAGAGCGTCTCATCGCGCGGATCGCGGGGCGGGGGACCCTCGAGATCCTTGACCGGCATCACGCCTTCTCCAGCGTGCACTGGAGCGGGTGCTGGTTCTGGCGCGCGAAGTCGATCACCTGCGCCACCTTGGTCTCCGCGACCTCATAAGTGAACACGCCGCACACGCCTACGCCGCGCTGGTGGACGTGGAGCATCACCTGAGTCGCCTGCTCCATGTCCATCTTGAAGAAGCGCTGGAGCACCAGCACGACGAACTCCATCGGCGTATAATCGTCGTTGAGCATCAGCACGCGATAGGGGGTCGGCTTCTTGGTCCTGGCACGCGTGCGGGTCGCAACGCCGGTCGAGGCGTCGCCATCGTCGTCGCGGTCGGCATCGTCAGCCATCGAAATCGGTTGGAACGGCACTGTCATGAGGACTTCAAAAATATGATAGCGGTGAATCGAGGGCAAGGGCGCTAACCTCGATTTTCTGCAGGTCCGAACAGCAAAAAGGGCGACCGCTCGCGCGGCCGCCCCATTTGTTCGTTCCGTACCGGGGCGATCAGGCCGCGGTCTTCACCTTCTCGACCGCAACCGCGACGCGGCTGGAGATCGGCTGCGCGGCGTCGCCGGCCAGCTTGATGAAGGCTTCGGTGTTCTTCGAGGTCTCGGCGACGACCGAGTCGAAGACCGAGCGGACATAGTCGCTCTGCAGCTTGAAGAAGTCGGCCGGGGTCTTGACCGCCGACAGGTTCTTCAGGGTCGCGGTCGCGTTCTCGAACGACTTGCGGCTGTACTCGGCGGCGTCCTGACCCAGGGTTTCGAAGCCCTTGGCAGCGATCTTGCCGCTCTCGACGAGCGCTTCGACATTGCCCTTGGCGAAATCGGTGAATTCACCGGCCAGCTTGGTGTTCTTCTCGACGGCGGCCTTGGCGCGCTCGTTGAAGTCGGCGAACAGAGCCTGGGTCTTTTCGATCGTGTTTTCCATGATGTCAGTTCCCTTGGTTGCGGTTTCCGCCATCTTGGCGGCGGTATCTTCGATGATCTCGGCGACCGGCGCGGCGGTTTCCTCGACAGTCTCGGTAAGCGTATCCGCCAACACTTCGGCGGCCTCTGTCACGGTTTCGATCGCCGGCGCAGCGGCCGGAGCTTCGATGACCGGCGCCACTTCGGCGGCAATCGGTTCAACCTTCCGCGTTTCCACCTTCGGCGCAGCGGCCTTGGGCTTGATCACCGGGGTCTTCGCGACGGGCTTCTTCGCACCGGTACGTGGAGCCTTGCTGGCCATTGAACGTCCTCGCAGCGATTGTTGCGATGCAGCATATACGCTTCGAGCGAGACAGTTTCAAGACAGTTTTTTGTGCACTGCACAAAAACCATCAGCGGGTCTTCACATAGCTCCCGGGAGCATCACCAAGCCCTTCTTTTGACTTAGGAATTCTTGGCCCCTTCACCGCAGTTCGCGGCTCGCCGAATCCTTCGATCCAGCCCATCCAGTCGGGCCACCAGCTGCCCTTGGTCTCAGTCGCACCCGCAACAAACTCTTCCAGAGTCGCGGCAGCGGCTTCGTTCGTCCAATATTGGTATTTCTGCGCGGACGGCGGGTTGACCACCCCGGCGATATGCCCCGATCCGGCCAGCACGAAACGCAGCGGGCCCGCGAAATGCTCAGTGATCTTCCATACGCTGCGCGCCGGGGCGATATGGTCCTCACGCCCCGCCTGGATATAGGCCGGGGTCGCGACCTTGCCGAGATCGACCGGCGTATCGCCGATGCTGAGCGCGCCCGCCTGTGCCAGCCGGTTGTCACGATAGAGGTCCGCCAGATAGCTCGCATGCCATTTGGCGGGCAGGTTGGTGACGTCCGAATTCCAGTGAAGCAGGTCGAACGGCATATAGTCTTCGCCGAGCAGATAGTTGCTCGACACATAGTTCCAGATCAGGTCGCGGCCACGCAGCAGGTTGAAGGTCGCGGCCATATAGCGCCCGTCGAGGAAGCCATCGGTAGTCAGCGACTGGATCAGCGCCAACTGCTCGTCATCGACAAAGACGTTGAGGTCGCCTGCCTCGCTGAAATCGACCTGCGCGGTGAAGAAGGTCGCGCTCTTCACCTTCTCCGCCTGCCCGCGCGCGGCGAGCACCGCCAGCGTCGCAGCGAGCGTCGTCCCGGCAACGCAATAGCCGATCGTATGGACGCCATCGACGCCCAGCAGTTCACGCACACTGTCGATCGCGTCGATCTGGCCATGCTGGACATAATCGTCCCACACGACATCGGCCATCGACGCGTCGGCAGACTTCCAGGAGACGACGAACACCGTCAGCCCCTGCGCCACCGCCCAGCGGATGAAGCTCTTCTCGGGGCTCAGATCGAGGATGTAGAAGCGGTTGATCCACGGCGGGAAGATCAGCAGCGGCGTCTCGATCACCGTGTCGGTCGTCGGCGAATACTGGATCAGTTCGTAGAGCGGGGTGCGCTTGACGACCTTGCCAGGGGTCATCGCGATATTCTCGCCCAGCGCGAACACGCCCTCGGCGGTCTGGGTCATCTGGCCCTTGCTCAGATCCTTGAGCATGTGCGCCAGGCCCTTGAGCAGGCTCTCGCCCTTGGTCTCGACGATCTTCTCGAGCACCACCGGGTTGGTCGCGGGGAAGTTGGACGGGCTCATCGCATCGATGAATCCTTGCGTCGCGAACCGCGCCTGCTCCCTCTGCTTCGGCGTCAGTCCGTCGATCGCATCGACGCCCTTGAGCAGGTGATCGGCAACGGTGAAATAGCTTTGCCGGATGAAATCGAACACCGGCTGTTCGCGCCATTGCGGCGCCTTGAACCTTTTGTCGCGCGCCTGTTCGGGCGTCTCCTCGAACGTCCCCGCCTTGGACGGGTCGAGGAAGCGCTGCCACAGCGTCATGGTATCGGCCCAGAAATCGGCGCCCGCCCGCATCGCCGCGGCGGGATCGACCGGGGCCATGGCCGGCAGATTCGGCAAGGACGGCATCTGCGGCGCCTTGGCCATCAGGTCGAAGCCCTGCTCCATCAGCATCTGCTGCGCGCGGCCCCAGACCCAGGTCCAGTGCTGGAGATCCTCGAGGCTCGGGGCCGCTGCCTCGGGCGCTGCCGCCGAGGGCGCTTCCGCCTTCACCTCGGGTTTCGGTTTCGGTTTGGCGGCGGGTTTGCGGGGCTTGGTCGATTTCGCGGTCTTGGGAGCCGCAGTCTTTTTCTTTTCCGCCACCACTCGCCTCTCCTCTGGCATGCCCGCCCGCCCCCTGTATAACGGCCCCGCGCATCCAGCGCGACCTCAAGAGGAGCTCACCGAGAAATACGATGTCCGAAGAATTCTACCGCATGAAGCGCCTGCCGCCCTACGTCATCGCCGAAGTCAATGGCATGCGGGCAGCAGCACGAGCGGCAGGCGAGGACATCATCGATCTCGGCATGGGCAACCCCGACCTGCCGCCGCCCCAGCATGTCATAGACAAGCTGTGCGAGGTTGCGCAGAAGCCCTCCGCACACGGCTATTCGCAGTCCAAGGGCATTCCCGGCCTGCGCCGCGCCCAGGCGAACTATTATGGCCGCCGTTTCGGCGTCGATGTCGATCCCGAGACCGAAGTCGTCGTGACGATGGGGTCGAAGGAGGGGCTGGCCAGCCTCGCCACTGCGATCACCGCGCCGGGCGACGTGATCCTGGCGCCCAACCCGTCCTACCCGATCCACACCTTCGGCTTCATCATCGCGGGCGCGACGATCCGCGCGGTGCCGACCACGCCCGACGAGCGCTATTTCGAGAGCCTCGAGCGCGCGATGAACTTTACCGTGCCGCGCCCCAGCATCCTGGTGGTGAACTATCCGTCGAACCCGACGGCGGAGACGGTGGACCTCGCCTTCTACGAACGGCTGGTCGCCTGGGCGAAGGAGAACAAGGTCTGGATCATCTCCGACCTTGCCTATTCGGAGCTCTATTATGACGGCAAGCCGACCGTCTCGATCCTTCAGGTCAAGGGCGCGAAGGACGTGGCGATCGAGTTCACCTCGCTGTCGAAGACCTATTCGATGGCCGGCTGGCGGATCGGCTTCGCGGTCGGCAACAAGGATCTGATCGCGGCAATGAGCCGGGTGAAATCCTATCTCGACTATGGCGCCTTCACGCCGATCCAGGCCGCGGCCTGCGCCGCACTCAACGGCCCGCAGGATATCGTCGAGGCCAATCGCCAGCTCTATCACAAGCGCCGCGACGTGCTGGTCGAAAGCTTCGGCCGCGCGGGCTGGGACATCCCTTCGCCCGCCGCGTCGATGTTCGCCTGGGCGCCACTGCCCCCGGCGCTCGCGCATCTCGGCAGCCTCGAATTCTCGAAGCAGCTCCTCAGTCACGCCAAGGTCGCGGTCGCACCGGGCGTCGGTTACGGCGAGAATGGCGAAGGCTTCGTCCGCATCGCGATGGTCGAGAATGAGCAGCGCCTGCGCCAAGCGGCGCGCAACGTGCGCAAATATCTCCAGTCGATGGGCGTCAACACCGGCGTCAAATCGGCCTGACGGATATGGGACGCGAAGGCTTCGACTTCTCGACGCGCCTTCGCGTCCGCTATTCGGAGATCGACGGGCAAAAGGTCGTCTTCAACTCGCGTTATCTCGAATATGCGGACGTCGCGCTCAGCGAATATTGGCGTTGGCTGAAGCTCTCCGAACTGTCCGAATGGGAAGGCATGGAGTTCCACGTCGCCCGCGCCACCGTCGATTTCCAAGCGCCCTTCCGCTATGGCGACGAGATCGACGCCTGGGCCCGTACCGACCGGATCGGCACCTCCAGCCTCACCAGCCGGGTCGAGCTCTGCCACGCCGAAACCGGCGCGCTCCATACGGTGATCGAGCTGGTCTACGTCAATGTCGATCTGGATGCCGGCACTTCGTCGCCGGTCCCGCCCGCCATTCGTGAGCGCATGCTTCCCACCCGCTGAACTGCCGAAGGGAAACCGCCTCTTAACCCTGCCCGGTTAGAATCGCGCTACGATGTTGGAGTTCGCGCGTCCAGGCCGCAGCACGCTCATTGCCGGGGGCGTGGGTGTCGCATATTTCGCGCTCGCACTCGCTGCAATTTCCTTCACCCGGCTCTCCGACAACGTCGCCTTGCTCTGGCTTGCCAACGCGCCGTTGCTGGCCGCGCTCTGCACCCGTCCGGCGCGCGAGCATCGGCAGCTCCTGCTCGTCACCGCAGTCGCGTCCGGGCTGGCGACGACGGTGATCTCGCCCTTCTCGCCGCTCGCGCCAATCTTCATCCTAGCCAATATCGGCGAAGTCGTGCTCGGCTGGTATCTGCTGCGCTATCTGGGCCAGGCACGCGGTGTCTTCCTGCGCTTGCGCTCTATTCCGGCCTTCGTCCTGTCGGCAGGGTTCATCGCGCCAGCCGCAAGCGGCTCGATCGCCGGAATCACCTTGTGGCTCGCGCATGGCACTGAACCGGCATTCACCTGGACCAACTGGATGATCGGCCATGGCCTGGGCGTCCTGATCGGTACCCCGGTTGCCCTGCTCGCGCTGGGCGGACGTGCCTATTGGGAGGGGCTGACCCGCCGGATCGACGTCGCTCGCCTGATCCTGGTGATGACCGGGACGATCGCGGTCGTCACCGCAACCTTCGCCCAGAACCACTTGCCGCTGCTGTTCCTGCCGATCCTTCCGGCGATCATCGCGACGGCAATGTTCCGCTTCGCGGGCGCGGCGCTCAGCGTGTTCGCGATCACGGCGATCGGCGCGATCTTCACCATGGCAGGCTATGGGCCAGTCGAACTGGTGATCGGGAGCCAGGCGCTCCACCTCCAGTTCTTCCAGTTCTACCTCGGCATCGTCTTCCTGATCGTCCTGCCCTTCGCCACGCTGATGGCGGAGAATCGCCGCCTCGCCGATGCCGTCGCGGCGAGCGAAGCGCGCTACCGGATGATTGCCGACCACGCGTCGGACGCGATGCTGACGCTCGACCCCTGGGGCACGATCCGCTTCGCCTCCCCTTCCGTGCGCGAGCTCACCGGCTTCGAGCCACTGGCGCTGATCGGCCGGAACGCACTCAGCCTGATCGCTGAAGAGGATCGCGAGCATGTCCGCACCGTCCATCTGGCGGCGATCGCCACGCCCGATTCGGCACATCGTGTCGAATATCGCGGCCTGACCGCGGCCGGCGCCACGCGCTGGTTCGAGACAACCGCGCGCGCCGTGGCCAAGGAAGACGGGCGCGTCGCGAGCATCGTCAGCGTCGTTCGCGACTTGAGCCAGTACAAGGCGCGCGAAGCCGATCTGGAACGCCAGGCGACGACCGATCCGATGACCGGCGTGCTCAACCGTCGCGCGTTCGAGCGGCGGTTATCGGAGAACGCATCGCGCGAATTCGGCCATGTCGGCACGCTGGCGGTGCTCGATCTCGATCACTTCAAGGGGGTGAACGATCGGCTCGGCCACGCCGCGGGCGATGCCGCATTGCTCAGCTTTGCCGATCTGATGCGTGCCAATCTGCGCGGGGAGGACGCGATCGCACGCCTTGGCGGCGAAGAGTTCGCCATTCTGTTTCCGACGCTTTCCGCGCCCGCGGCGCTCGCCACTTGCGAACGCCTGCGCCGTGCGCTCGAACGGACCGACATCGCCGCGGCGGAGGGGAATTTCCGTGTCACGGTCAGCATCGGCCTCGCGCCCATGCAGCCCGGCATCCCTGCGGACGAGCTGATGCGCCGCGCCGACGCCGCACTCTATCGCGCCAAGTCCGCGGGCCGCAACCGCACCGTCCTCGCCGACAGTTGAGGGATTACTCCGCCGCCTCCTGCGCGGCATTGCGCCCCTCGCCCGCGACATCTTCGGGCAACGACCAGAGCAGATCGTGCTTGGTCAGCGGGCGGCCATCATGGCTCATCACCTGCACAGGCGCGATCCGCCGGTGATCGCGCGCATCGACCAGCACCGGGGTCGCAGGCATCCCGGTCTCCCAGCGCTCGCCCCACTGGCGCAGCGCCACCATCGTCGGCAGCAGTGCAAAGCCCTTGTCGGTCAGACGGTACTCCACCTTGCGCCGGTCATCGTCGCAGGTCTGGCGCGCCAGGATTCCGTGATCGACCAGCCGCGCGAGGCGGTTGGCCAGGATATTGCGGGCGATGCCCAGTTCGGACTGGAATTCCTCAAAATGATAGAGGCCGTTGAACGACCCGCGCAAAATCAGGAAGGACCATCGCTCGCCCATCGCCTCCAGCGCGGCGGGCAGGCTGCAGTTGTTGGCCAACTGACGAAGCGGTTCTCGCAGTCCATTCTGACCCATAACCGACGAACCTACTCCAAATTCCGTGGTGGACAAACCGCTTAAGTTGCCGCAATGCAGCACTAGTTTCCGATTGCAACTTAATGTCTATCGATATAAGTAGCGATTCGCAACCTTTGTTGCGTATCCCCAGGGAGAATTGCATCATGACCCGCCTCGTTTCGCTTGCCGCCGCCGCGCTGTCGCTCGCGGCGATCATGCCCGCCGCACACGCCCAGTCGGGCGCCCATTATGCGGCGACCGCGGTCGAAGCACCCGGCAAGAGCAGCTTCGTCACGCAGAACACGATCTGGAAGTGCAAGGACGCCGTGTGCACCGCCCCCCGCGCCTCGTCGCAGGACAAGGTGGTGTGCGAGCGCGTCGTGCGTAACGTCGGCACCCTGTCCGCCTTCACGGCAGGCGGCACCGCATTCGACGCCGAGGCGCTCGCCGCCTGCAACGCGCGCGCCAAGTAAGTCACACCAAAGCCACACCGGAGCGGGCATCGGCATTGCCGGTGCCCGCTTTGCGTTGAAACTTATTGCAAAGCAGCAGCCCGCCGCACCATCTTGGAGCCGTGCTGCGTCAATATGAACTTGTCGATCGGGTCCTGAGCTACGATCCCGAAGCGGATGAAGCGCTTCTCAACCGCGCTTACGTGTTTTCGATGCACGCGCACGGCAGCCAGAAGCGCGCATCGGGCGATCCCTATTTCAGCCATCCTATCGAGGTGGCGGGCATCCTGACCGACCTGCATCTCGATGACGAGACGATCGCGACCGCGATCCTCCACGACACGATCGAGGACACGGTCGCGACGCCCGAGGAGATATTGAGCAAGTTCGGCCCCAGCGTCGCGCGGCTGGTGGACGGGGTCACCAAGCTTTCGAAGATCGAAGCACAGACCGAGAATGAGCGCGCTGCGGAGAATCTCCGCAAATTCCTGCTCGCCATGTCGGACGACATTCGCGTGCTGCTGGTCAAGCTGGCCGACCGGCTGCACAACATGCGCACGCTTCATCACATCCCGAAGCCCGAGAAGCGCCGCCGCATCGCGCGCGAGACGATGGATATCTATGCGCCGCTCGCCGAGCGGATCGGCATGTACGAATTCATGACAGAGATGCAGACGCTCGCCTTCCGCGAGCTCGAGCCCGAGGCCTATGAATCGATCACGAAGCGGCTTGAGGGACTGAAGGTCGAAGGCGAGGACCGCATCGCCAAGATCGGCTCGGGCTTCAAGCTGCTGCTGTCGCGCGGCGGGGTGGATGCCGAAGTGCTGGGGCGCGAGAAACACCCCTATTCGATCTGGAAGAAGATGTCGGAGCGGCACGTCAGCTTCGAGCAGCTTTCGGACATCATGGCCTTCCGCGCCATCGTCGGCACCGAAGAGGAATGCTACCGCGCACTCGGCATCATCCACCGCCGCTGGCCGTTCGTGCCGGGGCGGTTCAAGGACTATATCTCGACGCCCAAGCGCAACGGCTATCGCTCGCTGCACACCACGGTGATGCACGCGGGCGACACCCGGGTCGAAATCCAGATCCGCACGCAGGAAATGCATGCCCAGGCCGAGCACGGGCTCGCCGCCCACTGGGCATACAAGCAGTCCGGCGTGCGCCCTGATACGCAGGTGCGCTGGATCCAGGATCTGGTCGAGATCCTCGAGACCGCCGAAAGCCCGGAGGAGCTGCTCGAGCATACCCGGATGGCGATGTATCAGGACCGGATCTTCGCCTTCACGCCCAAGGGCGAACTGATTCAGCTGCCCAAGGGCGCGACCCCGATCGACTTCGCCTATGCCGTCCACACCGATCTCGGCGACCAGGCGGTCGGCGCCAAGATCAACGGCCAGGTCGTACCGCTCCGCACCGAAATCCAGCAGGGCGATCAGGTCGCCATCCTTCGCTCCAAGGCGCAGCGGCCGCAGGATAACTGGCTCAACTTCGCGATCACCGGCAAGGCGCGCGCCGCGATCCGCCGGCATCTGCGGCACAAGGAGCTGGACGAGACGATCGCGCTCGGCCGCAAGCTCTATGACGACATCGTCCGCCGCCTGCCCGTGCCGATCGGCGAGGAAGCGCTGGGCGCCGCGCTGACGCGGCTCAAGCTGGACGACGCCGATGCGCTGATGGAGGCGATCGCGCGGCGCAAGCTTTCCGATATCCAGGTGATGGAAGCGCTGATGCCGGGATCGACCGAGGGCGACCTTGCTCCCCTCCCCGCGACACGCGATCCGATCTCAATCAAGGGCCTCACCCCCGGCGTCGCCTTCACCCTCGCGCCCTGCTGCCACCCGATCCCGGGCGACCGCATCGTCGGCGTGCGCCAACCCGGCGAGCCGATCGAGATCCACCAGATCAGCTGCCCCAAGCTCGACAATGTCGAGGACAAGGACTGGATCGACATCGGCTGGGGCGACAAGGCCGAAGGCGGTACCGCGCGCATTGCAGTGACGGTGAAGAACGAGCCCGGTGCGCTCGGCGCGGTCGCGACCTTACTTGGCCAGCACAAGGCGAACATCCTCAACATCCGCTTCGACACGCGCGACACGACCTTCCACACAAACATGATCGACCTGGAGGTGCGCGACGCGGCGCATCTGATGAAGCTGATCGGCGCCTTGCGCGCAGCGGATGCCGTGAGTTCGGCGGAGCGGGCCTGAAAGATTCTTGCGGCGGCAAACGGGTGCGCTAGGCTGGCAGCACACCAGCCGAAAGGACCCTCCCTTGGACCGCCGCACCTTCCTTGCTTCCGGAACCGCGACCGCCGCGCTTGCCGCCTCCCCCGCCGTCGCGCGCACGCTGCAAGCCTCGACTGCCAAGCCCGCCGCCGGGCCGGGCGATGCCGGTCTCAACGCAATCTTCGACGATGTCCTCAAGAAGACGATCCAGCGCTCGCCCGAACTCGCGACCTCGATCGGCTTCGACAAGGGGCCGGGCGCGGCGCTCAAGCGCCAGCTGACCGACCGCTCGCCCGCCGCCAAGGCCAAGGCGCAGGCCGAGACCAAGGATGCGCTCGCCCGGATCGAAGCAGTCAGTCCTGCAACCCTCTCCGAAGCCTCGAAGCTCGACCGCGAGATCGTTGCCTATTCGCTCAAGACCCAGCTTGTGCCCCGCGAGCGGTTCGACCTCGATGCGGTCATGCGCCCGTTCGCGATCTTCCAGCAGGGCGGCATCTATTTCTCGATGCCCGATTTTCTCAATACATCGCACACGATCGCTACGGCGGACGACGCTGAAGCGCTGCTGTCGCGGCTCGAACAAATGGGGCAGGCACTCGACTACAACACGCAGGAACAGGCCGATCTGGGCAGGCGCGGTGTCGTCGCACCCGATTTCTGTCTCGACCTGACCATCGAGCAGATGGCCAAGCTGCGCGCGCCCGCCGCAATCGACAACACGATCGCCAAATCGCTGGTCCAGCGCACCGCAGCCAAGGGCATCGCGGGCGACTGGGGTCCGCGGGCAGCGAAGATCATCGAGGGCACGGTCTATCCGGCGCTCGACCGTCAGATCACGTTGATCAAGCAACAGCGCGCCAAGGCACGGGCTACCGCAGGGGTATGGGACGTACCGCAGGGCGCCGACATCTACGCTGCCGCGCTGATGCAGGCGACCACAACCAACTTCACCCCCGACGAAGTTCACAAGATCGGGCTGGAGGAAGTCGCGGAGATCAGCGCCGAACTCGACAAGATCCTGAAGGCGCAGGGCCTGACCAAGGGCAGCGTCGGTGAACGGCTGACCGCGCTCAACCAGCGCCCCGACCAGCTCTGGCCCGACACGGCCCAGGGGCGGATCGACCTCATCAAGTCGCTCAACGTCGACAATGACAAGGTCGCCAAGCTGCTGCCCAGGATGTTCATCGATCCGACCAGGGCGCCGCTGGAGATCCGTGCGGTGCCGGTCGAGATCCAGGACGGCGCGTCGAACGGCTATTACAGCCGCGCTGCGCTCGATGGCTCACGCCCGGCCATCTATTTCATCAATCTGAAGAGCGTCGGCGACTGGCCCAAATACACCCTGCCCTCGCTGACCTATCATGAGGGACTGCCTGGCCATCACCTCCAGATCAGCACCTCGCAGGGTGCCGAGGGACCGATGATCCGCAAGTTCAGCTTCTTCGGCGCCTATAGCGAAGGCTGGGCGCTCTATGCCGAACAGGTCGCCGACGAGCTGGGCGCCTATGCGAGCGACCTCGAGCGCGCGGGCTATCTCCAGTCCTTCCTGTTCCGCGCCGCGCGCCTCGTCATCGACACCGGCCTCCACGCCAAGAAATGGACCCGCGAGCAGGCGACCGACTATATGGTCAACACCGTCGGCTTCGCCCGCCCGCGTTCACAGCGCGAGATCGAGCGCTACTGCACCCAGCCAGGGCAGGCGTGCAGCTACAAGATCGGCCACACCAGCTGGGTCCGTGCGCGCAAGAAGGCGCAGGAGATCGCCGGCGCGAAGTTCGACCTCAAGCGCTTCCACGAGGTGATCCGCCGCGGCGCCGTCCCGCTCACCACGCTCGAACGGCTGGTGGAGGAGGACGCGTGCCGGATGGCAGCGGGGTAAGGCGGACTGGCGCCCGAAGCGCCAGTCTTTCGCCGCTCTTTCCACCGTCACCCCGGCCTTGTGCCGGGGTGCACCGGGAGGCAAGTCCAGGAATAGAAGCGAAAGGTCGGTCCGCGAGACTGAGTGGCCCCCGGCACAAGGCCGGGGTGACGAAGGAAGTATTTGGGGAGGAGTATCTCCTTACTTCCCGCCCAGCCGCAGCGTGACCGACGCCCCCCACATCCGCGGCTCGCCCGCGATGAAGGTCGGCATGCCTAGGCCGTCGCCGGTGTTGCCCGCGTCCTTGATGTATTCCTTGTCGAACAGGTTGGTGACGAAGCCCTCGATCCGCCAGCGACCATTGGCGGTTTCGATGCCGATCCGCGCATTGACCGTGGCAAATGCGCCCTGCACCTCGTCCTGAACCGTGTCGGGGATCAGGTTGCCGGTCTGCAGTCGGGCGATGTCGTTGTCGTCATCGAAGAAGACACGCGACTGCCAGGTCACGTCCGGGGTGAAATCGATCGCCACCGGCCCGACGTCGCCGCGCAGCGTCACACCCGCCGACGCACTGTGATCGGGCGAGAGGCGGAAGCGGTTGCCGTCGCGTGCGCCCGCCTTGAAGCGGCTGTGGTTATAGGCGTAGGTCGCGAACAGATTGACCCAATCCGCCGGGTTCCAGCGCATCTGGCCCTCGAACCCATAGCTCTGCGCCTTGCCGGCATTGATCGTGACGAAGCTGGTGCCGACCTGCTCGGTCGTCTGGAAGTTGCTGTAGTCGTAGTAGAAGACGGCGCCGTCGACGAACAGCGTGCGGTCCGCCAGTTCGGTCTTCACGCCCAGCTCGAAGCTGTCCACCGTCTCGGCCGGAAGCAGGTTGAACCGCGCCGCCCCGCCCGGCGCCGCAGGCGGCGAGACGCCCAGCACTTCGGGCCGGCGGCCGCGGGCATAATTGGCATAGACGCTCGCCTGCGGGCTGAGTTCGTAGCGGGCGGTGACACGCCAGGTGAAGCCGCCGCTGTCGTTGGTCGCTTCGGCCAGATTGCCGTTGCCCGCGGTCGGCTGGAGGCCGAGGCCGAACATCGGCACCGGATAGAGCGCCGATTGCGGAATGTTCGCCGCCCCGGGCACAGCAAGCGCGCTCAGCAGTGCGGTCCGCGTCGGCTCGCTCTGGCTGAGCGCGCCGATGAAGCCGCCGAGGATCGACCGGCCATTCTGCACCGACGCAGTGTAGCGGGTCCGCTTGTCGTCGCGGCTGTAGCGGATGCCACCGCCGATCTGGAATGCATCGGTCACATCGAAGGTGGCATCGGCGAACAGGTCCCATGCCTTGGTGCGGCTGAAATTGGTGCTGGTCTCGCGATGCGCGCTCTTGAGGTTCGCGGCGATGCCCGCAGCGGTGGCAACCGGAAGGATCGCGTTGGTCTGCGCGTCGATCACCGCGTCGCGGTTGGGCGTCGCCGCCGGAACCAGCGCCGAGACATTCTGACGCACGATGCCGCGCAGCAGCTGGCTGGTGAAGGCCGTATTGCTGAATACCGAGATCGGCGCCGGATCGGTCGCCGGACGGCCCGGGATCGCACCGCCGCCGTTCAGCGCGTTCGCGACCCGCGCCAGCGCGACGCGCTCGTCGAACTGCGACGGCGCGCGCTGGTGGCCGTCTTCATAGAAATAGGTCGCGCCGACAAACCCCTTGAACGGACCGCCATTGTCCCAGTTGAGGCGCAGCGTCGCCATGGTCTGCGTCCCCGCCGCATCCTCTGCAGCAGTCAGCGCCGGGAGCGAAATGCCATCGGCGTCGAAGATCTCGGTACCGCTGAACGCGCGATAGGCGACCGTGCCGTTGAGCGAGAAGCCGTTGCCGAGTTCCGCATTGGCGATGCCGGTGACACCCCACACTTCACGCTCGAGGCCAAGCCGCTTGCCGCCCTCGAAGCCCGGCCCCGCGGCAAGCGCCGCGCCGGTGTTGCGGCCGCGATTGCCGATGACCGCGCCGGTGATCGTATCGGTCGGATTATAGGCGATCGACTTGAACGCGGTGCCCGTCGCGCGATCGGTCTGGTAGTTGCCGATCAGGTCGAAGGTGAAACCGGCGGGCTCCCAGCGGATGCTGCCGCGCACCGCCTCGCTCTCGATCCCGTTGAAGTCGCGGCCGTCCAGCAGATCCTCGACAAAGCCATCGCGCTTCTTGACGCGCCCAGCGGCGCGGATCGCGAGATTGTCGGCCAGCGGGATATTCCAGGTGCCGTCCACCCGGTACATGCCATAGTCGCCACCCGATACGCGCAGCATGCCATAGCCCGCTTTCGGATCGGCCTTGGCCTGGATCAGGTTGACCGCGCCGATCAGCGCGCCGCGGCCGTAAAGCGTCGATTGCGGTCCCTTGGCGACCTCGATCCGCTCCATATCGAACAGCTCGACATAGGAGCCACGCGACTTGGAGATCGAGACGCCGTCCTGGAAAACCGACACGCGCGGCTCGTTGAAGGAACTGCCTGAATCCGAAGTGATCCCGCGCATCACGAAGCCAGGGTTGTTGGGCGACTGATTTTGCACCTCGAAGCCCGGAACGTAACGCGAGAGCGCATCGAACTCCTGAATGTTCAGACGCTCAAGGAAGCGGTCGTCATAGGCGGTGAGCGCGAAGGGCACCTCGATCGGGCGCTGCTTGGTGAACTGGGCGGTCACGACGATCTCGTCGTCCGACGGAGCTTCTGCGGGCGCTTCCTGCGCCAGCGCGGGAACGGCTGCAGCGAGCGCGATCGGGCTGGCAAGCGTAAGTATCGGGAAGCGGATCGACATGATTGAGAGCCCCTGTTGACGCGGACGGAATGTCCCTGCGGCCTCATGTCGGCAATTGGTGACGAACCTGTTGCAGCGCACCATTGCGCAAAGAAAAATGCCCGCCCGGCACAAGGCCGGACGGGCGAGGGAATCGGCACATGGGGTGCCGGAGGGTCTCGTAAAACTCAGTTGGCGGCGGCGCCCTGCCCTGCCGCACGCGTGGCCTGATCCATCAGCGCCTTGGCAGTCCTGATGCCGTCGGCTTCCTTGGCCTTGCCGCTCTGGATATCGTCGGCGATGCCGAGCAGCCGGCTCGCGATCACCGTGCCGGCCTCGGCCGCCTCGGTGATGCGGATGCCGTTCTTGGCGCTGGCGATGCGATCCCATTCGCCGCGGACCGCGGCCCAATAGCCCTTGGTTGCCGCCCAGTAATCGTCGGCCGCCTTCACGGCATAGCCGTCGAATCTGGTGTAGCTGTTCAGGACATATTCCTGGACCACCGGCTCGAGCTTGCCGTCGAACTGGCCCATCTTGGTATTGTCCTGCCAGTGGATCCAGCCCGCCGGGCTGATCTGGTGGCGGTTGATCCCGTAATAGCGGTCATAGACCGGGCCGCGCACCGCATCGCGGCGGGCGAGCGGGCGCCAGGTCCAGTTGGAGCGCCAGCGGCGAACGCCCGCTTCGGTGGTCCACTGGCCCCAGCCACCATAGCGGGGGCTGTCATCGACCTGATAGACGGTCTGCGACCAGCGGCCCTTGCGCATCCGCTCGGGCACCTCTTCCCAGGTCCAGCTGTCGGGGCCGGAATAGACCAGTACCTTGGCGGGCTCATATTCCCAGTCCTGGCGCCAGTGCTTGATGATCATGTCCTTGCCCTCATGGCTCACGACCAGAAGGTGCTGGAGACGGATCACGCGGCCGGTGTCCTCGATCACGCGGACCGATTCATGGCCGCCCGAAACCTTGGCCGAGATCGGCGTGTAATCGGCGCGCCAGGGCGTCGATTCCTGCATGTCGAACCTGACCTTGTAGTTGCCGGCCATCGCCAGGATGTCCTTGCGGTCGGCTTCGAACGATGCCTTGGCTTCGGCTTCGCTGCCCTGTTTGACCGGACCGTCGGCGAGCGCGGGGGTGGCGCACGCGATCAGCGCGGCCCCGGCGATCCACATCATTGTCTTCATTCTTGTTGCCCTCTTTTTTGATCGTTCGAAGTTCAAAAGCGCACGCTCACCGACACGCTGCCGTTGCGTCCCGGCTGGGTGTAGGCGTCCTTGATGGTCGAGGTCGGCGACAGGCCGCGCACATCGCTCCACCAGGCATATTTCTCGTCGGTCAGGTTGAAGAGGCCGCCGCGCAGCGTGACCATGTCCGCGATCTTTACGAACGCCGTGACGTCGAGCGTCGTGAAACCGGGCGGCGTGTACTGGCCGCCGGCGCGGCGTGCCTCCTTCTGCGCGCTGTGGGTCGCGATCAGCTGCCCACCGAAACGGCCGCCGGGATCGCGCCAGCCAACGCCCGCGACGACCTTGAGCGGATCGACCGAGAGCAAGGGCGTCTTGACGCCCGCCGGGCTGATCTCGTCGCCGGTGGCGTAGGAAATGGCGAGGCGGCCGGTGAAGCCTGCGTCGTTCCACGCCTCGAACCTCGCCTCGGCACCCTTCACCCGCGCGCGATCGATATTGATGAACTGGAAGGTCGTGGGATTGGCCGCAGTGCCAGCGCCGCCGACGCTTTCCTGCGAGATGAAGTCGTCATAGTCGACATGGAAGGCGGTCAGATCGACCCGGACGTTGCTGCCGATGATGCGCAAACCGGCCTCGAACGCCTCGCTGGTCTCGGGCTTGAGGTTGGGATTGGGCCGCGAGGTATAGCCGAAGGCGAGGTTCTCGAAGAACTGGTTCACCTGGCTCGGCTCGGGCGCCTTGAAGCCCTGCGCATAGTTGGCGAACAAGCGGACCGTCTCGCCCAGCTTCACCACCGCGCCGATCTTGGGCGAGACGCGCGAGCCGTCCTGCTTCGCCGCTGCGAAGTTGGGAAGCAGCGGATCCTTGTCCGGCGACAGATTATAGTGATCGAAACGCAGCGCCGGATGCAGCGTCACCGGCCCCAGCGTCACCTCACCGGCCGCAAACAGTCCAGCAAGCGTGTAATCGGTCTCGGGGAAGGCGCGCGACGGGAAGACGTCGGGCGGGGTCGGCACGGTGCCGCTGCGCAGCCCCTTCTGGGTGGTGACGCTGATGTCGCCGCCCAGCACGATGCGCTGCGGCGCCTCCGCCGAGCCGAAGTTGATCCGCACATCACCCGCCGCGCCATAGACACGGTTCTCGAAGGTGTTGAGCCGGGTGCGGTCGGCCGCGGTGTTGCGGTCTTCCGCAGTAAACTGACGATCTTCCGAATCCTGAAGATAGGCGGTCAGCCGCGCCTGTTCGACCGTGCCGTTGCCGGTCCAGGTCCAGTCGAACGCGCCGCGCCAGCGATGCCCGGTATCGGTCGCGTCGAGGTTAAGGACGCTGGTCGCAGCCAGCGGCGGCGTCGCATGCCCCGACAGAATATCGGAGAAGAGGTAGGTGTCGAGATATTCGCCGGTCAGGCGGAAGCGGTGGCCGCCGCTTTCATAGACGATCCGGCCCAGCGCCGCATTCGAGCGCCCGTCCTGCGGGTTCGCCTTGGTGCGCGCCGCACCGGTGCCGCCGACGCTGCCGTGATTCTCATACTCGTTGAAGTCGCGGCGGGTATAGGCAGCCATCGCCGACCAATCCCCCGAGCGCCCGGCAACGATCAGCGTCTCGCTGAACTCGTTATCAGCGGACGAATATGCGGCGCGGGCACGGCCACCGAAGCTCTCGCCCTCGCGCAGGAAGTCCTTCGGATCGGCGGTGATGAAGCTCACCGCACCCGCCAGACCATCGCTGCCATAGAGTGCCGAGGCCGGACCGCGCAGGATCTCGACCGACTTGATCAGGCCGAGATCGACATAGTCGCCGCGCCCTACGCCCTGCGCACCGAAGGTGAACCCGTCGGGCACGCGCACGCCATCGACCTGGATCAGGACGCGGTTGCCGCCCATGCCGCGGATGTTGAAGCCCTCATTGCCCGCACGCCCGGTCGTGCCCAGCGCCGCACCGAAGCGGGCCGGCTGACGGTTGACGCTGACGCCCGGCTCGA
This sequence comes from Sphingomonas sp. GW821-FHT03E12, assembly GCF_059420685.1. Lineage (NCBI taxonomy): Bacteria > Pseudomonadati > Pseudomonadota > Alphaproteobacteria > Sphingomonadales > Sphingomonadaceae > Sphingomonas > Sphingomonas sp. GW821-FHT03E12. The sequence continues at coordinate 203,863 of NZ_JBWKUF010000006.1, forward strand.
ACCGCACCAGTTCCTTGATGTCGGTCACCAGCTCGTCGGCGATCTGCTCCTCGCCGATCACGCTGACGGTCGCAGGCGCATCCTGCGTCGCCAGCGGCGAGCGCGTCGCGGTGACGGTGACCGTGTCGCGCGCATCGGTATCGGCTTCCTCGGCAAATGCCGGGACCGCGGCGAGTGCCAGCAGGCTGGCTCCGGCGGCAAGGAAGCTGCGTGATCCGTACATGATTTCCCCTTGGATATACTGATTGCGACTGACTCGCATTAGCCTTGGCGCCTAAGCTTGTTGCGAACCATTGTCAATTAGGTGGAGGTGACGAAATCGTGTGCAAATCGCGCATGACGTTTCGCGGGCGGCGCGCTAAAGCCGCTCGTCATGCAACGTCCCAAGCTCTCGGTCGTCGTACCGTGTTACAATGAAGAAGGTTGTCTCGAGCTGCTGCACGGCCGGGTCTCGGCCGCCGCACGCGCCGCAGTCGGCGACGATTACGAGATCGTGCTGGTCAATGACGGCTCGCGCGACGGCAGCTGGGCGGTGATGCAGCGGCTGTCGGCCGCCGATCCGCGCCTCGTCGCGGTCAACCTCTCGCGCAACCACGGCCACCAGCTTGCACTCACCGCGGGCCTCGACCTGTGCGCCGGCGAGGAAATCCTGATCATCGACGCGGACCTGCAGGACCCGCCCGAACTGCTGACCGAGATGCGCGCGACGATGCGCGAGCAGGGCGCCGACGTCGTCTATGCCGTGCGCCGCAAGCGCGAGGGCGAGACTTTCTTCAAGAAGGTCACGGCGGCGTTCTTCTACCGCATGCTCGACCGCATCACCGACACGCCGATCCCGCTCGACACCGGCGACTTCCGCCTGATGACGCGCCGCGCGCTCGATGCGTTCCTGTCGCTGCCCGAACAGGCGCGCTTCATCCGCGGGATGGTCGCCTGGGTCGGCTTCCGCCAGGTGCCCTTCGTCTATGACCGGCATGAGCGGCACGCAGGCGAGACCAAATATCCGCTCGCCAAGATGATCCGCTTCGCGCTCGACGCGGTCACCGGCTTCTCGACCGCGCCGCTGCGCTTCGCCAGCCATGCCGGTCTCGCGCTCACCGGCCTGTCGGCGCTGCTGTTTCTCTACATCGTCATCGGCTGGCTGCTCGGTAATGCGGTGCAGGGCTGGACCTCGACGATGCTGGTCGTCGTGTTCCTGGGCGCAGTGCAGATGTTCGTGCTGGGCATGATCGGCGAATATCTCGGCCGCCTCTATGTCGAATCGAAGCGGCGCCCGCTCTATCTGGTCGCGGACGTCGCCGGGCCGGTGAAGGGCCATGCTTCGCTCGGCTATCGCTTCGCCGATTCGGGTGAGGTGACCGTGTCGCCGCATGCCCCGGCCCGATCCGGGCAGATCGATGCCACCCCGGGCGCCCTTCAGGACAAGACGCCCCGCCGCAAGCCCGCGCAGAGCGTGGCCGAAGGCGCCGACGAGCCGCCCACGCTGCTTTGAAGCGCCCGCTCACCCTTCTCGCGCTCGCCACCGCGACGCCGCTCGCCGCGGAGCAGGTTGCGCCGCTTCAGAGCCGTGTCGAGACCGAGCTTGCCAAGGCCGCGCCCGGCACGCGCTTCGGCCTGGTGGTCACCGATGCGCAGGGCCACGAGATCGTCGCGGTCAATCCCGACCAGCGCTTCATTCCGGCGTCGAACACCAAGATCGTCACCACCGCTGCGGCCTATATGACGCTTCCGGGGATCGACCGGCCCGATAGCGACGGCGGAGCAAGCGTCCGGCTGGAAGGGCGCGACGTGGTGCTGACCGGCCGCGGCGACGCGCGGCTGTCGAGCGCGGCGGACTGCGCAACCGACTGCCTGGCGCAGCTTGCCGATGCGGTCGCCGCGAAGACGAAGCGCGTGCACAACATCACCGGCGACGCGACCCTGTTCCCCGACGAGCGCTGGAGTTCGGGGATGAGCTGGAACAACATCCCGAGCCCCTATGGCACCGCGCTCACCGCACTGACGCTCGACGACAATGAGCTGATCGCCACCGCAACACCCGGAAAGACTGGTGCAGCACCGGGTGTCGCGCATCTCGGCTATCTCACGATCGACAACCGCGCCGTCACTGTGGCGGCGGGCGGCAAGACCGACCTCAATGTCGACCGCCTGCCCTTCGACCGCACGATCCGCCTGACCGGCACGATCGCCGCGGACGCCGTCCCGCAGAAGATCCGGATGGGGATCGACGATCCTGCCCACTATGCCGTCTGGCGCCTCGCCGCGCTGCTGCGCGAGCGCGGGGTCAAGGTGTCGGGCACCCTCCAGTCGCGGTACCGCACGCCGGACGCGAGCGACGACCCGCGCCAGCGCAACGGCGCACCGCCACCGCGCGCGACGCCCCCTGCCCCGCTTGCGACGCTGACCCCGCCGCCGCTGAGCGAGGACCTGCGCGTCATCAACAAGGTCAGCCAGAACCTGCACACCGAGCTGCTGCTGCGCCGGGTCGGACTGGTGAAGGGCACCGGGTCGGTCGCCGACGGGCACGTCCAGGTCGAGGCGATGTTCGCCGCGGCGGGCGTTCCGCGCACGTCATGGGATTTTTCCGACGGGTCGGGCATGTCGACCTATAACCGCATCGCCCCGCGTGGAATGGTCAAGCTGCTCGGCTGGATCGGTGCCCAGCCCTGGGGCGCGGCATGGCGCGAGACGCTGCCGGTCGGCGGGGTCGACGGCACACTGGCGCGCCGGTTCAAGGGCACGGTGCTGGAGGGCCGGATCTTCGCCAAGACCGGGACGATCAACGCCACCAACGCGCTGGCGGGCTATATGACGACGAAGAGCGGCAAGACGCTGACCTTCGCCGCCTATGCCAATGACGTGCCGTCGGGCACCGCAGCGACGCCGGCGATGGACGCGGCACTGGTAGCGATCGCCGAGGCGAACTGAGTCCTGAGCACATCAATGGGAACGGCCGGAATTGGGTGACTTCCGGAAATTGCCGACCGACGGCAGACCGCCCGGAAGTTGACGAAGTTACGCGGAACGCGATTCATCCGGCCAACTTTGTCGCCCTTGTCCGGCGGAGGTTCCGGGGACCATTGAACCAAACGGATCGACGCAATCAAAGAGCGGCCGCCCCGCGGCCCGCCAATGCAAGCAAACCAATTCCAACATTGCAAGCACGGCGGCTAATGGTGGGAAGCGGACGCTCATCGACTTTTTACTGCCCGAGCATCAGTCGTACTTCGGGGCTTTCGGTAAGCCAGTCACCCCTACTCCAATAACTAATCAGTCGAGCCTGCACGTCAGGGTCCAGACGCAGAATGGCACAAAAATGCTGAGATAAAGTCCGAGAAGTCAGTTCGGGCGCTGTCGGGTCAAACAATGAATGTGACACGAGCAATGCGAGGGCAGACCGTAGTTCCAATCCAAGATTTCCAGCCTGCAAAGTTTCGAGCCACTCAGCCACGCGAGTTGGGTCGGCAAGCTCGATTTCCCAATCCTGCTCGTTGCCGGAAATGGGAAGACCCAGCATGGCGTTGAGGAGCTCGACAGCTTCCTGATCAGGCCAATGATACTGGTTCATCAAGGTCGCTCTGCTGAAAAATCAAATGTCCGCAATGGGGTCGCCAGCCGACTGGCTGCCCCTCTCGGACAGTGGACTACCCCTTGGGCTGAGCCAGCACGATCAGCGATAGGCCGGGCGGCAGGGGCACGCGGCCCACAAGGTGGCGTTCGAGCCCGAACACCTTCTCGAAGATCGCATTGAGCGGCTTTGCAGGCGGCGAATCGTCGCTGTCGTCCTTGCCGGTGAGCTTGCCCGCGAGCCGCGCGGCGACCGCCGCCGGGAACAACAGCGAGTTGAAATAGCCGAGCTTGCGCCATTTGAGGCCAGCGCGTTCGAGCGCGGCGACCAGCGTCGCCTTGGAGTAACGGCGCTTGTGGTGGTTCACCACGTCGTGTGCGCTCCACATCCACTGGTGCGCGGGGACGGTGATCAGGATGGTGCCGCCGGGCTTGAGCCGCTTCGCCATCGCTTCGAGCGCGGCGACATCGTCCTCGATATGCTCGACCACGTCGAGCACGGCGATCATGTCATACTGGCCGTCGGCGACACCCGTCAGCTCGGGAAGCGGCGAACTGCCGACTTCCTTGCCGAGACGCTTGCTCGCGATGTCGCGCGCGGCGGGGTCGATCTCGATCGCATCGACCTCACCAAACGCACCCAGCATCGGAAGGTTGTGGCCGGTGCCGCAGCCGATTTCGAGGATGCGCGCGCCCTTGGGCGGGTTCACCTCACGCGCGATGAAGTCGGCGAGGATGTCGCGGCGCGCCACATACCACCAATGGGTGGAATCATGCTCGGCCATGCGGTCGTAAACGATACGGTCCATTTCAGCCGAATACCCATTGCCGGTTGAGCGCGAAAGTCGCGACGGGGGTGACAGTCATGATCGGGATCAGCGGCACCCATTCGGGATAGTGCATCAGATCGGCGATCAGCCAGGTGAAGAGCGCGTTGAGCAGCAGCCCGAAACCCTGGACGATCAGGAATTTGAAGTGCTGGCGCCCGCTATTCTCACGCGTGCCGTGCCCCTTGAAGCTCCAGGCGCTGTGCATGAAGAAGCCGCAGGTCACCGCGACGGCGAACGCGAAAGGCACCGCCGCGACCGCAAGATTGGGGAACACCCACCAGACGAGCGGCAGGTAGACGGCGGAATAGATCACGGTCGAAGCGACGCCGACGATACCGAAGCGCACGATCTGCCCCAGCACCCCGCTACGCTGCAATTCGCCTATTCTGTGGATGATCGCCGTCACGCCTGCCTTGCTGTCGCGAATTTCCAAGACTCTATCCGTTCGAGCTGAGCCTGTCGAAGCCCTGTCTTGCTTCTTTGCCATGGAAAGAAGAAGGACAGCCCTTCCCCCGGATCAAGTCCGGGGTCAGGGCGAACGGCGGGGCCATTAGAGCGGCTCGCTCCGAAGGGGAAGCGGTTTTGGACTCGAAGCGATTTTCGGACTTTGACCTTGAACGGGAATTGTCGGTCCACTGGCTGCGCTGGACGCTGCTGGCCTGGGCGCTGATTGCCGCATGGTTCCTGTGGGACCGCTGGGGGCAGATCAACGCGCTGGGCCTCGGCGATACCGATGACAATATGCGGCTGATGCAGGTCCGTGCGCTGCTCGACGGGCAGGGCTGGTATGATCTGCGCCAGTATCGCCTAAGCCCCCCAGGCGGACTGGACATCCACTGGTCGCGGCTGGTGGACCTGCCGCTGGCCGCGCTGATCCTGTTGTTCAAGCCGTTCGTGGGCACGCCGATGGCCGAGCGGCTGGCTTGCGGCATCGCCCCGCTGCTGCCGCTTGCCGTGACGACGGCGGCGCTGAGCGCAACCGTGCGGCGGCTGGTCGCGCCGGTCGTCTGGCCGATCGCCACGATCATCCTGCTCGGCTGCGGCGCGGCAATGGTGATGTTCATGCCGTTGCGCATCGATCATCATGGCTGGCAGCTCGCCTGCCTTGCGCTGACGCTGGCGGGGATCACCGACCCCAAAGGCGCGCGCGGCGGGCTGATCGTGGGGCTTTCCAGTGCCGCGTCGCTGACCATCGGGCTGGAGCTGCTCCCCTATTGCGCCATTGCCGGCGCGATCGTGACGCTGCGCTGGGTGTGGGACGGCGGCGAGGTACGGCGCATGCAGGCCTATGCGCTGACCCTGGCAGGCGGCAGCACGGTGGGTTTCGCGGCCTTCGCCTCAAACGCCAACTACGCGATGCGCTGCGACGCGCTGACCCCGGTATGGTTGTCCGTGACGATTGCGGCGGGCGTATTGCTGTTCGCGATCAGCCTGCTCAATCCCGCGAACCGGGTTGCGCGGCTGGGCCTCGCCGCGGTCGCCGGCGCGGTGATCGCGGGCGGATTCGCCGGATTGTTCCCGCAATGCCTGTCGCGGCCCGAAGGCGTTTCGGACGAGCTCTACGACATCTGGCTGAGCAATGTCCGCGAAGCGCGGCCGATCTATCGCCACAGCTTCGCCATGGCCTTCCCGATCGCGGTGCTGCCGGTGATCGGACTGATCGGCGCCGGCGTGGCGGCATGGCGCGCCCGCACCTCGGCGGCACAGCTCAGCAGCTGGATCGCGATCGGACTGTTCACCGCCTTCGCCGGGGCGATGCTGCTCTGGCAGGTCCGCGCGGGGCCCGCGGCGCAGCTGCTCGCCATCCCCGGTGCGACGGCTTTGGTGTGGATGGTGGTGCCCTGGTTCCTCAACCAGAAGTACATGGCGGTGCGCGTCATCGGCGCGGTCGTCGCGTTCCTGCTGCTCTCGGGCCTCTTCACCGGGTTCGTCGTCAAATATGTGAAGGTCGACAAGCCGCAAAAGGCGCGCAGCGTCGTGGCGCGGGCCAATGCGCGCTGCGCGAGTGCGGCGGGCATGTCACTGATCGATCGTGCGTTGCCGCCCTCGACGCTGTTCACCCATGTCGATCTTGGGCCGCGGCTGATCGTGATGACGCATCACAAGGGCATCGCCGGGCCGTATCACCGCAACGAGCGGGCGATCCTCGACGTGCACCACGCCTTTGCCGGCAGCCCGGACGCGTTCCGCGGCATCGCGAAACGCTATGGCGCTCAGTATCTGCTCGTCTGCCCCAACATGGCCGAGACGACCATCTACCGCAGCCGCGCGCCGAACGGCTTCTATGGCCAGCTTGCCAAGGGCAGGGTGCCCGTCTGGCTCGATCCGGTAAAGCTGCCCGAAAAGGCGCCGTACCGGCTGTGGCGCATCCGCTACGACAAATAGGCGCTAGAGCCCGAAGCTGCGCTTGATCCCGTCGATCACGAACTGGATCGCCAGCGCCGAGAGCAGCACGCCGAGCAGGCGGGTGATGACCGATTCGATCTTGGCGCCGAGCAGCCGCATCAGCGGTCCGGCGGCGAGGAGCGCGATCAGGGTGATGACCAGCACCAGCCCGAGCGCGGCGAACACCACCGCGGTCTCGCCTGCCCCGTCGCTGCGCGAGACGAGCAGCATGACAGTGGCGATCGAGCCGGGGCCTGCGATCATCGGCATGCCCATCGGGAAGACCGAGACATCCTCGACCTCGGGCGTTTCCATGATCTTGTTTGCGCGGTCCTCGCGGCGTTCCTGCCGCTTCTCGAACACCATCTCGAGCGCGATGATGAACAGCATGATCCCGCCCGCGATGCGGAAGGCATTGAGGCTGATGCCGAGCGTCTTGAGCAGTGCCTCTCCGACCAGCGCGAAGACCAGCAGGATCGCGCTGGCAATCACCACGGCGCGGATCGCCATGCTGCGCTGCTGGGCGAGTGTCGCGCCCTTGGTCAGCCCCGCATAGATCGGCGCGCAGCCCGGCGGGTCGATCACGACGAACAGCGTCGCGAAGGCGGAAAGGAACAGCTCGATCATGCGGGCCTGCGTTCGGCCAGGTGCCGCTCCCAGGCGAGCGCGTCCTTCACGATGCGGTCGAGATCGTCATGCTTCGGGCGCCAGGGAAGCGCCGCAAGGATCGCGCGATTGTCCGAGATCAGCTCGTCCGAATCGCCCGCGCGGCGACCTTCGAAGCGGCGCTCGATCTTCATGTTGGTCACGCGGTCCACCGCGTCGAGCACTTCGAGCACCGAATAGCCGCGGCCATAACCGGCGTTGAGGAAATGGCTCTTGCCCGGGTCGGCGATGAGCAGGTCAAGCGCATCGACATGTGCGTCGGCGAGATCGCTGACATGGATATAGTCGCGCACCCCGGTACCGTCGCGTGTCGCGAAATCGGTGCCGAAGACGCTGACATGGCCACGTTTTCCGGTCGCCGCTTCGGCCGCGATCTTGATGAGGTGCGTCGCGCCGGCGGTGTTCTGGCCCGCGCGGCCCTGCGGATCGGCACCCGCGACGTTGAAATAGCGCAGTGCCGCGAAATTGAGCGGGTGCGCCGCGGCAACGTCGCGCAACATATGCTCGGTCATCAGCTTCGACATGCCGTACGGATTGATTGGCAGCTGTGGCGAATCCTCGCGCACCGGAACCACTTCGGGGATGCCGTAGGTCGCGGCAGTGGATGAGAAGATGAAGTGCTTCACCCCCTCGTTCACCGCGCTTTCGATCAGGCTGCGGCTCGCGGCAGTGTTGTTGCGATAGTATTTGAGTGGATCGCTGACCGATTCCGGCACGACGATCGATCCCGCGAAATGCATGATGGCGGTGACCCCATGATCACGGATCGCGGCACGGACCTTGTCGTCATCGGCGACATTGGCGACCACGAGCGCCGCGCGCGGGTCGACCGCCCAGTCGAATCCGGTGACAAGATTGTCGAGCACCACGACCCGCCATCCCGCGCCCAGCAGCGCCAGCACCGCATGGCTGCCGATATAACCCGCTCCACCCGTCACCATCACCGCGCCGTCACGCATAAAGCTCACCTCTAGTTACACGCCCCGCTCAACCCTATCTTGCATGGCCTAGCAAGGAGTTGAAGCGAATGACCACCGAAACCGCAATTCTCGCGGGCGGCTGCTTCTGGTGCGTGGAAGCCGTGTTCAAGGACCTGATCGGCGTCGAGTCGGTCGAAAGCGGCTATATCGGCGGGCATGTCCCCGAACCGACCTACAAGGCGGTGTGCGGTGGCGATACCGGCCATGCCGAGGCGCTGAAGGTCGTGTTCGATCCGGCGCAGATCAACTACGGCGACCTGCTCGACATCTTCTTCGCGACGCATGATCCGACCCAGCTAAACCGCCAGGGCAACGACATCGGCACGCAATACCGCTCGGCCATCTTCCCCCAGTCACCCGAGCAGGAAGAAGCGGCAAAGGCCGGGATCGAACGCAATGCGAGCGAATGGCCCGCGCCGATCGTCACCACGATCGAGGCGAACGACACCTGGTGGCCGGCAGAGGGCTATCATCAGGATTATTGGGAGGGCGAAGGCCAGCGCAATCCCTATTGCCTGGCGGTGATCCCGCCGAAGCTCAACAAGCTGCGCAAGAGCTTTGCCAACCGGATCAAGGAAAGCACAAAGGCCTGAGACTGTCCGCTACGCGGACGGAAACGACACGAAACAGTCCAGCGCCCGCGAGATTTCGGGGATGCTGTCGTCGAGCGGCCGGTCGCTCGCGAGCGCGATCCACAGCATCCCGTCGATCTGCGCGGAGATGGCGGCCGCGGTCTGACGCGCGTTCATCCTGAGCGTGATCAGCCCGCGGTCGGCGATCTGTTCGATCCATCCCGCGAGAATGCCGAACTGCTCCTCCAGGATCGGGCGCATGATGTCATGCAGTTCGCCGGGGTTCACGCATTCGGCGTGGAGATGGACGCGCACGCGTGCGATCGTCGCCGCGTCCCAGCCGATGCTGGTCTCGAACCCCAATAGCCGCTGCTTCAGATCGTCCCAGGTCGCGGGTGCCTCGTGCACCGGCTTGCGGGTGTAGCGCAGGCATTGGGTGACGAGGTCGTTCTTGTTCTTGAAATGAACGTAGAGCGCCCCGGCGCTCAGCCCTGCCTCCTTCCAGATATCGGCGATCGACGTTCCCTCGACCCCCTTGCGCGAGATGCAGATCAACGTCGCCTGGATGATGCGCTCCCGCTGGGCCTGCATATGTTCGGGATCGCGCTTGGGCATCGCTCACTCTCAAAAAGATCGATCATTCTTTAATTCACATTGGCCGCGCGATCGCTGCTTGACAAGCGCTTGCCACAATGAAAAACGAATGATTGTTTTTTATAAACAGAGAACGAGATATCGCGGGGAGAGATAGGATGGCGGTGAAGCGGCTGTGGCTTTCGTGGTGTGCAATTGGCGCGTTTCTTCCGGGTGCGGCGATGGCGCAGACCGGCGCGGACGAGGCGGAACCCGCCGAAGTCGTCGTGACCGCACAGAAACGCGAGGAACGGCTGCTCGACACGCCGCAATCGGTGACCGCGCTGTCGGCCGACGATCTTGCCAAGGTCAATGCCACCCAGTTCCGCGATTTCGCGACCATGGTGCCGGCACTGACCTTCACCACGCAAGGCGCCGGACAGACGCAAGTCTCGCTGCGCGGCGTCACGACCGGTACTGACGTCGGCCCGACGGTCGGCATCTATGTCGATGAAATTCCCTATGGATCGAGCAGCGCCTTCGCCAATGCGGCCTCGCTCGCACTTGATGTCGGCCTGTTCGACGTCGAGCGGATCGAAGTGCTGCGCGGGCCGCAGGGCACGCTCTATGGCGCGAGCACGATGGGCGGGCTGATCAAATATGTCAGCAAACGCCCTTCCCTCGCCGATTTCGGCGGCGCGGCGCAGGCGAGCATCAGCGACACGCGCAATGGCGGGATCAGTTACAATGCCGCGGCCGCGCTCAACATCCCGATCGCGCGCGACAAGGCCGCCCTTCGTGCATCGGGCTTCTATTCCCGCGACGGCGGATATATCGACAATCTTTCGCCGGGACAGAAAGAGGTCAATCGTGCCCGCATCTACGGCGGACGGCTCGACCTGCTGCTGACCCCGGCCGAGACACTCTCGATCCGGATCAGCGGCTATCTTCAGAATGTCGCGCGCGATGGCATGGGCATGGCCGACTTCACGCTGGCGGGAAAGCCGGTCGATGGCGGACTCGACCAGCGGCGGCTCTACGCCGAACCCTTCGACCAGCAATTCCGCCTTGTCGCCGGCACCATCACCTATGATTTCGGCGGCGCCTCGCTGACCTCCATCTCCAGCTATCAGACCGCACGGGTCCGTTATCGCAGCGACCTTTCCGCTTATTATGTGCCACTGTTCGGATCGATCGGCCTGCCGTTCAGCGCCATCGCGATCGACCAGAATCGCGACCTCGACAAGTTCGCGCAGGAAGTCCGGCTGGGTTCGACCGGCAAGCGCACGATCGAGTGGGCGATCGGCGGCTTCTACACCCATGAGAAGAGCGGCAACCGGCAGCATCTGGTATCCCGCGATCCGGCCGGGCAGCCAGCGGCGATCAACCTCGCCACCCTGTCGATCCCGACCCGCTACGAGGAATATGCCGCCTTTGGCGACCTGACCTGGCACCTCAGCGATCGCTTCGACGTCTCGGGCGGTCTTCGCTACGCGGCCAACCGCCAGCGCTATCGGCAGGACGGGTCGGGGTTGCTCGGCACCACCATTCCCGCGCTTGCATCCAAGGACGATGTCGTCACCTGGCTTGCCAATGCCCGCTACAAGGTCGGGGACCGCGCGACCGCCTATCTGCGCTATGCCACCGGTTATCGGCCCGGCGGACCCAATTTCGTCGTAAACGACCCGGCGACCGGGCTGCCGACCGGTCCGGCGACCTTCGAATCCGACAGCCTCAAAAGCTATGAGGCCGGTTTCAAGGCCGAAACGCGCGACCGGAGCTTCGCGATCGATGCATCGGCCTATCATATCGACTGGAGCAACATCCAGGTCATCACCGCGCGCGCCGGCGGAACGATCATCGCCAACGCCGGCAAGGCAAGGATCGACGGCGCTGAGCTGTCGATGACCGCGCGTCCATCGTCCGCCGTCACCGTTTCCGGCGCCTTCGCCTATCAGAATGCGCGGCTCGCGGAGACCGATGCTGCGCTGGGTGCCGCAAAGGGTGAGCGTCTGCCCAATGTTCCGCGCTTCACTGCGGCGATCAACGCCGATTATCGCCTTACCAGCAGCCCGGTCGGGCCCGCGCTCGGCGCGACGCTGCGCTTCGTTTCAGACAGGCGCGCCAGCTTCAACGGCAGCGCGTCGTTCCCCCAATACGCGCTGCCCGATTATACGACGATCGACCTGCGCGCCGGGGCCAGCTTCGGACCGGTCGATGCCCAGTTCTTCGTTCGAAACCTGCTCGACGAGCGCGGGCAATTGTCCGCGCTCACGCTGCTTTCACTCCTAGGCGGTCCGGCACAGGTCGCGGTCCTGCAGCCGCGCACGATCGGGATCAGCGCAAGCACACGCTTCTGATGCGGACCGGCATGAGGGGAAATGAAGGAATGGACGTCATGACCATCATCAGCCGCCGCATCGGAGCGGCACGCATGATCCTGGCCGCCGCAAGCGCCGTGCTGCTGGCTGCCGGCCCGGTCCATGCGCAGGAAGTGCAGCGCGCCGACCCGGCACCGCTGGCGGATCACCACATGCACATCCAGAGCAAGCTGATCGCCAGTTGGCTGCACGAAATGAAGGCGGCGATGCCGAACGCCTTTGACGGGATTTCCGACGATCTCTTCGCCGTGCGCAGCGGCGCCGATGCGGTGCGCGAACTCGACCGCGCCGAGGTCCGGCAAGGCGTCATCCTGTCCATGGGCTATATGTTCGGCTTTGCAGCCGTGCCGCTCGCCCCCGACGAGATGGCAAGGCGGATGCGGGCGGAGAACCGATTCAATGTCGACGCCGCACGCGCCTCGCGCGGACGCCTCCTCGCCTTTGTCGGCATCAACCCGTTCAAGCCCAATGCGCTGAAGGAACTCGATTACTGGGCGCGCCGGCGCGGCGTGTCGGGGGTCAAGCTGCACCTCGGGAACAGCGGATTCGATCCGGCGAATGCGGAGCAGGTCCGCCAGCTCGCAGCCTTTTTCGCCGCCGCGAGCAAGGCGCGGATGCCGCTGGTCGTCCATCTGCGCGGTGCGGCGCCCTTCACGGCCGCCAATATCGGCATCTTCGTCGACAGGGTTCTGTCGCAGGCAGGCGATCTGCCGGTGCAGATCGCGCATGGCGGCGGCTATGGCGGGATCGACCAGCCGACGCTCGACGCGCTCGCAATCTATGGCGCGGCGATCGCGCGCAAGGCGCCGGGGACGGCCAATCTCGTCATCGACCTGTCCGCCGTCGCGCAGTTCGACCCTGCCAAGGCGCCAACCCCCAGGGACCCCGCCGATACGCGGACGGTCGAGGAGATGCGGATCGCCTATGTCGCGGCGATGCGCCAGATCGGCCTCGACCGCTTCGTCCTTGCGAGCGACTGGCCAGCGATCCACCCGCCGGCCGAATATTTCGCGATCGAACGGAAGCTGCTGCCCGTCACCGACGCCGAATGGCGGGCGTTGTGCAGCAATGTCGCACCCTATCTGCGGCGGGGCTGGAAACGAGGCTGACCCCGCTCATCCGTCGCCGCGGCAGTGCCGCGGCGACGGATGAGCGGTTCAGGACAGCGCGCTACTCCGGCTTGCCGGCGAGCGTCTTGTAGGCGATCCCGCCCAAGATACCGCCGACGATCGGCGCCACCCAGAACAGCCAGAGCTGCTGGATCGCCCATCCGCCGACGATGAGTGCCGGTCCGGTGCTCCGCGCCGGGTTCACCGATGTATTCGTGACCGGGATCGAGATGAGGTGGATCAGCGTCAGCGCAAGGCCGATCGCGATCGGTGCGAAGCCAGCCGGCGCGCGGCCGTCGGTCGCCCCCATGATGATGAAGATGAACATGAAGGTCAGCACGACCTCGATCGTCAGCGCAGCATGCATGCTGAACTTGCCGGGCGAGTGATCGGCGAAGCCGTTCGCAGCGAGCCCGCCTGCCAGGTCATAGCCGCCCGGCGCGCCGTTCGCGATGGTGTAGAGCAGCCACGCCGCGATCACCGCGCCGATCACCTGCGCGATCACGTAGAGCGGGATATCCTTCGCCGCGAAACGGCCGCCGGCCCACAGGCCGAAGGTCACCGCCGGATTGAGATGGCAGCCCGAGATATGGCCGATCGCGAAGGCCATGGTCAGCACGGTCAGGCCGAACGCAAGGCTGACGCCCAGCAAGCCGATCCCCACTTCCGGAAACGCCGCAGCCAGCACCGCGCTGCCGCAGCCACCAAAGACCAGCCAGAATGTGCCGACCAGTTCGGCCAGCCCCCGTTGCACATTGGTCATCATGTCTCTCCCACTCTCGTGTTCGAACACTCGCCCAGTACGCGGCAAGCGGGAGACTAGGGGTCGTTGCGTGGGTGTAAAGGCCTAGATTCGTGACCTTACCGGTGCGCAGCGCGGCGGAGGCGATCGTTGATCGCAATGCCGATCCCTTCGTCCGGCACGGGGGCAACGGCGATCGCGGCGCAATCCGAATCGTCCGCGCGGTGAAGCGCATCGAACAGATTCGCTGCCGCCTCGATCAGGTTTCCGGAGGCGGAGAGCGTGTCGTTGCCCGCGACCGCACCGAACCCGATCAGCCATTCGTCGGCGCAGCGTTCGGTCGCGTCGAGCCGCACGGGCTTGGCCGGCGCATAGTGGCTGGCGAGCTGTCCGGGCGCCTCGATCGCTTCGCTCCCGCCCGCAAGCCAGCGCCCAATCTCACGCTCGATCGCCTCGGCCGGAATCGGGCCGGGGCGGAGCAGGCGCGGATTGCCGCCGAGCGCAACGATGGTCGATTCGATGCCGCCGCTGGTGGGGCCATCGTCGATGATCAGCGGGATGCGGCCATGCAGGCTCGTGGCGACATGCGCGGCGCGCGTCGGGCTGATCGTGCCGCTGGCATTGGCCGAAGGCGCGGCCAGTGGCTTGCCGGTGGCCGCGAGCAGCGCCTGCATCGCGCGATGCTGCGGTACGCGGATCGCGACCGTATCGAGCCCCGCCGTCACGATCCCCGCAATCTCGGCCTCTGGACGCAGCGGCAGCACGAGCGTGAGCGGCCCCGGCCAGAAGGCATCGGCGAGCGCGCGGGCGTCGCGATCGAACAGCGCGATCTTCTCTGCCGCCTGCCGGTCCGCAACATGGACGATCAGCGGGTTGAACGACGGGCGGCCCTTGGCCGCGTAGATTCCCGCCACCGCATCGCGATTCGTGGCATCGGCGGCGAGCCCATAGACGGTTTCGGTCGGCACCGCGACGCATCCCCCCCCATCGATCACCCCGGCGGCGCGCGCAACCGCCGCCTCGCCGTAGGGTAAGGTAAGGGTCTCGACAGGCGGATTTGGAACGGACATGCCCTCTGGCTATAGCGACGCAAAAATGACGGCAAGAGAGGACCGATGAGCTTCACCCCCGCCACCGCAGAACAGCGTTTCGTGCTTGAGCATGTCGCCGGCATTTCGGACCTGTCCGAGGCCGCCACCCCCGATCTTGTCGATGCAGTGCTGGAGGGCGCGGGCGCCTTTGCCGCCGGCGAATGGGCGCCGCTCGACCGCGCGGGCGATACTGTCGGCGCCAAATGGACGCCCGAGGGTGTGAAGATGCCCGCGGGCTATCCGGAGGCATACAAGGCCTATGTCGAGGGCGGCTGGGGCACGATCGGTTCGCCCGAAGCCTTTGGCGGCCAGGGCTTGCCCTTCACGCTGGCGACCGCGGTACTGGAGACGCTGGGCACCGCCAACACCGGTTTTGCGCTGTGCCCGACGCTCAATGTCGGCGCGATCGAATCGCTCGTCCATCACGGCACGCCCCAACAGCAGGACCTGTGGCTGCCCAGGCTCGCCACTGGCGAATGGACCGGCACGATGAACCTGACCGAACCACAGGCGGGCAGCGATGTCGGCGCGCTCAAGAGCCGCGCCACGCCGCGTGCCGACGGCAAATGGTCGATCACCGGGACCAAGATCTTCATCAGCTTCGGCGATCACGACATGGCGGACAATATCGTCCACCTCGTCCTTGCCCGCACCCCCGACGCACCGCCGGGGACCAAGGGCATCTCGCTGTTCCTGGTTCCGAAGTACCGGCTGGATGCAGATGGAAACCCCAGCGAGTTCAACGATGTCCGCGTCGTCTCGATCGAGCACAAGATGGGGCTTCACGCCTCCCCCACCTGTGTCCTCTCCTTCGGCGACAATGGCGATTGCGTCGGCGAGCTGATCGGACCGGAATTGGGCGGCATGCGCGCGATGTTCACGATGATGAACAATGCGCGGCTCAATGTCGGGCTGCAGGGCGTGCAGGTCGCCGAGCGCGCGACCCAGCGCGCGGTGGGTTATGCCCGCGAGCGCGTCCAGTCCGCCCGTGCGGGCCATGGGCGCGAACCGGTGGCAATCATCGAGCATCCCGACGTCCGCCGCATGCTGCTGCGCATGAAGGCGCAGACGATGGCGGCGCGCGCTTTGGTCTATCTCGCCGCGAGCCAGGTCGATCGCGCGAACGCGGGCGATGCAGCAGCGAAGGCGCGGCTCGAGTTGCTCACCCCGCTCGCCAAGGCGCACGGCACCGACATCGGCAACGAGGTCGCCAGCCTTGGCGTCCAGGTCCATGGCGGCATGGGCTATATCGAGGAGACCGGCGCCGCCCAGCATTTCCGCGACGCGCGCATCACCCCGATCTATGAAGGCACCAACGGTATTCAGGCCGCCGATCTGGTCGGCCGCAAGCTCAGCATGGACAATGGCGGCACGTTGTTCGCGCTGACCGCACAGATGCGCGGCGAGGCCGGGGATGCAGGCCTGATCGCGCTGATCGACGCATGCGAAGAGGTCGGCCGCCACATGCTGGCAAGCGAGGTCGACGACCGTCTCGCAGGCTCCTACCCATTCCTGACGATGCTGTCGGTCGCAGTATGCGGCTGGCTGATGGAGAAGCAGGGTGGCATCGCGGCAGGCGCCGAGGGCGACCCCGCCTTCCTCGCGATGAAGCAGGCCGCAGCGCGCTTCCATGTCGAGCAGATCGTGCCCGAGGCGATGGGACTGAAGGCCGCGGCGCTGGCAAGCGCTGAGGTGCTCTACGTAGTGGATGCGGAGACCTTCGCGGCGTGACGCACTGGATCTCGGGCATCATCGCCGCGCGCGCGGTGCTTGAGCAGATCGCGGCGTCGCATGCACTCAACCCCCCGGCGGAATTGCACGAAGGGCTGGGATTTCTGCCACTGGACCAGAGCAACCTCGGCCCGCTGGTCGGCGCGGTCCACGCCGACCGGCCAGACGATGCCGATGACGGGGAGGCGTTCGACTATCTGACGCCCGAGCTCATTCAGTGGTGCTCGGCGCAATCGGACCTGGGATCGATCGCCTATGTCGAGACGCAGTATTTCGGCGGAGAGGGCGGCCAGGGGGCCATATTGTTCACCGGCGGGCATGTCGCATGGGGCCCGGAGAACGATCGGGGCGGACCGATCAACCAGATTCTGTCGCTGCTCGGGGTCGCCGCGCGCGGCGGCAGCGACGCGTTCGATACGGTTGGTCTCGGCCGGCACCGGATGAACGACGGCTGGCGCGATGCTGCAGCGCACGGCAGCAGGCCCGACTATCGGCGCTGAACCGCCGATGCCCCGGCCAGTTGCCGCCCGGGGCATTGAGTTGAAGGCACGCAATGACCACGGCGGATGTGCTAAATTCGTCTCCGGCGGGGGCTTCTCAGCCAGAATTGATGGAGATCGATATGACGCTTCAGCTCGATCACATGACGCCGCTGATCCAGGTCCACGACATGCCCGAGGCGATCGCCTTCTATCGCGACCTCCTGGGGTTCGAGATTGTCGAGCATTCGCCCGAGATCGATTCGCCGCAGGGCCGCTATTTCCACTGGGCATGGTTGCGCCGCGGCAGTGCGCACCTGATGTTCAACACCGCCTATGACGAGGGCGAGCGCCCGCCCGAACGCGATCCGGTCCGGCAGGCGATGCATGGCGATACCGGCCTCTATTTCAGCTGCCCGGACCCGGATGCGGTCTACGCCTATCTGCGCGATGCCGGCGTTACTATCCAACCGCCGCGCGATGCGCCCTATGGCATGCGGCAGCTCTGGCTGAGCGATCCGGACGGATATTGCCTCTGCTTTCAGACCACAGTCTGACGTTCAGGCGATCTCGCGATCGAGCAATTCGTGCGCATTGAGGCCGAGCAGTGCGATATGCTCGCGCACCTTGGGCCAGTAGCTGGACAGGAAGCGATCGCGCTCGGCGACCTTGAGCCGTTCGACCGCACCGGGCAGCACGAACATGCCGACGCCGCGGCGCACCTCGACATAGCCGTCGTCCTGGAAACTCTGATAGGCCTTGGCCACGGTCAGCGGGTTGGCGCCGTGTTCGGCGGCGAGCGCGCGCACCGACGGCAACTGGTCCCCTGCCCGGTATTCGCCGCGCAGGATCGCCGTCGCGATGCTGGCACGCAGCTTCAGATAAACCGGGCTGTCTTCATGCTCTAGCGCTGTCATGCTGCCTTAATACAGCATGGGAGCGGAAAGTTCCACTCCTAAGAAGGTTTCGTCCGATACCGCTTCAGGCGCCGCATGCTACGGCGCCGTTCCAGATCGACACGGTTTTCGTCATGTCCGGCCGGGGGCGTTCCTCGAGCGGCTTGCCCGGCGTGCCGATGAACACAAAGCCGGCGATTCGCTCGGGCGCCGTGCCGAACAGGTCGCGCACCCGGTCGCTGAATGCTGCCCAGCCGGTGAGCCAGCAGGCGGCGAAACCCATCGCATGGACGGCATGTTTGAGGTTCATCGTCGCGGCGCCGACCGACAATTCCTGTTCCCAAAGCGGGATATGGCTTTCGACCTTGGGTGAAGCGAGCACGACGACCAAAGCCGGCGCCTGCCGCGCGAACTGGTCCATCGCCTCGATCTCCAGGCGCCCCGCCCCGGGCTTCTCGGCGCGATAGGCATCGACGATCGCGGCGGCGAGCGCATCGCGCTGATCCGCGGGCACCACGACGAAACGCCACGGAGCCAGCTTGCCGTGGTCCGGCGTGCGCGCGGCGATCTGGAGAATCCGGTCGAGCTCGCCGGCATCCGGTCCCGGTGCGATCAGGTCGCGCGCCTTGGCGGAGCGGCGGGTGGCAAGCAAAGAGAGCGGCGTGGAGCGGTCGTTGAAGGTCATGCCGGCCCGTTAGCGCCTTCGCCGCGCGCCGCAAAGGCCCATTGCGAATGATTCGCAATGGGCCAGATAATTCCTGCGCGATTCCAACCCCGGTTTCCCTTGTAACAATCATGCTTCAATCTGCGGGGTTTCGCCGCTAGTCTCTCTGCCACCACCCACATGGGTTCAGAAAACTGTCAGGGAGCTAGGTGCCGATGGCGCACTCACCCGCGGCCGCACCAAGCGGCGAGCGAACTTTCCTCGGCCATCCGGCCGGGCTTTTCATCCTCTTCTTCGCCGAGATGTGGGAGCGCTTCTCCTACTACGGCATGCGCGCGCTGCTGATCTTCTATCTGACGCAGCACTGGTTGTTCTCGGATGAGAAGTCGGGCGTGATCTACGGCGCCTATACGGCGCTGGTCTACATCACCCCGGTGCTCGGCGGCTATCTCGCCGACCGCTATCTGGGACAACGCAAGGCGGTGCTCTACGGCGCGGTGCTGCTGACCTTCGGCCATTTCCTGATGGGCTTTGAAGGCACTGGCGGGCAGGATCCGGCCTCGCTCAGCATCTTCTGGCTGGCCTTGAGCTTCATCATCGTCGGCTCGGGCTTCCTGAAAGCCAATATCTCGGTGATCGTGGGCCAGCTCTATCCGCGCACCGATGTGCGCCGCGACGGCGCCTACACCATCTTCTACATGGGCATTAACCTCGGCGCGTTCCTCGGCTCGCTGGCGTGCGGCTATCTCGGCCAGACCTATGGCTGGAGCTACGGCTTCGGCGCGGCGGGCGTGGGCATGCTGCTCGGCCTGATCGTGTTCGTGCTGGGCAAGCCGCTGCTGATGGGCAAGGGCGAAGCACCCGACCCCGCCGCGCTCAAGCAGCCTGTGGTCGGCATCAAGCTCGAATGGCTGCTCTACCTCGTCGGCATCGTCGCCGTAGTCGGCATCTGGCAGCTCATCCAGTATCAGGCGGTGGTCGGCTGGCTGCTGCTGGTCGCGGGCATCCTCCTGGTCGGCTATGTGCTGCTGACCGCGGTGGTCAAGCTGCCTGCGGAAGATCGCGACCGCATCTTCGCGGCGATGTTCCTGATCCTCGGCTCGATCCTGTTCTGGGCGCTGTTCGAACAGGCCGGGTCGTCGCTCAACCTGTTCACCGACCGCCATGTCGATCGCAACCTGCTGGGCTGGGACGTGCCCGCGTCGATGTTCCAGTCGGTCAACGCGATGTACATCGTGCTGCTCGCGCCGCTGTTCGCCGCGGCATGGACGCTGCTCGGCCGCCGCAAGCTGGAACCGTCGGCGCCAGCCAAGTTCGGCCTCGCGATGCTGCAGTTGGGCCTCGGCTTCCTCGTCCTGGTCTGGGGCGCTCAGGCGGCCGGGATGGAGAACCTGACCCCGGTCATCTTCATCTTCCTCATCTATCTGCTGCACACCACCGGCGAGCTCTGCCTGTCGCCGGTCGGCCTCAGCGCGATGAACCGCCTGGCCCCGGCGCACATGGCGTCGCTGATCATGGGCACCTGGTTCTTCGCCTCGGCGACCGGCAACTTCGCCGCCGGCCTGATCGCCGCGGCGACCGGTTCGGAAGCCGCATCGGGCGCAGGCGCGGGCAAGGCTGTGGTGCTCGACGTCTATTCGACGGTGGGCTGGGTCGCGATCGGCTTCGGCGTCGCGGTGCTGGTCATCTCGCCGCTGATCAAGAAGCTGATGCACCTCGACACGCTCAAGGACGAGGCGCTGGCAGGCGAGGCCGAGCTGGCCGAGAACCAGGGCGCAGGCACGCGTCCGGATCTCGAGACCAAGCCGGCCTGATCGCCGGGCGAACGAAAAAAGGGCGCGGGGATCACTCCCCGCGCCCTTTTTCATGTCTTCAGGCCAGCGCCTCTTCGTAGATGCGGCGCATACCGGCGCCGAACGCCACCAAGGTCACGTCAAGGCCGGGATCAGCCGCAATCGCCACGCGGCTCTCACGCACCGCGATCGCGACCGCCTGATCGACCGGATAGCGATAGACGCCGCAGCTGATCGCCGGGAAGGCGATGCTGCGGATAGCGTTCGCGCGCACGATCTCGAAACAGCGGCGATAGCAGCTGGCGAGGAGATCAGGCTCGCCCTTCTCCCCGCCCTGCCAGACCGGGCCGACGGTGTGGATGATATGCCGCGCGGGCAGATTATATCCCCGGGTCAGCTTGGCATCACCGGTCTTGCAGCCACCGAGCGCGCGAAGCTTGCGGCACTCCTCCAATAGTCCCGGCCCCGCCGCGCGATGGATCGCGCCATCGACCCCGCCGCCACCCAGCAAGGAGCTGTTGGCGGCGTTGACGATGGCATCAACCTCAAGCCGGGTGATGTCCCCTTCAAGAACCCGAAGGTTCACCCCACTCTGTTGGCGACGAGGTCGTCGACGACTGCGGGGTCGGCGAGGGTGGAGGTATCGCCGAGGGAGGAGGTGTCGCCTTCGGCGATCTTGCGCAGGATGCGGCGCATGATCTTGCCGGAGCGGGT
>NZ_JBWKUF010000007.1:0-128083 GCF_059420685.1 Sphingomonas sp. GW821-FHT03E12
CTCCCCCACCCGGCCACCCAACGCCAGTATATTCTATGGGTGGCCGGGTGGGGGAGCGGGCTGGCACCGCCTAACGGACAAACAACGATGCAGCTCTGGGTCGGCCTTGGTAACCCCGGTCCGCAATATGCGATGAACCGGCACAATATCGGCTTCATGGCCGCCGACGCGATCGGCGAAGTGCATGGCTTCACGCCGCCTGCGAAGAAGTTCCAGGGCTGGCTGCAGGAAGGGCGCGTGGGCACGCAGAAGATCCTGCTGCTCAAGCCCGCGACCTTCATGAACGAAAGCGGACGCGCGATCCGCGCCGCGCTCGATTTCTACAAGCTCGCGCCCGAGGATGTCACCGTCTTCCACGACGAGCTCGACCTCGCCCCCTTCAAGGTCAAGGTGAAGCGCGGCGGCGGCGCGGCGGGGCAGAATGGCATCCGCAGCGCGATCGCGCATATCGGCGCGGACTTCCGCCGCGTGCGAATCGGCATCGGCCATCCGGGGCACAAGGACCGGGTAACCGGCTATGTCCTCGGCAACTATCCCAAGGCCGAGATCGAAGACCTCTCCGACCTGCTCGGCGCGATCGCGGGCGAGGCCGAATGGCTCGCCAAGGGCGACGACGCCCGTTTCATGAGCGATATCGCCCTGCGGCTGCACCAGAGCCCCTGAGGGTTCGGCACCGGCCGGCTCCCCCACCCGGCCACCCAATGCCAGTATCCTATGGGTGGCCGGGTGGGGGAGCGGGCCGGTGCCGCCTCCAAGTCAAAAAAGAAAAGGCCGGGGATGACCCCGGCCTTCTCATTTTCACGCCTGTGCGGCGGATCAGTTCTTCTTGGCGAGCAGCACGCCGACCGCGCGGCTGGAGCTTGCAGCGCCATCCTGGGTGATCGCGAAGCTGATGCCGACTTCCTCGGCCTTCGAGCCATAGCCGATGCCCTGGAAGGTACCGCCTGCGGTGCTGCCCGGGCCGAAGCTGCCGGTGAACTGGTTTTCGCCCACCGGGATCGCGCCGGTGCCCGTGAAGGTGCCGTATGCGGTCCCGCCGCGGTTGAGGTTCAGCGTCAGCGTGACGAGGCCGGTCCCGTAGTTGATCGACAGCGTCGCGGTGCCGGTGAGCTTGTCGACCGAGCTGGCGCCGGCTGCAGGCGAGACGACGGCACGGCCGACGACCTGGACCGTATAGGTTGCAGTGCCGCTGTTCGGCATGTCGCTGGACACGGTCGGATAGCCGAACAGGCCATAGGAGATCCGCTTCGCACCGGCGGTGCTGTCGCCGCGCCACCAGCTGGCATAGCTGGAGCGCTTGTACGTCGTCAGATACGCTTCCTTCGGCGTCGTCGTGGACGCCGGATTCTCGATCGTGTTGTTGTAGAGCTCGATCTGGGTGAACGCACCCGCCGTCGTCGGCGCCGTGCTCTCGCGGAACACATATTCCTGCACGCCCACGGCAGGCGCGGTCACCAGGTCAGGCCCGGAGAAACGCGATTCCTCAGCATTCTCGCGCGCGACGACTTCGGTCGTCATCGTCGACGTAATGGCGCTCTGAAGCGCGAAGCGCACACGGTTCGAATAGGGTGCAGTGTTCGCCGGAAGCAGCGTCACCGGCCCGGCAATGTCACCGCTGTAGCTGGTCGCGGCGCTGACCGTGAACACCTCGGCCGCCGCAGCAAGCGGGAGCGCCGAATAGGTCGGCGAGGCCGACGGACTCGGCGAGGGGCTCGGCGAGGGCGACGGGGTCGGGGTCGGATCATCGCCGCCACCGCACCCGGCGACGGTCAGCGCCACGGCGGTGCTGGCGATCAGAATGGAACGGCGAATCATCCTTCGACTCCTGTTACTTGCCCATCTGCAAGGC
This sequence comes from Sphingomonas sp. GW821-FHT03E12, assembly GCF_059420685.1. Taxonomy (NCBI): domain Bacteria; kingdom Pseudomonadati; phylum Pseudomonadota; class Alphaproteobacteria; order Sphingomonadales; family Sphingomonadaceae; genus Sphingomonas; species Sphingomonas sp. GW821-FHT03E12. The sequence continues at coordinate 1,850 of NZ_JBWKUF010000007.1, forward strand.
GGTTTTCGCATTTACCGCAGATGAACGGGCCATGCCCGCAAGGGTTGCGTGCGTTCTCCGGTAGCGTGACGGAGCCGGAAACGAAAGGCCGCAATCAGCTTCCCGTTTCCTGCATGATCTGCCGAAGCTGCTGAATCTTGCCCAACCGTTCGGCGGGACTGATCGTCGCCATCGTGCCGGTGCCGAATTCGGCCGCGCTCTGCACACAGGTGGTGACGGTGGCGAAATTCTGGGTGCGGTCGCCCTTTTCGAAGATGTTCGCGGCCTGATCCTTCGCCGCCCAGTCGAGATAGGCGTCGAGTTTCGCCTTGGACAATTCGGGCTTGGGGTCCGCAGCCGGGATGACCTGATCGCCCAGCTTGTTGGCGATCATCGTGCGATAATAATCGAGGAACGGCTTCGCCCCGCCCGCGATCGAGCGCGGTACCGGGCTGTCGAGCAGGCGCTGCTGCCACTTCACCGCGGCAAAGCAGCGCGTGTTGAGCGCCAGCGCGTCTTCAAGCAGCTTCGCCTTCTGCGCTTCCTGCGACTTGGCCCTCGCCTCGGCCGCAGCCTTTTCCTTGGCGCCATTGTCGCCGCAGGCCGACAGCGCACCCAGCGCCAATGGCGCGAAAATGGCAACGCGCGCCAGCGGCGCCAGAATTGCGATGCGCTTCATGAATTTCCTCTCCTTGTGCGCCCGCGAGTTTGCCGTCTCGGGCCGGGGTGTCAACATCGGTGTAAACATCTCCCGGCTTGCGCAGACCCCGTGCGCGTGCTGTGCGAAGCGGCATGACGATCCGTACTCTCTTCGCCACGCGCTTCTCCGAAACGGCGCTCAACGACGACGCGCTGCTTGCCGAACTCGGCGACGCGTGCCGCGATCTGGCAGAGCAGGACCGCGCGGGCCAGGCATGGTCGAAGGCGCATGGCTATCGCGGCTACACCTCCTATGCCTCGCTCGACGACCTGCCCGCGCGCGACCCGCGCTTCGGCGATCTGGTCCGCCATCTCAACCGCCATGCCGCGAAGTTCGCCGATGAATGCGCGTTCGATCTTGCCCGCAAGCCCAAGCTCGACAGCCTGTGGGTCAACATCCTCAAGCCCGGCGGCACCCATTCGGGGCATATCCACCCGCACAGCATCATCTCGGGCACGCTCTATGTCGATATTCCGCCGGGCGCCGGTACGCTGAAGCTCGAGGATCCGCGGCTGCCGCTGATGATGGCCGCTCCCCCGCGCCGGCCCGACGCGCCCGAGGATCTCCAGACCTTCGTCTATGCGCAGCCCGCACCCGGCACCATCTTCCTGTGGGAAAGCTGGCTGCGGCACGAAGTGGTGGCGGGCAACGCCAGGGCCGAACGGATCAGCATCAGCTTCAACTATCGCTGAATCGCATCGATCCGGCCCGGTTTCGGGAACCATTGCGCATGTGATACGATTCTACCTCCTAGGTTTCAGGAGATTCACCATGCGCAAAGGTCTGACAGCATTTCTCGCGCTGTCGCTCACCGTCCCGCTCGCCGCGCCCGTCCTGACGGGCACCGCGCATGCGCAGAGCTGGGAAGAGCGCCAACGTGACCGCGACCGCGAATATAATGAGCGCCGCGGCGACTGGCGCGACCGGGATCGCGACCGCAACTGGCGGGATCGCAACCGCGACGGTCAGCGCGACTATCGCTGGCGTGGCGACCGCAGCGACCGCCGCTGGGATCCGTACGACAATTACCGCCAGGGCAATTATCGCGAGCGGCGTCTGAGCCGTCAGGATCAGATCTATCGCGGCCGCGACAACCGCTATTATTGCCGCCGCAACGACGGCACCACCGGTCTGGTGGTCGGCGCGGCGCTGGGCGGCATCCTCGGCGGCGCGATCGGCAATGGCGACCTGCTCGGCGTGCTGCTTGGCGGCTCGGGCGGTGCGCTGCTGGGCCGCGAGATCGACCGCGGCAACGTGCGCTGCCGCTGAGATGACCTGAAATCCTCCCCCAGCTTGCTGGGGGAGGGGGACCGCTCGCGCAACGAGTGGTGGAGGGGCCGCCGCGAAGACGGCGGTAGACCTTGCCGCAACCACCGCCCTCTGCGGGGCGGCCCCTCCGCCATCGCTACGCGATGCCACCTCCCCTGAAGGGGAGGATTTTGCGCTCTGGCCTTTTCCCGCCGTCCGCCCTATCTGCGCGCCTTTCCCGAGTTACAGGACCAGATCATGGGCTTTCGCTGCGGCATTGTCGGCCTGCCGAATGTCGGCAAATCGACGCTCTTCAACGCGCTGACCGAGACTGCGGCGGCGCAGGCGGCCAATTATCCCTTCTGCACGATCGAGCCGAATGTCGGCAACGTCGCGGTGCCGGACGCGCGCCTCGATTCGCTCGCCAGGATCGCCGGCTCGGCCAAGATCATCGAGACCCAGCTCGGCTTCGTCGACATCGCCGGCCTCGTCCGCGGCGCCAGCAAGGGCGAAGGCCTCGGCAACCAGTTCCTCGGCAACATCCGCGAAGTGGATGCGATCGTCCATGTCCTGCGCTGCTTCGAGAATGACGACATCCAGCATGTCGACAACAAGGTCGATCCGATCGCCGACGCGGAGACGGTCGAGACCGAGCTGATGCTTTCCGATCTTGAGTCGCTCGAGAAGCGCGTCCCCAACCTCCAGAAAAAGGCCGCGCAGGGCGACAAGGAGGCGAAGATCGCCGCCAGCGTCCTCGGCCAGGCGCTCGACCTGCTGCGCGAGGGCAAGCCCGCGCGGCTGACCGAGCCGAAGGATATCGAGGAAGAGCGCGTCCTCAAGCAGGCGCAGCTCATCACCGCCAAGCCGGTGCTGTACGTCTGCAACGTCAACGAGGAAGACGCCGCCAACGGTAACGCCTACTCCGCGCGCGTGTTCGAAAAGGCCAAGGCCGAGGGCGCCGAAGCGGTGGTCGTCTCGGCCGCAATCGAGGCCGAAATCGCCACCATGCCCGCCGACGAGCGCGGCGAGTTCCTCGGCGAGCTGGGCCTTGAGGAGACCGGCCTCGCCCGCGTGATCCGCGCCGGCTACAGCCTGCTCCACCTCCTCACCTTCTTCACCGTCGGCCCCAAGGAAGCGCGCGCCTGGACCACCCATGTCGGCGCCAAGGCGCCGCAGGCGGCGGGCGAAATCCACACCGATTTCGAGCGCGGCTTCATCCGCGCCGAGACCATCGCCTTCGACGACTACGTCAAGTTCAACGGCGAGTCCGGCGCACGCGACAACGGCAAGCTGCGCTCGGAGGGCAAGGAATATGTCGTCCAGGACGGCGACGTGATGCTGTTCCGCTTCAACGTCTGAGGCGAATTATTGCGCCGGCAGCGCGAAGCTGACCGGCGCCGCCTCGACGCGGCTCGGCACCCCCTCTGTGCTCCCCTCGCGCAGGAACCGCAGCACTGCCGCCGCAACCGCCGGATGATCGCGCAGCAACGGCATCGGCCCGTTATGCTGACCGCGATGGACGATCAGGGCCCGGCCGTTCGGAAACCAGGGCAGCAGGTCGAGCAGATTTTCCATCGGCGTGTTGGCGTCCCAGTCGCCCTGGACGAACAGAACCGGCGTCTCGTCGCGCACCGGCAGGCGAAAACCGTCGCCCAGATCGGAGGTCGGCCAGGCCCCGGCGGTGGCGAGATAGGTCGCGAAGTTCCATTCCCCGAGCATATCGCGCGCAGGGTCGGTGCGCAGCTGCGCCACCCGTGCGGCGGTAGCCCCGGTCGCGGTGTCGATCAGCGGACCGATCAGCGCCGTGGTGCTTGCCTTGCGCTCCGCGGCCACGTCGCGCGCCCAGGCCGCGTAGCGGCCATGATAGAGATCGATGACGAAGGCAGGCCACCGGCTCGCATCGATCACACGGGCGAACAGCGCCTGCTGGAAATCGCCAAGGCCGAGGACGACCTTGCCCTCCCCCGGCACCTCGACGGTAACGGGCGCCTTGGCGAAGCGATCGCGTACCGTCCGCGCCGCAGCGATCAGCCCGCCTTCGGGCACGAACGGCCGAAGCGCCGGATCCTGCTCGGCCTCATGTGCGACACGCTGTAGCACCGCGAAAACGTGAGAGGGCATATCATAGCCGTTGTTGAGCGGCTCGGCCGACGCGATCAATGCGCGCGCCACGATGCCCGGGTGGCGCTTCATCACCGCGAAGCTCCATTGCGATCCGAAGCTCGCGCCCATCAGGCTGATGCGGTCATAGCCAAAGGCACGGCGAACCGCATCGACGTCGTCGGCGCATTCGGCGATCGTATAGCCGGCAAGATCATGCCCCGGATTGGCGGCCGCGACCCCGCGGGCCAGCCCCGTCATCACGGCGACATCGTCCTCGATCCGCGATGGCCGATCGAGCGCCGCTGCGGGGTAGCGCAGCTCCAGCATCTCGCCCGGCACCGTGTAACCGCGTTGCTCGACGATCACGAGATCATTGGTCGCGCTATAATCCAGCCAGCTGCGCAGCCGACGCTTCGCCGCCGGGCTCTGATCGGTCAGCGTATCGAGCAGGGTAACCCCGGGGCCGCCGACGAGCAGGAAGATCGGCGGCTGGCCATTGGGCCGCACGGCCTTGATCCGCAGCACGCCGACCTTGATCCGCCGGCTCCCGGGCCGGGCCCGGTTTTCAGGAACTTCGATCGCACCCGCTTCATACCGGACGGCGCTGCCATCCGCGGCGGTCTGGGTGCCCGGCGTGAGATTCAGCGGGGTCTGCCCCGCCATGGCTGGTGCCGCCCCTGCCAGCCCGATCAGGATCACCCCCAGAACCAGATGCCGCATGCCCGTCTCCCGCCGATGCGATCGTGGCGACCACGAAATGAATGTCGGGTTAGCAGCGACCGTCGAAACAGGACAGCATCTCCCGCTCGGCCGAACGCCCGGTGGAATGGGCGCGCGCGCTCCACCGAGCACCGTCTGGCCGGTAAAGCGCTGAAGCGCCTCAAGGCGGCACTCAAGCCCGACGCGTTCCTGCTTGTCGAGGGCTCAGCGCCACCCGCAGCGCGCGGCCTCTGACCGCCCGCTTCCACTTTCGCGACATTCCCGCCCGGAACATGGACACGCGCCGTGGCGGATTCACCAACATCGGACGCGACATGTTCCACTTCGCTTTCCGCGCTCACCGGTGACGACTCGCGCCAAACGCCGCCTCACCGTCCGCGTCCGGACCTGCCGCCTCTGAAAAACGCCGGCAACTCAATCCGTTGCACGCCGCATTTTCCTACATCATCCAAATAGGATATGATCCTGCAGAATTACAAACCAGATAGGCAAAGTGGAATCATGCACACCTATCCGAACGCCCATCTGAACGTCTTGGCGATCGCCAGCGTCGATCCGCGCACCAGCGGGGCTGCCGGCGGACGCTTGAGGCCGTGCATCTCACGCGCCCAGTCGGGCAACAGGTCGACCGCCGCCGCGAAGATCGCGGTCTGGGCCGGCGCGATGACCAGGTTCGGCGCCGGATGATCGAGCACGAAGCGCGCCACCTCGCGCGTGCGGGCGTCCACCACGAGTTGCGGCCGCATCGCGGCGATCAGCGCCTCCGCCTCGGCCTTGCTGCGCGGGATCGGGTCGGTGCCGAGCGCTGCGGCAGTGCGTGCGGTCTCGGCGAAGTAGGTGTCCTCTTCCTCGCGTGTGATCGGGACGCCGTAGCGCTGCCAAGCGGCAAGGAAGCTCCACATCTCGGTAACATGCACCCATGCCAGCAGGTCGGGGTCGTCGGCACGATAGGGTGTGCCGTCGGGCAATGTGCCCGCGACCCGCTCGTGCACCTCGCGCACCTTGGCGATCGATGCTTCGGCGATACTGCGCTCGGCATAGGTGGTTTCGGCGATGAAACGCGCGGTGCGGCGCAGGCGGCCGAGCATGTCCTTGCGAAACGCGCTATGGTCCCACACCCCGGCCAGCACCGCCGGGTGCAGCATCTGCAGCAGCAGCGAGGCCACCCCGCCGACCATCATCGTAGTCACATCGCCATGCACGCGCCAAGTGACGCTGCCGCGCGGAAACAGCGCGTCGTCGCTGCGCTGGACCGGTTTCTCGCCCTTGTCCTGATCGTTGAAGGTGCGGCGCACCACCCCGATCAGGCGGGTACGAAGGCCGGCGGCGAGATCGGGTGGCGGCATCGCGGCGAAGCTAGGCGCCACAAAGCGCCGCCGCAACGGGTGGTCTTACATGCCTCTTGCCAAAAACAAGTTTCAAGGCGAAACTGATTATATGAAGTATTTCGAGGACCTGACGGTCGGCGACAGAGCGAGCTTCGGCTCGTACGAGGTCACACGCGAGGAAGTGCTGACCTTCGCGGAGAAATATGATCCGCAGCCCTTTCACCTCTCCGATGAGGCGGCGGCCAGGACCCATTTCGGGCGGCTGGCGGCCAGCGGCTGGCACACCTGTGCGATGACCATGTCGATGTTCGTCGAGCATATGAAGGCCAACCCTTCCGCCAGCCTGGGCGCGGGCGGGATCGACGAGCTGCGCTGGATCAAGCCGGTCTTCCCCGGCGACACGCTGCGCTGCGAGAACGAGCTGCTCGAGAAGGAGCTCATGGAGAAGCGTCCCGAGATGGGCCGCACCCGCGCGCGCATGACCGTCTTCAACCAGCATGACGAACCGGTGATGAGCTTCATCGCCCGCGGACTGATCGCCCGCCGCCCCGCTTAACGGGGGCGCCGCCGGTCCTGGCGGTTGTCGCGCCGCAGGTCACCGCGGTCCCTCCGGTATTCGCGGCGATAGTCGCGCTGATCGTCGCGCCGTTCCTCACGGAACTGTTCGCGCGTCATCCGGCCGTCGCGATAGGCTTGGCGATCCTGCCAGCGGTCCTGGCGGAAGGCGCGATCATCCTGCCGCCGGTCGCGCCCGAACGCGCGCCAATTGTCGCGGATCGCGCTGCGGTCTCCGCGCCAGCCATAGCGGCGTTGCTCCCAATAGCGGCGCTGGCTGTCGTTCCAGCGATGCGGGCGGCGGTAGCTGTCGTACACATAGTAGCCGGTGCCGGGGTAGTAATAGTCGCCGTACCAGCCCCAATACGGGCTGCCATAGCCTCCGGCGTAGCCGTAATAGCCGTCGTCATAATAGCCGCCGCTGCCGTAACCGACCGAGACGCCCGAATAGCCATAGCCGTCGGTGCAGGCGGAAAGCCCGAACGCCGCCGCACCGATCAGGCTGGCGGCGAAGATACGCGGGATACGCATGATCACTCTCCACGGACGCGTAAAAGCGTCCTTAACCGTCTGGAAACGGAGGAGAGGCCCGTGCGGTTCCCTGCGCGCCCTAGTGGCCGTCGAACGCGACGAGCGTGGTGACGTGAATCCCCTCCGCGCGCAGCACATCGGCGCCGCCCAGTTCGGGCAGGTCAATCACGAACGCCGCCTGCGTCACGACTGCTCCAGCCTTGCGCAGCAGGCGCACCGCAGCACGCGCGGTACCGCCGGTGGCGATGAGGTCGTCAATCAGCAGCACGCGCGCGCCGGGCGCGAAGGCGTCGGCATGGATCGCAATACGGTCGGTGCCGTACTCCAGCGCATAATCCTCGGCGATGGTCGCACCGGGCAGCTTGCCGTCCTTGCGCACCAGCAGCACACCTGCCCCAAGCGCCAGCGCCACGGGCGAGGCGAAGAGGAAGCCCCGCGCCTCGATCCCCGCGACCAGATCGACCGGGCCCTCCACGGCATCCACGATCGCCTCGACCGCGCGGCCAAGACCAGCGGGATCGAGCAGCAGGGTGGTGATATCGCGGAACATGATCCCGGGCTTGGGGAAGTCGGGAATGGTACGGATCAGCGCGGCGAGATCGTCGGCAAGGATGGTCACTTGCGGCCTCCTTCAAACGAACGGCCCGGGAATCGCTTCCCGGGCCGCTGGAGATTTTTCAGGCGGTGGACCTTAGTCCTTCACGTTCCGCCAGATCTGCTTCTTGGCGCCATAGGCGAGGAAGCAGAAGATCACGAGGAAGACCAGCGTCGCGAGACCGGCGGTCTTGCGTGCTTCCATCTTCGGCTCGGCGGTCCAGGTCAGGAACGCAGCGACGTCCTTCGCATAGTTGTCCGCAGTCGCGGCCGTGCCGTCCGAATAGGTCACCTGACCATCCTTGATCGGCTGCGCCATCGCCAGGTTGAGCGTCGCGAAATAGGGGTTGAAGTGAAGCCCCTCGGGGGTCTTCGCATCGGGGAAGTGCTTCAGCAGTTCCTCGCCCTTCTCGTTCTTGTAGCCCTTCTGGTCCTGATAGCCGGTCAGCAGCGAATAGATATAGTTGCTGCCGTCGTGACGCGCCTTCGCCATCAGCGAGAGATCGGGCGGGATCGCGTTGTTGTTGGCAGCGCGCGCGGCGACGTCGTTCGCATAGACCAGCGGGAAGCGGTCATAGGGTGCACCGTCACGGGTCGCCGGCTCACCCGTCTCCGGGTTGACCGACGGGACCTGGAAGCCCTTGGCGATGGTCTTCACCTGGCCTTCGCTATAGCCCAGCGCCTCGAGGTCGCGGAACGACACCAGCCGCAGCGAGTGGCAGGCGGCGCACACTTCCTTGTACACCTGAAGCCCGCGCTGGAGCTGACGGTTGTCGTACTTGCCGAACGCACCGTTGAACGAGAAGTCCACCTTCTTCGGGTGCGCGTGGAACTCGTGCTCCGCGGTCGCAGCCGGGGGCTCCTTGATCCAGTTGTACACCGTGTCGAAGATGCCGAGCAGAAGGGCAAAGACAAACCCGACGCCGACGATAAATCCGCCAATGCGAACCATGTTATCTCAAGCCCCTTTTATTCGGCAGCCAGCGCGGTCTGCGCAGTGCCACCCTTACCGCCAAGCACCGCCTCGGTGATCGAGTTGGGCAGCGGACGCGGACGCTCCATCGCCGACACGATCGGCAGGATCACGAGGAAGTGCAGGAAGTAATAGACGGTCGCGATCTGGCCGATCAGGATCACGCCCGGCGTCGGCGACGCGCCGCCAATGTAGCCCAGCACCAGCACGTCCACGAGCAGCACGATCAGGAACCACTTGTAGGTCGGGCGATAGTTGGCCGAACGGACCGGCGAGGTGTCGAGCCACGGCAGGAAGAACAGCAGCAGGATCGAACCGAACATCGCCAGCACGCCCCACAGCTTCGCCGGGAAGATGAAGTCGATCGTGAACGACTTGAGGATCGCGTAGAACGGCAGGAAGTACCATTCGGGCACGATGTGCGCCGGGGTCGAGAGCGGGTTGGCCGGGACATAATTGTCCGGGTGGCCCAGCAGGTTCGGCGCGAAGAAGATCAGCGCCGCGAACACCAGCAGCGCCACGCCCACGCCCACGCCATCCTTGGCGGTGTAATAGGGGTGGAACGGCACGGTATCCTGCTCGCTCTTCACCTCGACGCCGGTCGGGTTCGACGAACCCGGAATGTGCAGCGCCCAGATGTGGAGAATGACCACACCGACGATCACGAACGGCAGCAGATAGTGGAGCGAGAAGAAGCGGTTCAGCGCGGCGTTGTCCGGCGCGAAGCCGCCGAGCAGCCACACGCGGATCGTCTCGCCCACGCCGGGGATCGCCGAGAAGAAGCCGGTGATCACCTGCGCTCCCCAGAAGCTCATCTGACCCCAGGGAAGGACATAGCCCATGAACGCGGTGGCCATCATCAGCAGGAAGATGACGACGCCGAGCAGCCATACCATCTCGCGCGGCGCCTTGTACGAACCGTACCACAGGCCGCGGGCGATATGGATATAGACCACCAGCAGGAACATCGACGCGCCGTTGGCGTGCGCATAGCGGAGGAACCAGCCAGCGTTCACGTCGCGCATGATGTGCTCGACGCTGTCAAACGCGATGCCGGCGTTCGCCGCATAATGCATCGCCAGCACGATGCCGGTGACGAGCTGGAACGCCAGGAACATCCCGGCGAGAACGCCGAAGTTCCAGAAATAGTTGAGGTTGCGCGGAACCGGATAGCCGGCGCCGACGGCGTTGTAGACGAAGCGCGGAAGCGGCAGACGATCGTCCACCCACTTCATCACGGGATGCTTCGGCTCATACTGCTTTGCCCATGGGAAGCTCATGCCAATAGCCCTCAGCCGACCCGGATCGCGGTGTCGGAAATGAATTCATACTCGGGAACATGCAGGTTCGTCGGCGCGGGGCCGGTACGAATGCGACCCGCAGTGTCATAGGCCGAACCGTGACACGGGCAGAAATAGCCGCCGAACGGGCCCTTGTTCTCGCCCTCGCCCGCACCCAGCGGCACGCAGCCGAGGTGGGTGCACACGCCCAGCGTGATCAGCCAGTTCTGCTTGCCTTCCTTGGTCCGCTGCGCGAGCGTCTGCGGATCGCGCAGATCGGACACCGGAACGGCGTTCGCCTCGTCGATTTCCTTCTGCGTCAGGTTGCGCACGAACAGCGGCTGCTTGCGGAAGGTCGCCTTGACCGACTGGCCAGGCTGGATCGCCGAGACGTCAAGCTCGGTGGTCGACAGCGCGAGCACGTCGGCCGACGGGCTCATCTGGTTGATCAGCGGCAGCGCAACAACGCCAGCGCCCACACCCGCCCAGGCGACCGCACCGATCGCGAGATAATCGCGGCGGCGGGGATCGGCCGGCGCGTCGATCGCTCCGTCCTGGGTAACAGCATCATCATGCGTTGCCATGCATCAGCCCTTGCACTTCAAAAATTCACCGAGACGCTTTGCGCGACTTCGGTCACCGGATGCGGCGCACCGCGCGAACGCTACGCCAAGCCCTCCGGCGTCCCCCGGTGGCTGGCGGGCCTGATAGACGGCACATGCCGCTTTTGCCAACCGCCTTTTTGCCCCGCGCTGCGCCGACTTGCGGCTGGCCATGCCCCTGCCCTATCGGAGCGGGCATGCGCGTGGCCCTGTTCCAGCCCGATATCGCCGGAAATGTCGGCGCCGTCCTGCGGATCGGGGCGTGCCTCGCCACGCCGGTCGATCTGATCGAACCCATGGGATTCGCATGGGACGACAAGCGCGTCGCGCGCGCGGGCATGGACTATATCGACCATGTAGAGATCACTCGCCACGCCGATTGGAACGCGTTCGAACAGCAGGCACAGGGCCGAATCGTGCTGCTGACCACAAGAGGCGCAACCCCGCTGCACGATTTCGCCTTTGCGCCGGACGATATCCTGCTGTTCGGCAGCGAGAGCGCAGGGGTTCCCGAGCATGTCCATGCGCGGGCCGATGCGCGGGTGGTGATTCCAATGGCTGCAGGGCTGCGGTCGATGAATCTGTCGGTCTCGGTCGGCATCGTGCTGGCCGAGGGGCTGAGACAAACTGCCCACTGGCCCTCCCCGGCACCGATCGGCTAGGGGCCGCGCATGCTGAGCCTCGACGATCAACAAGCCACTGCCCGCGCCTGGTTCGAAGACCTGCGCAACCAGATCTGCGCCGAATTCGAGGCAATCGAGCGCGAGGCCGGATCGGATGCCGCCTTCCAATACCTCCCCTGGGATCGCACCGATCCGTCGGGCGAGCCCGGCGGCGGCGGCGTGCGGGGCCTGATGAAGGGCCGCGTATTCGAGAAGGTGGGCGTCAACGTCTCCACCGTCGGCGGGACGTTCGAGGGCGAGTTCGGCAAGACCATCCACGGCGCGGGCGAGGATCCGCGCTTCTTCGCCACCGGCATCAGCCTGGTCGCGCACATGGCCAACCCGCACGTCCCTGCGGTGCACATGAACACGCGCTTCCTGTGCACGACCAAGCGCTGGTTCGGCGGCGGCGCGGACCTCAATCCGCCGATTCCCTATGAAGCCGACACCGCGGACTTCCACACCGCGATGCAGGCAGCATGCGACGCGCATGATCCGGAACATTATCCGCGCTTCAAGAAATGGGCCGACGACTATTTCTACATCCCGCACCGCAAGGTGCATCGCGGTGTCGGCGGCATCTTCTACGACCACCTCGACAGCGAAGGCGATGCATGGGACGCGAACTTCGCCTTCACCCAGGACGTAGGCCGCGCCTTCCTCGACATCTTTCCCGCGATCGTGCGGCGGCGGATGGCGGCGCCTTTCACCGAAGCGGACAAGGCGCAGCAACTCGAATGGCGCGGCCGCTATGCCGAGTTCAACCTGGTCTATGATCGCGGCACGCTGTTCGGCCTCAAGACCGGCGGCAATATCGACGCGATCCTGATGAGCCTGCCGCCGCTCGCGACGTGGAGTTGATGGGTTGGGCCTGATTCCGGTCAAGCCCGGCGAGGTGGCGACGATCGTCACCAGCCTCGAGATGCTGGAGCGACCCCGCCTCCGGCCGCTGCCCGATTCGCCGCTGCGGCTGGTGAAATGGGAAAAACCTTCGCCCGAGAAGTACCGCGCACTGTTCCGCCGTGTCGGCGAGCCATGGTTGTGGTTCTCGCGCCTGATCATGGACGAGGCGCGGCTGAGCGGCATCATCCACGATCCTGCCGTCGAGATCTTCGCCGTCGCCGACCCCCGCGGGATCGAGATCGGGCTGCTTGAGCTCGACTATCGCGAGAAGGCGATCTGCGAGCTTTCGTTCGTCGGGCTGGTGCCCGAGCTGGCCGGCCAGGGGCATGGCCGCTGGCTGATGGCACATGCGCTGATGCGCGCCTGGCGGCCGGACGTGACGCGGGTCTGGGTGCACACCTGCACGCTGGATCACCCAAAGGCGCTCGGCTTCTATCGCGCCTCGGGCTTCGAGCCTTTCGCACGCGCAGTCGAGACGTTTCCCGATCCGCGCCTGTCAGGCCATCTGCCGCGCGAAGCGGCGCCTCACATTCCGTTACTGGACCCCGCCAGCCGGCGATAGGCCGCGATCCGGATCAGGGTGAAGGCGGTGTGGGCCGCTGCAGCCGCCGCCATCACGGGCAGCAGGAACAGTGCCTGCGCCCATTCCGCGCCGCCGAAGAGCGCAACCAACAGCTGCGTCACGATCAGCAATGCCAGCGTCGCGGCACCGGTGACCAATATGGTACCCATGCCAAGCAGCGCGAGCCGCCAGCCATTGCCAGCGCTCAGCCGGAAACCGCGCTCAATCGCACCTAACAACCCCCGCTCGGGTTCGGCAACATAGGCCGTTCCCATCATCCAGGTGCGGCCGAACACATAGAGGCCCGGGATAACGAACAGCGTGGCGGCGAGTTGGATCATCGCGCTGTTCGCATAGCCCAGCAGAAAGAAAGGCAGCAGGCGGAGCGCTGACGCCTGCAGCGTCTCGCGAACCGTAAAGCCGCGCTGCAGGTACAGATTCAACAGCGCCAGCGTGCCAAATTCCAGCGCGGCGGAAAGCGCAAACACCCAGGCCAGATTGGCGCGATAGTAGGCGCTGAATGCCTCAAACGTCTGTTCGGGGGTCGTGCCCTGGGGAATTTCCAGACCGCTCGCCAGCAGCGCCAACGCAAGGAACGGAAGGAGATAGAAGACCCCGGCGATGCGAACGACGAGATCGCGCTCCGCACGCCACAGGATCGCAGCGTCAGCGAGAACGCTGCCAAGCAAAAGTCTCATTGCGCGGCGACAGCCTCTCTGGCGGTGCGCAGCGCAAGGTAGAGTTTCGCCACAAACGCAGCGCCCAGTACGGTGAAGGCGGTCGAGACCGCGCCACCGACGATTCCGGTCAACACCATGGCGATCGACAGTCCGTCCTCTCCCCGTCCGGCGACCAGCGTGATGATCGCGCCGAACGCGGCGGTCGCCGCAAGATAGGCAACCCATGCCACAACAGCGTAGAGGATCAACACGCCGACGATCCGGAGCGTCGCACCGCGTGTCAGCGTCCAGCTGCGCTGGATCGCGCCGAACATCGCATTTTCACCCACGATCACCGGCACGATCAGCAGCAGGCGCGCACCCAGCCAAATCGCGACCGGGATCAACACCAGAAAATAGAGCAGGAGCCAGGGCGCAGCGGCGGCCGGTATCTGTGGCATCGTGCCGGCACCGCCGCCACTCAGATCGGCGCCGCTCGCCGCCAGGATGATCCCCGCGGGGATGGCGAGCAGAAACAGCACCAGGAACAGCACGACGGTCACGAGCAGCGCGGCAGGCAGGCGCGCTGTCGCGGTCCGCGCAGCGCCGCGGCCGATCGCGGGATCGAGCGCGAGCGCGGTGATTGCGAGCTGCCCCCAGAAGGTAACGATCGCCAGCGCCAGCGAAGCGAGGCCCAGGCCCATTGCCAGACCAGGGGTCGCGGTCTGCTGAAGGCCCGACAGGCTTCCGCTGATCGCGGAGGGTATGAAGATCGCGCCCAGCGCGAGCGGGAGGAGCCTCCCCAGATTGTCGCTCAGAAACTCCGCCGTCCGATCCCAGACGGTACCCATGCTGACCATATCACACCCCTTGTTGCGAACCGTTAGCCGATCGGACCGGCACGCGCCACTAGAGCTTGTTCAGCAAACTGAACGCGGCACCGCCGTACTTCAGACATTGCGAAGTGGCGCATGGCGGGCCATCTGCGCGCGATGGAAACAAGGAACGGTATCGAATGGCGCGTCGCGGACGGGCGCGTGCCCTATCCGGAGGCGCTGGCGGCGATGGAAGCGCGCGTCGCCGCGATCCAGCAAGGGCAGGCGGGCGAGCTGATCTGGCTGCTCGAACACCCGCCGGTCTATACCGCAGGCACCAGTGCCGACCCGGCCGAGCTGATCGACCCGCGCTTCCCGGTCTTCGCGACCGGACGCGGCGGGCGCTATACCTATCACGGGCCGGGCCAGCGGATCGGTTATGCGATGCTCGACCTCAGCCGCCGCAACAAGGACGTGCGCTGCTATGTCCACGCGCTTGAAGGCTGGGTGATCGCAGCGCTCGGCGAACTGGGGATCAACGCGTTCCGGGCCGAGGGCCGGATCGGCATCTGGACGCGCGACGGCGGGAGCGAGGCGAAGATCGGCGCGATCGGCGTGCGCGTCCGGCGCTGGGTGACGATGCACGGCTTCGCGGTCAACCTGAACCCGGACCTCGACGACTTTAACGGGATCGTACCGTGCGGACTGCCCGAATTCCCGGTGACCAGCGCCGCCGCGCTGGGCAAGGATATTGCGCCTGCAACCTTTGACGCAGCGCTGGCGTTTGCGTTCCCGGCCTTTCTCGATGCGGTAGGCGGTGCATGCGCCGCCGAGAAGCAGGGTTGAGAGGACAGGCCGTAGCGGTTAATGTCCACCGCGATCCGGGGAATGACGGCAATGCCGGCCCCGATCCATTTCTAGGGAGCCTCATAAATGCGCGCACTTTTCACCAAGGCTGTTGCCGGTTCGATGATCGCCAGCGCCGCACTGCTGCTGTCGGCCTGCGGCGAGAAGACCCAGACCACCGCTGACAACACCGCGGTCATGGACGTGAACGCGACCGACCCGGTGCTCGACGGCACTGTCAGCGACAACATGACCATGGTCGATGGCGCCACCGGCAACGACACGGGCATGGCGAACGACACCATGGGCAACACCACCATGGGCAACGGCATGTAAGTTCGCTCCGGCGAATTTTCAGTCATGGGCCGCCTGGGAGACCGGGCGGCCCATTCGATTCAAGTCGTTGTAATTCCGCCGCTTCTTGCGCAACCGCAACGACAGCCGCAATCTCAACGGCCAAAAAGCGCTTGGGCACAGGGTAAAAAATCCGTAACCCGGGGGCATCTTTCGTATCGCGTTCAAGAGGGTCAGGATGCTCGTTTCGCGTTTGCTATGCGCCGCCGCCGGCGCGGCGGCATTGTTCGGTGCGGCGCCCGCATCGGCCCAGTTCTATTTCAAGGGACCCGACATCGCCGGCCCCCGCATCAACGGCGATGAGCCGGGCGTTCTCGCCCAGCAGCTGCCGGGCGCGACACCGGTCGAGTTGCGCGCCGCGATGGTGTGGAACCTGCGCGCCGCGCTCAACGTCGCCGCGCTTCAGTGCCAGTTCGCCAAGACGCTGCTGACGCTGCCCAACTACAACACCATCCTCAAGGACCACTCAGCCGAGCTCAACAGCTCCTACGCGACGCTGACCAAATACTTCATGCGCGTGAACAAGACGCCCAAGGCGGGCCAGCTGGCGCTCGATCAATATGGCACCCGGGTCTATTCGAGCTTCTCGGCGGTCCATGCCCAGCTCACCTTCTGCGCCGCCGCCGACGACGTCTCGCATCAGGTCGTCTTCGCACCGCGCGGACAGGTCGGTGAAGTCGCGGCGCTGCGCCTGCGCGAGCTGCGCAACAGCCTGACCAAATGGGGCGAGCAGCAGTTCCCCGGTATCTACTATGCCCATGTCCCGGTGGCGGCGCAGATTCCGATGTTCGGCAACGAGAAATGCTGGCGCAAGAACGTCTACTCGCCCTCGCGCTGCCTGCCGAGGCGGTAGGGATATCGGGGGCTGCTTCGGGAGCCCCCGGAACGTCTGGATCAGCGCAGTCCCAGCGCCTTGTGCGCCTGAAGCGTCAGACGCCATTTCGGCCTCTCCAGCGCGAAATTGACCGCCGCCTGTACATTGGCGACGGCGTTCGCGTCATCCATCGGCTGGACGAGGAAATGGGCGAAATCCCATGCCTCCAGAGTCCCGACATCGGTGCCCGCCTGTGGCCAGACCAGCTTGAGTTCGTCCCCGCTGCGCTGGACGACCTCGCTCCCGGCCTTGGGACTGATGCAGACCCAGTCGATGCCCGGATGCGCGGGCAAGGTACCGTTGCTCTCGATCGCGATGCGGAAACCACGCGCGTGGAGCGCATCGACCAGCGCGTCGTCGACCTGGAGCATCGGCTCGCCGCCGGTCAGCACGACGAAGCGGCGCTCGCTGCCCGGTCCCCAGAACCCCTCGACCGCTGCGGCCAGCGCATCCGCATCCGCGAACTTGCCACCGCCCAACCCGTCAGTGCCTACGAAATCGGTGTCGCAGAATTTGCACACCGCCGCGGCGCGATCCTGCTCGCGGCCCGACCAGAGATTGCACCCGGCAAAGCGCACGAACACCGCGCGCGCGCCGGCATTCACCCCCTCACCCTGCAAGGTGAGGAACATTTCCTTGACCGCGTAGCTCATCGCCCCGCCTATCCGGCCGTTTCGGCGTAACGTGTGGGATCGGGCACGCCCGCTTCCTCGAACCCCTTGGACCGCAGCCGGCAGCTGTCGCACAGCCCGCAATGCAGCCCGCCGGGCGCCGGATCGTAGCACGACCAGCTGAGGCCGAGGTCGAGGCCAAGGCGCATGCCTTCACGGACGATGTCCGCCTTGCTCATGAACTGAAGCGGGGCGCGGATGCGGAACGGCGCGCCCTCTACCCCCGCTTTGGTCGCAAGCTCGGCGAGCTTCTCGAACCCTTCGATGAACTCCGGCCGGCAATCGGGATAGCCCGAATAGTCGAGTGCGTTGACGCCGATATAGAGGTCGCGGGCGCCCGCCGCCTCGGCCCAGCCAAGCGCAAGACTGAGGAAGATGGTGTTGCGCGCCGGGACATAGGTCACGGGGATTTCGTCCCCCACCCCGTCCTTCGGCACATCGATATCCGCAGTCAGCGCCGAACCGCCGAACTGTGACAGATCGAGCGGGAGAACGACATGGCGCTCGGCGCCCAGCGCGTGCGCGATGCGGCGCGCGGCCGCGAGCTCGACATGGTGCCGCTGATTATAGTCGACCGAAAGCGCAAGCAGGCGATAGCCGTCCGCGCGGGCATGCGCGGCGGAAACGAACGAGTCGAGGCCGCCCGAAACAAGGGCGACGGCAATTTTGCTGTCGGTCATCGTCTTCGGCTACCGGCTTTGCCGCAGCGCGGCAAGGCCGGGGCAGAAACCCGGGTCAGCGGCAGGCACCGGTGCGGCGGCCTTCATACTCCTCGGTGAAGGGCAGGCCCCGGCTGATTCCCTGGGTCTCGATCCGCACCAGGCGCGGCGTTTCCACCGTGAGGCGCGTGTCGGTCTTGCCCGTCGGACAGCTGAAGGTGATGCGGCCGCCATTCGGTCCGTTCTCGACCACGAAGTTGGTGCAGCCGGCCGAGCGGTCGCGCAGCTGGAGCAGCACGCGCGGATCGGTGACGCAGATCGCACGCGTGCTTCCGTCGGAGGCGCGCAGCGTCCACTCGCCGCGCTCGATCTGGGCGAGGGCAGAGAGGGTACCGGACTGGGCCAGCGCATAGCCGCCGCCCCCGATCGAGAGGGCAAGGGCGGTGGCAATGATGGCGATTCTGCTCATTTCACCGCTCCATTAACACGATTCGGCTTTCAATCGGCTGACAATTAGACCGCCAATTGCGGCTGCAGTCAGGCGGCGCCGACCGCGATCGGGAATTTCTGCGCGCAAAAGGCGCAATCGACCGTGATTACGCCATCCTCGGCCATCTCCGCCCGATCCTCCGGGCTGAACTTGGCCAGCACCGATTCGATATAGGCAGTGTCGCAACGACAGCCGCGGACGAGATCGACCCCGCCCTGCACGCGCACTTCCTCTTCCTCGTTGAACAGGCGCCAGACGAGATTCTCGAGCGGGATCGACGCGTCGGCCAGTTCATCCGCGCCCATGGTCGATCCCAGCGCTTCGACATGCTCCCATTCGGCATGCGCCTCGCGCGCGTGCAGCCGCTCGCCGCCCTCCTCCCCTTCGGGAAGATGCTGGAGGAACAAGCCGCCCGCGATGCACTTGCCCTGCGCGTCATGGCCGACACCAAGCCGCACCAGCGTCGGAATCTGCTCGGACTGGTCGAAATAATTCTCCGCCGCCTCGGCCAGCGACCCGCCGTCGAGCGGAACGATGCCCTGATAGCGTTCGCCCGTCGCCGCCTGGTCGAAGGTGACCGCGAGATAGCCCTGGTTGAACAGCGCGTAGAGCGACGGATTCTCGCCCAGTTCGGCCAACCGCGCTTCATCGAACTGCACATAGCCGCGCAATTCACCGCCCTTATAGTCGCAGACCAGCAGGCGGATGATGCCGCCGCCCCGCTCTGCCGGCGTCTGCGCTTGCAGCGTCAGTTGCCCACCCGAATCCTTGAGCGTCGAGCCGAGCAAGGCCGTCAGCGTCAACGCCTCGGCGAGCACCCGTTCGATCGGCGCGGGATAGGCATGCGCCGCGAGGATCCGGTCGAGCACCGGACCCAGCCGTGCGACACGGCCGCGCGCATGGCGGGCCGGGATCGTGAAATTGACCGTACGGTCGAGATCGGTGGCGGGCGTCGTCATATCGTGTCTCCACCATTCATGCCTGACCCGGGACCGTTGCCGATCCCGGGTCAGGAAGCGAATGGATTGTCAGGTTTCGCCGAA
The DNA here is from genome assembly GCF_059420685.1 of Sphingomonas sp. GW821-FHT03E12. Lineage (NCBI taxonomy): Bacteria > Pseudomonadati > Pseudomonadota > Alphaproteobacteria > Sphingomonadales > Sphingomonadaceae > Sphingomonas > Sphingomonas sp. GW821-FHT03E12. Next base: position 21,001 of record NZ_JBWKUF010000007.1, read on the forward strand.
ATATGGGGAGCCGCAGCCCCGCTTCAACTCACCGCCGGCTTCAGCCGATCTGGCCGAAGCACCAGCGCAGCACCGCCTTCTGGGCATGAAGACGGTTCTCCGCCTCCGGCCAGATCAGCGACTGCGGCCCGTCGATCACGGCGTCGGTCACTTCCTCGCCGCGGTGCGCGGGCAGGCAGTGGAGGAACTTCGCGTCGGGCTTGGCCTGCGCCATCAGCGCCTCGGTCACCTGATAGGGCGCAAGCGCGGCGAGCTTCACGTCCGCATGCGCCTGGCCCATCGAAATCCAGGTGTCGGTGACGATGACATCGGCGCCCGCTACCGCCTCGGCCGGATCGTTGACGGTGCGCGCACGCCCCTTGCCCAGCGCCATCGCCTCCTCGGGAAGCGCGAAGCTCTGCGGACAGGCGGCGATCACATCGAAATGCATCATTCCCGCCGCCTCGACGATCGAGGCGAGGACATTGTTGCCGTCACCCAGCCACGCGACCTTGAGGCCGGGCAGCGCCTTGCCGCTCTCCAGGATCGTCTGGAGATCGGCCATGATCTGGCAGGGATGGCTGTCGTCGGTCAGGCCGTTGATGACCGGCACCGTGGCATATTGCGCCATTTCGAGCAGCTTGGCGTGGTCGTCGGTGCGGACCATGATCGCGTCGCAATAGCCCGAGAGGACGCGCGCGGTGTCCGCCACCGTCTCGCCACGGCCGAGCTGGCTGGTTGCGGCGTCGAGCACCACCGCACTGCCGCCGAGCTGGCGGATCGCCATCTCGAAGCTGACGCGGGTGCGGGTCGAGTTCTTCTCGAACACCATGGCGAGCGTGTGCCCGGCAAGCGGGGCATCGGCATCGACCGCCCCCTTGGGCAAGCCCGCACGCGCGCGTTTGCGGTCGATCGCGTCGGCCAGCATCGCGGCAACGCCATCCGGCCCCGCGTCGGAAAGCGAAAGGAAATTACGATAGGTCATGTGAAAGCTCCCCCGTCACCGCCGGCGCCGCGCAGCAGCACCGGCGGGAAGGATCAATCGTCGCTGGGCGGCACATAGCTGCGCGCGCCGGCGCTCAGCTTCTCGATGCACTCGGCGATATGGCTGTCCTCGATCACCAGCGGCGGAAGGACGCGGAACACGTTCTCGCCCGCGGCGACGGTCAGCAGCCCGTGATTGTCGCGCAGATGCGCCACGAAATCGCGTGCCACCGCCGGCTCCTTGAGCTTGATGCCCAGCATCAGCCCCTTGCCGCGGATCTCATCGAACAGCTGATCGTGGTTCGGGATGAGCTGTTCGAACCCCGCGCGCAGACGCTCGCCCATCTGCTCGACATGCTCGAAGAAGCCCGGCTCGAGCATCACGTCGAGCACCGCCTGCCCGGCGGCCATGGCGAGCGGGTTGCCGCCATAGGTCGAGCCATGCGTGCCGGCGACCATGCCCTTGGCCGCTTCCTCGGTCGCTAGGCAGGCGCCGAGCGGGAAGCCGTTCCCGATGCCCTTCGCCACGGTCATGATGTCGGGCGTGATGCCGTAATGCTCATATGCGAAGAACTTGCCGGTACGGCCATAGCCGCACTGGATCTCGTCCAGGATCAGCAACAGGCCGTGCTCGTCGCACGCCTTGCGCAGGCCCTGGATGAACTCGACCGTGCCGGCGGTCATACCGCCCTCGCCCTGCACCGTCTCGACAAGGAAACCCGCGGTCTCGCCGTCGATCTTGGCCAAGGCGCCTTCGAGGTCGTTGAACTTCACATAGTCGAAGCCCGGCAGCAGCGGCTCGAACCCGTCGCGCATCTTCGGCTGGTCGGTCGCGCTGATCGCACCGATCGAACGGCCGTGGAAGGCATTCTTGAACGTGATCAGCTTGTGCCGCTGCGGATTGCCGTTGACATAGTGATAGCGGCGCGCGGTCTTGATCGCGCACTCGATCGCCTCGACGCCGGAGTTGGTGAAGAACACCGTGTCAGCGAAGCTGTTGTCGACGATGCGCTGTGCAAGCGCCTCACCCTGCGGCGAGCCGTAGAGGTTGGAGACGTGCATCAGCGTCGCGGCCTGATCGGCGATCGCCTTGGTGACGTGCGGATGGCCATGGCCCAGCGCATTCACCGCGATCCCCGCAGCGAAATCCAGATATCGCTCCCCTCGTTCGCCGATCAGGTAGCAGCCCTCGCCTCGCACCGGACGCACTTCACACCGCGGGTAGACGGGCATGAGTGGGGTGATCGACATTGGACTGCTCCTCCTTTGAAATGGCGCTTCGAAAAGCTGGGTTGGGCTCCGGAAACAACAAAGGCGGCCCAACCGGACCGCCCGGAGCGCGCATTTACTCGGTGACAGGGTGAAGCGTCAACATCGCTGGCCGGTCAAACCCATTCCAACGTTGGAGGCCAGGCCTAGGGAGCGCATCTCAACCCAAGATCATCAGCCGTGCACCAAGGCCCGCAGCCACCCCCACCCCAGCTATCAACGCTACCCACTTAGATATCCGAAAAATCGGCTCACCTCGTTTGACGCGCTTCCATTCCGTCTTGAAGACCACTCCGGCAGCGTCAGCGAGCAAGGCCACATGACTGAACACAAACTGCCGCAACTCGGCCATGGCCGGCTCATCATCCTGATCCGGCATATCATTGAGCCTCTCCTCGATCTCTCTGACCAATTTGATGACCAGCTGAGATTCGGTTTCGTCCGGATTCAATCGCATCCGCAATCGAGCCCAGGCGACATTGGCTGTCAGAAGATCAGATCGAAGGCTCAGCCAGGCTTTGGTCAGGTCCGTATCCCTGACGCGATACTCATCCAGAATCGCATGGCAGGCACCGATCAATAGCGCGACATCCTCTCGCGCAGCGTCGATCCAGGCCTGGCGAAATTCAGACGTTCGATGCTCCTTCGCTGCCACCAGCCCGAGAAACGACAGGAAACCAGCGATACAGGCGGCGACGATCGCTCCGACTGCGATTTCTGGTATCTGCATATCAGCTCCGCGTCTTCCACCCCGAACGGAGCAGCGCATAGCAGGCAAGAGCGAGCAGAATATCAAGCCCCAGGATCACCGCGCTGCCCAGCGCGATCGGTGAATCCGCGACGCCGAGGAAACCGTAGCGGAAGCCCGAGATGATGTAGAAGAACGGGTTCGCGTGGCTGATTGCCTGAAAGGTCGGCGCCAGCTTGTCGACCGAGTAGAAGGTTCCAGACAGCAGCGCGAGCGGCGCGACGACAAAATTGGTCACTGCGGCGGCATGGTCGAACTTCTCCGCCCAGATCGACGTCATCACGCCGAGCAGCGACAGGAACAGCGCGCCGAGAAAACCGAACCACAGGATCGCCCACAGATGATGCGGGGTGACGCTCACCCCCGGCCACAACGCCATTGCCAGCCACACGGTCGCGCCGACGCAGAAGGCACGGGTAACGGCGCCCGCGCACAGCGCCGCGAGCAGTTCCCCGGTCGACAGCGGGGGCATCAGATAATCGACGATCGTCCCCTGGATCTTGCCGACGAGCAGCGAGAAGCTGGCATTGGCGAAAGCGTTCTGGAGCATCCCCATCACGATCAGCCCCGGCGCGATGAAATCGGCGAAGTGAATCGACTTGCCATCGAGCACGACGGTACGCCCGCCGCCGCCCAATGCGACGGTGAAAACCACCAGAAACAGCAGCGTCGTGACCGCCGGCGCCCAGATGGTCTGGAGCTGCACCTTGAAGAAACGGCGCACCTCCTTCACATATAGCGTCCAAAGCCCTCCCCAATTGACGTTGCGAATCACCGGAACGCCGGGGGCGGCGATGATGGTTTCATGCGACTGGGGTTGTTCGGTCATGGTTAGGCCGGGTAATGGCTCCCGCTGCCCCCCGCAACGGGGATGATGAAGGACGTTTGAATGAGCTGGACCGACGAACGGATCGAGACGCTGCGCAAGATGTGGGACAGCGGCCTGACCGCCACCCAGATCGCCGAGGAACTGGGCGGCGTGAGCCGCAATGCCGTGATCGGCAAGGCGCATCGCCTTGGCCTCGCCTCGCGCCCCTCGCCCGTGAAGCCCAACGCACCCGAGGCGAAGGCCGCTGCGCCCGTCGCGGAGGCCGCACCTGCGCCGCGACCGGCTCCCGCGCCCAAGCCCGTACCCGCCCCCGCGCCCGAACCGCGCGAGGCTGAGCCGGCTGCGTCCGTGCAGCCTGCCGCGCCCCGGCCTGCGGCCGACGCCCCGGTTCTGCGTTCGGTCGGCCCCGGCGGCTTCATCCGCCAGAACCCGGGCGAGCAGACGCCTCCGAGCGCGCCTGCCCCGCCGCGCCGTCTGGTTCCCGCCAAGCCGAGCAAGGAGATCGAAGGCAAGACCAGCCTGCTCGATCTCAACGACAAGATCTGCAAATGGCCGCTCGGCCATCCCGGCGAACCTGACTTCCATTTCTGCGGCGACAAGGTGAATCCGGGCTTCCCCTATTGCGTCGCGCATTGCGGCCATGCCTATCAGGCACAGCTGCCGCGCCGCGATCGCCGCCCACCGCCGCCCATGCCCTATGGCGGTCCGCGCGTCCGTTGATCGGCTGATCCGCGAACGGTTTACCGCCCGCTACGCACGGTTTACCGCTCAATAAGATATGCCTGATAGAAGGGCCGCGTGATCGCGCGGCTTCCTCTCTCTCGCGTCTCCTTGCCTCTGCTCCAGCTCGGAGTGGTTGTGGCAAGCCTGCTTGGCATCTCTTTCGCGCCGGGCGCACAGGGCCCGATGGCGCTGATCGCGCTCGACGGCAGCGACGCCGGCAAGCTGGCAAATCCGGCGATTGAGCGCGGCGCCAGGCTGCTCGCACGGGGGCCTCGGGCCAACATCCTGATCGTTGATGCGCAGCGCGACCTGATCCTCTGGCCGATGCTGGCACGCGGCGTTCTTGTCATCGCCGCACCGGCCAGCTGGTGCGGCGCGGAAAGGGGCCGCGGATGACCCCGCCCGAGGTGACGCTCCTGCGCCAGCGCGGAATGCGGATCCTCGTAGCGGCCAGCTGGGCGGTGACGCTGTTCATCGTCATCGCCACCGCAATCTATGCCGAAGGCAAGGCACTGCCCGTGCTGATTATGGGCACCGCCGCCAATATCCTGCCGACCTGGATGGTCGAGCGCGGGCGCACCGACGGTGCCGCGCGAATCACGGTCAGCACGCTGGCGGCCATCCTGCCCGCGCTCGGCGTCTATGCGCTCAGCGGCCATAGCTGGCAGATGGACGCGCACATGTACTTCTTCGTCGCGCTCGCCGCGTTGACGATCCTGTGCGACTGGCGCGCGATCATCGTCGCATCGGCGCTGATCGCGCTCCATCACCTCGTCCTGCAATTCATCATGCCGGCCTGGGTCTTCTACGACGGCAGCGGGCTCGGCCGGGTGGTCTTCCATGCCGCCGCGGTGGTGATGCAGGCGGCGATGCTCATCTACCTCATCCATATGCTGCGCAGCCTGATGCAGCGCCAGGCCGACGCCCGGCTGGAGAGCGAACGCGTCGCCGAGGATGCAGAGGCACGCCGCGGCGCCGCCGAAGACGCCATGACCGCGGCGGCCGAGGCCTCGCGGCGCGAAGCGGAAGAGCGCAAACGCCAGGCCGAAGCCGAACGCGCCGCCGCCGCGCGCCAGCAGATGCAGAAGCTGACACTCGACTTTCAGGCAAATGTCGCCGGCGTCGTCCGCGCGGTCGGCGATGCCGCCGCCGAGCTCGACAACCTCGGCCACGCATTGCTCGACATGGCGCGCCGGGGCAGCCGCGAATCGACCGACACCGCGAGCCGGGCGACCCAGGCATCGGCCAGCGCCGATGTCCTCGCCGCGCGCCTCCACGACATGGCGGCCTCGATCACGGCGATCGCCGCCAGCGCCGATCAGCAGGCCCGGCGCAGCGACGACGCCAGCAGCATTTCCGCCGCAGGCCGCGACGCGGTGCGCATCCTGACCGAACAATCGCACAGCATCACCGGCTTCGCCGACTCGATCCACCACATCGCCGCACATACGAACTTGTTGGCGCTCAACGCGACGATCGAGGCGGCGCATGCCGGCGATGTCGGCCGCGGCTTTGCGGTGGTCGCGCATGAGGTAAAGGCCCTTGCCGGCCAGGCCGCCACCGCGACCGAAGAGATCCGGCAACTGGCGGGATCGGTCGATTCCGGGGCCGACATCGCGCAGGACGCGCTCACCCAGATTTCCGAGATGGTCGCCGACCTCGCCACCGCGGCCAATGCGATCCGCAGCGCGGTCGAAATGCAACGCCAGACCGCTGCAGCGATCGAGCTTTCGGCACGCGACACCGCACTCGGTGTCGAAGCGATGGCGGGCCGGGTCGTCGAGATCGCGTCAATCGCCAGCGAAACCGAAACGCTTTCCGATCGCGTCGCTGGTGCCGCCCGCAGCCTTTCCGCGACCGCGCGCCGCCTCGACGATGCAACGCGTCAGTTCGTCACCGGGATCAGCGCCGCCTGACCGCCGCTAGCTCGCCTTGGGCGCGCTGACCGATCCCGGCCGCGGGGCGAAGGCGATGTCGCCATTCGCCGAGACCGCGAAGCGATAAGCCTCATTCGTCCCGCGCTCGCCCGAATGGGTGAAAGCAAGCACGCGCTCGCCATCGGTGCGGACGTGGATGATGCCGTAGTTCGTGCGCTCGAACCCGAAATAGACCGGCTTCTCCTTCGCCCCCGGCTCCAGATCGCGCGACGGGCCGCGCATCGCGAAGAATGCCGCCAGTTCGGTGCAGAAGATCACTGCTGGCGTGGTGCGCGACGCCTTGCCCAGCGCCGCCATCAGCGTGGCGCGCGGGTGGATATGCTCCTTGGCCGCACTTTCGTCCCCCGACGAGATCATCGATACGACCGCACCGACCTCCTTCAGGAACTCCATGTCAAAATCGGCGGCGCCATGATGCGGGGTCTTGAGAATCTCCGATCGCAGCGCTGCATTGGGCAGTGCCGCGCGCATCCGCGCCATCGATTCCTGGTTCATGTCGCCGGTGAACATGAAACGGACATTGCCGTAGCGCAGGCGGAAGGTGATCGAATGACCGTTGATCGTGTGGCTTTCCGACCAGCTGCCCTTGCCGGGCGGCGGGAAGGTGCCGAGCATCATATCGGCGTCGTTGGGCGGGCTGCGCAGGAAGCGGAGCCCCGGCCCGGCGGGTGTCGGCTCGCTGATCGGGCCGAGCAATTCGACCGTCACCCCGTCCTCGTGCAGGAAATCGAACGCATCGGTGCTCAGGTGATCAACCCGGCGGCGGATCATCGGCGCGCCGGTCAGCGCGGCGGTGCGCGCACCCCAGGTGTCGAGCGCTTCCACCCATGATTTGAAATGCTTGTTGCGCTCGGCCTCGGGCACGTCGGCGGGATCATCGACCAGACCGGTGACGAAGGGCACCCCGTCGACCTCCGTGGCCGCGCCCAGCATCTCCAGATCCTTGCGCGTCTTGCCGTCGGGCTTCTTGCCCGGCCGCTTGACCATGCCGTTATGGTAATAGCGGACCGGCGCGATGAAGAGCCGTTGCCGCTCGTCGATTCCGGCCTCGGTCTCGGTCCCCTGGAGGATATTGAGCCCTTCGAAATGGTCGGCATCGCCATGGGTGACGAGCAGCAGATCGACCTTGAGCGGATCCGCCGCGGTGGTGCCACGGAAGCGGAAGGCGGCGTGGCGCGCGAACAGCTTGTTGTCGCCGCCGTCGATGAAGATCGTCTTGCGCCCCGGCGTCTCCAGGATCAGCCCGTCGCCCTGCTGGACGTCGATCATGGAGAGGCGCAGCAGTGCGGTATCGCGGAACCTGGCCGAGGATTTGACCAGCCCCTCGCGCCGCACCTTGCCGCCATGCTCCAGCGCCTTGATGCGATGGCCGGCGGCGCTGGTCGAGACCAGCTCGATCTCGTCGCCCCAATAGAGGTGCCAGATGCTGCCATCGTCGCATCGCATGTCGACAAAGTCATCGTCCACGAATGGCATCGCCGTTCCCCCGTGACCCGCGAGGAGCATAGCGCAAATCGATGACGGACGCGCGTCGAAACGATCCGCGGCGGACGCAAGAAAACGGCCGGCGGATCGCTCCGCCGGCCGTCGCCCTCGCTCACAAGCGAATTAGAAGCGGAACGCTGCCGTCGCGCGAAGCGAATGCATGTCGAACCGGCTCTGGCTGCGCGCGAAATCCGCGCCGCCCGCCAGCACGAACGGATTGGTCGCGCCCGCGGTGCCGTTGCCGACCGTCACGCCCGACTTGTCGTCGTCATAGCGGCTGTAGAGATACTCGACGCCGAGCGAGAAGTTCTTGCCGACCTTCTGCTCCAGCCCGCCGCCGGCCTGCCAGCCCCAGGCATTGTCGTCGCCGGTGACCGCGAAGCTGTTCGCGGTGTTGCTGGTCGCGAAGCTGTGATCGATCTTGGCATAGGCAGCGCCACCAGTCGCATAGACCAGTGTCTTCGGGCCGACCGTATAGCCGCCGCGCAGACGCAGCGCCGCGTTCCAGTCGAGCTCACGGGTCATGGTGTAGAAAGCCGGGGTCGAGCTGAACGCGGAGACGCTGTCGCTCACTTCCGACTTGCCGAACTCCGCGACCGCGCCGAGCACGACCTTGCCCATCTGCTTGTCGAAGCCGATGCGGGCATAATACTCAATATCGTCCTTGTCGTTGCGGCAGGCGATGTTGGCGGTCGATGTCGCTGCGCCGTTGCAGAAGCCGGGCGCGAAAGCGTTGTCGCCGGTCGAGGTCGTGATCGTGTCCCCAAAGCTGCCGTTGCGGCCCGCATCGAACAGGATCGATTCGCCACGATCGTTCTTCTGAACGGTGTAGCCGACCGATCCGCCGACATAGAATCCGGTGAACTCGTCGCCGCTCGGGGCATCCTGGGCATAAGCCGGTGCCGCGGCAACAGCGAGGGTCAGGGCGCCGGCAGTGGCGCCCAGCAGGGTACGCATACGCATTTGGGGGGTACTCCGTTGGTTACTAGCGGCGGGATAACGGCCGATTCCGCCATTCTATCCCTCACATTGCCCGAAACCGCCCGTTGTGTTGCATTGCAGCAACAGCCCCGCTTGCCCGCACCCCGCGGAACGATATAGCAACAGCTGATGTCCTCCGATCTGTTCCAGCCCTCGTCCGCCAACCCCGCCAATACCTACGACGCCTCGTCGATCGAGGTGCTCGAGGGGCTCGAGCCGGTCCGCCGCCGTCCCGGCATGTATATTGGCGGCACCGACGAGCGCGCGCTGCATCACCTCGCCGCCGAAGTGCTCGACAATGCGATGGACGAAGCGGTGGCCGGGCACGCCAACCGGATCGAGGTGACGCTGGACGTCGGCAACCGGCTGACGATCACCGACAATGGCCGCGGCTTCCCGATCGACCCGCACCCGAAATTCCCGGACAAGTCGGCGCTCGAGGTGATCCTCTCGATGCTCCACTCGGGCGGCAAATTCTCGGGCAAGGCCTATGCAACGTCCGGAGGCCTTCATGGGGTCGGCATCAGCGTGGTCAACGCGCTGTCGGTCGATACGGTGGTCGAGGTGGCGCGCGACAAGCAGCTCTATCGCCAGCGCTTCAGCCAGGGCCAGACGCTGGGGCCACTCGAGCATCTCGGCGGAACCCCCAACCGGCGCGGGAGCCTTGTCAGCTTCATCCCCGATTCCGAGATTTTCGGGGAGATGAACTTCAAGCCGGCGCGGCTCTACAAGCTCGCCCGCTCGAAAGCCTATCTGTTCGCGGGCGTCGAGATCCGCTGGAAATGCGCGCCCGAACTGATTTCGGACGACACCCCGGCCGAGGCCGTGTTCCAGTTTCCCGGCGGCCTTGCCGATCATTTGAAGGAGCAGCTCGGCACGCGCGAAGGTGCGACCGCCGAATTCTTCTCGGGAACCCAGGAATTCCCCGACTCGCAGGGCCGCGTCGAATGGGCGGTGGCATGGCCGCTGTGGAGCGACGGCAGCTACAGCTGGTACTGCAACACCATCCCGACGCCCGATGGCGGCACGCACGAACAGGGACTGCGTCAGGCGCTGGTGCGCGGTATCCGCGCCTTCGGCGAGCTGGTCGGGCAGAAAAAGGCCAAGGATATCACCGCCGACGACATCATGGTCGGCTCCGAACTGATGCTCTCGGTGTTCATTCGCGAACCGCAATTCCAGTCGCAGACCAAGGACCGGCTGACCTCGCCCGAGGCGACCGCCCTGGTCGAAAAGGCGGTGCGCGATCATTTCGACCATTTCCTCGCCGACCGCATGGACCGCGGCAAGGCGCTGCTCGGCTATGTCCTCGAGCGCATGGACGACCGCCTCCGCCGCAAGCAGGAGCGTGAGGTCAAGCGCAAGACCGCGACCTCTGGCCGCAAGTTGCGCCTGCCGGGCAAGCTCACCGACTGCTCAGCCGACGACCCCGCCGGGACCGAGCTGTTCATCGTCGAAGGCGATTCGGCCGGCGGCAGCGCCAAGCAGGCGCGCGATCGCAAGACCCAGGCAATCCTCCCGATCCGCGGCAAGATCCTCAACGTCGCATCGGCAACCAGCGCGAAGATCAGCGCGAACACCGAAATCGCGGACCTTATCCTGGCCCTCGGTTGCGGCACCCGCAAGGACTGCCAGCCCGACAGCCTTCGCTACGAACGCATCGTCATCATGACCGACGCCGATGTCGACGGCGCCCATATCGCTACCCTGCTGATGACCTTCTTCTTCCAGGAAATGCCCGACATCGTCCGCCGCGGGCATCTCTATCTTGCCCAGCCGCCGCTCTACCGCCTGACCGCGGGCATCAAGTCGCTCTACGCCCGCGACGACGCGCACCGCGCCGAGATCGAGGCCAATGAGTTCAAGGGCCGCAAGGTCGAGGTCGCGCGCTTCAAGGGCCTGGGCGAGATGAACCCGGGCCAGCTGCGCGAGACGACGATGGACCCGAAGACCCGCGGCATGATCCGCATCACCCTGCCGCAGGAATATGAGGAGCGTGCGGGCGTGAAGGATCTGGTCGACCGGCTGATGGGCACCAACCCGGCGCACCGCTTCGCCTTCATCCAGGAAAATGCCGCGCGGCTGGACGAGGAAGCGATCGACGCCTGACCTTCTTTCGCGCCCCTGATCTTTTTTACGCCCGCGTGTAAGAAATCCGCGTCGCCCGCGACTAAAGGGGCATGAACGCGGAAATGGCGCAGATCGACAGCGGGGATGCGGCACGGGACCGGCTCTATGCCGAAGCCTCCGTCGGATATGCCCCTGCGATAGCGCGTCTGGCGCGGGCGGTCGAAGCGGATGCCGACCGTGCCCGCGATCTCGAACAGGATATGCATCTCGCGCTGTGGCGCAGCCTCGCCGCCTATGACGGCCGCTGCACGCTGGGGACCTGGGTCTATCGCGTCGCACACAACATCGCCGCTACGCACGTTGCGCGGGCCAGACGTGGCGCGCGTCTTGTTTCTCTCGACGAGGCGGATGCGATCCTCGCCGATGACGACCCGGAAGCAGCGATCGATCAGACCCGCCTGCTGTCACGCCTGCACGGCCTGATCGCCGCGCTCAAGCCGCCCGACCGCAGTATCATCCTGCTCTATCTCGAAGGCGTCGAGGCATCGGCGATCGCCGATATCGCCGGCCTCTCGCCCGGCAACGTCGCGGTGAAGGTGCACCGCATCAAGGCGCTGTTCGCCAGCCATTTCGCAACGGGAACACCGGCATGACCGATCCGATCGTCAACCTCTGGACGGCGCAACAGGCCGGCGCTCGCCCTCCCTCCGTCGCCGAGCTGGCCGAGCGCGCCGGCCGGTTCCGCAACCGGATGCGCGTCAGCAATCTGCTCGAATATGGGTTCGGCGCGCTGGGCATCCTCTTCTTCGGCAACATCACCATCGGGGCGTCCGACTGGGGCGTCCGCATCGCCAGCCTCATGATCATCGCCGGAGTCTGTATCGTCATCCGCAATCTATGGCTTCGGCGTCCGGCCGATGACCCGGCGGCGCTGGCCCGGGATGCGCGCACCCACTATCGCCAGCTGCTTGTCGCACGGCGCGACGCGCTGGCGAGCGTCGGCCGCTGGTATATTGCCCCGTTCATCCCCGGCATGGTCGTCTTCGTCCCGGCGAGCGTCCTCGCGCAGGCCGAAACTGCGCCGCTCAGCACCGCGCTGCTCAACGGCGGCATCGGAACCGCGGTGATCACACTCGGCTTCGGGCTGGTGTTGTGGCTCAACCGCGCCGCCGCCCGCATCCTCACCATGGAAATCGCGACGCTCGACGCCGACCCCGCTATTGATTGATCCGCCCCCGAAAGGATTCCTGATGCGAACAGTCCTTCTCGCTACCTGCTGTCTGGTCTCCGCAATGACCGCTCCCGCCCTCGCGCAATCCGCTGCACAGCCGGCGCCCGCGAATGCCGAGGTTCCGCCGGCCCTCAAGGCGCGGATCGATGCGCTGCCGGCACTGATCGACGGCACCGGTGATTTCGAGGCGTTCTTCGCCCCCGCGTTCAAGGCGCACATACCCAAGGCACAGTTCGACCAGATCGGCCCGCAGCTGAAGGCGCAATATGGCGCGGTGGTGAAGGTCGAGAAGGTCACCGCGGCCTCACCCCATGCCGCCACGGTCGAACTGGGTTTCGAGAAGGGCATCGCCATCGTCGATATCGTGGTCGATCCCACCCCGCCGCATCGCGTCACCGGCCTGCGGATCTCGCGCGTCGAGCCGCGCGGCGACAGCGTGACGAAGGTGACGGCAGATATCCGCATGCTGCCCGGCACCGCCGCTTTCGGTATCTATGCGCTGGGCGACGGTGTGACGCCCGTCACCGAACTGGCGGGAAGTCGGCCGATGCCGATCGGATCGGCGTTCAAGCTGTGGATCCTTGCCGAGGCCACGCGGCAGGTGAACGCGGGGATGCGCAAGTGGAGCGACGTCGTCACGTTGAACGAGCGCTCGATGCCATCCGGGATCACTCAGCACTGGCCCAAGGGCGCACCGGTGACGCTCCACACGCTGGCGACGCTGATGATCTCGATCAGCGACAATACCGCGACCGATGCGCTGCTCCACGCGCTCGGACGCGACAGGGTCGACGCAATGGTCGCGCAGACCGGAGTCGCCGATCCCGCCGCGACGCTCCCGCTGCTGACGACGATGGAGCTGTTCCAGCTCAAGGTGCCCGCCAATGCCGATCTGGCTGCGCAGTGGAAGGCGGCCGGGCCGGACGGCCGCCGCAAGCTGCTCGCTGACAATCGCGCGCGGCTGGCCGCGACGAAGATCGATCCGTCGATGTTCGCGGACAAGCCAATGGCGCCCGATGTGGAATGGTTCGCAAGCGCCCGCGACGAAGCCGCGGTGCTCAACTGGCTGCGCACCAACGGCGGCCAGGAAGCGCTGGAGATCCTTGCGATCAACCCCGGCACGGCCAGCGCGGCATTGTTCGACTATGCGGGGTTCAAGGGCGGGTCGGAATCGGGCGTGATCTACACCAATTGGCTGGTGAAGACGAAGAAGGGCAATTGGTATGCCGTCACCGGCGGCTGGGCGCGCAAGGACAGCGCTGTGGACGAACGCGGTTTCGCGATGCTGATGAGCCGCCTGCTGACGCAGGTGGCGGCGCAATAGGCTTCAGCGGCCCTGCCATTCGTCGCGCAGCAGCCCATAGATCGTCGTATCGCGCACACCGAGATGCGTTTCCCATTCGGCGCGCAGCACCGCTTCGAGCCTGAACCCCAGTTTCTCGAGCATTGCGCGCGACGGCGTGTTGTCGGGATCGGTATCCGCGAACACGCGGCGCTGCCCCTCGGCGAAGATCCGGTCGATCACCGCCGACACCGCCTCGCGCGCGATCCCGCTGCCCCAGTGATCGCGGACGAGGATGTAGCCGATCTCGGTGACATTGCCCTGCCGCTTCTCGCCGGCCACGACAACGCCGATCGCCCTATCGTCGCCCTTCAGCGTGATCGCCCAGCGGCGCCATTCGGGTGCGTCCCGCGCCAGATCCGCACGAGTCTCCTCGACGCTCGCATGCGGTGGGCCGGACCAGTAGCGCATCAGCTCGACATCGGAGAAGGCGGCGTGCAGCGCCTCGGCATCGTCGAGCGTCCGCGGCCGCAGGACCAGCCGCGACGTTTCGATCACGATCGTTTCGCGCTGCACGATCACTGCGCAGCGAGCTGCTTGCGGCGCTCGGCGAGGTTCGCGGCGAACTCGGGCCTTGCGCAATATTCGATCTCGAACGCGGTGAGGGGCGGCGGCGAGGGCTGTTTATAGCGGACCGCATACTCCTTGCCGAGGCAGCGGAATGCGACCTCGCGGTCCGGCATCATATCGATCGGCTCGCGCGCCGGATCCTTCCGTGCGATCGGCACAGCCAGTTTCTTGAGATAGCCGGCCCAGCCCTCGCGGTTCTCCGCTGCATTCTCTTTGGTACCGCCCGCATCCGGCGCAACGACGATGGCGGCGCGCAACGCCTCCGCCTCATCGAACCGGCCCAGCTCACGGAGCGCATTGGCAGCCCGGGCGCGCAGTGCGATCGATGTGAAGTCCTTCATATCGGCCGGAAACGCCATCGCCGCCGCAACGAACGCGGCATTGTACCGACGTGCCTGCTCCCCAGCGGGGTCGATGTTCTTGGCTTCCCAGGTCGCGGACAAGAGCAACCACGCCGCTTGTTTCCTGTCACCCAGCGCATCCGCCAGCCATGAGGCGCGATAGTAGCTGCTCTCGACGCCGCGCAGCGCCTTGTAGGCGTCGCTCGAGACCAGCGGCGCGAGCTTGGCCACTTGCTCGGGCGTGAACTCGTCATAGATCACCAGGCCATTGCCCGGACATTCAGCGAGCAGGATGGGAAACTCGATCGATCCCTCCGGCTGTCCATCCGGCAGCGCGCCGAACGTCGAATAGTGCATCAACGCCGGAGCATCGAACTTCTCGCCGCCGACCGGACAGGTCGTAGCGCGTCCGGCATAATGGGGCGGGAACCGGGGTGCCTCCTGCGCCAATGCGAGCATCGCCACAAGAGTTGCCAGCATCACGCCTCTCCCAATGCCTCGACCAGTGTTTTCACCTTCTTCTGCCGCCATTGCGGCAGCGGTGCGACCATCCAGTAGCCGAGCCGCGACGCCTTGGGATCGCCGAGCACAGCGACGCGCCCCGCCTCGATATCGTCACGCGCGAGCAGTTCAGGAACGGTCGCACGGCCCAGCCCCTGCGCCGCCGCATCGAGCGCAAGCCCCGCATCGCCTACGCGCACCAGCGCGACGCCATCCTCGGCAACGCAGCCCGGCCATGCGATCGGCGTATCGGCGTTGGAACCCGGACGGCCGACGGTCACCATGCCGTCGCTTTCCAGCGCCTCGCCCTCATGCTCGCCCGGTCCCTCGCCCCAGCGGATCGCGAGGTCGAGATTGGCTTCGGTGAAGTCGATCGCGTCGTCCGCGGTCACCAGCACGAAGCGCAGTTCGGCGTCGTCACGCGCAATCTCAGCAAGGCGCGGCATCAGCCATTTCTCGGTCAGGTCGCGCGGCGCGGCGATGGTCAGCGACTTGGACGACTGGCCCGCCTGCATCGCACGGACCGATTCCTCGAACTGGAGGAAGCCGGCGCGCAACGCGGCCAGACCCGCCTCCGCCTCAGGCGTCAGTTCCAGCCCCTTGGTGGTGCGGCGGAACAGCACGACACCCAGCGTATCCTCGAGCGCGCGAATCTGCTGGCCGACCGCCGCGGGGGTCACCGCCAGCTCGTCCGCCGCGCGGGTGAAGGACAGATGCCGCGCCGCCGCATCGAGCACGCGCAGGCCGTTCAGAGGAAGATGAGTCCGCTTCATTCCGCAACCGCCGGGGCCAATAGGGAAAATTTGGGGATCGCCACGTCGAACTCCATGCCGTCCGCGCCGACCATCCGATAGCTGCCCTGCATCGATCCGGTCGGCGTCGCGAGCGGGCACCCTGACACGTAATCATAGCTGGCGCCGGGGGCGATCATCGGCTGCTCGCCGACCACGCCCTCGCCCTCCACCGAATGCCGTGAACCGCGACCGTCGGTGATGATCCAGTGGCGCGTCAGCAGCTGCACCGCCTGATGCGACTGGTTCTCGATGCGAATGTGATAGGCCCAGAACCAGCGCCCGCGATCGGGCTCCGACTGTTCGGGCAGATAGCTCACCGATACGCGCACGACGATGTCGCGCGTGTTTTCCTCCTGAGAGAAGAGCGCCTTCACAACCCGACCGAGCCGAGGGCCTGATCGAGATCGGCGATCAGGTCCTCCGGATCTTCGAGGCCGACGTTGAGCCGCAGCATCCCCTCGCCCACGCCCATGAGGAGGCGCTGCTCTTCGGATACGCCGCTATGCGTGGTGGAGGCCGGGTGAGTCATCAGCGAGCGAGAATCGCCGATATTGTTCGAGATGTCGATAAGGCCGAGCGCGTCGAGCAGCCCATGCGCCTGTGTGCGCCCGCCATCCAGTTCGATCGAGAAGATCGGTCCGGCAGCCGCCATCTGGCTCATCGCCAGATTGTGCTGGGGATGGCTGGGCAGGCCCGGGAAATTGACCCGCGGCACGCGGGTTTCGAGGAAGCGCGCGACCTTGAGCGCGTTCTCGCTCTGCCGCTGGATACGCAGGTCGAGCGTCTCGAGCCCCTTGAGCACGACCCAGGCGTTGAACGGCGACAGCGTCGGCCCGGTGTTGCGGTGGAAGGGCAGCAGCGTGTTGTTGATGAACTCCTCGGTCCCGCACACCGCGCCGGCGAGCACGCGGCCCTGACCGTCCATCATCTTGGTCGCCGAATAGGCGACGACGTCGGCGCCGAAGTCCATCGGCCGCTGCAGGGCCGGGGTGGCGAACGCATTGTCGACCACGGTGACGATGCCGCGTTCGCGCGCGATCGCGCAGACGGCCTTGAGGTCGACCACGTCCATCGTCGGATTGGCGGGCGTCTCGAAGAAGAACACCTTGGTGTTCGGGCGGATCGCGTCGATGAAATGTTGCGGATCGCGCGCGTCGACCACCGTCGTCTCGATCCCGAACTTGGGAAGCTGCGTATCGGTCAACCAACGGCACGAGCCGAAGGCGGCACGACCGCCGATCAGATGATCGCCAACCGAGAGCTGGCACAGCAGCGCCGCGGTCATCGCGGCCATGCCCGATGCCGTCGCGCGGCACGCCTCGGCGCCTTCGAGCAGGGCGATGCGCTGCTCGAGCATCTCGACCGTGGGGTTTTGCAGGCGCGAATAGGTCATGCCCTGCTGATCGCCCGCGAAGCGCGCGGCGGCATCGCCGGCGCAATCATAGGCGTAGCCCGAGGTCAGGAAGAGCGCTTCGCTCGTCTCCCCCCATTCGCTACGAGCGGTGCCACCCCGGATCGCCTGCGTCGCGGGCTTCCAGTTCTGGGTGATGCTACGGTCTTGTCCTGTACGGCGCTTCATGGCGAACCCTCTAGAAGCCTAGGGCATGGCCGCGCAAGGGCAGTGGGTGACGGCACCCAAAAGCTGCGCTATCCACGCCGCCGATGCTCGATCGTCTCGAACAACGCCCTGTCCTGCTGGCGCTGCTGATCGGCATTGCAGCGCTGCTGCTGTTCGGCATCGGCGTGCAGCGCCCCAGCATCCTGATGTTCGACGAAGTCCACTACGTGCCTGCCGCGCGCGTGCTGATCGATCTCGCGCATCCGGTGAATATCGAGCACCCTCTGCTTGGCAAGTCACTGATCGCATTGGGAATGATGATCTTCGGTGACAATCCGATCGGCTGGCGGGCAATGTCGGTGTTGGCCGGCGCGCTGACGATTGTGGGCGTCTATACCTTTACCCGCCATCTCACCGGTTCGGTGCGTGCCGGTTTGTTCGCCGCACTGTTCGCGATGCTCGGGCAGTTGGTATTCATCCAGGCGCGGATCGGAATGCTCGACGTGTTCCTTGGTGCGTTCCTCGTCTGGGCGGGCACTGCGTTCCTGCGCGCGATGCAGATCGAATCGCGATGGCGTGCGGCCACGCTATTGTTTGTCAGCGCCGCTTGGTTCGGTGCCGCCGTCGCGGTCAAATGGGCGGCGGTGCCCTATGTGGCGCTGGCGGGCATGGCGTTCCTCTGGCTGCGGCGCGGGCATCCCGGGCGATTCGGCGGGATCGGCTGGTTCGCCGGTCTGGCCATCCTCGGCGGCGTCAGCATCGCCACCTATTTCCTCACTTTCACCCCCGCCTTCTTCTACGCGACCGACCCGCTGACACTGGCCCGGCTCGTCCCGTTCCAGATCGACATGTGGAAGCTCCAGACCCAGCCGCTGACCCCGCACAACTACGAGTCCGACTGGTGGAGCTGGCCGCTGATGCTCCGTCCGATCTGGTATTTCTACGAACCGGACCAGGGCGCCCAGCGCGGTGTGCTGCTGATCGGCAATCCCGCAATCATGTGGGGCGGCCTGGTCGCGGTCGCCGCTTGCTGGTGGGCAGGGCTGCGCGACAAGGCGGGCGCACCGCTCGCCGCAGCGATTCTCTGGACCGTCTCGTTCGGAGTCTGGGCGGTGATCCCCAAGTCGCTCGGCTTCTACTATTATTACTATCTGCCCGGCATCATCCTGTCGGTAGTGCTGGCCGTCGCCTTTCAGCACTATGCCGCGCGGGTGAAGCGGACCGACGAATGGTATCTGGTGCTGTGCGTCGGGCTGTTCGCCTATTTCTACCCGATCCTTGCTGCACTGGCATTGCCGAGCAGCCGCGGGTTCGAACGCTGGATCTGGTTCCCGAGCTGGGCCTGAGCTAGCGCGCAGCGCGCCAGAGCGGCCCCTTCACCGAAAGCCCGCGGCGCTCGAGCCGGTCGAGCACACCGTCCGGTTCTGCAAGCACCCGTACCGGCACCACCGCGAGCGTCACGCCGGGCTGCGCCAGCGCCTCGTCAATCGCTTCGATCCAGTGCCCGCGCAGCGCGGAGCCGAAGCTGCTGTCGGTCCATGGCCAACAGCGCCCCAGTGCGGTCTCGAGCGGATTGGCCATCACCGCGGGAATATCGAAACCGGTCCACGCCCTGCCCCGCGCGGTCACGATATCCGGCCCGATCTCGGCTGCGGCCATTGCGGCGTCGAGGCACGGGAGATGGCTGGCGGGCGCCGCCGCGAACAGATTGTCGAGGATATCTTCGCCCCGCACCTCCCCGACCGGACGGGTCGGAATGTCCGCACGGCGCGCGGACTTGCGCACCACATCGGTGGCATCTTCGGTTGTGTCCTTGCTGAACGCCAGCCGCTTCGAGAGCAGGTCGAACGCGGTCATCAGGAAGTTCCCGCGCGCATAATTCTGACCATATCTCGCTTCGAGGGCCTGCAAGCGCGCCAGCCGGTCCGCATCCAGATAGTCGGATGCAACGCCCTTGTCGGGAAGCTTGGTGAGCCTCCCGCCCTTGAAGAGGATCCGCAGGATATCGCCGGGCGAAACCCGGGCCTTGGTGCCCAGGATGATGCGCTGTGCCCCGGCGGTGGCTACTTCCAGCCGCTCAGGCTGCCACGGCGCGGTCCTGGGCACATTGGTGATCTCACCGACGAGCAAGACCACGCCGGACGGAGTCTCTATCGTCCACATCGGCGCGCCCGAGCGCCGCGCGGTGACGACCACCTCTTGCTCAGGTTCGTCCTCCTGCGCTGCAACGGGAAACGCAATGCTCACCGACAACAGGGCAAGCGGAAGAAGCAGCATACGCGACCTGACCATCGCCGCTCCCTCGCGCGCAATCAAAGCGCGAATAAGGCAGCCTTAGTATCTGCCCCACACGAAGCGTGACGACAGCGCGAAATTCCACACCGCCGCCACCACGATCCCCGCCAGAGCGGAGGGGGCCCATTGCGCCTGCTGCACATCATGCAGGAACGCGGCGACCCCGACATTGGCGATCGCGCCGACCGAGCAGACGATGCAGAAGCCGATCCAGCCGTCGAGCAGCGGACGGAACCCCTTCAACCGCGCATCGCGATAGGTGAGCGCGTTATTGAGGAAGAAGTTGAAGGTCATCGCGACCAATGTCGCGACGATGGTACCGGTCAGGAAGCTGTATCCGAACAGCCGGTAGAACAGCCACAGCGCGCTGAAATGCACGCCCGCACCAAGCGCGCCGATGCCCGAGAACATCGCAAACCGCACCGGGATCACGCGCCCGAACATGCGGTCGTACAGCGCGATCAGATATTCCATCGCGACGACATGATCGAGCTTGCTCTCCCCCTCCTGCCGGGTACGGAAGACATAGGGCAGCTCGGTGAACTTCAGCGGCCGCGGGCTCGCCGTCATGATGTCGAGCAGGATCTTGAAGCCGATCGCCGACAGATGCGGCACCATCTCGCGCACTACGTCGCTGCGGATCATGAAGAAGCCGCTCATCGGGTCGCTGAGTTCGGCCTTGAGCACCCGACGCGACAGCTTCGTCGCCAGTGCCGACTTGGCGACGCGATCCTTGTCCCATTCACCGGTGCCGCCGCCATCGACGAAGCGCGATCCGATCGCGACGTCCAGACCCGCGTCGCCCTGAAGCGTGTCGAGCATCTTCGGCAGCAGCGTCTCGTCATGCTGCATGTCGCCATCGATCACCGCGACATGCGGCGCGGCGGTGGCGCACATCCCCTCGATCGTCGCCGAGGAAAGCCCGCGCCGCCCGATCCGCTGGATCACCCGGACGCGGGTATCGGTCCGCCCCAGCTCGCGCGCCGCCTCGGCGGTGCCGTCGGGGCTGTCGTCATCGACGAAGATCGCTTCCCAGCGCCGCCCCGCCAGCGCCTTGTCGAGCGCAGCGACAAGGATCGGCACGTTGCACCGCTCGTTGAAGGTCGGGATGACGACCGCCAGTTCGAGCGTCTCAGCCGTCACGCAAGCGCCTTCAGCACGGCGTCGCCCATCGCTTCGGTCGACAGCGTCCCGCCCAGATCCGCGGTACGCGCGCCGCCGACCAGCGCCGCGGTCACCGCCGCCTCGATCCGGTCCGCCGCCTCGTCCATGCCCAGCGAGTAACGCAGCAGCATCGCCGCCGACAGGATCGTCGCGCAGGGATTGGCCTTACCCTGTCCAGCGATGTCGGGCGCCGAGCCGTGGATCGGCTCGTACAGCCCCTTGCCACTGCCGTTGAGCGCGGCCGAGGGCAGCATGCCGATCGATCCGGCGCACATGCTCGCCTGATCGGACAGGATGTCGCCGAACAGATTGCCGGTGACGATCACGTCGAACTGGCCGGGATTGCGCACCAGCTGCATCGCGGCGTTGTCGACATACATGTGAGTCAGCTCGACATCGGGGAACTCGGCCGAGACCTCGATCACCACGTCACGCCACAGCTGCGAGGTTTCGAGGACGTTGGCCTTGTCGACCGAGCAGAGTTTCTTGTTGCGCACCTGTGCGGTCTCGAAGCCGACACGGGCGATGCGCGCCACTTCGTCTTCATTGTACGACATGATGTCGTAGCCCTCACGGCGGCCGGCCGCGGTGGTGCGCATGCCCTTTTCGCCGAAATAGACGTCGCCGTTGAGCTCACGCACGATCACCATGTCGATCGCGCCCGCCACCTCGGGCTTGAGCGCCGAGGCGTCCTCAAGGCCGGGGAACAGCCGTGCCGGGCGCAAATTCGCAAACAGCTCCAGTTCCTTGCGCAGGCCGAGGATCGCCTGCTCGGGGCGCAGATGGCGCTCGAGCGTGTCGCAACGCGGATCGCCGACCGCACCGAACAGCAGCGCATCGGCACGCTTCGCCAGATCGAGCGTCCGCGCGGGGAGCGGATGGCCGTCGCTGAAATAGGCGGCGCCGCCGACGGGCGCTTCCTCGAAGCTCAGGCCAAGATCGAGCGCATCGAGGACGCGGCGCGCCTGCGCGGTGACTTCCGGCCCGATCCCGTCGCCGGGAAGAATTGCGATCAAAGGCATCTATGCTCCCACCCACTCAGGTCACGGGCGCATTACCGCCTCACGCGGATCACGCAACCGCCCTGTTGAACCGGTCGACCAGGCGCGCGCGCGCCGCAAACACTTCGGCGGCCTTACCGTGGAGGAGATCGCGTTCAAGGAAATGTGCGGTCAGCTTGAGCCCAGCAAAGATATCCGCCCATTCCGCCGGCCCGCCCGCGACCACGAAACGCGGCAGCGCCAGCAAGCGCGATTCGTAACCGGCCGCGCCCGAGCGGCTGACCGCAATGCCACTCTTCGGGCTGACATAGGCGAGATCGTCGTTGATCCCTGTTGCCGCACAGCGCTCCAGATCGAGCCCGAAGCCGAGTTCGGCGAGCATCAGCAGCTCGTACCGCACCAGGGCCGCGGCCCAGCCGCGCGCCGCCGGTGCTGCCTCGATCGCGTCGAGCAGCCCTTCAAGGGCCGAATGGATCAGCGGATAGGGCTGCCCCTCGGGCAGCGAAGCGGCGGTGAGCGCGGTCGCCCATTCGAATGCGGCGGCGGGCAACGGCTCGCGGAACATCGGCGCGCGGCTGTGCACCAGCTCGACCGTCAGCGCGGGCAGTTGCTCCTCGGTCCGAGCACGCCAGTCACCAAGGATGACATTGCCCGGCTGGAGCACCGGCCGTAGCTGGCGGGAGCGTCCGCCGCGGACATAGCCCGCCATCAACCCCGCTTCCGCCGTCAGCGCACGCACGATCGCCCCGGACTCGCCGTGCGGGCGGATCGCGAGAACGATGGCGGAGGTCGCTAGGTGCATGGGGGTGGTTTAGACCGTCGGCGCCTGCGCGGAAATGTCCGCTACGCTAAGCGCGGCAACAAGCGACTTCGCGACAAAGGGCGAGCAGATCCGCGCCATAGACAGGCATGATCGAGACAAGCTTCATTTCGCCCGTGGCGATTCGGCTCAGGTGACCTTCCACAAACCTGGTATGCTTCTCGTGAAATCTGGCCTCCGCCGAGGGATGTGGCGGTTCGAACAAACGATCGAACCTGGCATCGGCGTCCAGACGGCATCTTGTCGAAACCTCTAGGTCGGCGACAATGTTGCCGCGGCGAAAATCATCCATCTGGATGGCCTCCACGCCGTCAAGATGCAGCGTGTATGCTTCCCCGTCCGCCCGGCTGAGATAAAGCGTGGCTGTTTGATCGCGCAGCAACAGGCCATCGAGATAGCCGTCATGAAAGCTTGGGAAATCGATCGACATTCGAGAGCGCTACTACAGACGAGATCATACCTGCCATAGCGTTAGGGCCACCCTATGCTACCCCCGCCGCAGCTTCTTGCTCAGCCCGTCCAGCCCTGCCGCCTCGACCAGCGCCTTGCCGCCCGCGACCGCGCGATTGAAGCTGCCCAGCGCCGTGGTCGCAGCGCGGTTGGCGATGCTGGGGCGAAGCAGCAGCAGGTCGAGGCAGGCGACGCCGTCGGTGGAGAATTGGCGTTTGTGTTGACCTTCGCCCTCGGTGAAGTCGAAACGGGCGAAGTCTTTGTTGGCGAACAGGTCGCGGAACGCTTCCATTTGCAACACCGCGCCGGGAGACAGATCGTTGAACGCCGGGTCGTGCCCGACATATTCGTAGATCAACGTTTCACCCTGCGCGGGACAATAGAGATATGCCGCGGGCCGGTCGCCGACATAGAGCAGCCAGGCGCGCACCTCGCCCGCCGCCGCCTTCTCCAGCATCGTGCGCACGAACTCCGGCGTCCCCGGAAGCCCCTCCCCCATCAGCTTTTCCTGATAGGTGTTGACCGCGATGCCGCGCGCGATGCCGTGGAATTGCTGCAACTCGGCCGCGGTGCGGAACCGCCGCACGTCGAGCTGCCCGCCCGATACCTGCGCGACCTTCTTGGCCTTGCGCTTCACCCCCTGGCGCGCGCTCGACGACAGGCTCGCGAGATAGCCGTCATAGCTTCCCGTCAGATCCGCAAAGTAGCGCGTATAGCGCTGCCGGACGAAGCCGATCATGCCGCCCGAGGCAAAGGTCATCGCCTCCACCCGGTCCTCGGGCAGCGAGGTGACGACATAGCCCTGCGCTTCGTCGGGCAACGGCGGAAGCGCAGGCAACCGCCCCTCCCGCGCGGCATCGAGGCTGATCGCGACCGGCACAAGCTTGCGTTTGACGCGCAGCACGGTGCGCGCGCCGATACGGAAGTTGAGCGCTGCCGCCGCGACGCTGGTCACGCGGCGCGTTCCGAAACGAGGTTCGACCAGAGCTGTTGCGCCTGACGGATACGGGTACGGATCAGGCTGGGGCCGAGCGGCACGTCGTTATGGTCGAGCGGCAGGCCGGACAGTCCGGCGAAATGACTGGTGACGAGCGCGCCGCGGCGTTCGTCGAGCATCCGGCACAGCGCCTCGAACCGCCCGACATGCACCGCATTGGCGCGGGTGCCGGCGCGGTTCGCCAGCTCAAAGCCGTGGCTGACGACGGTCACCGCGGCATGCCCAGCGCGCACCGCATGGTCGAGCGCGTCGCGCATCTCGGCGGTCGACAGTGCGCAGATCTGGAAGTGGCGCAGATGCCCGGCGCGGTCCTCGATCAGCGTCACCGGCAGCTCGATCACCCCGCGATGCTCGGTCGGCGCGATCTGGCGCTCGTGGAGTCCGATCGCACTGGGCCAGGGATGTTCGGAGCCATTGTGGCTGCTGTCGTACCGGATGCCGATCTCGGCCAGTGCCGTCAGCGTGTCGTCGCTCGCCGAATAGCTGCCCGAGCGGAAGGCGATCGGCCGCGGCGCGCCGGCCGCGACCAGCAGGTCCGACGCCGCACGAATCAGTTCGCGCTGCTCGACCAGCGTGAAGTCGATCAGCTCGAACGAGGCGTGCTTGGTGCGATCCTCTGCACTCGCCGCCGCCCAATTGGGATGGAGATGCAGTTGCACCTCCTGCCCCGCCTCAAGGATCGCGCCGACGACGCGCCTGATCGGTTCGATGCCGTACGCGACCGCGGGCATCGGATCGACGAAGAAAGTCGCTTTCAGATCATGTTCGGCGAGCTTGCGCAGCTGATAGCCGATCCCCACCCCCGCCGGCTCGAGCGAGCGTTCGGCGATGGCGTCGATGTCCAGCCCCGCGGCGTGGTGACGCCACATCAGTTCGGTATCGACGGTGAGGAACGTACGAGTCGGCATGACGCCGCTTTATCCTTCCCCCGTGAAGAAATCCCAAATCCGGACATTGTCCGGCCTTTCCCCTCCCCTAGGCGTGAAAGCTCCCGCGCTTCGAGAAAATTCTTGAGCTGGGGCGCAAGGCAGGCAACACAGGCCGCATGTCCGAGGCGTAACGGGGCGGAGCGTAACGATGACCGGTATGACGATCCGCCGCTTCAGCCTGGTCTCCTTCGCCCTTGTCATGAGCCGGACCGGCATCCTCAGTTGATGCTCCCCGCCTGATTGGCCGCCGGGCGCGCCGATTGCGTGCATGATTCCCGCGGCAACGGGTGGCAAAACGCCGCCGCCCTCACGTTCAAACACGATGCGGTTTGCAGATCCCGGGATGTCGCGATCCTTTCACCGAGCGATGCCGGGATCGTCCGCCTGACCGCATCGCATGACGCCCGGCTTCCCGCCGGCTTTCGAGGTATCATGATCCAATCGCGTTCCTTGAGCCAAGACGATCTTCCGGCTCCCGGCGAGCGAAAGGCGGCGCGCCGCAATCTGTTCGTCGCCTTCACGATCCTGTTCTGCACGGTCGGCATCCCGGCGATGATGATTCCCGTGCTGCTCGGCGCCATCCAGGACGATACCGGCTGGTCGAGAGGGGACGTGTCGACCCTCAACTCGATCAAATTCGGTGTCGGCGCCGCCACCGCATTCTTCACCGGCCATCTGGTCGAACGGTTCGGCGTCAAGCGGCTTGCCATCCTGTGCGCGGTGATGGCGGGCGTGGCGCTGGCGATGTTCGCCAATGCCGCGACCTTGCCCATGCTCTATCTGGTCGGCGCGCTGCTCGGCTTCAGCGCGCTGGGTACGGCGACCTCGATGAAGATCTTCGTGTCCCAATGGTTCGCGGAGGGCCAGGGGGTGGCGGTGGGCATCGCCTTTATCGGCCTGAGTTCCGCCGGCGTGGTGGTGCCGTGGCTGACCACCGTCGCGGTCGAAGCCTATGGCTGGCGCAGTGCCGTGCTGATCATGAGCGCCGGTATCTGGTTCGTCGCATTGCCGGTCCTGCTGTGGGGTGCGCGCGAGCATATTCGGCCGTCCGCCCGAACGGAGGATGGCCCTGCTGTCGAGGAAAGCCCGGCGGAAGCGTTTCGCAGCATCCGCTTTTCGTCCGTCCTGATCCTGCTGCTCTGCTCGAACTTCCTGATCGGCCTGGTCGATGAATCGGTCGCCACCCACCTCTTCCTGTTTCTCGACCGCGAAGTGCAGCTCGGCGCCGGCATTGCTGCCATCGGCTTCTCCAGCGTCATGCTGATGAGCAATGTCGGGAAGATCGGCTTCGGCTGGCTGATCCAGCGCTTTTCGACGAGCGGGGCGGCTACCTGCTTCTTCATCGCCGCCTTTGGCGTGCTGCTGACGCTGCCCGTCGGCGGAGTCGGCACGATCGTCCTTCTCGCGATCGTCTATGGCCCGACGCAGGGCGGCTTCCTGGTCAATATCCCGGTGCTGTCCCGCCAGATCTTTGGCCCGGTCGCGATGATCCGGGTGATCGCCGTGATGACGACGGCGTTCAATTTGGGCGCGGCGGTCGGCCCGGCGGGCGTGGGCTATGTGTTCGATGCGACGGGATCGTATCGGATTCCCTTCATCCTGCTCAGCGGCACTGCCGTGCTCGCCGCGTTCCTGATGGTGCTGTGCGGCCGACTGGTGCGGCGTCAGGAGCTTCGGTCTGGGGCGTTGTAGAGCGCCGGGAGTCTACCAGCACGATCGGCGCCGGATTATGTTCGGGATTGGCGGAATCTAGCCGTTCCGCTTCCGGCACCGCCCCGTCAGTGGCGGGCAGACCGCAACCGCCCATGTCAGTCGTTCAGGTCGCCGCTCAAGCCCGCCGAAAGCGATCGCCCGTTCACGTCCGAGCTTCGTATGCGTCCAGTAGCGCCCACAGGCTGCTCGAGTCCGCGCCCTGCTGCTCGACCGCGTTGCGAACAGCATAGAACTCGTCGTCGCTCTTGATGTGACCCCGGCGGACTACTCGCCGGACCAGCTTGGAGAACCTCGCGCGCATCTCCGACAGCGTCGGCAAGCCAGCTTGCGCAAGCTCGTGATCGCTTGCGGTCACCTGGCTGGCGGGCCAGTCACTCGTAAACTCGACAATGTCCCCTATCGCCATCCCTAGGCCGCTCCGCGCCTTTGCGGGGGTCTTCTCCGCAATTCGATCGAGCACAGCTACCGGATGAGTATCCGCAGTGAGTAGATCAGATGGAAAGACCTTAGGGACGATGTGGCTGAGCCAAGATCGCAGACGCGCATATTCGGAGGGATCGATCCGCATCGCCGCTAGCCTGACAGAGCTGCATTATCGGCGCAACGGCAGCTCTCCACACGTCGAGCGCGCCAAGCGGAAGGTTCGCTTGCCAACCGGTTTCGGCCATCCCGGCGCCAGTCAATGCCCCGCAGCGGTCAAGCAGCCGGCAACGCCACCGCGGACGCGAGCGCTAAACCGACAGAAGCACGTCATATGCGACGCTGCGCCACTCGCTTTTGATGAACAGCTGCAACTCGGCAGCGCCCGCCTTTTGTCCCTTGGTCTTCACGACCCGAACGCGGTAGCGGTCCTGCCCGGCCAATTTGTCGAGGGGTGGCAGTTCAAGCCGGCAGGGATAGCCTTCCGCATGGGCGGAGTCCGCACAGGATAGTCCCGAAGCAACGACCTTTCCCGACTGGGCGGATACGATCGTTGCGGAATATGGCCGCCCCTCCGGCAGGCCGGTGCAATCGTGCACGAAAACATATATCTTCAGAGGGTAGGCAACGGGCGACGCCAATACCCCGTTTCGCCACCCGCCGTAGCTGCCCGTGGAAATCGAGCACCCCGTTCCGTTTGCCGAAACGGTACTCTCGATGGTCTCAAGTCGATTGTGCCAGGTCAGCAGGGCAAGCAACACAATGCCGATTGCGACACTGGCAACGATGCATCCCCGCCCTGCCAACACCATCGCCCCTTCGCTGCTTGCGCGCCCGACGGCTAAGCCATGGAGCGCTTGGCTTGTCGCGGCAAGGGTGCCCCTTGCTCCGTTTCACTGCCCGACACCATCGCACGCGTCCTCGACCTTTCAGTCGACTCCATCGAAGAGGGTCGAAACGCCGATCAGCGCCTCACCGCGCGTGGTAGAAATCATAGACCTGCTGCGCGACCGCCGCGGAGACGCCGGGGGCTTTCTTGAGATCGTCGAGGCTCGCGCCTCGCACCGCACGCGCGGTGCCGAAATGCATCAGCAGCGCCTTTTTCCGCGCGGGACCGATGCCGGGCACCTCGTCCAGCGGGCTGGCGGTGAGCGCCTTGGCGCGCTTCTGGCGGTGCGCGCCGATCGCGAAGCGGTGAACCTCGTCGCGCAGTTTCTGGATATGGAACAACGCCGGCGAGTTGACCGGCAGCATCCGTTCGCTGCCGTCCATCAGGTGGAACACCTCGCGTCCCTCACGACCGTGATGCGGCCCCTTGGCGACGCCTACCAGGCAGACATCTTCGATCCCCAGCTCCTCCAGCACCGCGCGCGCCGCATTCAACTGCCCGCGCCCGCCGTCGATCAGGACGAGGTCGGGCCAGATGCCCTTCTCACGGTCCGGATCCTCCTCCTGCGCGCGGCTGAAGCGGCGCGTGAACACCTCCCGCATCATCGCGAAATCATCGTCGGTTGCAGCGCTCTTGATGTTGAACTTGCGATACTGGCCGGTGCGGAAGCCTTCCGGCCCCGCGACGATCATCGCGCCGACCGCATTGGTCCCCTGGATATGCGAATTGTCATAGACCTCGATCCGGTCAGGCGGCTCGGCCAGACCGAACAGGTCGGCGATGTCGCGCAGATTCTTCGCCTGGGTAGTCGATTCGGCGAGCCGCCGGTCGAGCGCCTCGACCGCGTTGCGCCTGGCCTGTTCGAGCAGCCGCCGCCGAGTCCCCCGTTGCGGCATGCCGATCGCGACCTTGCGCCCGGCGCGCTCGGCCAGCGCCTCCGACAACAGCTTCAGATCATCCATGTTGCGGTCGACGAAGATGGTGCGCGGCGGTGGAACCTCTTCGTAGAATTGCATCAGGAACTGCGCGAGGACCTCCTCCTCCGGCACCTCGGCGGTGTGCGCGGGGAAGAAGGCGCGATGGCCCCAATTCTGGCCGCCGCGGATGAAGAAGGCCTGGATGCCGATCGTGCCCTGTTTGGCGGCGAGCGCGAAGATGTCGGCGTCGCCCACCCCCTCGGCATTGATCGCCTGGCTGCCCTGGATGAAGGTCAACGCCTTCAGCCGGTCGCGCAGCACCGCCGCCAGCTCGAAGTCCAGATTCTCCGCCGCGGCCTGCATCTGCTCGCCGAGCTTGGCCTGAACCTTGGTCGACTTGCCCGACAGGAAGTCGCGGGCGTCGCTCACCAGCTCCTCATAGCCGGTCTTGTCGATGCGATCGACGCAGGGCGCCGAGCAGCGGCGGATCTGGTAGAGCAGGCACGGCCGGTCGCGGGTGTTGAAGAAGCCGTCGGTGCAGCTGCGCAGCAGGAACAGCTTCTGCAGGGCGTTGAGCGTCTTGCGCACCTGCCCCGCCCCCGCGAACGGGCCGAAATAGTCGCCCTTGACCCGCCGCGCACCGCGATGGAGCTGGACCCGCGGAAAATCATGGTCGCCGCGCAGCAGGATATAGGGGAAGCTCTTATCGTCGCGCAGCAGGACGTTGTAGGCGGGGCGGAAGCGCTTGATCAGCTGCGCCTCGAGCAGCAGCGCCTCCGCCTCGTTATTGGTGGTCACCACCGTCATCGACCGGGTCTGCGCGATCATGCGGCGCAGGCGGTTCGAGAGCTTGGCGGGCTGGGTATAGTTGGCGACGCGGTTCTTGAGCGCGCGCGCCTTCCCTACGTACAGCACGTCGCCGCGCGCGTCCTGCATGCGATAGACGCCGGGCCGCGCGGGCAGGGTCTTCAGCACATTACGGATCGCCGCCACGCCCGCGTCGAGATCGGGGGTCTCCGACCCGCGCACGGCATAGGTGGCGGTTTCTTCATTGAAGCGATTGGGGGAATTGGGGTCCGACATCAGGCAAGCGATTTAGGACGGGTCCCGCTCCCCAGCAACGGCGCACGCGCACCTTCCCTATCTGTCGCGGCGATGCCATCAATGCATCCCAAGGGGGATCCGTCACAGGGAGAGGTGGATCATGCTGGACTGGCTGCGCAAATTGATGGCCGGCGATCAGGACGCCGCACCGCCGGGCGCCAGGGTGGAGCGCGACGCGCAAGGGCGAATCGCCAGCGTCCAGCAGACGCTGTCGCTTGCGGAGGATGATCCCGATGCGCCCGCCCATCCGCCTTTGGCCGCGACGGACGGCCTGACCGCGCGCCTCGACGCCGCCTGCGACTGGCTCTCGAACTGCAACATCGCGCTGGCGCGTGAGCGGGGCGTCGGTCTCGAACGCGATTATGCATTCGATCAGGATACCGGCCAGCTCGTCCTGAAGTTCGGCGGGCGGAAGACCCTTGCCGCGCACGCGCAGATCCTCGGCAGCTTCGATCCGCGCGACCGCAGCTTCATGTGGAGCTGGGCCAATCCGTCGATCCGGCCCGAGCTCTGCGAGGATGCGGCGCGCCTGAAGGCCGAGGGCGAGCGGCTCGGCGCCGCGTCGCTGACCACGCCGGTCCAGACGGTCGCCTTCGACGACTTGTTGCCGCTGCTCGCGCTCGCCGCGCAGGAGGGCGGGGCGGACGGCGTCTATCGCTGTATGGTCAACGGATCGACCTCGCTGTTCGTGGCGCTGCGCTTCGACGGGCCCGCGCCGAAGGGCGCCGCTGAGCCGAACAATGGCTTGCTGGAGGCGGCGCATGCGCTGGCCGCCGGCTATGATCGCGAGATGCTGCCGTTCGACCGTGACTATCATGCACGGGAGGAGGAAAGCGGAGGCCTGCGCGACCTGCTCGACCGCAAGCTGGAGATCTATCAACGCTACTGGTCGCGGGACGACGACTATTGGGAACCCTCGTCTGTCGGCTGGCCGTCGGATCATGATCCGGACACCGTCCAGCTCCGCTTCACTATTCTCCATCCCAAGGGCGGCGCACTGGATGTCGCGATCGGCGAGCTTTCGCGGCAGACCGTCTATCGCATCGAGCAGGTCGATGGCGGGCTGAAGATTACCGACCAGCTGATCGACTGGGGCGATGGGTTCGTCTGGCCCACGCCGCCCGGTCAGCGGAACGAGGCGCCCTGAATCCGGCGATTGCACACCGGTTTCCATCTGATAGCTTTGGTCCAGACCAATATCGGGGGATCCGTCACATGCGTATGCTTTCCGCTCTTCTCGCCACATCGCTGCTCGCCGCGCCCGCGCTCGCCGGGCCCGACTTCGCGCCCGCGGTGGATGCGGACTATGCCACGCATCTCGAAAAGCTGTTCCTCGACTTCCACAAGAACCCCGAGCTGTCGTTCAAGGAGACGCGCACCGCCGCGATCATGGCGAAGGAGCTGCGCGCAGTCGGCGGGATCACTGTGACCGAAGGCGTCGGCGGGACCGGCGTGGTCGGTGTGATGAAGAATGGCGACGGCCCGGTGGTACTGGTGCGCGCCGATATGGACGGTCTGCCGCTCAAGGAGGACAGCGGGCTTTCCTACATGTCCACCGTCACCCAGACCGACATCGACGGCGTGGTGAAGCCGGTGATGCACGCCTGCGGCCATGACGTGCACATCACGTCGATGATCGGCACCGCACGCCAGCTCGCCAAGATGAAGGACCGCTGGAAGGGCACTGTGGTGTTCGTCGTCCAGCCGGGCGAGGAACGGATCGACGGCGCGCGGCGGATGCTCGCCGACGGGCTCTATACGCGTTTCCCCAAGCCCAACTACGCCGTCGCCTTCCATGTCACCGCGGGCATTCCCACGGGCAAGATCGGACTCGAGCCGGGGATCAGCAGTTCCTCGTCCGACAGTGTCGATATCACCATCCAGGGCATCGGCACGCATGGCGCCGCGCCGCATCTGGGCAAGGATCCGATCGTGATGGGTGCCGAGATCGTGATGGCGCTGCAGACGCTGGTGAGCCGCGAGATCGCTCCGCTCAAGCCCGGTGTGGTCACGGTCGGATCGTTCCATTCGGGGTTCAAGCACAACATCATCTCGGACAAGGCCGAGCTTCAGCTGACAGTCCGCTCGGACGATGAGGACACGCGCAAGAAGCTGCTCGACGGGATCAAGCGGATCGCCGCCAATGTCGGCCGCATGAACGGCCTGCCCGAGGACAAATTGCCGCAGGTGAAGGTCGGCTTCGAATCTACCCCGGTCACGCTAAACGATCCGGCGCTCACCAAGCGGGTACGCGGCGCGATCACCACCGCGTTCGGCGACGGCATCATCCACTATGAGGAACGCTCCGGGATGGGCGCGGAGGACTTCGCCTATTTCATCCAGAAGGATCTGGGCGTTCCTGGCGCCTATTTCGTCGTCGGCGGCACGCCGCAGGCAGATATCGACGCGGGCAAGAATGGCGGCAAGCCGGTCTCGGGCCACCATTCCCCCTTCTTCAAGATCGACCCGAAGCCCTCGGTCACGCTCGGCACCACGGCGATGACCGTCGCGGTGCTCGACCTCCTCAAGAAGTAGCCCGGAATCGCGGCCTGTAGTTGGTCGAAAGCCGATTGCAGGCCGCCGCGACCCTTCATAGCCTCTCCGCATCATAGGGGAGGATATGATGAAGCTAGCTGTCACTGCCGCGCTCCTGCTCGCCGTCGCCACGCCGATCGCCGCACAAAAGGCGACGCCGGCAATCACCGCCGCACTCGCCGATCCGTCGCGCCCCGCCGATCACCGGACCCGCGACGCCACGCGCAAACCCGCCGAACTGCTCACCTTCGCCGGGATAAGGCCGGGGCAGCGGGTTGCTGATTTCGTGATGGGTGGCGGGTATTGGACGCGCATTCTTTCGCCGCTCGTCGGAGCGAAGGGCAAGGTCTACGCCTATCAGCCCGAAGAATTCATCAAGTTCCGCGCCGCCTATGCCGATGAGCAGAAGGCCGCGGTGGCGGGCCTGTCCAACACCGTCGCGCTGAGCGAGAGCCTGGGAGCGGTCAACTTCCCCGAAAAGCTCGACGCGATCGTGACCGTCCAGAACTATCACGACCTGTTCCTCGCCCCCTTCCCCAAGGGCACGGGCGAGGCGGTGACGCGCAAGCTCTACAATTCACTGAAACCCGGCGGCGTGCTACTGGTGGTCGACCACGTCGCCAATGCCGACCCCGAGAACAAGGCACCGACCGCGCTCCACCGCATCGACCCCGATGTCGCGCGGCGCGAAATCGAGAAGGCAGGCTTCCGCTTCGCCGGCAAGCTCGACCTGCTGCGCAACACCGCCGATCCGCACACCGCCGGCGTCTTCGATCCCTCGATCCGCGGCAAGACCGACCAGTTCGTGTTCAAGTTCGTGCGTCCGCGCACGCAGTGATGCGTATCGCTATCCTCGCGATCGTGCTCGCCGCGGCGCCATCCGCATGGGCGACCACATCCGTCGAGGCCGAGCTGGCGGCGATCGGCAAGCCTGCCGCGATCTTCGTCACCGGCGGCGGCACGGATCAGAGCTATGCGGACGGCCTCGCCGATCCTGCCACCGGCCGCGCGCTGACCGTGGACACGCCGGTGCGGATCGCGAGCAACACCAAGACCTTCACCGCCGCCGCGGTGCTGCGGCTATGGGAGCAGGGGCGGATCGCGCTCGACGCACCGATCGGCGGCCTGATCAACCCGCGGCTCGACCGCATCCTGCGGGCCGACGGCTATGACACGCAAGCCATCACGGTGCGCCACCTGCTGAGCCACAGCGGCGGGCTATACGACCATGGCGGCGACAAGCGGTTCGTCGAATCATTGATGACCGACCCCGGCAAGGTGTGGACGCGCGAGGCGCTGGTGAAGCTCGCGACCGACTATGCCGATCCACAGAGCAAACCGGGCACCGAATTCCGCTATTCCGACACCGGCTACATCCTGCTCGGCGACATCGTCGAACGGATCACGGGCAAGACGCTGGCGACATCCGTACGCGAGCTGCTCAAGCTCGATACGCTTGGCCTCAAGGCGACGTGGTGGGAGATCTACGAGGCCCCGCCCGGGGGCGCCGAAGGCCGCGCGAAGCAATTCATCGGCGACAAGGACGTGACCGCGGTCGATCCGTCGATGGACCTGTTCGGCGGCGGCGGGCAGCTCATGTCGGCGCGCGACCTCGCGATCTTCTTCAAGGCCCTGTTCGAGGGGCGGGTGTTCGACAAGCCCGGGACGATCAAGGAGATGCTGTGGAAGGGGCCGCACAGGAATGCTGGGATCTATCGCCTCGGCATCTTCGTGCAGCAGACGCCCAAGGGCGAGCGCTATTGGCATAGCGGCTTCTGGGGCACCTACGCCGCCTATGCACCCGCGAGCGGCATCGCACTGGGCACGGTCACGACCAGACAGGGCACCAAACCGCTGATGCCTTTGGTCGACCGTCTGATGCATCAGACGCCGTAAGCGCCGCTCCCGGCCGGGAACGGCGCCCTCGGGGCATCACTGCCAGTCGGCGCGGCCTTCCTTGCCGTCGAGGAACGGGCGCACCGTCCGCGCCAGCTCGGGCGCGAGGAAGATGTCGTAATGGGTGCGGCCGGGCAGGATGGCGAGGCGGTGCTTGGTCACATGCTCGCGCTGCCACCCGCCGTCGCGCCGGCCGCCGCCGAGCAGCTTGAAGAACTCGACGCTGCCCTCCGGCCGCCACATGTCGGCGTCGCCGACCACCAGCATCACCGGCATGGTGAGCGCCTTCACCTGTGACGACCAGTCGAAGTCGCGGCGCATGAGATCGCCCATCTGGTCGAGCAGGCGCGGGAAATCCTCGACCTTCGGCGCACGGGCGACGTAGCTGGTGTACATCGGCGTATCCTTCATCATCGGCGCCATTGCGGCGGTGAGCTGGCGCTGGATCGGCACCATCTCGGGCTGGATGCCGGCGGTGGAGAGGGTCATCGACACCAGTGCGAGGCGGCGCACGCGATCCGGATGCCGCGCGGCGAGCTGGAAGGCGACCCCGGCGCCCATCGAATAGCCCATCACATCGACCTGCTTGAAGCCGAGCTTGTCGAGAAGGATGTTCATGTCGGCGCCCATCGGCTCGATCGCGATCGGACGGGTGCCGAGCGGGGTGCGGCCATGGCCCTGAAGATCGACCGCGATCACCTGTCGCCCGGCCGCGAGGGCGGGCAGGATCGGTGCGAACATGTCGATCGAGCCGAGCCCGCCATGGAGCAGCAGCAGCGGCTCTCCCTGCCCGCGAATCTCGTAATAATAGGCGATCCCGTTCACCTCGACAGTGCCGGAGCGGACGGGGGCGGCTTGCGCGGCGGACGCCGGCGCCGTCTGGGCCTGCGCGGCAAGCGGCGTGGCCAGAACCGCGGCGGCGATCAGCAGGTGCGAGCGGATGCGTGCGAACATGTCTTGTCTCCTGTTCCGGCGCACAATTTTGTGCACCTTCATGAGAGACGACGAACGGCATTCGCCGTTCTCGACACGCGTCCTGAAAAAATTTCGCCCGCGCAGCAGCACCCCGCGCGGGCGAAACGATCAGAAGCGGAGACCGACGCCGACAGTGCCCTGATGGCGATGGCCGGCGATGCCGCCATAGTCCGAATAGCGATATTCGGTGCGGACCAGGAACTTGCCGATGTCGAGTTCCAGACCGCCGCCGACGCGATAGCCGTCGCTGTTGGCGGCATAGGCGGTGTCCGGCTTTGCCGTCGTTGCAAGATTGTCGAAGCTGCCGCTGGTCCGGGCATTGGTGTAGCCGGCCTTGCCGTAGACCATCAGATTCGGCGCCACGACCGCGCCGATCCGGCCACCGACATAGAGGTCGCGGCCCATGTCGTAGCAGTGGCGGGCGTTGATCGTGCCGGCCGTGCTGTTGACGCAGCCGCCGGTGGTCGTGCCGGTCACTTCGGCCTCGGCACCGTAGCGCATGCTGCCCGATCCGAGGTCATAGGTGACAGCGCCGCCATAGACGAAGCCCGTCGGATCGGTGCTTCCGCCGCTTGAATGATCGACACCGCCCAAGGCGACGATGCTGGGGCCTGTGAACGGCTCCGCGTCCTGCGCGGCGGCAGGGACTGCGACGAGCGCGGCAGGCAGAATCAGGGCTGTGGCGAGAATTCGCATAGTATGTCTCCTCAATGGTCGGGGATGCCGGCAAGGGACCGGCAAAGGGATACGCATTTGCTCCTCGAGCAGAACACGGCCGCTGCATATCGGCCGAAACGGGTGGTCGTTTCGGAGCCGGGCCGATTTTTGCCCGAATTATGGCATTTGGAATTGCGCCTGCCGCAACGCTGAACCTCAGTTCAACGGCAGGTGTCAGGCATCCAGCACCTCACGCACCTTCACCGCGAGCTGCTGGACGGTGAACGGCTTGGCGAGGAAGGCGACGTCGTGGTCGAGCATGCCGTTATGGACGATCGCGTTGCGGGTGTAGCCGGTGGTGTAGAGCACCTTGAGCCCCGGCCGCTTCTCGCGCGCGCGATCGGACAGGATGCGCCCGTTCATGTCGGGCATCACGATGTCGGTGAACAACAGGTCGATCCGCGGCTGGATCTCGAGCACGGTGAGCGCCTGATTGGCGTCCGCCGCCTGGACGACGACATAGCCGAGCTCGCGCAGCGCATCGACCGACATGTGCCGCACGCCCTCCTCATCCTCGACCACCAGGATGATCTCGTCATCCTTCGCGCGCGGCAGGACGTCGGGCGAGAGCGGCACGCCCGGTGCCTCCGCCTCGCCGAAATGACGCGGAAGATAGAGCTTCACGGTCGTACCGACACCGGGCTCGGAATAGATCTTCACATGCCCGCCCGACTGTTTGACGAAGCCGAACACCTGGCTGAGGCCGAGCCCCGTCCCCTTCCCAACCCCCTTGGTGGTGTAGAAGGGGTCGAAGGCGCGCTCGATCACCTCGGGCGGCATGCCGGTGCCGGTATCGGTGACCGAGACCATGACATATTGCCCCGACAGCACTTCGGCATGGGTCAGCGCATAGGCATCGTCGAGATGCGTGTTCGCGGTCTCGATCGTCAGCCGTCCGCCGCCCGGCATCGCGTCACGCGCGTTGACGCACAGATTGAGCACCGCATTTTCGAGCTGCGTGCCGTCGATGAACGCCGGCCACAGTCCGCCCGCCAGCACCGTTTCGATCCGGATATTCTCGCTGATCGTCCGGCGCAGCAGCTCCGACATGCCGCCGACCAGCTTGTTGGCGTCGAGCGCCTTGGGCGCGAGCGGCTGTTGGCGGGAGAAGGCGAGCAGTCGCGCGGTGAGCTGCGCGGCGCGCTCCGCGCCCTCCATCGCGTTATCGATCCCCTCGCGCGCCTTGACCGGATCCTTGTCGAAGCGCCGCTTCGCCATGTCGAGGCTGCCGATCACGATCGCGAGCATGTTGTTGAAGTCATGCGCGACGCCGCCGGTGAGCTGGCCGATCGACTCCATCTTCTGCATCTGTCGCAGCTGCGCCTCGACCGCGGCGCGGCTTTCCGCTTCCTCGGTGATCCTGCGGTTGGCTCCGAGCAGCGCCTGCCCCACTTCGATCGCGGCGCGGGCACGGCGGCGGGCGTCGCGGGTCGCATAGGCGGCCAGCGCGAAGACCGCCGTCGCGCTGGCGATCAGCCACAGGGTAAGCCAGCTCGACCGGCTCGCCAGCGTTTCCGAGCGCGCCGTCAGCAGCCGGCTCGCCTCCGCCTTCATTGTGCCGATGATCGCGCGGCACCGGTCCATCAGCGCCTTGCCGATCCCGACGCGCACGATTTCCGCGGCACGGTCGAAATGTCCGGCACGCGCTTCATCGAGCCCCACGGACAGCCGTTCGACGCGTGCGACCGCGCATTGCTCCAGCTGATCCGCGGCAGCCAGCTGACCCGGATTGTCGGCCAGCATCGGGCGGAGTGCGGCAAGGTCGCCCGCCAGCTGCCGCCGGCCGTCAAAATAGGGCTGGAGATAGACCGGGTCGCGCGTCACCAGATAGCCGCGCTGTCCTGTCTCGGCGTCCTGAAGGCGCGAGCGGATCGTGCTGAGCTGCTCCTGCACCCCGAGGGTGTGGACCACCAGCCGCTGGGCCATCTGCTGCTGCTTGAACAGAATCAACGTGCCAAGCACCGCCGCCGCGACCACCGCAAAGCCGATGATCAGCGCAATCAGCCCACGATCCTGGCGAGCGTCCCCCATGCGATTGAGACTACGTGAAAAAAGGGGCGCGGCAAAGATGCCGCGCCCCCTTGTTTCGTTTGCGTTACGCTAACCCTAGTTCAGCCGCGAGAGCCCTGCGATCGTGCTGTCGATCAGCGGCTTGTCGGCGCCCGCATCATGCTTCTGCGCAATGATCGCCGCCGCGGCCTTGGCTGCAGCCTCGGCGGTACGGGCACGGACCTGATCGATCGCGGCACGCTCGGCAGCGGCGATCTTGTCCTCGGCCATCTTGGCGCGGCGCTTCACCAGCTCATCCGCATCGGCCTTGGCCTTGGCGACCAGCGCCTTCGCCTCTTCGTCGGCATGGGCGACCATCGCCGCCGCCTGCGTCTCGACGCCGGCGAGCTTGCGGGCATATTCGTCGCGCAGCGCTTCGGCTTCGGTGCGAAGCTGCTCGGCTTCGGCGAGGCGCGTGCGGATCGCCGCAATCTGCTTGTCGAGCATCCCGCCGATCAGCTTCGGCACGCCCTTCCAGATCGCGACGAGGATGAGGATACCCATCGCCGCCGCGACCCACATGGTCGCATCGAGGCCAAGCGCGGTGGGCTCGGCATGATGCTCGACGGGCTTCGCCACGATGCCCGAGTGCGGCATACCCTCAAGCTTGTCGGCGTTTTCCAGCCGGTTCGCGACCTCGGCCGAGGCCGGGGGCAGGGCGTGCATGTTATCAGCCATTGGCGATCACCGTCTTCACCGCGCTGCTGGCTTCGGCCGCAGTCGCCTTCACGCCGGAGAGGCGCGCGACGATGTCCTGCGCCGCGTCCGCCGCAACCGATTCGATTTCCGCCAGCGCGGACTGGGTCGAAGCGGCAATACGCGCCTCGTCCTCGGCCAGCTTGGCGTTCAGTTTCTCGGCAGCGCCGGCGAGCGACTTGGCGGTCGCCGCAGCGGCCTTGTCACGCGCCTTCGCAAGCAGGGTCTGCGCCTGCTCACGCGCCGCATTCTCCTGCTGCCGCCAGTTTTCCTCGGCCGCATCGGCCTGGGCGCGCGCGGCTTCGGCAGCGGCGAGATCGTCGGCCACCGACTTGTCACGGCTGTCGATCGTCCCCTGCACCTTGGGCACCATGCCCAGGCCGATGACGAAGAAGACGAAGCCGAAGGTCAGCAGAAGCCAGAAGATCTGCGACGCATAGGTCGCGGCGAGCTGGGATATCTGTGGCATCGGAATTCCCCTTCCGCCGCCGGACGGATCACCGCCCGGCGTGGAAGTTCAGACGAGTGTTAGGCGACGAAGATCAGCAGGACTGCAACGACGAACGCGAGCAGGCCGAGAAGCTCGGCGGCCGCGAAGCCGATGAACATGTTGCCCTGCTGGCCAGCGGCCGCACCCGGGTTGCGCAGCGCGCCCTGCAGGAAGGCGGCGAACACCGCGCCCACGCCCAGCGCCGCGAGGCCGGCACCAACTGCCGCGAGACCCGCACCGAGGAGCTTTGCTGCTTCTGCGTCCATGATTCTAACTCCAGTTCTAAAAGTTCAGTGGTTCAACGAAAAAACGGATCAATGATGCTCGTGCAGGTGCACGGCGTCGTTGATGTAGAGCGAGGTGAGCAGCGCGAAGACATAGGCCTGCACGCCCGCCACCAGCAATTCGAGCGCCGAGACGCCGACCATCAGCGCGAAGCTGGCCGCGCCCACCGGAACCGCCCAGCCGGTCGGGCCGGACATGATGATGAAGCCGGCCAGCACCTTGAGCAGGATATGGCCCGCGGTCATGGCGACGAAGAGTCGCAGCGCGAGGCTGAACGGCCGCACCATGAACGACACCATCTCGATCGGCACCACCAGCAGCAGCACCGGGATCGGCGTGCCATGGGGCACGAACAGCTTGAAGAAGCGCAGTCCATGCTTGCCGAAGCCGACCAGCAGCACGATCGAGAAGGACAGGATCGCCAGCACGCCGGTGACGGTGAAATGGCTGGTCGCGGTGAAGGGATGAACGCCCGGGATCAGGCCCAGCGGAAGCAGGCCGACGATGTTGGCGAACAGGATGAACATGAACAGCGAGAAGACATAGGGAAGGAACTTGCGCCCTTCCTTGCCGATATTCGCTTCCAGCAGCTTGTCGATGAAGCCGGTAAAGCCCTCGACCGCCATCTGCCAGCGGCCAGGCACGACCTGACGCTTCATCCCGCCGAGCATGAAGACCCACAGCAGCACCGCCGCCGCAATCAGCCACAGCGCGCTGTTCGTGAAGGCAATCTGATGCCCGCCGATGTTGAACATGTCGGCGATCGACTGCACCTCGAACTGATGCATCGGGTCGATCTTGCCTGCTTCTTCAGCCACGTCCGCTTCCCATGTAACCGAAGCGCCCGAAAGTCATTTCGAGCGCTGGTTCGAAATCCGAATGATGTTCCTGAAGGCGCTGACGACCCCAAGGGTCAACATCACCAGCAGGAGCCAGGGAGAGGTGCCGAGGAAATAATCGAGCGTCCACCCGATCACCCCGCCTCCCAACAGCCCGCCGATCAGCTCGGCAAGAACCCGGTTGCCCAGACGATAGTTACGCCCGCTTTCCCCGTCGCCCTCGCCCCTGCGGATCGCCTCTTCGGATTGTGCCCGTGCCAGCCGCTCGTTGAGCGAAGTGACGCGCGCATCCTCCTTGAGGGGGTCCAGTCCGGGCTCGTTCTCGGCCATTTCGTCTCTCCTGAGTGCCTGTGACACTAGGCTAAACGCATATACCGAGCGGCGAGCCCGCCAAGGCACGCGCGCTTTAGAAAGGGGGGTGCCCCGAGTCAACCGCAGTGCAATATCGCGGTCACATGATGCTTGGCTGCGACGAACATCCGGCGCATGCTCCGCACGCCCGGTTCAGCGGAGTGCGCCCCATGCAATTCCCGGTCGCCTGTCCCGAAATCCCCGTCGACGATCTCGCCGCATCGATCACCTATTATTGTGAC
Organism: Sphingomonas sp. GW821-FHT03E12; assembly: GCF_059420685.1. Taxonomy (NCBI): domain Bacteria; kingdom Pseudomonadati; phylum Pseudomonadota; class Alphaproteobacteria; order Sphingomonadales; family Sphingomonadaceae; genus Sphingomonas; species Sphingomonas sp. GW821-FHT03E12. Next base: position 62,117 of record NZ_JBWKUF010000007.1, read on the forward strand.
CGGTTCGGTTTCACGCTCGACTGGTCGGACATGGAGCTAGGCCTCGCCGGAATTTCGCGCGGCGATTCCCGGCTGTTCCTCGCCGATACGGGATATCGTTCGGCGCTGGGCAATCGTGGTCCGATCCTGTTGTGGATCAACCTCTCCAGCCGCGACGAGGTCGATGCGCTCCACGCGCAATGGCTGGAGACCGGTGCGCGGATCACCGGGCCGCCGACCGCGCAGCCCTGGCAGCTCTACGAATTCTTTGCGGAGGATATCGACGGCAACATCCTCCGACTCTTCTACGACTTCGGCTGGGAGGAGCGCAGCTGAGCGCCCCCTTCCCTGCCGCCCGCGCCGCGGATAGGCTTTCCATATGGGGGACAGCGAGGGAATCACCGACGGCACCGGGCATCGCGCGCGGCTGCGCCAGCGGCTGCTCACCGATGGCGAAGGGCTGCTCGACCACGAGTTGATCGAATATCTGCTCGCGCTGGCGATTCCCCGGCGCGACACCAAGCCACTCGCCAAGGCGCTGATCCACGAGTTCGGCGGGATCGCCGGCCTGCTCACCGCCGATGCCGAGGCGATCGCGCGGGTGCCGGGGATGGGCGAGACATCGGTCGCCGCGATCAAGATCGCGCATGCCGCGGCGCTCCGCCTGCTGCGCGGCCACGTCGCGGCGCGGCCGGTGCTCGCCAACTGGCAGGCGCTGCTCGACTATCTGCGCGCCGACATGGCCCACCACGCGATCGAGCGCGTGCGCGTGCTGCATATGAACAGCCGCAACATGCTGATCCGCGACGAGCTGATGCAGGAAGGATCGGTGGACGAGGCCCCGGTCTATGTCCGCGAGGTGATCCGCCGCGCGATCGATCTCGGCTCGGCCGCGATCATCCTCGTCCACAACCACCCGAGCGGAGACCCTGCCCCCAGCCGCGCCGATATCGAGCTGACGCGTAACATGGTCGAGGCCGGGAAAAGGCTGGGGATCGCGGTGCACGACCACATCATCATCGGCACCGAAGGCCATTCGAGCCTGCGATCGATGGGGCTGATGTAGGGGCCTCATCTAGCCGAGAAGGTCACCGCCTCGATCTTGTTGCCGTCGGGGTCGAGCAGGAAGGCGTCATAGTAATTGGCGTCATATTCCGGCCGAAGCCCGGGTGCGCCGGCATCGCGGCCGCCATGCGCCAGCCCCGCGCGATGGAATGCATCGACATCGGCACGGCTCCGCGCCTCGAACGCGATATGCGTGCCGTTGCCGCCCGTGGCGGGCCTGCCGTCGAGCGGACGCTCGACGCTGAATTCGAATACCGCCGAACCATAATCGAGCGACTGCGCGTCCTCGCTGACCAGCCGGTAGCCGAGCGGCGGGATCACCGCCTGATAGAAGATGCGCGAACGTGCGAGATCGCTGCTGCCGACCGATGCGTGATGGATCATCCTTCCTCTCCTTCACATGAAGCGGCCGCCGGACCGAAGTCCGGCGGCCGTGGGCCGGGATGTGCGAGGTTCCCGTCCCTGAAGCGGAAGCCTGCTTACGAAGCGCCGGCGGGGGCGAGGAAGGTCTTGAGCTCCTCCTTGTTCACGCCGCCCGACTTGTCCTTGTCGGCCTGGGTGAGCGCGGCGCTCAGCCACTGCTTGTCGGCCGCAGATTCGCCCTTGAAGGCGGGCTCGCTCGCCGAGCGCAGCGCGACCATCCAGCTGTTGAACTCCTCGGCCTTCAGGCTGCCATCGGCATCCTTGTCGTAGGTCGGGAAGCCCTGATCGACGACCGCAGCGATCTGCGTTGCGTTGGCGGGCTGCTGGCCCTGCGCCGGAGCAGTCTGCTCCGCGGTCTGCGCGGGCTGCTCGGCCGGAGTGGCAGGCTCGGCAGGAGTCGCCTCCTGCGGCTGCTGCGCGGTTTCGGCGGGCTGTTCGGCCGGCGCGGGAGCCTCGGCAGGCTGCGCAGGCTGTTCAGCGGGTGCCGGTGGCGTTTCCTGTGCAGGCGCTTCCTGAGCCAGCACCGGAACCGAAATCATCACCGCACCGGCAAGAAGAATTGATTTAATCATGGAATATCTCCTAAGTTATTCTATCCACTTGCTTGCATAAGCAGATAGGATAGCTCGATTGATCTGCAACCATTCAACCCGTTGCATATTTATCACGTTCCATAATTTAATCCGATGAGCGATCAACTTAACAGCACATAGCCCCAACTCATCGCGCCACCGTGCGGAATTCGGGACGAAATGGTTGGCGCTATTTGGCGAAGCAGCTGGTTTGCCGCGGCGCGGCACCTTTGCTAGGGGCGCCCGCGCAGCACGAAAGGCATTCCATGGTCCCCCGCTATTCCCGCCCCGCCATGACCGCGATCTGGTCGCCCGAAACCCGCTTTGGCATCTGGTTCGAGATCGAGGCACACGCCACGCAGGCGCTGGCCGAGCTGGGCGTGGTGCCGAAAAGTGCTGCCAAGGCGCTGTGGGACTGGTGGGCGACCAAGCCCGCGATCGACGTCGCCGCGATCGACGCGATCGAAGCCGTCACCAAGCATGATGTGATCGCCTTCCTGACCTGGGTCGCCGAGAATGTCGGCGACGAAGCGCGCTTCATGCATCAGGGCATGACCAGCTCGGACGTGCTCGACACCTGCCTGTCGGTCCAGCTGGTCCGCGCGTCGGACATCCTGCTCGACGATCTCGACCAGCTGCTCGAAGTGCTCAAGCGCCGTGCCTACGAGCACAAGCTGACCCCGACGATCGGCCGCAGCCATGGCATCCATGCCGAACCGGTGACCTTCGGCCTCAAGATGGCCGAGGCCTATGCCGAATTCAGCCGCAACAAGGCGCGCCTGCTCGCGGCGCGCGCAGACATCGCGACCTGCGCGATTTCGGGCGCGGTCGGCACCTTCGCCAATATCGACCCGCGCGTCGAAGCCCATGTAGCCGAGAAGCTCGGCCTTGCGGTCGAGCCGGTCTCGACCCAGGTCATCCCGCGCGACCGCCACGCGATGTTCTTTGCGACGCTGGGCGTGATCGCATCGTCGATCGAGCGTCTCGCGGTGGAAGTCCGCCATCTTCAGCGCACCGAGGTTCTGGAGGCCGAGGAATATTTCTCGCCGGGCCAGAAGGGCTCGTCGGCGATGCCGCACAAGCGCAACCCGGTGCTGACCGAAAACCTCACCGGCCTTGCCCGTATGGTGCGCAGCGCGACCATCCCGGCGATGGAGAATGTGGCCCTCTGGCACGAGCGCGACATCTCGCACTCCTCGGTCGAGCGCTATATCGGCCCGGACGCGACCATCACGCTCGACTTCGCGCTCGCCCGCCTCACCGGCGTGATCGACAAGCTGCTCGTCTATCCGGCGCGGATGCAGAAGAATCTCGACCGGATGGGCGGCCTCGTCCATTCGCAGCGCGTGCTGCTCGCGCTGACCCAGGCCGGCGTGTCGCGCGAGGACAGCTATCGCCTGGTCCAGCGCAACGCGATGAAGGTGTGGGAGAGCGACGGCGAACTGTCGCTGCTCGAACTGCTCAAGGCCGATCCCGAAGTCACCGCGGCGCTCTCGGCGCAGGAGATCGAGGAGAAGTTCGACCTCGACTATCACTTCCGCCAGGTCGACACGATCTTCGCGCGGGTGTTCGGGGAGTAACGGCGGCGCCCCAGCCCCGGTTCGGGCAACCGAACCAAACAATTGACCTCGCCGCCGGTTAGTGTGACGCTCCTGTAACACAACAGGAGACGGCGGATGGCCAAGGCGAAGAAGAGCAAGTCCACCAAGGCGGGCAAGCTGCCCAAGTCCGTCGCCGGGATCGAGCTGCCCAAGGAACTGCGCAAGCAGGGCGCCAAGCTGCTCGACCTGATCAAGAACCCGATGGTCGGCGATCTGGTCGCCGCGGGGCTGGTCGCGCTGGCCGCCAATGTCCGCAATCAGGCTCACACGGCAGACGGGACGGCGGAAAAGCCGAAAGACAAGACCACCACCGCGGACGCGCTGGGCAAGACGGCAGCGACGCTTGCCACCGTCGTCGCCGCCCGCGCCGCAGAGAAGATCACCAGCAAGCTCGCCGAGCGGCCCGCACCGCCGCCGGCACCTGCCGCAGCGGCAGCCCCGGTCCGCGCGCCGGCCAAGCCGCGCCCAGCGGCCCGCGCCAAGTCCGCCGCTCCGCTCAAGGCAGGCGCAACCCGCAGCGCTCCGGCCAAGGCGCCTGCAAAGGCCGCCGCCAAGCCTGCCGCGAAACCCGCGGCCAACCCCAAGGCAGCCGCTGCCAAGACCACGACGCCCAAGCCCGCTGCGCCGGTGAAAGCCGCCGCAACCCGCAAGGCGCCTGCGCGCAAACCCGCGGCGCGCAAGCCCGCGCCCAAGCCCGCGGGCTGAGACCGGGCGCGCGATGAGCGCGGTCGAGATCATCGGGCTCGCCGCCAGTATCAGCCTGCTTGCGGGCTGGCGGCTCTACCTCTGCGTGTTCGCGGTCGGCCTCGCCATGTACACGGGCTGGGTCGACCTGCCCGAAAAGCTCAAGATGCTCGACGTGCTCGCCAATCCATGGGTGATCGGCATTGCGGGCGTCGGCGCGGTGGCAGAGTTCTTCGCCGACAAGGTGATGTGGCTCGATTCGGCATGGGACGCGGTCCACACGCTTGTCCGCCCGGTGGGCGGCGCACTGCTTGCACTCGCCATCGTCGACCCCTCCGACCCGGCCTGGCAGGTGATGGCGCTGCTCCTCGGCGGCAGCGCATCGCTGCTCACACACGGAACCAAGGCGAGCGCACGCGCCGTGGTAAACACAAGTCCAGAGCCGGTGAGCAACGCGGTGGTCTCCACCGGCGAGGATATCGTCACCGGCGGCCTGCTCGTGCTCGCGCTCGCCAATCCGATCGCCGCGGTGGCGATCGCGGTGCTGATCCTTGCCGCGACGATCGCCGTGCTGGTGATGCTGCGGCGCTGGCTGCGCAAGGTGTTGCCGCCGAAACCGGCCAGCCCGGCTTAGCCGAACAATTCGCCCAGAAAATCCCGCATCGCCTGCCAGCTGCGCCGGTCGGCGTTCGCGTCATACCCGAATCCCGGTCGCATGCCCGGCTTCACGCTCGCGTCGGTGAAGGCGTGCCCGGCATGACCATGGCCGTGCAGCTGCCAGTCCGCCCCCGCCTCGGTCAGTTCCGCCGCCAGTGCCGTCACCGCAGCGGGCGGGGCGAGCGGATCGTCCCAGCCATGGCAGATCAGCAATTTCGCTGCGATCGGCCTGGGGTAGTCATAGCCGGGCGGGTCGAAGATGCCGTGGAACGCCACCACACCCAACACGCCGCCGCCCGAACGTGCGAGATCGATCACCGACTTGCCGCCGAAACAATAGCCGATCGCCGCGGTCCGCGCCGGATCGACCTGAGGCAACGCCTTCATCGCCGCGACGCTGGCGTGCAGCCGGTCGCGCAGCAGCGCGCGGTCGGCGTTGAGCTGGTTCATATAGACCGCCGGATCGGGTGATTCGCGCGTCGTCCGCTTGCCCTGACCGTAGGTGTCGGCGACGAATCCGACATAGCCGAGCGCCGCCAGCCGCTCGGCGACCACGCGGTCCTGCTCCTTCTCGCCCAGCACATTGGGGACGATCATCACGCCGGGCCGCGGCGAATCCCATGAAGGATCGAACGCCGCCACCCCCTCGAACGGGCCGCCCGGCCCGTCATAGACTATGGTCTGCCTTTCGATCGCCATGGCCATCCTCCGTTGCCCTATGCGCGTCATCCGCTAAGGACGCGGGCGAAATCCCGCAAGGAGTCGCCAATGCCCACGCTCGTCCTGATCCGCCACGGCCAGTCCGCATGGAATCTGGAGAACCGCTTCACCGGCTGGTGGGACGTCGATCTGACCGAGCAGGGCGTCAAGGAAGCCTGGGCGGCGGGCGAGCTGATGCGCGAAAAGGGTCTCGATTTCGACCTGACCTTCACCAGCTTCCAGAGCCGCGCGATCAAGACGCTGAACATCGCGCTCGAAGCGATGGGCAGGCTGTGGCTGCCGACCGAGAAGAGCTGGAAGCTCAACGAGCGCCACTATGGCGGCCTCACCGGCCTCGACAAGGCCGAGACCGCGGCGAAGCATGGCGACGATCAGGTCAAGATCTGGCGCCGCAGCTTCGACATTCCGCCCCCGCTGCCCGAGGCAGGCTCGCCCTGGGATCTGGCACAGGACGTCCGCTACAAAGGCATCCCGATCCCGCAGACCGAGAGCCTCAAGGATACGATCGAGCGCGTCCTGCCCTATTGGGAGGAGCGGATCGCGCCCGAGCTCAAGGCCGGCAAGCGCGTGCTGATCGCGGCCCACGGCAATTCGCTGCGCGCGCTGGTCAAGCATCTGTCGGGCATCTCGGACGACGAGATCGCCAGCCTGGAGATCCCGACCGGACAGCCGATCGTCTATGAGCTGGCCGACGACCTGACGGCGACAGATCGCTACTATCTCAACGAGCGCTGATAACTCCTCCCCGGAACGGGGAGGGGGACCGCCGCCGCAGGCGGTGGTGGAGGGGCCGCCCCGAAGCGGGCGGTATCCGGTCGGGCCGTTTCCGCCGTCTACGCGGCGGCCCCTCCGTCATCGCTGCGCGATGCCACTTCCCCGTTCCGGGGAGGATTTCAGGCAGCCCTCACACCAATGTGTGGGTCAGCGTGATCTCGGCGTTGAGCACCTTGGACACCGGGCAATTGGCCTCGGCGTCCTTCGCCAGCTTCTCGAACTCCGCGGGGTCGATGCCGGGGATCGATGCGGTAAGCGTAAGGTCCGAACGGGTGATCGCGAAGCCGCCGTCCTTCTGCTCCAGCTTGATCGCGGCCTTGGTCTCCAGCGTGCCCTCCGAATAACCGGCACGGGCAAGCCCGAAGCTCAGTGCCATGGTGAAGCAGCCGGCATGGGCCGCGGCGATCAGTTCCTCGGGATTGGTGCCCGGTTCCTCTTCGAAGCGCGTGTTGAAGGCGTAGAACTGGTCGGTCAGCACACCCGACTGGGTGGTGATCGCGCCCTTTCCTTCCTTGCCGAAGCCGGAATAGCGGGCGGTGGCGGTACGAGTCGTCATGGAACTTCTCCTGCTTGGCGTTCGATTCGTCAGCGTAACGCAAGGACGGGCCAAGGGCTCCCGCTTTGCGCGCGCCGGATTACCGATTAGAGAAATCGACAACGCATGCAGAACCCTGACGTCCTCTCCCGCCCCTTCTTCGAGCAGAAGAGCCGCGCCTTCTGGATGCTGCAGGGGGCGGGCTGGGGCGGCTATCTGATGCTCCGCGCGGTCTCGAACTTCTCGAACCGCACCTTCAGCTTCGAGGATCTGATCCGCGTCACGATCGAAGCGATCGTCGGCTATTGCCTGACGCTGCTGCTTTCGGCGCTCTACGGCTATTTCCGCCGCCTGCCGCGCATCACCGGCATCCTCGCGACGGTCGCGACGCTTGCCGGCGCGACGCTGGTCTATGCCGTGCTCACCGCCTTCACCGTGTCGGTGATGCGCGGCGATCCGGGGATCGAGATCCCGCTGGTACTGGGCAGCCTGTTCCTGAATTTCACCGTGCTGGCCGGCTGGTCGGCGCTCTATTTCGGGATCAATTTCTACCTGATCGTCGAGGATCAGATCGATCGGATGGAGATGCTGGAGAATCAGGCCAGCGCCGCGCAGCTCGCGATGCTGCGCTACCAGCTCAACCCGCATTTCCTGTTCAACACCCTGAACTCGATCTCGACGCTCGTGCTGCTGAAACAGACCGACCGCGCCAATGCGATGCTGGCGCGGCTGTCCAACTTCCTGCGCTACACGCTCGCCAACGAGCCGACCGCGCATGTCACGGTGGCCCAGGAGGTGGAGACGCTGAAACTCTATCTCGAGATCGAGAAGATGCGATTCGAGGACCGGCTGAAGCCGGTGTTCGACATCGACCCGCGCGTCGTGAAGGCGCGCCTGCCCTCGCTGCTGCTCCAGCCCCTGGTCGAGAATGCGATCAAATATGCGGTGACCCCGCAGGAAGAAGGCGCCGAAATCGCCGTCGCGGCTCGGCTCATCGGCGAACGGGTGCAGATCACCGTGTCGGACACCGGGCCGGGATTGATCGAGGGCAAGAACCGGCCAAGCCTTTCAACCGGGGTCGGGCTTACCAATATAAGGGAACGTCTGGCACAGGCCTTCGGGCCGGATCACCGGTTTGACGCGCGATCGGTCCCCGGCAGGGGGTTTCGTGTGGATATCGAGATTCCGTTCCAGGTCGAGGAGCAAGCCCGTGAGGCAGCCTGACCGGAACCGCGCCGTAACGAGCTCGTTTGAACGACAAAGGCAGGGGATAGTGTAAGCAATGCGCCGGGGGCATCGGCGCTGCGCCGGTTGAGAGTAAGAGGAATCATGACGATCCGCACCATCCTGGTCGATGACGAACCCCTGGCGATCCAGGGCCTCGAGCTACGGCTCCAGGCGCATGAAGATGTCGAGATCATCGACAAATGCCAGAACGGCCGCGAGGCGATTCGCGCGATCAAGACCCACAAGCCCGATCTGGTCTTTCTCGACATCCAGATGCCAGGTTTCGACGGCTTCTCGGTCGTGCAGGGCCTGATGGAGGTCGAACCGCCACTGTTCGTGTTCGTCACCGCCTATTCGGACCATGCGATCCGCGCGTTCGAGGCGAATGCGATGGACTATCTGATGAAGCCAGTCGATGAGGCCCGGCTTGCCGACACGCTCGAGCGCGTCCGCCAGCGCCTGACCGAGAAGCGCGGCGTCGAGGAAGTCGAGAAGCTCAAGGAAGTGCTGGCCGAGGTCGCGCCCGACGCCGCGGAGGAATTCGTCGCCGGCGACAATGCCGAAGTCGCGTCGAACCGCTACGAGAAGCTGATCAACATCAAGGATCGCGGCCAGATCTTCCGCGTCGATGTCGACACGATCGAGGTGGTCGAGGCCGCCGGTGACTATATGTGCATCAAGACCGCGGACAACACTTTGGTGCTGCGCGAGACGATGAAGGATCTGGAAAAGCGGCTCGACCCGCGCCGCTTCCAGCGCGTCCACCGCTCGACCATCGTCAACCTCGATCAGGTCAAGCAGGTCAAGCCGCACACCAATGGCGAGTGTTTCCTGATCCTCGATTCGGGATCGCAGGTGAAGGTCAGCCGCTCCTACCGCGACGTGGTGGCGCGCTTCGTCCACTGACGAAGCTTCGTCAGACGGTCGTTTGTCAGCAAGAAACAGGATTGTTCCCTCTTCGTTCCGGCAGTAGAACTGCCGGAAACAGGAGGAATCGATGACCGCCACGACGAATGCGAAGTTCGATCGTTTCGCCGCGCTGCACGAACCGCGCGCGCCGCTGGTTCTGTTCAACATCTGGGACGCCGGATCGGCGCAGGCCGTCGCCGCAGCCGGCGCGCAGGCGCTCGCAACCGGCAGCGCATCGGTCGCGATGGCGAACGGCTATGGCGATGGAGAGGCCGTGCCACTCGATCTGGTGCTCGACAATGCCGCGCGAATCGCCGCGTCAGTCGATGTGCCGGTGACGATCGATTTCGAGGGCGGCTATGCGGTCGCCCCGGCGGGCGTCGCGGAAAATTTCGCGCGCCTTGCCGCGACCGGCGCGGTCGGCTGCAATTTCGAGGATCAGGTGGTCGGCGGCGAAGGGCTGCACGACTGCGCCTTCCAGGCCGAACGCATCGCGGCGGCCCGATCGGCGGCCGGTCCCGCCTTCTTCATCAACGCGCGCACCGATATCTTCCTGCAGGCCAAGGCGGACACACATGACGAAGCAAAGGTCGATGCCGCGATCGCCCGCGCGCACGCCTATGCCAGGGCGGGCGCCAGCGGCTTCTTCGTCCCCGGCCTCGCCAATCTGGAGCTACTGGCGCGCGTGTGCTGGGAATCGCCGCTGCCGGTGAACTTCATGGCCTTTCCCGGCGCACCCGATGCCACGGCAGTCGCAGCGGCGGGCATCGCCCGGATCAGCCACGGCCCCTTCCCCTATCGCGCGGCGATGAAGGGGCTGGAGGAGGCGGCTCGAGCGGCGTTCAACGGATAGTCGGATCAGGCCGTCACCCCGGCCTTGTGCCGGGGTCCGCCGGGAGGCACGCGACACGCGAGAACCTCGAAGGCATCGCCTTGGGAGCCGTGGATCCCGGCACAAGGCCGGGATGACGGCAGAAAATCAGGCTTCGTCCGAAGCGTCGGCTTCACCCTCGGGTGAGGTCTCGAACCACGCCTCGACCGGGCCGCTCAGCTTGATCGTCAGCGGGTTACCCTTGCGATCGGTCTTCTTGCCCAGCTGCACGCGGATCCAGCCTTCGGAGATGCTGTACTCCTCGACGTCGCGGCGCTGCACATCCTTGAAGCGGATACCGATGCCGCGCTGGAGCAGCTCGGCGTTGAAATACGGGCTCTTCGGATTGACCGAGAGGCGGTCGGGGGGAGTGTCGCTCATCCCCGGCTCCCTAAACAAAAGCGGCGCAGGAATAAACCCGCGCCGCCCTTGCTGTCGCAGTAGCTAGGTCAGCGGCAGTAACGCACGTTCACCCGGCGACCCAGATAGGGGTCGTACACCCGGCGGACCGAACAGCCGCGCCAGCCGCGCTGCTCGTAATGGCGGTAGTAATAGCCGTCACGCGGGTAGTAGCCGCGGTCGCGGTAATAGGGCTTGTCATAGTCGTAATAGCCGCGGTCATAATCGTAATAGCGGCGGTCGTAGCGGTCGTAATAACGATCGTCATAGCGGTCGCGATAGCGATCCCGGCCCGAACCCGCGATCGCCGCGCCGATCACGACGCCGGCAATGCCGGCTGCAACGGCGACGCCGGTATTGTCGCGGTCGCGGTGATGACGATAGCGCTGCGCCTCCGCAGGCGCGGCCGCGGTGAGCGCGGTGGCGCCAAGCGCAAGTCCGAGCACCGCCTTGGTGATGGTCTGCATGACTTCCTCCTCGTGCAAAGCTGCACCTGTCGACGCCGGAAACGCATGTGCGGGCGCCTTGGATGCATATCTGCCCGAGTCGAACTGAACCACCGCAGAATCGCATGTTCACTTGCGGTTTATGCGTTTTTGGTTTGGAGACGGCACCGGCCCGCTCCCCCGCCCGGCCACCCAACCGCAGTATGATATGGGTGGCCGGGCGGGGGAGCGGGCCGGTGCCGGTCGGCGCAGCCGACACAGAACAAAGGAACCTCGCAATGAACCTCTGGCTGATGAAGTCCGAGCCCGACGTTTTCAGCTGGGATGACCTGGTCCGTGACGGCAAGACCGAATGGGACGGGGTGCGCAACTACACCGCCGCCGGCAACCTGCGCGCGATGAAGGTCGGCGACCGGGCCTTCTTCTATCACAGCAATATCGGGCTCCAGATCGTCGGCATCATGGAAGTGAGCCGCGAGGCAAAGCCCGACGGCGACGGCAAGCACTGGGTCTCCGTCGAAATGAAGCCGGTCGAACCGCTGACCAATCCGGTGACCCTCAAGCAGGTGAAGGCCGAACCGAAGCTCGCCGAGATGGAACTGGTCAAATTCTCCCGCCTCTCGGTCGGCAAGGTCACACCCGACGAGTGGAAGCAGGTAATCGACATGTCGAAGCCGTAACGGCTTCCTTTACCTTTATCTCTTTGCCCCTGTGGGCTAGGGCCAAGGCCCATGCCCGCCGACGACCCCGTGATCGCCGGCCGCTTCGACGGTCTGGAGCATCGTTTCCCGGTCCGTGTCTATTTCGAGGACACGGACCTGTCGGGGGTGGTCTATCACGCCAATTATCTGCGCTTCATGGAGCGCGCGCGATCGGACATGCTGCGCCTGGCCGGCATCGACCAGCGCGCTGCGCACGAGGCGGGCGAAGGCGCCTATGCCGTCACGCGCATGCAACTGCGATTTGCTGCACCCGCCAGGCTCGATGACGCGTTGACCGTCGTCAGCCGGCTGGTCCGCGTGCGCGCGGCGTCAGTCGACATTCAGCAAAGAGTCATGCGGCACGACGAATTGCTGGTTCAGGCAGAGGTCGAGGCCGCGTTCGTGGCGCCCAACGGGCGTCCGCGGCGGCAACCGGCCCATTGGGTGGACGCGTTTGTGCCGCTTGTAATGATGGGGAATTGAGCGACACATGGAACTGTTCGTGAATACCGACGCCGCGACCCTGTCGCCGCTGGGCCTGTTCCTGCAGGCCGACTGGGTGGTGAAGGCGGTGATGGTCGGGCTGCTGCTCGCCAGCATCTGGACCTGGGGAATCATCTTCAGCCTGCGCGGCCGCATCGCCGCTGCGCGCAAGTCGACCGACGCGTTCGAGCGCGACTATCGCAAGAGCGACGATATCGACGTCTTCTACCGGATGAACGGCGATGCCGCGCATCCGGTCGCGCGCGTCTTTGCCGCGGGCGTCACCGAATGGCGCCGCTCGACCGGCGGGCGCGTGCTCGACAAGGAGGGCACGCGCGAGCGGCTCGCCACAACGATGGGCGCCGCGGTCGCGCATGAGATCGACAAGCTCTCCGATCGCCTCAACATTCTTGCGACGGTCGGTTCCGTCGCGCCCTTCGTCGGTCTGTTCGGCACCGTCTGGGGCATCATGCGCAGCTTCACCGCGATCGCCAGCGAGCAGAACACCTCGCTCGCCGTGGTCGCGCCGGGCATCGCCGAGGCCCTGTTCGCCACCGCGATCGGTCTGTTCGCCGCGATCCCCGCAGTGATCGCCTACAACCGCTTCAGCCACGGCATCAACAAGGTGGAGGCGCACCTCAACCGCTTCGCCGACGGCTTCCATGCGACCCTGAGCCGCCAGCTCGACAGCGGTCCGACCCCGGGCAAGCTCTGATGGGCGCCAACCTCCCATCCTCCCGCGGCAAGGGACGCCGCGCGCCGATGGCCGACATCAACGTCACGCCGCTGGTCGACGTGATGCTGGTGCTCCTGATCATCTTCATGGTCACCGCGCCTTTGCTCACCGCGGGGGTGCAGGTGAACCTGCCCGAAAGCCGCGCCAAGCCGCTCGATCAGGATGCGAAGCCCGTCCAGATCTCGATCGACCAGTCGGGCAAGCTCTATCTCGACAATAGCGAAGTGACCGAACAGGGCCTGCCCGCACTGCTGGAAGAGATCGCCACCCAGCGCGGTGAGGACAAGCCTCAGGTCTACCTGCGCGCCGACCTGCGCCTCGAATATGGCAAGGTCATGCGGGTGATGGGCGAGCTCAACCGCGTCGGCCTCAACAAGGTGTCGCTCGTGACGACCCCGGTGGACGGCAACTGATGAGTCTGGCGATCGACCGCAGCGAAGGGACGGGGCTTGGCCTGGCATTGCTGGGCCATGTGATCCTGTTCGGCCTGCTGACGGTCGGCTTCCTCGCCACGCCCAATCCGGCCAAGCTCGAGCCGACCCCGATCGAAATCTCGCTGACCGACGAAGCGGGGCTCAAGAGCGAGGCGCCGGTGATCAACCGCGAGGCGCCCGCCGAACGCCTCGCCGAAGTCCCCGCCCCGCCCGAGCCGGTGACGCCGCCGCCCGTGGCGCAGCCCGAACCCGAGCCGGTGGTCCGCCCCAACCCTGCTCCGCCCAAGCCCGAACCGCGCCCGGCGCCGAAGCAGCCCGAACCGCCCAAGAAGGCCGAGCCGAAAAAGGCCAGCGCCCCCGCACCCAAGGCGCCCGCAAAACCGACCACGCGCGAAGTGCGCCCCACGGGCCGCCTCACCGGTATCGTCAACGGCCTCACCGATCAGCCGAGCAAGGGCAAGGCGACCACACCGCAGGCCAGCCAGATCGGCCCCGCGGTCAAGTCGAGCCTCGCCGCCGAAGTCATCCGTCAGCTCCGCCCGCACTGGCGCTCGCCCACCGGCGCGGACGTCGAGCTGCTGCGCACCACGGTCGAGATCCGCCTCAATCGCGACGGCACGCTCGCCGCGCCGCCCCGCGTGATCAACCAGACCGGCGTCAACGACAGTAACCGCGCCCAGGCCGATCTGCACAAGGAACGCGCGCTCAACGCCGCGCGCCTCGCCGCCCCGTTCAACCTCCCGGCCGAATATTACGACGCCTGGAAGATCCTCCGCCCCAACTTCGACAGGAACCTCAGCCGATGAAGCCCGTATTTTCGCTCGTCGCCCTCCTGGTCGCAGCGCCCGTCGCCGCGCAGCAGGTGACCCCGCCAGCCGTACCAGCCCCCGCGCAGGAGGAAGAAGGCCTCAGCGTCGACGTCACCGATACCGCGTCGGCCGATCTCACCATCATGATCCCGGCAATGCCGGCGGCACAGGCGGTGCAGACTCCGGCGGGCAACACCGAAACGCTCGGCCGGCAGATCGCCGACGTCATCGCCGCGGACCTGCGCAACACCGGCCTGTTCAAGCCGGTCGGCCCCGACGGCGTCCGCGCCCCGTCGGTTGGCGAAGTCCGCGCGCCCGATTTCAACTATTGGCGTAACGGCAGCGCCCAGGCGCTGGTGCAGGGCTATGTCCAGGCCGGCGCGGGCGGACGGCTGACGGTCGGCTGCTATCTCTACGACGTCGCGCTCGGCACCCAGCTCACCCGTTCGGGGTTCGAGGTCGGCCCGTCCGACTGGCGCCGCGCCGCGCATAAATGCGCCGATTCGATCTACACCCGCCTGTCGGGCGAAGGCCCCTATTTCGACAGCCGCGTCGTCTATGTCAGCGAGACCGGCCCCAAGAACAAGCGCATCAAGCGGCTCGCGATCATGGATCAGGACGGTGCGAACCACCGCTTCCTGACCAATGGCCAGTCGATCGTGCTGACCCCGCGTTTGTCCCCCGACGACCGGCGCATCGCCTATATGAGCTATCAGAACGACAAGCCCTCGCTCTATGTCTACGACCTGTCGAACGGCACCCAGCGGCTGCTGGTCACCAATGTCAGCATGGCCTTCGCGCCGCGCTTCTCGCCCGATGGCCGCTGGATCCTCTTCACCATGTCGACCGCGGGCAACGCCGATATCTATCGCGTCGCCGCAACCGGCGGATCGCCGCAGCGGCTGACCAACGGCCCCGGCATCGACACCGGCGGCAGCTACTCGCCCGACGGCAACAAGATCGTGTTCGAGAGCGACCGTTCGGGCACGCAGCAGCTCTATGTGATGAACGCCGACGGATCGAGCCCGCAGCGCATCTCCTTCGGCGGCGGGCGCTATGCGACGCCGGTGTGGAGCCCGCGCGGCGACCTGATCGCCTTCACCCGCATGGGTGGCGGCTTCCGCATCGGCGTGATGAGCCCCTCGGGCGGCGGCGAGAAGCTGCTGACCGAAGCCTGGGGCGACGAAGGGCCGAGCTGGTCGCCCAATGGCCGCGTGCTGATGTTCTATCGCGGCGCGCAGGGCCGCTCGGGCAAGGCCGATGTCTGGTCGGTGGACCTGACCGGGACCAACGCGCGACGCATCCCCACCCCGCTCGACGGATCCGATCCGGCCTGGGGACCGTTACGCCCATGAACCAAATCATGTACGGAACGACCTCGGGATCACGAAATCTGTAAATGCCAAGGGAGATACGACCAATGGCAAAGCTTAAAACCGCCCTCATCATCGCCACGATGGCCGTCGCCGTCGCGGGTTGCTCGAAGAAGCGCCCCGAAACCCTGCCGCCGGGCCCGGGCGAGGTCGATACCGGCCCCACCACCCCCGGCCCCGACACGGGCACCGGCGTCCAGCCCGGCACCGCCGCGCACTTCAAGCAGAACGTGTCGAGCGACACCGTCCTGTTCGGCCTCGACCAATATGACATCGACGCGCAGGCGCGCTCGATCCTCGACAGCCAGGCACAGTGGCTGACCCAGTATCCGAACACGCGGATCACGCTGGAAGGCCATGCCGACGAGCGCGGCACGCGCGAATACAACCTCGCGCTCGGCGACCGCCGCGCCAATGCCGCGAAGAACTATCTCGCGGCGCGCGGCGTTTCGGCGACGCGCATCACCACGATCAGCTACGGCAAGGAACGCCCGATCGCGCTCGGCTCGGACGAGCAGAGCTGGGCGCAGAACCGCCGCGCGGTGACGATCGTCGTCAACTGATTGCCCTCACGGGCAAGCGAGAGGGGCGCGCGCCGCACGGCACGCGCCCCTTTTCGTTGGCTCGCTAGCCGCCCGGTTCGTCCGCGCGCTGGCTGACGCGCACCCGCCAGGGATAGTGATCCGGCTCCAGCGCCGCGAGGTCCGGCGCACGGAAATGCTGGGTCAGCGATTGCCGCCAGCTCCCGGTGGAATTGCCGGTCGTCATGTGCGGGGTCGCGCTGTGATGGAAGGTCACACTGCCCGCCTCGATCGGGCAGGCGACGATCTCGCTGCCGTCCGGGACCTCGCACACGAGCAGGTCGCTCGCCATCTCGGGCGGGTTGCGATGCTCCAGCACATCCAGATGCCCGCCGCGGACAAAGTGCATGCAGCCATTCTCCACGCCGACCGCGTGGAAGGCGGTCCAGCAGGTCACGCCCCCGTTCCGCAGGGTCCGCCCCCAATAGGCCTCGTCCTGATGCCAGGGCGTGGGTGCGCCGGTGCCCGGCGGCTTGGCCAGGAACTGCTCGTACCAGAACGCCATGGCCTGCCCCATCAAGGCACCGCCGAACCGGCCCGCCCAGCGCCGGAAGCGCGACTGAGGCAGCCATGGATAGTGCCGATCGACCCCGCTCTGGACGATGCGGAACACCCGCTGGTCAAGCGGCTCGCCCTGGCGCCAGTCCCAGTCCTTCCCCCAGTCCGCCGGCCGCGCGATCATCTCCGCGCCCATCTCCGCCAGCGCCTGCTGCTCGACGGGGTCGATCGCGTCGCGGACAACCAGAAACCCGTCCGCGCGGAAGCGCGCAATCTCGTCCTCGCTCGGTTCCGGATAATACATGCCCTCTCTCCCGCGTTCTGATCCCGACGCGTATCCAGCGTGGCGGAACGGGCATGCGGCGTCTTTGGCCGCGCCGTGCAATTCGTATCCCAGATGATTATGCTGACGGGGTGAGCGCAGCAGCCGACACTTCCGCGGATGGAGCCGATTATGCGCTGGCGGCGATGCTCTCCCCCTATGTCCGCGGCGCACTCGAGCATTGGCGCGGCCCCTGGCATATCGAACGCCGGGTCGTGCTCGACTATCTGCTGGTCTATATCGTGTCGGGAGACGGGCATTTCTCGGTAGGCGAGGACAGCTTCCGCGTCGGCGCAGGCGATCTGATCTGGATCCCGCCCGGCGTCCTGCACGAAATGCGCGGCGTATCCCCGACGATGTTCGTGGCCTATCTGCATTTCGACCTGGTGCATGATGCCGAACGCAGTGCGCGCGTGCGGAGCGGCGCCCGATATCCGCACGGCCCCCACCCCGACATGCACCCGCCCTGGACGCGTCAGCCGATCGCGGGCTGGAGCGGCCTGCTCCCGGTGGTCAACGGCCCCGCAATCTACGCATTGATGCGGCAGGCGATCATGGAGCATCGCGGTGCGCGGCGGCCGCTCCGCGTCGCCGGCCTGATGCTCGAAATCCTGGGGGAGATCGCGACCGGCCTGTCGGCGCCCGCCATCAGCGCGGGGGTGCGCTGGCCGGCGCTGCACCGTGCAGCCGAACGGATTGTCGCGCGGCCCGAGGCCGCCCTGGACCTCAAGATGCTGGCCGCCGGCGCCCGGCTCAGCGAATCGCATTTCCGCAAGCTTTTCCGCGAAGCCCATGGCGTCAGCCCGCACCAGATGCAGACCCGCGCCCTGATGCAAAGGGCGGCCGAACTGGTGCTCCATTCCCAGTGGAGCGTCACCGAGATCGCCTATCAGCTGGGTTTCAGCACGGTCCACAACTTCTCCCGCGCCTTCAAACGCGAGATCGGCACCTCCCCCCAGAACTACCGCCGTAAATCCGGCTGAGTGCCGGCCGGACGATCACATCACCGATTCCGCTTGCGCCTCCCACAATTCGATATAAAACTGATATCATAATTTATGGAGGCAAACATGTCCGATTCGAACCCCCGCGCACTCCGCAGCAGCGCCGAGCGCCCCGCATCCACTGCCAGCGGCTATGCCATGCTGCTGGTCATCCTGATCGCGGTGGTCGCGGTCGGTTTCTCGGTACCGCAGGTCAAGGACGCGCTGTGGGCGCAACTGACCCTGCCTGCCGGCATCATCGTCTTCAGCTTCGTCGCGTGCGGCTTCTACCTGCTCCAGCCCAACCAGGCCGCAGCGATCCTGCTGTTCGGCGAATATCAGGGCACCGATCGGACCAACGGCCTGCGCTGGGCATGGCCGTGGCTGATCAAGAAGAAGGTGTCGGTCCGCATCCACAACATCACCTCGGAACGGCTCAAGGTGAACGACCTGCGCGGCAACCCGATCGAGATCGCGTCGAACGTGGTGTGGCGCGTCGCCGATACCGCACAGGCGCTGTTCGACGTCGATGACTATCGTGAGTTCGTCCACATCCAGATCGAGAGCGCGGTGCGCGCGATCGGCTCGCGCTATCCTTATGACGACTTCACGCATGAAGAGATCACGCTGCGCGGCAATGCCGATCATGTCAGCGAGGAACTGCGCGTCGAACTGCAGGAGCGCGTCCAGATGGCGGGCGTCCATATCGACGAATGCCGCCTCACCCATCTCGCCTATGCGCAGGAGATCGCCCAGGCGATGCTCCGCCGCCAGCAGGCCGAAGCCGTGGTCGCCGCGCGCAAGACGCTGGTCGAGGGCGCGGTCGGGATGGTCGAGATGGCGCTCGAGCAGTTGTCCGAGAAGAATGTCGTCGAACTGGACGACGAGCGCCGCGCCGCGATGGTCTCTAACCTGATGGTCGTACTCTGCTCGGAACGCGACACTCAGCCGGTGGTGAACGCGGGCTCGCTCTACCAGTAATCGTGTCGTGAGCGTCCCACCCAAAAAGGCGTTCCCGCTCCGCCTCGATCCCGCGCTCTACGCGGCGATCGAGCGGAGCGCGGCCACCGACCTGCGCAGCGTCAATGCGCAGGTGGAATGCCTGCTGCGCGAGGCGCTGGCCCGGCGCGGCGTCAAGCTCGCGGAACCGGTGCGCGCCAAGCGCGGCCGGCCTGCGAAGGATTCGGCAAAGGAGGAAAGTTGAGATGCGTTCCAGCCACTGCCCCAAATGCCAGGGATCGATGGCCGAGGGCTTCATCCTCACCGAACGCAGCAGCATGCCGGCCCTGCTCAGCTGGTCGCGCGGCACCCCGCGCAAGCGCTGGTGGGGCGTCAAGTCCGGCGAGGGCAAGCCGATCGAGATCAGCACCCTGCGCTGCCAGCGCTGCGGCTTCCTGGAGAATTACGCCCGCACCTGAAAATCGCCGTCGGTTCAAAAGAGAAGGAGGCAAGATATGATGATCGCATTGTTCGCCCGCCGCTCGCATCTGCCCTGGCTCGCTGCAGCCTCGCTGCTCGCGCTCGGCATCGGCCTCACCATAGTGCTGTCATGAGCGCCCGCGCCCATCTCGACGCGCTCAAGGTCCGCGAAGGCTATTGGTTCGCGCAGAAGCTCTATGGCTATGGCGCGGTGCCGGTGACCTGGCAGGGCTGGCTGACGACGTTGACCTATGTCGCGCTGGTCGGGCTGCTCGCCTGGCGCATGCCGACCGGCCCCCTCAAGTTCGCGACGATCGTGCCCGTCAGCATCGCCTATATCTACTTCATCTGGACCAGGACCGACGGCGGCTTTCGCTGGCGCTGGGGGCCTGAGAAGAAGGACTGATCAGCGCGCGGGCCGTACCTCGGCCGGCGGCGGCGGGCCGAACGCCTCGTCGAGCATCCGGGCAAGCCGGAGCCCGCCGCGAGTGACCTGCTGGCGCATCACCGGCACCAGCCGTTCGACCGTGGCGTCGTCCATCTTGCCGCGCGGTGCGATGTCCTCGCGGCACGGGTCGCCGCCATAGGCCGCAGCATAGGCTTCCCTGGCGACTTCCCAATTCTCGCGGCTCCAGTCCTCGACCGATCCCGCTGCCATCGCCGTGCGTTCGGCAGCGGGATAGGCGACCACCAGCGGCGGCGGGGTCGAGATCGCCCGCTCGGCCAGCCAGCCGTCCCAGATGGTGTGGAGGTTCAGCCGCTCCGGCCCGTAGACGCCATAGTCCGACCGCGCGCGGTTGCCGCCCAGATCGCCCTTGTCCCCGGCGTGCAGCGGCTGGTGCAGATCGCCGACGAAATGGACAAGGAAGGCCAGCGCCATGACCTTTTCCCGAACCGGCACCTTGGGGTCCTGAAGCAGCTTCACGTCGCGCTCGATCTGCGCCGACACGCAATTGCCGTCGGGGCAGTTGCCCTTGAGCGTGAACGGCTTGCAGATGTTCACATTCTGATAGTGCCAATTATAGGCATAGCTGAACCGGGGGCCGAGCGGCTTGATGCAGTCCGCCCAGACGCTCGCCTGCTCGATCGTCTTCGCGGGACAGGTCGGCGTCTCGAGCAGGCCCTGTCGCGCCAGCAGCCGGTCGATCGCGGCCCGCGTCTCGGGCTTCACATTCCGGTACGCGATCGAGGCGATCGTCTCATGCCCATATTCCCAATAGGCCATCGCCGGGCTGGCAATGAGCGATGCGGCGAGCGCGGCGGCGGCAAGGATGCGGCGAATCATGCGAATCGCCATAGCGGCATCGCTGCCGGACCGGGAGTGGCCGCAGCACCCCGCCGGTGTCACGCGCCTGACCCGGACCAATGCGACAGTCGCGGTGGCGGGGGGAGACTCGAAGGAGACTCCAGATGACGGACCTTGATCGCGATATCGCCACCGACGAGACTGATCGGCTGATCGCCTCGAACAAGGTGGAGGGAACTGCTGTCTTCGATGCGCAGGGCGAGAAGCTCGGCACCATCTACAATTTCATGGTCGACAAGGATTCGGGCCAGGTCGAGTACGCCGTGCTCCAGTTCGGCGGCCTGTTCGGGCTCGGCGCCGACTATTATCCGCTGCCCTGGGAAAAGCTCAGCTACGACATCGATGAAGGCGGTTACGTCGTCGATATCGACAAGGAAACGCTCGAGGATGCGCCGCGCTACGGCGACGATTCCGAACCGGCCTTTGACCGGGCCTATGGCGAGCAGGTCTATGGCTATTATGGCCTGACCTACCCGGCGGCCTGAACCCTGACCGGCGGCGCGAGCGATCGCGCCGCCGTCTCATATGCCGTCAGACCCTATTCTTCGTCACCATAGACCGCGACGGTCTTCTTGCCGCCCGCCGAAACCTTGCCGCGATACATGCCCGGCGTGTTGAAGCTCCACGCCATCTCGCCATCCGGCCCGGTCAGGATCACCCCGCCGGTACCGCCCAGATCGGCGGTTTCCTTCATCACGATATCCGCCGCCGCCTTAAGGCTCTCGCCCTTGAAGCGGACGCGCGCGCAAATCTCGTGCGCCACGCCCTCGCGGATGAAATACTCGCCCGCCCCGGTCGCCGAAACGGCGCAGGCGCGGTCGTCGGCATAGGTGCCCGCGCCGATCACCGGCGAATCGCCGATCCGGCCCCAGCGCTTGCCGGTGATCCCGCCGGTGGAGGTCGCCGCAGCGACGTGGCCCTTGGCGTCCATCGCCACCGCGCCCACCGTACCGAACTTGCGGTCGACATCGAACCAGCTGGTCTTCTTCGCCTTCAGCGTCTCGAGCTGGCGGCGGCGCTCCTCGGTCGCGAAGTACGAAGGATCGACCTGCTCCAACCCCTGCTCGACGCTGAACTGGTCGGCCCCCTTGCCCGCCAGCATCACATGCGGGCTGTCCTCCATCACCTTGCGGGCAAGGCTGATCGGGTTGCGCGTCCGCGTCACCCCTGCGACCGCACCGGCGCGGCGCGTGGCGCCGTCCATGATCGATGCGTCGAGTTCGTTGGTACCCTCATAGGTGAACACCGCGCCGCGGCCTGCGTTGAATGCCGGATCGTCCTCCAGCACCTTCACCGCCACCTCGACCGCGTCGAGCGCGCTGCCGCCGCCGGCGAGCACTTTCGACCCAGCCTCCAGCGCCGCGTCCAGCCCCCTGCGCGCTGCAGCCTCGCGCTCGGGCGTCATTTTCGCGCGCTCCATCACCCCGGCCCCGCCATGGATCACCAGCGTCCATTCGGGCTTTTGCTGCGCAGCGGCGGGAAGCGACATCAGCATGGCTCCGGCAATGAGGGTCAGGCGGATCATGGGGTCTCCATAGGTTGGGCAGGTGCCGGGCGCGGACGGTCGCGCCGCTCCATCCTGAGGCCGATCAGCGGCCGCAGCGGCGGTATCTCGCGGCCGATGCGATAGAAGATCCAGCAGCCGAGCGCCGTCACCGGCACAAGGATCGCGAACTCGGCGAAGCCAGGGAGGTCGAGCTTGAGCAACCAATACATCGTGACGACGATGACCGTCTGATGGATCATGTAGAAGGGGAAGACTCCCTCGGTCAGCATCGGCCGCAACCTGTGGTCACGGTTCAGATACTTCTCCGCGAAGCCGATCAGCGCCGCGATCGTCATCCAGCACTGGATATAGCGCGCCGCGAGCATCACGCGCCCGACCACCCAGGGCGGATCAGCGACATAGGCGATGTCGATCGCGGCCGACACGACATAACCGGCCAGGCCGATCGCCGCGGCAGGTTTCCACAGCCGCGCAATCCACGCCATCACCGGCTCCGATCCCGCGAGCGCGAACCCGAACAGGAAGGCGGGGAAATAGGCGAGGTGCGCGATGCCGTCGTTGATCACGTCATGGCTGTCGCTCCAGCGCTGGAACACCACCACCTGCGTGATCAGCAGATAGGCGGCGGGCAGCCACAGCACGCGGGTTCCCGCGAACAGCCGGTCAAAGGCGCGCTGGAACCAGCTCCCGCCCGGCAGCAGCACGATCAGGGCGAGCGCAAGCGTGTAGAGCCAGAGATAGCCGACGAACCAGAGATGGTTCCAGGTCGGCACGACGATCCCGGCGATCTTGCCGAAATACCAGTAATGATGCGCCCAGAAGACCCAGTAGTTGAACCAATAGCCGTGCTGCGTCGTGAGCTCGACCCAGGTCTGGGGCGGCACGATCACGGCGACACCGAACAGCAGCGGTATGATCAGCCGCCAGGTCCGGTTGGCGGCGAAGCGCCCCGGCTTGCGCGATTTCATCCAGAGGGCGCGGCTGGCATAGCCGGAGACAAGGAACAACAGGGTCAGCCGCCAGGGGCTGGTGAACAGCATCGGCACCGTCACCCATTCGGCCGGCACCGCGGTCTTCACATGATAGCCCCAGGGCACGAAGACCATGCCGATATGATAGAGAATCAAAAGGCCGAACGCCCCGATCCGCAGCCAGTCCATGCCATAGTGCCGTTCCACCACCGCCCCTTAGCGCGGCTGAACCCTCATGTCAGGCCGGTTGCGGTGAAACCGAGGCCGGCTTTCCCGCGGCTAGCGGACCCAGTCCGATCAGCGGCCGCAGCAAGCGAAACTCGCGGCCGAAGAGGTAAAAGGCCGCACAGATCGCCGCCGTCCCCGCCAGCAGCGTTACAAACTCCAGTAACGGGCTGAGTTGGTAGCGCAGCGAATACCAGGTGATCAGCACGATTGCCGGCTGGTGCATCAGATAGAAGGGGAACACCGCCTCGGCGAGCGGCTTGCGCCAGCGATGATCGCGGTTCCAGTAGCGGTCGGCGAGCACGAACAACACGATCGTCATCGTCCACGCCATCGCCGCCACCGCTGCTCGCTCGGCCGCCATCACCCAGTGCGGCGGGATCGCTTCGCCGGGGAAGATCAACTCGACCGCAACCACGATCGCACCGGACACCGCTGCCGACGCCAGCGCTATCTTCCACCACCGCTGGAGGGGCACCCAGAGCTGCGGCGAACCGGCGAGCATGAAGCCGAACAGGAACATCGGCAGATACAGCGCGTGGCCGGCCCAGTCTCGGAACAGGCCGTGCTCCTCTTCCACCAGGAAGGTCAGAGCGACCTTGGCCATGGCGAGCAGCAGGGCCGGCGCCCACAGGATCCGCCAGCCCTTCGTCACCCACGCCACCAGCCAGGCCGTCGCCCGCTCGATCGGAATACGGCACCACGCCAGCCCCGCGGCGAGGATCGCGGTGTAGGTCCACAGATAGGCGACGAACCACAGATGCTCCCAGCTCGGAAATTCGCGCCCCCAGAAGTCGCCCGAACGCCAGTAATCATGCGCCCAGAACTGGATCAGGCCGTACGGATAGCCCTTGTCCATCACCCGAACCCACATCTCGACGGGGACCAGCGCGACCATCCCGAACGCCAGCGGGATCAGCAACCGCACGTTGCGCGAACGCAGGAACTTGCCCGCGCTCCCCGACTTGGTGAAGAGGTGCCACGAGGCATAGCCCGAGACCGCGAACAGCAAGGCGAGCCGCCAGGGCGTGAGCAGCGACATCGGCGTGATGAGCGCGTCGATCCGGTAGGGCGTCTTGATCACCCAGTCCCAGGGCGCGAACACCATGCCGATATGGTAGACGATCAGCAGTGCGAACGCCGCGATGCGCAGCCAGTCGAGGCCATAATGGCGGTCGGTACGCGGAGACTGGACGATGGTTTCGGTCACCAGCCGGCCTATAACCCCGCCGCCTGACCAATTGGTTATCGGACGCGCGACTTTCTCGCCCGCGACCGATCGGCTATAGGGCAGGCGAACCCAGAGGAACCTCAATGTCAGTGCGTCCCTGGCGCGATATCATGCGCCGCCAAAGCCGCCAGATCATGGTCGGCAACGTGCCCGTCGGCGGCGATGCCCCCGTCACCGTCCAGACGATGACCAACACGCCCACCGACGACGCGAAGGCGACGATCGACCAGATCCGCCGCTGCGAGGATGCCGGCGTCGACATCATCCGCGTCTCTTGCCCCGATGTCGCGAGCACCGCAGCATTGAAGCAGATCGTGCGCGCCGCCCGCGTGCCGATCGTCGCGGACATCCATTTCCACTACAAGCGCGCGCTGGAAGCGGCCGACGCGGGCGCGGCATGCCTGCGCATCAACCCCGGCAACATCGGCTCGGCCGACCGCGTCAACGAAGTGGTCAACGCCGCCAAGGCCAATGGCTGCGCGATCCGCATCGGCGTCAACGCCGGCAGCCTCGAGAAGGATCTGCTCGAGAAATATGGCGAACCCTGCCCCGAGGCGCTCGTCGAAAGCGCGCTCGACCATATCAAGCTGCTGCAGGACCGCGACTTCCACGAGTTCAAGGTCGCGGTGAAGGCCAGCGACGTGTTCCTCGCCACCGCCGCCTATCAGCAGCTCGCCGAAGCGGTCGACTGCCCGCTGCACCTGGGCATCACGGAGGCCGGCGGCTTCGTTGGCGGCACCGTCAAGAGCGCGATCGGCATCGGATCGCTGCTCTGGTTCGGCATTGGCGACACGATCCGCGTGAGCCTGTCCGCCGAGCCGGAGGAAGAGGTTCGCGTCGGCTTCGAGATCCTGAAGGCGCTGGGCATCCGCAACCGTGGCGTGCGCGTCGTCTCCTGTCCCAGCTGCGCGCGGCAGGGCTTCGACGTGATCCGCACCGTCCAGACGCTGGAAGAGCGCCTGCAGCATATCCGCACCCCGCTGTCGCTCTCCGTCCTTGGCTGCGTCGTCAATG
Organism: Sphingomonas sp. GW821-FHT03E12; assembly: GCF_059420685.1. Lineage (NCBI taxonomy): Bacteria > Pseudomonadati > Pseudomonadota > Alphaproteobacteria > Sphingomonadales > Sphingomonadaceae > Sphingomonas > Sphingomonas sp. GW821-FHT03E12. The sequence goes on from NZ_JBWKUF010000007.1 coordinate 87,572, forward strand.
GCCCGGGCGAGGCGCGCGAGACCGATATCGGGCTGACCGGCGGCGGCAACGGCAAGCACATGGTCTATCTCTCGGGCGTCACCGACCACACGGTCGAGGACGCCGACATGCTCGACCATATCGTCAAGCTGGTCGAGGCCAAGGCGGCCGCGATCGAGGCAGCGGACGCCGCGGCCGAAGCTGCCGAATGAAACAGCCCCCGGCATCCGAGGTACATCACGCCGTTGCCACCGGCGCATCGGCAACGGGTGCAGCGGCGGTCGGCATGACGAAACTGGGTGCGGTCGCAGTCGGCGCCGTCGCGATGGGCGCGTTCGCACTGGGTGCGCTTGCCATCGGCAGACTATGGGTCGGCCGCGCGCATATCCGCAAGCTGCGCATCGACGAACTCGAAGTCGGGCGTATCGTCCGCCTCGACGATCGCGACGCCTAGCCCACCCGGCTAAGCCAAGCCGCGAACGCCTGCATCGCCGCACTCTCGCGCCGTGAGTTCAGCCGCGTCAGCCAGTAGCGGCCAAGCGCGATCTCGACGGTAAAGGGCTGGACCAGGCGCTCGGCCGCAAGATCGGATTCGAACATCGCGGGCGGCGCCAGCGCAATGCCGTGGCCGCCCAGCGCCGCCGCAATCATCAACGCTGAGCTGTCGAAGACCGGGCCGGTCAGCCGCGGCGACGGCGCGCCGGCAGCGTCAAACCAGCGCGGCCACTCGTCAGCGCGATAGGAGCGCAGCAACGTCTCGCGCGCCAGATCGGCCGGGGCGGAGAGGCGCGCGGCGATGGCCGGTGTGCAGAGCGGTGACAGCGGCGCGGCAAGCAGCGGCACCGCATGCGTCCCGTGCCATGCGCCGTCGCCGAAGCGGATCGCATAGTCGAGCCCCTCGCCCGCCAGATCGACCCGGTTGTTGTTGGTCATCAGCCGCAGATCGACCTCGGGATATTCCCGCTGAAAGCCGTCGAGCCGCGGCAGCAGCCAGCCGGTCGCAAAGGTGCCGACCACTCCCAATGTCAGCACTTCGCGCATCCGTCCGCCTTCGTAGCGGTCGAGCGTCGCGCCGATCCGGTCGAACGCCTCGCCCAGCACCGGCACCAGCGCCAGCCCCTCGTCGGTGAGCGCAAGACCGCGCGGCAGGCGGCGGAACAAGGGCACGCCCAGCCGCCGTTCGAGCAATGCGACCTGATGACTCACTGCCCCCTGGCTGACGCAGAGCTCAAGTCCGGCGCGAGTGAAGTTCAGATGCCGCGCCGCCGCCTCGAAGGCGCGCAGGGCGTTGAGCGGGAGCTGGGGTCGATCCATCCGTCATCCATGAACTGCGCTCATGGCTAAGTCGAGAATTGATGCTTTGTGCGCCGGAGTCAGCTTCGCCACTCTCTTGCCACACACCAAAGCGGAGCGAATGGCGATGAGCAGAACTGGCGTCTTGATTGCGGCCCTGATGACCCTGTCCGGCACCGCCGTCGCACAGGATGCCGACCGTAACGACCCGCTGCTGCGCCCCATTGCGGAGGATTACGCGAAACAATGGCTGGAGCCGCAGGCGCCGGTGCGGATGCACGGGCAAAGCTATTATGTCGGGTTTCAGGGGCTGGGCGTGGTGCTGATCCGCACCGATGCCGGGCTGGTACTGGTCGATGCCGGGGTGCCGCAGGCGGTGCGCGCAATTCAGGCGAATATCCGCAAGCTCGGTTTCGACCCCAGCCAGATCAAGTACATCCTGATCACCGAACCGCATTGGGATCATGCCGGCGGTGCGGCGGCGCTGGCGCGGGACAGCGGCGCGACCGTGATCGCGGGCGCCGCGGCGGTCGAGGAACTGCGCCGCGGCAATGTCGGCAAGGACGATCCGCAGGCGAGCATCCACGCGCCGATGCCCGGCGTATCGCGCATCCGGGGCATGCGCGACGGCGAGACGCTGCGCATTGGCGGCGTCACCATCACCGCGCGGGCAACCCCGGGACATACGCGGGGAAGCACCAGCTGGCAGTGGCAGTCCTGCGAGGACAAATCCTGCGCGACCTTCGTCTTCTCCGCGAGCATCAACCCGGTGAGCGACGACCATTACCGGTTCGGCGACCACCCGGATCGCGTCGCGCTGCTGCGACAGGGTGCGGCGAAGCTGGCTGCCCTGCGCTGCGATATCGCCATCCCCTCCCACCCCGGCACCAACGACACGCTCGAGCAGCTCACCGTGCTGGAACGCTCGCGGACGCCCAATCCGATGATCGACGCGAATGCGTGCAAGGCGCTCGCCACGACCTATACGGAACGGCTCGACAAACGGCTGGCAAAGGAGAAGGCGGAACCGCGCACCGGCGATTGACCCGCGCCTACGGACACGCCAACCACGGCCGGTGAGTTTTCCGATTCCTTTCGCAGCAGCGTTGCTCATCTCACCGGCGGCGGCCGAGCAGCCGCGGTTCGAGACGGTCAGCGTCGGCGGCTGGACGATCACCGACGAGGAGGCGACCTGCGACGCCGGCTTCGCGATCGATAGCGAGGACGTACTGCGCGTCTCCGGCCAGATCTATGGCTGGAAAGACGGCCCCAGCGGCGGCGTGTTCCAGCATATCGGCTTCGAGAAGGGTGACTATACGCTGCCGTCCGGCACCTTTCCGGTGACGATCAGCTGGGCGGACGCGAGCGGGACCGTGACACGCGTGCAGACGACGGGCGAGGCCGTAGACCTCAGCGGCGGCCTGCTCGTCTATGCCGACCGCAAGGCGCCGGCGATCGGCATCCTCGGCCGCCTTCCCGCCAATGGCTGGATCGCCTTTTCGGTGAGGGGACGCGAATTGTATCGCGTGCAGCTGTCGCACGTCGACAAGGCCCTTGCCGCGCACAGCGCGTGCATGGACTTCATCACCCGGCAAAAGCGCCCGGGCACGCGCGACAGCGGGCGGATGCCGCTCCCGCCTAGGCCGCCCGAGCCTATCCCCCTGCCGCCGCCGCCCGCACCGGTGCCGCCGTCCTATGCGCCGCCCAGCGTTCCCGCCGCACCTTCCATCGACCCGGCCCCGCCCGCGCCCGTCAAGCCCGACCGGCGATAGACGGCCATGCGTTCGACCTCGCCCCTGACGGCCTTTGCCGTCGCCGCGCTCGGCATCGCCATCTTCTCGTCGATGGACGCGGTGATGAAAGGGCTGGTGATCGGGCTGGGCGCATACAATGCGCTGACCTGGCGCATGCTGGCGGGCACAGTGGTGAGCGGCATTCCCTATGCGCTGTCGCGGCCGCGCTGGCCGGCACGCGCGGTGCTGCGGATCCATTTCGTCCGCGGCATCGTCTCCGCCGTCATGGCGTTTCTGTTCTTCTGGGGCCTGGGGCGCGTGCCCATGGCGCAGGCGATCGCCCTCTCGTTCATCGCGCCGATCATCGCATTGTTCCTCGCCGCACTGATCCTCAAGGAACGGATCACGCGACTGACCATCATCGCCACCGCCATGGCCTTTGCCGGCGTGCTGGTGATCCTGTGGGGACAGGCGCGGGCCGAATTGGGGCCGGATGCATTCTGGGGCGCCGTCGCGATCCTCGTCTCGGCAGTCTGCTATGCCTGGAACATCATTCTGATGCGCCAGCAGTCGCTGGTCGCCGGCGCTGGCGAGGTCGCCTTCTACCAGACGATCATCGTTACCGCCGTCTATCTGTTCGCCGCGCCCTGGCTGCTGGTGGCGCCGCCGCTTGCCGATGCGCCCGCGCTGATCCTTGCCGCGATGCTGGCGACGGCGTCGCTGTTCCTGCTTTCCTGGGCCTATCGCCATGCGGAGGCCAGCTATCTCGCGCCGACCGAATATACCGGCTTCCTCTGGGCGACGCTCTGGGGCTGGGTCGTGTTCGGAGAGCACGTATCCCTTTTCACCGTCGCCGGGGCGGCGCTGATCGTCGGCGGGTGTATCCTCGCCGCACGGCGGCGCGATCACGCCCCGGTGGCCGACAGCGAGGCGCAACTTCCATGATCTCGATCCGACAAGCCGGCGCGCAAGATTTCGACCTGGTCGCGGAATTCATCCGCAAGCTCGCCGACTATGAAAAGCTGGCGCATGAGGTCCGTTTCGACGACGCGGTGCTGCATGGCCATCTGTTCGGTGCGCGTCCGGCAGCCGAAGTGCTGATCGGCGAGGTCGACGGCGTGCCGAGCGGCTTTGCTCTGTTCTTCCAGACTTTCTCGACCTTCGAGGGCAAGCCCGGGATCTGGCTGGAGGATCTGTTCGTCGATCCCGACGCGCGGGGTTCGGGTCTCGGCCGGGCGCTGCTGTCGCGGCTGGCGGGACTGGTGGTCGAGCGCGGCGGGGCGCGGCTCGAATGGGCGGTGCTCGACTGGAACGAGCTGGGCAAGGGCTTCTACCGCACGATCGGCGCCGGGCCGGTCGATGGCTGGGAGCGCTGGCGGATGGAAATCGACGCGATCGAGGCGCTGGCACGTGGCGTTTGATCAGGGCCTGCTCGACTGGGTGAGCGAGGCAATGGAGCCGATCGGCACCGTCACCCATCGCAAGATGATGGGCGGGGCGACGCTCTATCTCGACGGGACGGTGTTCGCGATCATCTCAAGCGACGACGTCTTGTGGTTCAAGGCGGATGCGCAAAGCGACGCGGTTTGGGATGCGGCGGGGAGCGACCGCTTCACCTTCCAGATGAAGAACCGGCTCGCCAGCATGAACTATCGCCGCGCGCCCGACGACGTGTTCGATGACGCCGATGCGATGCGCGAATGGGCGTCGCTGGGGCTGGAAGCAGGGCGGCGCGCACCCGAAAAGAAACCGAAAGCTACCCGCCGAGCGCGTTGATCGTGAAGGCGATGATGCCGAGGTTGAAGACGAAGGCGGCCAGGCAGTGGAAGGTCACCGCACGCCGCATCGGCCGCGTCGTGATCGTCACGTCGCTGGTCTGGAAGGTCATGCCTAGGCAATAGGCGAAATAGGCGAAGTCCGAATAATCGGGCTCCGGCGTCTCCGGAAATTCGAGTCCGCCCGCATCCTTCCCGTCGCGCGCGGTGTAGAAGAGATGCGCATAGTGGAGCGCATAGACCGAATTGCCGAACAGCCAGCAGATGGCGAGCGTGGCGATGACCAGGATCAGGCCGCGCGGTTGCGGCGCGCCCGCGGGGATCAGGACGCTCGCGATGGTGGCGAGGACGGCAAGGCTGATCGCGCCAGTGATGGCGAGCAATGCGACGCGGTTGGCGTCGTTGCGCCGGGCCGCCGCGCGCATGTGATGCGATTCGTAGCGGAACAGCGACAGGCAGCTGAGGAGGAAGACAGCTGCGGCGGCGTCGAACGCCACCATCACGCCGAAGCGGATGCCGAGCACGGGGATCGCCACGGCGCACCCGATGGCAAGGATCGCCGCGAACAACAGGAAACGCGGCGGCGCGATCCGGTTACCGATCCCGCGGCGATGTTGCGTGCTGTCGGCCCCCTCCCGCATCCGCCCAGTCTAGGCGCGATGCGGGCGGGTGGCCAGACGGCTCAGGCGGCCTTCGCCTTCTTCGCGGCCTCGATCGCCTCGACGACGATGCGGCGGGCTTCGTCGGCATCGCCCCACTGGCCGATGCGGACCCACTTCTCGGACTCGAGGTCCTTATAGTGTTTGAAGAAGTGCTCGATCTGCTGGAGCACGATCGAGGGCAGGTCCTGCCGCTCACCCACGTCCGAATAATAAGGGAAAGTGGTGTCGACGGGGACGCAGATCAGCTTCTCGTCGCCGCCGGCCTCGTCCTCGAGCTTGAGCACGCCGATCGGACGCGCGCGCACGACGCAGCCCGGAATGAACGGCGAACGCGAGATGACGAGCGCATCGAGGGGATCACCGTCAGGCGAGAGCGTGTGCGGCACGAAGCCGTAGTTCGCCGGATAGCGCATCGGCGTGTGCAGGATGCGGTCGACGAACAGGGCACCCGACGCCTTGTCGAACTCATACTTCACCGGCTCGCCGCCGGTCGGCACTTCGATGATGACGTTCAGGCTGTGCGGCGGATTGTCGCCGACAGGAATCATGTCGATGCGCATCTAAACTTCCTCTGTTGGTTCGGCTTCCCCGTCAGCGCGGGGCAAGCAGCCGATCCAGGCCACCCTCTCCGGAGCCCGTTTTTTCGAGGCGCGGATAGCGCAGGCCGCCGTGATAGTCGATGGCGATTTCGCGGTAACGTGTGCCGCTTCGGATGAGCAGTTTGATGGGGTCCTTGCCGCCCTTTGCGGCGCGAACCGCATCCTTGAGGCGATCGTCGGAATATTCGCGGCCAGCCACCGCAACGATCGTCTCACCGACATCAAGCCCGGCCTCGAAAGCAGGCGAATCCCAGGTGACCGAGCCGATCGCCCCGCCTTTCCCCACCGTCAGGCCGAGCGAATAGCTCAGATCCACACGGCTCACGCGCTTCTCGCTGTCCTTGAACGCCGCAGTCGGCTCCTCGGTATAGATCAGGCGATAGCCATTGGCGGCGAATCCCGCGAGCGGTGCGCGCTCGGTCAGGCCGTTCAAACGCTGGTTGAGGAACCCCGCCCAGTCATAGGGCTGGATCGCGTTGAGCGTCGCGGCGACATCCTCGATCTTGTAGGTGAGCACACCCCAGTCGCCGTCGCGCATCCCGAAAAAGGCACGGGCGAAATCGTCCATCGTCTTCTTGCCGCCGCTCTGCGCGCGCAGCATCGAATCAACCTCGAGCCAGATCAGCAGGCCTTCGTTGTAATAATCTTCCGATCGTTGCCAGCTCACCCAGCCCTTGGGCCGGCGCGCCGAGATGATCGGATCGTTGGTGGTATCGACCAGCGCGCGCCAGGTCCGTGCCGGACGGTTGTCGAGGGTGGCAGCGATGTTCGCCAGCATGTCGAGCGTATCCTGCTTCGACACGATGCCGGAACGCGCCTGGAGGATATAGCCCCAGAATTGCGTCTGCCCCTCATAGACCCAGAGCAGGGAATTGCGCATCGGCGTGCGGAAATCGGGGGTCCAGCTGTCGGCGCCGCGGCGGAACTTGCCGTTCCAGCTGTGGACGAACTCATGCGGCAACAAATTGCGCGATCCGGGGCCGTCATTCCACTTGGTGAAATAGCCGGGCTTTACGCCGTTTTCGGAGCTGCGGTGATGCTCGAGCCCGATCCCGCCCATCTCGTCGCTGATCGACAGCAGGAATTCGTAGCGATCATAATGCTGCGCACCGAACAGCTTGACCGCCTGAGTCACGAGATTCCTGTGCGCCTCGATCTGCTCGGGCTTGGCCTCCAGCTCCTTGGCATCGTCGGCAAAGACATTGAGGTCGACACGATCCGACAGCTTGAACTCGCGATAATTGCGCCCGGCAAAGACCGGCGAATCGATCAGCGTCTCGTAATCGGTCTTGTCATAGACGTACGCCGCACCCTGTTTGGTCGCAGGCAGGCCCGAGACCGCGGTCCAGCCCTCCGGATAGGTCACCGTTGCCTGGATCGGGATGCGCCGGGTGAACCAGCCCGCAGGATAGAGGCTCACCTGCTCGAACTCGAGGTTGAGCATCGCGGGGGCGATCGAGACGCGGCCCTGATCGGGATCGGTTGCGCCGACGAACTGGAATTCGAGATCGAGTTGCTTCGCGCCGCGCGGCACATCGACATGGAAGGCCCAGACGTCGACCGTGTCGCGCTTCCAGGGCACCGCCTTGCCGCCCGCGCTGATCTTGAGGCCGGTGAGCTTCTCGACCTCGCCGCGCGCGGCATGCTTGCCCGGCAGCCATGCGGGCATGAGCAGCACCATATGGCCGTCCTGCGCAACAGGGATGGTCTGCTTCACGCGATAGATCGCCTGCTGGACGTTGGTCGCATCGACCTTGAGCGTGATCGTGCCGGGATAGGCGGTGTCGCGCGCCGCAGGGATGCGGTTGTCGAACGGCAGCGGCTGGGGCGCGCTATTCTGTGCGGTGGCGGCGTTGGCGAGCAACAGGGCAGTGAGCGCGAAGGCGCGGCGCATAGAGGCCTCGAATGCAGGGGAGGATATGATGTTACACCTTTAGGCGCGGCGAGGCGGCGAGGTAAAGTGCCAACGGCAGCACGGACAAAGGGGCCAAACCCCGCCACCGCGCGCAACTTAGCGCTGGAAACACCCTTCACGGCTTGCTTACCATTCGCGCGCTATGCCCGACGCGATGTATCACGACCCTGCCCTCGCCACGCCGGCCAAGGCCGATCCGCGGCCCAAATCCGCGGTCAGCACCGGATGCGGGCTGGCGGGGCTGGTCGGCATGGCGTGCTGGCTGATCTTCGCGCGGATGAAGGGGCTGGACGGCCCCTATGCCGCGCTGGTCAATCTGGTCGCGGGCGGCGTGCCGATGGTGCTGTGGGCGCTGCTGGTGGACAAGGTCCACCGCAACCCGAGCACCGGCGTGAAGTGGGAGAATCCCCGGCCGCTCAAGGAAACGCTCGACATCTCGATCACCAAGATCGCGGGGCTGTGGCTGACCTGGGGCGGAATCGCCGCGATCTATTCGGTCTGCCGCTTCTACTGGGAAGGCAATTTCGCCTTTGCCATGTGGTGCTTCCAGATGTCGGCGCCGGCGCTGTTCATCCTGTCCGTCCCGTACGTCCTGTGGATCGACCGGCGGCTGGAGAAGCCGAGGGACGGCGCATGGATGCTGGGCGCGTGGCTGCTGGGCAACAAGGACGAGCCGATCGACGAGGCGGCGATCCACAACCATCTGCGCAGCTGGGCGGTGAAGGCGTTCTTCCTCGCCTTCATGCTGGCGATCGTGCCGCCGGGATACAGCCAGTTCGTGCGCGCGAGCACCGACGGCATCCTGAACAACCCCATTGCCCTCGCCAACTGGCTGATCACGGGCATGTTCATGTTCGACGTGGCGTTCGCGACGGTGGGCTATATCCTGACCTTCCGCCCGCTCGACAGCCATATCCGCACCGCCAACCCCTATGCGGCGGGCTGGGCGTTCGCGCTGATCTGCTACCCGCCCTTCATCCTGATGGGCAACGGAGGCCCGCTCGACTATCACCCGGGCACGTCGGACTGGACGCACTGGCTGGCCGGATACGACATCCTGCTGTGGATCATCGGCGCGGTGCTGGTGGCGCTGACCGCCATCTATGCCTGGGCGACGATGGCGTTCGGCTTCCGCTTCTCGAACCTCACGCATCGCGGGATCATCACCCACGGGCCGTATAGCTGGACGCGGCACCCGGCGTACCTCTCCAAGAATTTGTTCTGGTGGATCAGTACCTGCCCGCTGCTGGTGACCACGGGCAGCCTGTACGACGCGGTGCGCGCGACGGTGCTGCTCGCCGCGGTGAGCGGCGTCTATTACATCCGCGCCAAGACCGAGGAAAAGCACCTCGGCGCCGATCCGGCCTATCGCGAATATTCGGAGTGGATGGAACGCAACGCGCCCGTGCCGCGGCTGGTGGCGTGGGTGACGGGATGGACGTTCAAGCCAGGCTATGCGGGGCTGAAAACCCTGGATCAGCGCGCCGACTGATCCGCCTTACGAAGTTGACGATGTTACGCGGAACGCGATTTATTCTGTCAACTTGGTCGCCTTCGTCCGGGAGGTTCGGGGGCGTCATCGAACCGGACGAATCGACGCAATCAAAGAGCGGCCGCGACGCGGCCCGCCGATGCAAGCAAAGCAATTCCAACATTGCAAGCGGGACAGATTGGGACGGTCAGCGGACAAACCAGAAGGGTGTGTCTACGCCCTGCTGCCAAAGCACCTCGAAGCTCTCGCGAGACATCGTTTGAAGCTCCAGCCCATCGAACCCCTCGCTTAGCGACACATCGATCAGGGAAGGGCAATGATCGCCGTGGAGCTGTTCGATTTCGATGCTGTTTCTGGTGATGCCGCCATCTGCAAAGACTTCGATCGTCCGAATGACGGCGTCTGCCACCTCACTGACCTCGTAGTGCAGCCACGCCGGCATCTCAGCCGGAACTTCCGCATCGGGCCAGCGGAGGCGATAATAGATCGGTTCGTCAGGTGGCGTCACGATGGCGGCATAGCCGCGACCGGCTTTCGTACAACGCCTGCCATTGAGCAATCTAGTTTGGGCCTGACTCAACAATGATCATCCGATACAAACAAGACTCTTAGGGTAGAGACTGTTCAACACCATGTCCCATAAACCGAAATAGATAATAATTCCGAGAGTTTGATTGATGCACGAATTTCCTGAACCGATCAAATCGGTGCTCCGAGACTACTGTCACGTCGAGTGGCATGAATTAGATGAATTGGCATATGACGTTCAAACCAAGAGCCAGAAATTTGACGTGGAGAAATTGAAAGATCAGTTTGAAGCGCTCGCCAATTCTAGCGAGGACTACTCCCATCAAATCAATCAGCTAACCTCGAATGATTTCGGGTCGGGGAAAGAGGCCAGAGCCTGGTTAAGCAGAATCTATCAGATTGTTTTTCGGTAGGCCGCAAAGGGCGGCGGCGTTGATTTGCTCGACATGGTGTAGCGTCTCCGACGCTGCGCTGATCACACGCGCAAAACGGGGATTACGGTGACAGTTTACTGAATCCCCGAAATCGCTCGCCGCCCCCAGCAAGGTGGGATTTCGCGAAGACCTCGGTCCTGTAGTCCGGCGTCGTCATATTGCTGATGTTTTCGAATGCGAGGCGGGTACGGAAGCCAAGTTACCCAAGCACAAAGGCGCCCATTGCGCCGCTTAGCAGCTTGAGGAACCTACCCCAGCAACCCCTTGGCAAACTCCCGCACCGCCGGCCCGATATCCTCGCGGCTCAGCGCCAGCGCGAGGTTGGCCTGTGCGTCGCCCGCCTTGCCGCCGCTATCATCGCGCACCATGGAAAGGCCGACTGCGGATCAAGGCAATGTTGGATCGCTTGCTCCTGACTCGAGAGCGACAAGATCCTGAAGCCCGGGGTTGTCCTTCTTGAACGCCTCCCACACCTCCGACCAGCTGGGGTCCGACAGATTGAAGCAAAGGTATTTCGCGAAGTCCCGGAATAGGACCTGATTCACGTCGATCACCGCGACGCCAGCACCATACTGCCCTCGCGCGTAACCGGCCAAAGCCTGATGAAATGCCCAGGCAGCGGCATAGCTCACGTCCGCATCGTCAAGCGTCGAGCTAACCTCCTCCTCCAAGCGGATGAGGTTCGAGCATCCAAAGCCGCGGCCGTTGACCTCAGCGTCGGAGATATCGATCTGGGCCGGCCATTTCGATCGGATGAATTCGAACAGAGTCTCGATCTTCATCCGAGCGCCCCTACCCCAGCAACCCCTTCGCAAACTCCCGCACCGCCGGCCCGATATCCTCGCGGCTCAGCGCCAGCGCGAGGTTGGCCTGGGCATACCCCGCCTTGTCGCCGCAATCGTAGCGCACGCCCTGGAAGGTGACGCCGTGGAAGGGCTGGCCGCCGATCATGCGGGCCATCGCGTCGGTCAGCTGGATCTCGCCGCCCGCGCCCTTTTCCTGCCCTTCCAGCACGCGCATCACTTCGGGCTGGAGGATGTAGCGGCCGATCACGGCGAGGTTGCTGGGCGCGGTGCCGGCCTTGGGCTTTTCGACCAGGCCCTTCACCTCGGTCAGCGTGCCGTCGCGGGTGCCGGGGGTGATGATGCCATATTTGTCGGTCTGGCTGTCGGCCACTTCCTGCGCGCAGATGAAGTTGCCGCCGACCTTGTTGTACGCCTCCACCATCTGCTTGAGGCAGCCGGGCTGACTGGCGGCGCCGACCATGAAATCGTCGGCGAGAAGGACCGCAAAGGGCTCGTCCCCGATGATGTCGCGCGCGCACCACACGGCGTGACCAAGGCCCATCGGCGCCTGCTGGCGGACATAGGCGATCGCGCCGGGCTTGAGGCGGGTGCCGTCGAGCACGTCGAGCGACTTGCCGCGCGACGCCATCGTCGTCTCCAGCTCATAGGAGATGTCGAAATGGTCCTCGATCGCGCTCTTGCCGCGGCCGGTGACGAAGATGAGCTGCTCGATCCCGGCCTCCAGCGCCTCGTCCACCGCGTACTGGATCAGCGGGCGATCGACGACGGGCAGCATTTCCTTGGGAAGCGCCTTGGTCGCGGGGAGGAAGCGGGTGCCGAGTCCACCGACGGGGAACACAGCCTTGCGAAGCGGTTTGATCGTCATGGCGGGCGCACATAGCGGAAGCCGGCGGCTGCGCAAAGCGGGTGCCTACCCAGGATGCCGGCCGGCACCGCAAGTCGGCTCGAATCTCAAAGCGCTGGACTTAACGGGGGCGTAACGGCACCCGGGGTAGCGCATGACCATGACCAGCCTTGCCGATCGCCGTATCCTCGTCACCGGGTCAGCCGGGTTTATCGGCTTCCACACCGCGCAGCGGCTGCTGGACGCGGGCGCGCAGGTGCTGGGGATCGACAATTTCACCCCCTATTACGACGTGTCGCTGAAAGAGGCGCGCAATGCGATCCTTGTCGCGCGGCCGGGGTTTCGCCTCGCGCGGCTGGGGATCGAGCAGGCGGATGCGCTCGGCGAAGCATGGCGGGAATTCGCGCCGGATACCGTGATCCACCTCGCGGCGCAGGCGGGCGTACGGTACAGCATCGACCATCCGGCGGACTATGTCGGCACTAACGTGACGGGCACCTTCAACCTGCTCGAGCTGGCGCGGCACAATCCGGTGCGGCATTTCCTCGCCGCCTCGACCAGCTCGGTCTATGGCGCCAATACTGACATGCCGTTCGCCGAGACGCAGCGGACGCAGACGCCGATGAGCCTCTATGCCGCGACCAAGAGCGCGACCGAGCTGATCGGGCACAGCTATGCGCATCTCTATGGCATTCCGCTGACCTTCTTCCGCTTCTTCACCGTCTATGGCCCATGGGGGCGCCCCGACATGGCGCTGTTCAAGTTCATGAAGGCGATGTCCGCGGGCGAGGCGATCGACGTCTATGGCCATGGCCAGATGGCGCGCGACTTCACCTATGTCGACGATCTGGTGACGGCGCTGGTGGCGCTGATCGACGCCGTTCCGGGGACCACGCCGGTGTCAGCGGCGGACAGCCTCTCGCCGGTCGCGCCGTTCCGCAGCGTCAATATCGGCGGGGGCAGCCCGGTGCCGCTGATGGACTATATCGCCGCGCTGGAGGCGGCGATGGAGGCAGAGGCGAAGAAGAACTTCCTGCCCATGCAGCCGGGCGACGTGCCTGCGACCCACGCCAGCGCCGATCTGTTGCGTGCGCTTGTCGGCTTTGTGCCCGGGACGCCGGTGCGCGAGGGGGTGAAGGCCTTCGTCGACTGGTATCGGAGCTATTATGGCTGAGCGGGCTGGTGCCGTTTCCCCGGCAGACTCCGTGACGGGTCTTTAACGCGGCGGCGATATAGGGCGGGCATGAACAAGAAAGTCCTCGCGATCTTCGGCACACGGCCGGAGGCGATCAAATTCTTCCCCGTGGTAAGGGCGCTGGCGCAGGTGCCGGGCCTCACCGTGCGAACCTGCGTCACTGCGCAGCACCGCGGGCTGCTCGATCAGGTGCTGGCAATCGCGGGGCTCGTTCCGGACATCGACCTTGATCTCATGGAGCCGGGCCAGTCGCTCGACCGGCTGACCGCACGTCTGCTGACGGCGCTGGGCGAGGTGATGGACACCGAGAAGCCCGATCGCGTGCTGGTGCAGGGCGACACGGCGACTGCGATGGTCGGCGCCCTCGCAGCCTATTACCGCAAGGTGCCGGTGGGACATGTCGAGGCCGGGTTGCGCTCGGGCGACATCTGGCAACCCTGGCCCGAGGAGGTGAATCGCCGCATCGTGGCCCCGATCGCCGACCAGCATTTCGCCCCTACCGAAACCGCGGCGGAAGCGCTCAGGCGCGAGAATATCGATCCGGCGGCGATCCATGTGACGGGCAACACGGTGATCGACGCGCTGCTCGCCACGCGCGAACGGATCGCGGCGGAGCCCGGACTGGCGGCGCAGCTCGATCCGGTCGCGAAGCGCTTCGCGGGGAAGCGGCTGGTGCTCGTCACCACGCATCGGCGCGAGAATTTCGGCGGCGGGATGGAGTCGATCGCCCGGGCCATCGCGCGAATCGCCGACCGGCCCGACACCGCGATCCTGTTCCCGATGCATCCCAATCCCAATGTCGTGTCCGTGATGGACGCGGCGCTGGGTGAACGCGCGAATGTCGCGCGGATCGAGCCGCTCGATTACCCCAATTTCATCCGCGCGCTCGACCTGTGCGACGTGGTGCTGACCGACTCCGGTGGAGTCCAGGAAGAAGCGCCGGCACTGGGCAAGCCGGTGCTGGTGATGCGCGAGACGACGGAACGGCCCGAGGGGGTCGTGGCGGGGACGGCGAAGCTCGTCGGGACCGATGCGGATTGTATCGTTTCCGAAATCTCAACCCTGTTGGATAACAAGGACGCCTATCAGGCCATGGCGCGCGCCCACAATCCGTTCGGCGACGGCCATGCCTCGGCAAGGATTGCAAAGGTTGTCGCAAATGGATTCGGGCTCTGAACTCAACGTCGCCGTTCTCGGGCTCGGCTATATCGGCCTTCCCACCGCCGCGGTAATCGCGCGAACCGGTGCGAAGGTGCTGGGCATCGACGTCCACCAGCATGTCGTCGACACGATCAATGCGGGCAAGGTGCATATCGAGGAAGTCGACCTCGACGGCCTCGTCTCGGGCGTGATCGCGCGCGGCACGCTGCGCGCCTCGACCGTCATCGAGCCGTCCGACGTCTTCCTGATCGCGGTGCCGACCCCCTTCGGCGAGAATCATGCGCCCGATATCGGCTATGTCCTTCAGGCCGCGACCAGCGTCGCCGGCGTACTCAAGGCCGGTGACACCGTCATTCTCGAATCGACCTCACCCGTCGGCACCACGGAAAAGGTCGCCGATCTGATCCACCAGCTCCGCCCCGACCTCAGGATCCCCGGCCATTGCAGCGGGATCGCCGATGTCGCGATCGCCTATTGCCCCGAGCGCGTGCTGCCCGGCCGCATCCTGGTCGAGCTGATCGACAATGACCGCGTGGTCGGCGGCGTCACCCCGCGTTGTGCGCGGAAAGCGCTGCAATTCTACCGCCGCTTCGTGCGCGGCGCCTGTGTCACCACCAGCGCGCGCGCCGCCGAGATGACCAAGCTGACCGAGAATGCGTTCCGCGACGTCAACATCGCCTTCGCCAACGAATTGTCGGTCGTCGCCGACGGCATGGGCATCGACGTCTGGGAAGTGATCCGCCTCGCCAACCGCCATCCGCGCGTGAACATCCTTTCGCCCGGCCCCGGCGTCGGCGGCCATTGCATCGCCGTCGACCCCTGGTTCCTGGTCGCCGCGGATCGCGAGAACACGCCGCTGATCCGCACCGCGCGCGAAGTGAATGACGGCAAGGTCGGCTATACGGTCGGCCGCGCGGACGCATTGATCGCGGCGCTGCCCGACGCGCCGGTCGCGTGCCTGGGCCTCGCCTTCAAGGCGAATATCGACGACTTCCGCGAAAGCCCTGCCCTGCACGTTGCCGAAGCGCTGGCCGCGCAGCACGGGTCGCGCATCCGCATCGTCGAACCCTATGCCCGCACCCTGCCCGAGACGCTGACGAAGGCGGGCGCGACGCTGATCGACATCGATACCGCGCTGGAGACCTGCCCGATCCTGATCGTGCTGGTGGATCACGATGTGTTCAAATCGGTTCCGCTGGCCGAGCGCAGCGAAAAGCTGGTGTACGATACGCGCGGAATCTGGCCGGATCAGCCGGTGCGCGGCGGCAACCCGGCGCCACTGCAGATCGCGGTGTAACCACGATCGCGGCCGATTCTACCCGCTAGCCCCCCGGCCGCGACGAACCATCGCCTGATCATCGGCCAACGGGGCCCACCACGCTTCATTTTCGAGGTACCAGCGCACCGTTTTCTCCAGGCCGGTTTCAAAGGTTTCGACCGGGGACCAGCCCAGTTCGCGCCGGATACGGCTGCAATCGATCGCGTAGCGGAAGTCGTGGCCGGGCCGGTCCTGAACAAAGGCAATCTGCTCGGCGTAACCGCGCCCATCGGCCCTGGGCCTCAACCTGTCGAGCATGGCACATACCGCTCTTGCGACGTCGATATTCCGGCGCTCCATTCCTCCGCCGACGGCGTAGCGGAGGCCTGGTGCGCCCGCCTCGAGCATATGCCGGAGCGCACGGACATGATCGTCCACGAACAGCCAGTCGCGGATGTTCATGCCCGTACCATAGACAGGCAGGGCTTCCCCGCGGAGCGCGGCGATGATCATCCTGGGTACGAACTTTTCCGGAATCTGATAGGGACCGTAATTGTTCGAGCAATTGGAAAGGGAGACCGGCAAGCCATAGGTGTGCCCCCAAGCGCTCACGAGATGATCGGCCCCGGCCTTCGAAGCCGCATAGGGCGAGCGCGGGTCATAGGCCGTGTCCTCACTGAAATGCCCTTCGGCGCCAAGCTCACCGAACACTTCGTCAGTGGAGACATGGTGAAAGCGGAACCGGTCGCGCAAGGCGGGATCCGCTCGACGCCAATATGCAAGCGCCTCGTCCAGCAACGTATAGGTTCCGACGAGGTTCGTGCGAACGAATGCAGCCGGTCCGTCGATTGACCGGTCGACATGGCTCTCGGCGGCCAGGTGCATCACATAGTCCGGACGAAAGTCCGCCAGCACGGCGGAAACAGCACGCGGATCACAAATATCCGCATGAACAAAATGGTAGCGCGCATCATCCGCGACCGATCTCGTGGCCTCCACGGTACCCGCATAGGTGAGCAGGTCGAGACTCAGCACCTCGTGGCGGGTGCCCGAGATCAAATGACGGACAAGCGCGGATCCAATGAAACCGGCACCGCCGGTTACGAGAATGCGCATATGATTCGCCTCAACCCGGTCAAATCATCAGCGCGCGCCGGTGCGGCCATGGCGGCCCCTCCGGGATGATGTACCAGCGACCTCGCCATGAACCGCGCATTCCGGACGCTATCACGAAAGATGGCCTTGCGGACCGGTTTTCTGGTCATCCGACGCGACTCCCCCAGTCCGCCGATAACG
Source organism: Sphingomonas sp. GW821-FHT03E12 (assembly GCF_059420685.1). Lineage (NCBI taxonomy): Bacteria > Pseudomonadati > Pseudomonadota > Alphaproteobacteria > Sphingomonadales > Sphingomonadaceae > Sphingomonas > Sphingomonas sp. GW821-FHT03E12. Next base: position 104,542 of record NZ_JBWKUF010000007.1, read on the forward strand.
CACACAGGCTGCGGGACAAGGCCCAGCCGGTCTTCGGCATAGACGGCGAACGAGGCCGTCACACACCCGGCCGCGCGGTGATCAACCCGCTGTGCAGGTGCAACAAAAAGTCGCGATCGAGCAGCACCCCTATCTTTCCTAGGGCCGGGTTCAACTATATAGGCTTCGCCAAAGCTGTGATGCAGGCGCGGAATTGAGCCATTTACCGGCCGCTCAGAAGGGTAAGAAATGCAGAATGCGTCAATGCACTATCAGGGCGACAAGGGCGTAGCCTATTTCACCTGGCAGAATGAAGTCGGCAATTTCGGCGGTCAGTTGAGTGCGCGCCGCTACCTGCAATATGCAAAACCAGGCGACAAGGTTCTTGATTTCGGTTGCGCCGGCGGCTGGGTTCTGAAGAACATCCCGGATATCGAACGCTTCGGCGTGGAAGTGAATCCTGCCGCGCACGAACAGGCGCGCACAAATGGTGTCGCGGTGAAATCGTCAATCGACGAGCAGAACGGCCCGTTCGACCTCGTGATCTCCAATCACTGTCTGGAGCATGTGCCGCATCCACTCGAAGTGATCCGGAAGATGTATGACCGGCTGAAGCCGGGCGGCCGCGTCGTCCTCGTTCTGCCGATCGACGATTGGCGTAACCAGCGCACCTATCGCGACACGATCGACAACCATCTGCACACTTGGACTCCTGTCCTGATCGGCAACACGTTGAAAGAGGCAGGTTTCGAGGTTGAGCGCGCCGAAGTGCTCACCCACGCCTGGCTGCCCAAGAAGGAACTCTTCCGGCGCTACCTGCCCGAACCGGTCTTCCATTTCCTGTGCGGCATCTATTCACGGCTCACCAATCAGCGCGACGTGATCGCAGTAGGGCGAAAGGCCTAGGCGATCCGTTCAGCGAGGCGCGAGGCGCAGCACCGGCATTGCCCGGCCGCCTCTCGTCCAGTTCGCAGCCGAGCCGCAATCATTGGACGAACAGGGAAGTGACCGATCCGGCGAGTGCGTTTCCTCCAGGCAGAAACGGCACATCATTCTGTGAATACGTCTCGTCGCCGCGCATCTCGCACATGCAGCACGATTGCTTGCTCGTTGCCGAGATGCCTTATAACTGATGCCGCATAAGAGGGGCCTAATGAGCAAACGGAAAGTCGCCTTGATCACGGGTGTGACGGGCCAGGACGGTGCCTATCTGTCGGAGCTGCTGCTCTCCAAGGGGTATGAGGTTCATGGCGTGAAGCGGCGTTCGTCGTCGTTCAACACCGGCCGGATCGAAGACATCTATCAGGATCCGCATGTCGAGGATGCGCAGTTTCACCTGCACTATGGCGACTTGACCGACTCGACCAACCTGATCCGGCTGGTCCAGCAGATTCAACCTGACGAGGTCTATAACCTGGCTGCGCAGAGCCATGTTCAGGTGAGTTTCGAGACCCCCGAATATACCGCCAATGCGGATGCGGTCGGCACATTGCGGCTGCTGGAGGCGATCCGGATCCTCGGCCTGGAGAAGACCACGCGCTTCTATCAGGCTTCGACGAGCGAATTATACGGTCTCGTCCAGGAGGTTCCGCAGCGCGAGACCACCCCCTTCTATCCCCGTTCGCCCTACGGCGTTGCGAAGCTCTACGCCTACTGGATCGTGGTCAATTATCGCGAAGCCTATGGCATGCATGCCTCGAACGGCATCCTGTTCAACCACGAAAGCCCGCTGCGCGGCGAGACGTTCGTCACGCGCAAGATCACGCGCGCCGTCGCGGCGATCAAGCTCGACCGGCAGGAGAAGCTGTGGCTCGGCAATCTCGACGCCAAACGCGACTGGGGACATGCGCGTGAATATGTTCGCGGCATGTGGATGATGATGCAGCAGGACGAACCCGACGATTATGTGCTCGCAACCGGCGTGACCACGCCCGTGCGCACCTTCGTCGAATGGGCGTTCGAGGATGTCGGCATCGCATTGCGCTGGGAAGGGACCGGTGTCGACGAGAAGGGATTCTGCGCGGAAACGGGCAAGTGTCTGGTCGAGATCGATCCGCGCTATTTCCGCCCGACCGAAGTCGATCTGCTGATCGGAGACCCCACCAAGGCAAAGGAAAAGCTTGGCTGGAGCCACGAAACATCGGCGCGCGAGCTCGCCCGCGAGATGGTGCAGGCGGACCTCAAGGTGATGCAGCACGAACCGATTGCAAAGGGTTCCTGAGGTGACCGGGGGATCCTTCGACCTTGCCGGCAAGAAGGTCTTCGTCGCCGGGCATCGCGGCATGGTCGGTTCGGCGATCGTGCGGCGCCTGGAGGTCGAGGACTGTCGCATCGTGACCGCCGGTCGCGACGTGGTGGACCTGAAGGATCAGGCGGCCACGCGCGCGTGGTTCGATGCCGAACGTTTCGACGCGGTCTTTCTGGCTGCAGCGAAGGTGGGCGGGATTCTCGCCAACTCCACCTACCCCGCCGACTTTCTGTACGACAACCTGATGATCGAGGCGAATGTCATCGAAGCGGCCCACCGCACCGATGTCGCAAAGCTGATGTTCCTCGGATCCAGTTGCATCTATCCCAAATTCGCCCCGCAGCCGATCGAGGAAAGCGCGCTGCTCACCGGGCCGCTGGAACCGACCAACGAATGGTATGCGATTGCCAAGATCGCCGGGATCAAGCTCGCACAGGCCTATCGGCAACAGCACGGGAACGACTTCATCTCGGCGATGCCGACGAATCTCTATGGGCCGGGCGACAATTTCGACCTTCAGTCGAGCCATGTGCTGCCTGCGCTGATCCGCAAGGCGCATGAGGCCAAGCTCGCCGGTGCGGACAGCATGACGATCTGGGGTACCGGAACCCCGCGGCGAGAATTCCTGCATGTCGACGATCTCGCCGAAGCGTGCGTGTTCCTCATGAAGCATTATTCGGACGACGAGCATGTCAACATCGGGTCCGGCGACGATGTAACCATCCTCGAATTGACCCGAATGGTGGCCGGGATCGTCGGCTTCACCGGCGAAATTCTGTGCGACACGAGCAAGCCAGACGGCACGCCGCGCAAGCTCATGTCGAATGATCGCATCGCGGCAATGGGCTGGAAGCCTTCGATCAGCCTTCCGGACGGGATTGCCTCGACCTACGAAATCTTCAAATCGCTGGCGCCATGAGCGATCGGTCAGCGTCGCGAGGATGACGGGACAGATGCGTTCGGGGGGAACGGAGCGGTCCATGCGCATATTGTTGTTCAGCAATCTCTATGCGCCGGAGCCAACCGGCACCGGGCCGATGTCCAGCCAGTTGGCGGCCTCGCTTGTCCAGAAGGGGCATGAGGTCAAGGTCATCGCGGCTTACCCTTCCTATCCCTATTGGCGGCGGTTCGATGGCTACCCCGTCTGGCGCTGGACCCGGGAAAACCTTGACGGCGTCGAAGTCCATCGCTGCCCGCTCTTCGTTCCGGCAAAGGTCGGCGGCGCGACCCGCATCCTTCACTATGGCAGCTTCGCGGCGAGCAGCACGCTGCCCGCCCTTCGTCTGGCCCGCGGATTCCGGCCTGATCTGGTGATGCTGGTCGCCCCCACGCTGATTGCGGCGCCCATCGCCCTGCTGGCTGCGCGGCTGGCGGGCGCCAAAAGCTGGCTCCATGTCCAGGACTTCGAGGTCGAGGCGGGCTTTGCCACCGGTCAGATGCGCGCTGACGGGATGATCGCTCGCGCCGCGCTCAAGTTCGAACGCGCGTGCATCAATGGTTTCGACCAGACCAGCAGCATTTCCGGGGCGATGTGCCGCAAACTCATCGACAAGGGCCGGGCGCCGGAGACGGTGTATGAATTGCGCAACTGGGCACACACATCGAGGGTGGAGCATTCCACACTGTTCCGCGACCGGTGGAATATCCGCACGCCGCACGTAGCGCTTTACTCCGGCAGCATCGCAAGGAAGCAGGGGATCGAGATCATTGCCGATGTCGCGCGCCGCCTGCAGCATCGGCGTGACATCACATTCGTGATCTGCGGTGAAGGACAGACACGTCCCGAACTCGAGCTGCACGCCTCCGGCCTCGACAATATCCAGTTCCACGATCTTCAGCCCAAGGAGGAGGTCGCGGACCTTCTGCATATGGCGACCATCCACCTGCTTCCGCAGCGCGCCGATGCCGCCGATCTGGTCCTTCCGTCGAAATTGACCAACATGCTCGCTTCCGGACGGCCAGTCATCGCGGGCGCCGCTCCGGATTCGGATCTTGCGCGAGAAGTCGAAGGCTGCGGCCTGGCGGTTACGCCGGAAGACCCGGCCGCCATGGCGGCGGCGGTCGAGCGGCTTGCCGACGATCCGGCGCTGCATCGCACGCTTGGCGACGCGGCCGTCAGGCGCGCAGACGAATATTGGAACCGCGGACAGATCATCGAACGGTTAGACGAACAGTTGAGACGTCTCGCACGCGCGGCCCAATAGACAGGGGTTGGGGCCTCCGTTAGTGGATAACCATCGGACAAAGGTTCACTCCAGAACCAGACCGTCCGTCATTTTTAGGCAGGTTGATGGGTTCTTTCACGAAGCTTCGTAAAGCCGCGGAGTTGCTCACGCGGCCCATCTTCGCGCGTGCTGCGATCTCGCACCGGGTGGCGGCTGCGATCGAACATGTCGAAGCGATCCGTTATGCGCGTGCCGAAACGCTGATCGACATCGGCGCGAACAAGGGGCAATTCAGCCTCGCCTTTCGCGCACAGCGCCCGTCCGCCAGGATCGTCGCCTTCGAACCGCTGCCCAGCGAAGCCGCCATCTATGAAAAGCTCTTCGCAGGCGATGCCGGCACCGAACTTCACCGTGTGGCGATCAGCCAGGCCGACGGCACCGCCACCTTCTATGTGACGAACCGCCTGGACAGCTCCTCGCTGCTGCCCCCTGCGGACGGCCAGGACCGCGCGTTCGGCGTCAAGGAAACGCACACGATCACGGTCGATACCCGCCGCCTGGCGTCATGCGTGGCGCTGGGCTCCCTCGCTCGCCCAATCCTGATGAAGATCGACGTGCAGGGCGCCGAGCTTCAGGTCCTCCAGGCCTGTGACGACCTCGACGGCATCGACTTCGTCTATCTCGAGCTCTCCTATGTCACCCTGTACGAGGGGCAGCCATTCTTCGAGGATGTGTTCGCCCATCTTTCCGCCCGGGGATTCGAACTTGCCGGAGTCTTCAATCAGGTGAACACGGACGAGTTCGGCCCTACCCAGGCCGACTTCCTGTTCCGCAAGAAAGCCGCCTGACCTGCTCCCCCAACGCTCGGAACGCGCAATGCACAATTTGGTGTTCGTCTGGGACAATTTCGGTTTCATGCACGATGAGCGCTGTGAAGCGCTGGCCGATGCACTCGGCGACCGCGGCAAGGTCTTCGGTCTGGAACTGTTCTCGAACAGCTCGGACTACGGATGGGCGAACGCGTCATCCGAACGATTCACCAAGCTGACCATTTTCCATGGCGGGCGCGAAGAGAACCGAAAGCGCTTCAAGCTCGCCTGGCGAATTGTTCGCGCCTGCCGGAAAGTGCGGGCAACGCATGTATTCATGTGCGGGCACGGTACCGGCGGCATCTTTGAAGCGTCAACGCTCCTGCGGCTTCTTGGCATCCGGGTGACCCTGCTGTCAGACAGTAAATTCGACGACAGGCCTCGCTCGGTCTTCTTCGAGTTGATGAAGTACTTCTACTACCTGCCCTATCAGTCGGCGCTGGTGTCCAGCCGAAGGTCGAAGGAATATTTCCAGTTCCTCGGCATGAAGAAGAAGCCGTTCGAATATTATTACTACAACCGCCCCCTTGCCCGCATCCGATCGAAGGCAGGCGTTCAGCCAGCGCCCGCCGGCCTTGCCCATGGCGACCGGGATTTCACATGCGTGGCCCGGCTGATCGAGAAGAAGAACCACGGCACATTGCTGAAGGCATATGCTCGATATGCCGAGGGCCGGTCATCTCCGCGCAAGCTCGTCCTGTGCGGCTCCGGCCCGCTCGAGGCCGAATTACGCGAACAATGCGCAGCGTTGGGCATCGAGACTCACGTCGAGTTCCGCGGGTGGCAGAATGAAGACGACATCGCCAAACAGCTCGGCAGGACCCTCTGCCTGCTGCTTCCAAGCCGCGAGGAGCAGTTCGGCATCGTGGTCATCGAAGCGATTGCGATGGGCCTTCCCTGCATCGTGGGCGAGAATGTCGGTGCGCGTGATCTCTTCTTGCGCAACGGCGTAAACGGCTTTGTCATCGAACCGGACAATGTCGAGGGCCTCGCCTGCTTCATGACGCAGCTAGCTGACGACCAAGCCCTTTGGGAGCGCATGGCCCGCCAATCCATCGCGATGGCCGAGGAGGCTGATGTCTCGCTGTTCGTCCGCTCCACGCTACGCCTGGCCGGGCTAGCCTCCGCATAACCTCTTCCTACGGATACTGCGTCAGCCTGCCGTCGGACCGCGCGGATTCGACCAACCGACTCCATGTCGCCGTATGACATTGGCTACGACGCAGATGGCGAGAAACGTCTCAGCTGCCAGTACCCCCAGCGCTGCACCGGTCAGACCGAGCCAGTGCGAGAACCAGAAGGAAAGCGCAATTCCGCCGGCACATGCGAACGGGACCAGCTTCGACAGCGAAATATGCTCATGGCTGGCCGAGAGCAGCTGCAGATTATAGAACCACAGCGCGTGCGGAAGCGCAGCAACGCTCATCACGATGACGAACAACGGATCGGGATTGAGCCGGCCGCCGGTCCATAGCCGGACGATATCGGGGCCAATGAGGCTCAGCAACACGACGATGGGGCAGAGCGTCCCCAGAATCACGATGAAATTCACGTTCCACAATCGTTGCTCCGTGCGCGCATCGCCGCGGCCCCGCGCCGCTGACATTGCGGGCAGCAGCGCGCGGCTGACGAGGCCGGTGAACAGCACGGGAGTACGGCTGAGGGTACGAACCGGCACAAACAGGGCGACGGCGACGGGCCCCAGCACCGATCCCACGACCAGCGCCGCGCCCTGAAGATTGATGGCCATTCCCACAGGCGCTGCCATCGATCCCAACGCGGACGGCAACAGCGACCGCACCTGCTGCCAGCTGAAATGTGAGAAGCCCATATGCAGGAAGCTGCGCTGCCGGATCAGATCGCGGTAGATCACGATCATCGCAATCACGCGCACTCCGGCGAAGACTGCTGCCGTCGCAACCAGGTTCCTGGTCAGTATGGCCGTGAGCATGAAGGCGAGATTCTCGGCCAGCATGAAGCCGTCAAAGAGCAAGGTTCCTCGTGCATACAGCCCGGTCGCGCGCATCGCCGAGGTAGGCACCATCGACAGAATGGCCGCTGCGGTAAACAGCGCGAAGAAGAAGATGGCCCAGACATGGGGCTTGAACGCCGGACTCCAGAAGCCATCCAGGTTGGAAGTGATCGCCACGATCACAGCAGCTGCGACGACGATAAGGCCGCAAACGCCCATCATGACCATGAACACGGACTGGAATACCCGCTGAACCTGCTCGATCTCGCCGCGGGCGTAACGGATGCCGATCTCGTTCATCGCCGCCGCCGACAGGCCCAGGTCCGACATGACCAGATAGCCCGGAATGGTTGCCATGAGCAGCCAGACGCCAAAGGCCTCAATGCCGAATGCAGATACCAGCACGGGTACCGAGATAAGCTGCGACGCCATCTGGGTGCCCACGCCCAGACCGTTGGCCAGGCTATTGCGAAACAGCGTCCGCTTTCGAAGGTTCGCCAGCGCTGCGATAATCGTCCTCGGCAGCACAGCCACCCACCTCGTCAAATTCGAAACGGTTCAGGTTTCATGGCTGCGCAAATGATTGCTGTCGCCAAACGCGGCGCGTCCGCGATCACCCGGTCAGGCCTGCATAGGCCTGCCCCTCGCGCCGTACGAGCGTTCGCCGCACGAAAAGACGGCGGTCCGCCCGCGCGCCTGCAGGTGTTGCCGAAAGAGCGAACAACAGCACCCAGGCTACAAAGGGGTAGAGGTTCAGGTTGATGAAGCGGTCGTTCATCATCATCATCACGAGCAGCGTTGCGAGAACCCCCATCTTGCTGCCGTGGATGACATAAGCGCGATAGGCCATCCAAAGCATCAGCGCGACGATCGGGACGAACAGCAGCCCCATTTCCGCAATGCCGTAGAGGAAGAAGTTGTGCGGCGTGGAGTCGGTGGCTTCGTCAAAGAAGCCCAGCCCCTGCCCCGTCAACGGACGATCGATGAACGCGTTGAATGCCAGCTCCCACCGGCCTGCGCGCCCACCGAGTCCCGTACCCAGCCCGCGATTGGTGTCGTCCAGACGCAGCGAGTTGATCACATAGGGTATCGATCCGATCGCCACCGCGAGCGCCAGCGGCGAGATGAGTACCGCTGCAAGCTTCGCCTTGCGCGACCCCGCCGTCAGCAATTCGTGGCCGGACCGGAAGGCAATCGCCAGAACAATGGTGAGGATCGCCGCGCGTCCCTGTACGAAGGCCGCAAGCGCCAGAGACGGTATGGCCGTGAGCGCGAAGGGCCAGTATCGCAACGAGAGCGCGCCGCAGACCACGCCCATCGCCGAGATTTCCGCACCGAGGTTCGGATGGAGGCCGTGAAAATAGAAAAGCCGCCCCCAGACCCTGGGGATCATCCCCATGGCGAGCATCACGATGTAGATCACAGCGGCCGCAGAGACCGTGACCGCGATGACGGCACAATAGCGCCGGACGTCATCGACACGAATCATCAACGTGATCGACAAGGTCAGCAGGAACACGACGATCCTGACCAGCGATTCCGAGTACAGCTCAGCGGAGAAAATCACCGAGATGAGACACAATATCGTCATCAGGAGGAGGTTGTAGCGCTGTGCGTAGGCGATCGAATCGGATCGCATGATGAACGGCACCAGCAACAGCTTGAGCGCCAGCGCCGCACCCTGTCCGATGATCGGGGATGCGTTCAGGATATAGGCGACAAGCGCCAGACAGTCGCAAAGCGCCAGAATTGTCGCGACAAATTTCCGAGACATGGCCCGGCCCCTATCCGAGGTTTCCGGGTTGCGCAATGAACCAGCAACACGCCGTCACGCCGCAAAATGGGAGATCGATTGCCGCGCGGTCCGCCATCTCACCATCGCCCCTCGACGGTGCCGCTCGGCAATTGCCAAACACGCACCCAGTCGACCTGCATCTGCTGCCCACCCGTTGCCAGAATGAGGACGAGCCCCTGCCGGTCAATGACATTGTACCGCAGCCGAAGCGGCGCGGGCGGCTCGGGTTCGCCCATGCGCCATCTGATGACCGGCCCCACGGGGCGCCCGTTCAGAAAGCTGCGCAGTTCTCCATCGGCTCCAGGCGTCGCCGGACGCCAGAGCTGGCCGTAGATGTTGAACGATCTGACACTCTCACCCGGGCCAAATGCGATGATCCGCGAGGTGTCGGTGTCGTTCGACACATTGCACCAGCGCATGGCGCCGCAATGCTTGTTCCACTCACCATACCATTCGTGCGCGGTGATGTAGTAATGTTCGGGATGCCACCGGGGATTGAACTCGAAAATATCCGTCTCGACGAAGCGGTTATACCCCTCCGCCCTTCCCGGCCATCGCGCGGCCCCTTTCAGGGCCATATGCTCGACCGACATGCCGAAGAATACGGGCCAGGCAGCTTCAGTGGCGCTTTGGTTGGATCCGACCGCGATCCGGGCCTCGAAATACGCCCCCCCGCGGAAAACGCGGCCCTTCCAGCCTTGCGACGTCTCGACGGAGGCGGCCGTCTGAATGGTTGCCATTTGCTGCGGGCTGCCCTGCAGGGTCAGGATACCGTTGCGGATTGAGACCATCGAGGCCGCGGTCGCCGGCTCTCCGAAGAAATATCGCCTGAACCAGTTGGCCGTCCGCGCCGGCCCCTCGGCGATGGACGAGGATCTGCTGAACTCCTCGGCGAAGACGCGCCTGTAGCTGTCCCGGTCCGGCACCGACTGCGGCAAGCCGCCATTTGCCCAAGATGGAAGAGCGGTCCCGGCAACCAACAACCAAGTGGCGAGGAGCCGGGCGGTCGCTCCGCGAGCGTTCACGACCCGCCCGTCATTCACAGCTTCCGGACCTGCACCGAGTCAATCCAGGGATCCGTCCTGTTGCCGTCAAGGCCAGCTGCACCTGTCACCACGAGCCATTGGGTTCTGCACCCCGGCCCCGAAACCGCGAATTCGGCTCCCGCTTCGGCAGCGGCCTTCGACTGTGGAGCGACGAGCTTCGCGATTTCTCGCCCGGTGTCGGCGCACTTGACCATCAACGCCGGGCGCGTGGCGGCCTCGGGCCCGGTTTCGCCGGCGACGGCGGACAAACGATATTTGCCCTCGGGCAGGGTCAGCAGCTGCCGCGCAACCTCCCCGGCCGATGAAGGAACGGCCATGATTACAAGCGCAGACGCCCCCGATGCACCGGGACGGGATTCGCGCACACCCGTCAGGTCCGCCGACTGCGCCAGCGTCCAATCGAAGGGCGGCAAACGCGCTTCATCCGAAAGTTCGAACCCGCCATCCCGTACCAGATTCCCGGCATCCGATGTGCTGCGCCCGCTTGACCGCGCGTAGATCGCAGCTGCGACCGGCTCGGCCTTCAGCGCAATGGCCCGCATCATTGCCGCGGTCAGGAGATCGCGTTCGCGCTGAACATTCGGCCGCAGATTGACGGCGTGAAGGATCTCGGCAAGCGCCCGGGGGCTGGATGCATCCTTGACGAAAACATCCATGAAATCCGTCCACCACGACGGACGACCGGCCAGCATCCGCGCAAGCGGCTTTGCGATCTCAGGATCGCTCGCTGCCTGAGCCAGGACCGGAAGCAGCATCGGCCGCGCCTGCAGACGGGTGCGAAGCGCCCGATCATAGTGGAGCAATGCTCCAGGTATGTCGTTCTGGCTTGCGGAATACTCGATAAACCAAAGCTGCGTCGGCAAATCGCGCCGCGACATCTTCTCGGCATAGGTGAAGAAGCGGCGTGCGGAATCCGGCTTGTTCTCCATCTGGGCGACCAGGCCCAGCAAGCGCGCCGGAACCGCGCCCGCGGTCTCCCGCTGAAACGCCCCAAAGGCGTGGTCCCTGACCTCCGCCTGGATCGCCGGCGAAACCGAACCCGGAGTGATCAGCAGCAGGTTCGCGCGCCGCAGATGCTCATCCGCCGTCGTCCATAGGCGACTGGCACCAGCTGTCCTGATCCCGATCTGGGAGCTTGTGAACAACGTGCACCAGATGATCGCGACAAGCGCGAAGCCTCCGAGCAGACCGAAGCGAACCAGGCGAGGGACAGCCGGCCTCTGCATGTCAGAGGATCGCCCGCCACATCCGGTCAAGCACTCTCACGAGAGTCGGCCTCGCCATAGCCATAGCCGTAGCCATAACCGTAGCCATAGCCGTAATGGCCGCGCTTGGAATCGAACTTCGTCAGAACGATTCCGACAATCTGCGCGCTGACGGCGCGCAGCCGTCCGACCGCAACCTTGGCCATGTTCTTCTGCGTCGCATGCGCCTCCATGACGAACACGGTGCCTTCGATGCGGCTGCAAATCAGCGGCGCATCCGCAAGGCCCATCACCGGTGGGCTATCGAACACGACGTGATCAAAGCGCTCGAGCAAGATGCCCAACAGCTTGTCCAGGCGATCGGTCGACAGCAGTTCGGGCGCGCTCGGCGGCATCGGACCTGCCGTCATTGCGAACATGTTATCGTGCTTCAGAGGACGGATCAGCCCATCGATATTGTCGTCACCCGACAGATAGTTGCTGAGGCCCCCGGCGTTGTCGATATGCAGCAGGTTGTGGATCGACGGAGACCGCATATCCGCATCGACAAGCAGCACGCGGCGGTTGACCCTCGCCAGCGACGCTGCGATCGCGAAGCTGGTGGTGGACTTGCCTTCTGCCGGACGGGTGCTGGTGACGGCCAGGAGCTTCGGAACACCATGGTCTGTGGTAAAGCCGAGCCGCGCGTTGATCGACACATAGGCTTCCGTAAGTGCCGATTTGCGGTCGGCGAGCTGCTCGATCGCGCTGCCCTCGGACTTCGGCACCGAGCCGAGCAGAGGCACATCCATTGCAGGCTCGACGTCTGCCGGATCCGAAATCCCCTCATCGACCTGTTCGAGCGCGAAGGCCGCGCCGACGCCAAGCACAAGGCCCGCAAGCAATGCCAGCGCCAGGTTGATCAGGAACCGGGGGCTGGAAGGACGCTCCGGTACTTCCGCGACATCCACGACGGAGATGTTGTTCACGCCAACACCACCCGCGACACCGATCTCCTTATAGCGCTGAAGCAACGCATTATAGAGTTCGCGGTTGGTGTCCGCGTCGCGCTGGAAGATGTTGTACTGGATGCTGCGCCGCCGCAGATCGAGCACGCCCTGCTTCAGGCCGGTGACGCGCTCGCGCAGTGCCCGCTCCCGCTCAACGCTGGAGGTATAGGCCTCACGCAGCGCGCGCGAAACGCGCGTCTCTTCCCGTGAGATCGCGCTGTCGATCTGGCTCAACTGGGTACGAAGTGCCTTCGCCAGCGGATAGTCCGGCTCGAACTGCACCATCATCTTCGCATAGTCAGCAGCCAGCTCCGCGCGCCGTTCGCGCAGCTTGGCGATCGCCGCATTATCCAGAGCCTCGGCGACATCGCCGCCTGCCGCGCCAAGCCGGCTCTCGGCCCGCACCCGCGCCGCGGTCGCAGCAGCCAGCTCGCGATTCAAGTTCGCAAGATCGTCGGCCACCAGAGAGCGCTCTCCGGTCATGCCGCCTTCGCCCGTCGCCGGCTGGGTAGCCGGCAAATTGACGATCCCCTCGCGCGTTGCATAGCCCACCAGGACGCGCTCCGACTCATCGATGCGCGTGCGCAACTGCGTCAGCCGGCCTTCAAGGAAGCGCCGCGCATGGGCCGTCGCCTCAAACCTGCGCTCCAATGCCGTGCTGATGAAATTCGACGACCAGGAATCGATCACGCGCTTGGCGAGTGCCGCGTCAGGGGCCGTGAAGGAGATGGTTACCAGGCGAGAATCCTGAAGCGGACGCACCGAGAAATTATCAAGCAGGAGATCTCCCGCCTCACGGACACGCTCCGCCCTGTGGCCGGCATCGCTCTTCAGGCGGCCATCTTCGAACCAATCGGAATATTTCCGACTGCCGAACATTTCGAAGAACTTCTCATTGTCATAGAGCCGCAAATTGGTCGCAACGCGTTCTGCGAGCACACGCGAACGCAACAGGCCATATTGGGTCTGATAGAATTCTTCATCGATGAAGCTGGATTTCTGCTCGGCGCCATCGACCGCCATGAAGTTGCCGGTTTCGCGCTGGATCTCCATCGTCGCAGAGGAGGTGAACTGCGGCGTCATCAACAGCGTGATCAGCATCCCCAGAGCTACCGCTCCGACAACGATACCCCCGATGACCCACTTCCGCCGGCGCAGCGTGGACAGCACCTGAGTGATGATCGACGGCCCATCATCGACGCCAGCCCCACCTGCATCGGCGATCGTGTCGGCGGAAACCAGTACCGATCCCTGTCGGCGAAAATCCACGTCGTTCATAGTGCCTATGCTTTATCAGTTCAGGACTGCAACGAGCGGAGCCGACAAGAGCGCGCCGCTCTGCAGGACATCCTTGAATACTCGTGCGGTCGGGTTTTCACCGACGTAGACCAAGTCGTTGGCGTAGATTTCCGGATCGGGATAGAGGCCCTGACGGATGGCGCGGACATCATAGAGCGCGGCCATATCCTTGGCCCCGACGCGGCGGAACACCACGACGAAATTCTGCCTCGCGAACTCGGACAAGCCGCCCGCCGTCGCCGCCACCCTCAACAGCGTCATGCGCCCGGTCACCGGGTACAGGCCCGGCTTTCGCACTTCGCCATCGACCGTCACCGTCTGATTGACGGTATCGGTGTTCACGGTGACCTGGGGATTGCGCACCAGCCCCCGCAGCTTGTCGGCAATCAGGCCCGCAAGCTGGGAGGGGCTGTTGCCCGCCGCATCCACGTTTCCGATCAACGGCATCGAAATCTGCCCGTTGGCGTCGACCTGGATCGTCCGGCTGAGTTCCGGCACGCCGAAAATATCGATCGCCACCTTGTCGAACGGCCCGATCACATAGGGGCGCTGCTGGAGGATCAGATCCTCACGCGTAGGCGCAGGCAGATCGGCCGCATTGACGATCTCCAGATCTGGACGACCAATCAACTTCGGACCCGAACATGCTGTTACCGTGACCAGAAAAATGCTGCCCAGGAGGACCCTGAAGCCCATTGCCTCTTCCTTACTTACGCGATTTACGTCCGATAACGCCGCCGCCTCACACCGTAAAGTCTCAAGCGGCAGAAAGTTACCGTTTTGCGGACATCTGGGCCGCCCCCGCCCAACAACAGGCAAGGGCAAACAAGGCGGCGAAAAACGGCGTTCTGAGTGGGTAATCGACCACGCTGGCAAAGAAGATCAGCGCAATAATGATGAGGCCGGTTCGCGCCAGGAGCGTGAATTCGTCACGCCCCCCTTTCGGCCACACCGAACGCAGCAACTGACGCGACACCCAGACGAGGAAGGCAGCGAGAATAAGGATCGCGGGCAATCCCCCCGTGATCGCGAGCTCGAGCAGCTCGTTATGCGCATGATTGAAATAGGTTGGGCGGAGTACCGCATCGGTCTCATATCCGCGGAAGACCAGATCGAATGCGCCGAACCCGGTCCCGAACGGCATGAAATCCTTGAGCACCTGCAATGTTATGGGAAGGAGACGCCAGCGCAGGTCCTGCCCCAGTTCCTGCGTCGCCAGCCGCTCCAGCGCAACGGCGCGCCCCAGCGACAGGGCCAGGACCACAAGGATGACGGGCACCAGAATCAGCGCTGCAATCTGCAACAGGCGCCAGCGCCGGTCCTTGGAGAAACGGATCCGGCCAGGCGCAAGCAGGACTGCGAAGACAATGCCCGCAACGCCGAGCAGCAGGCCCGCGCGCGATCCGGTCACGACGATCATGGGAATGAGGAAAAGCGCCAATGCGATCGCGAGCATATTCCGGGTATGCCGGCTGGCCTTGGGCGGGCGCGGAAGCAACGTCCAGAGGCGCAGCAGCGGAAATCCAATCGCCAGAAGCAAGGCCTGATGATTGCGATTGGCGAAAATCCCCACAGCGGACCCTTCATTGGTCAGCTGGTAGAGATATGCGGGGCCAGAACCCGTCGATACCTGCGCAACACCGAGCAGCGCGCTGCCACCGATGATCAGCAACAGCATCGGCACGCTGAGCAGGCGCCCGGAAGGATCGATCGCCGCCCAACCGAGCAGAATAACGAGAGCCGGCATAAGCGCGAGAAGCCCGGCCAGCGCCCGGTCGGTCGAAAGCGCGATCGGCCGCCAAGGCTGCGGAACGCCCGCGATCGTCGCCAGCTCCGCATATTGGCCGTGCCCGGGCAATAGCGTCCAAAGAGCAGGCGGCAGCGGGATCAGCTGGATCACCATCCAGCCGGCGAAACAACCCAGCAACAGCAGGAGCGGCCGCACCTGCCGCAGATAGGGCAGATATCCGCCCGCCAGCAGGAGGCAGATGGCCAGGATGGCGGCCGGGCGGACATAGAGCAAGGACGGCACGTCGATACGGGACGAACCGCCGCCCAGGGTGCAGACCACCATGAACAGGACAAGGATGACCAGCGGGAAGCGCGGCACTCCGGACACCAGCCCCGCCCCACCGCCGCCGGTCGCATTGCGCGAAGCCGCGCCAGCCCAGCCGTGAAGTCTTGCGCTCATGATGCGGATCCAATTGCTTGCACCAGCGACAGGAGATGCGCCTGGCCAATCGAGTGAAGCTCTTCGCCGCGGCGACCGGCAACGCTCGTGTAATCGGCCAGCACCGACCTGTCGATCGCCCAGGCCCGCAAGAGCGGCAAGGCTTCATCGACGAAGTTCGCATCGCGCGGAACACACATGCCAGCCCCCTCTCCCATGTCGGAAGTGATGCAACTGCGGGCAATCGTCAACACCGGTACACCGCTGGCGAGCGCCTCGAGCACGGCACGCGGCTGCGCCTCGTTGAAGTAACGCGACGGGAAGAGAAACACGTCGAGACCTTCGAGAAACCTGGCCTTGTCCTCGTCGCTGAGCGGCCCGAGATAGCTGAACGCATCGCCCAGATCCTGCTCCGCCTGCCGGATCAGGTCGAGCGGCCGCTGATCCGGCGCACGTCCTGCGATGACGAGTTCGACATCCAGGCCTTCCGCCCGTGCAGCGCGCACCAGGTCGATCGAGGTATCGACCCCCTTCTCGACGATGAGGTTGCTCAAGAAGCCAAGCCTCAGGCGCCCGCCCTGCCGTGGTGCGCGCGGGCTTGGCGGCAAGAGCGCCGCGCTCGACAGTTCGAACGTCCTGTTGATGACATAATGGGCCTTGAGACCATCCGCCATCGCCTGACACAGGACGATGTGGACCCCCGACCGCGCGAGAATACGCGACAATATCGCCATCATCGCGGTCGGACGGTCAATATAGGCGAAGGAGTGATGGTGCAGGAATACGCGATAGCCGAGCAACGTGCCGGTGAAGGCGACGGCGATGTTATACAGCATGCCCGCACCGCCATCCGCGGTCATATAGAGCGTGGCGGGCCGGCTGCGGGCCTTCGCGATCAAAAGCCCCACAGCTTTCAACGCCCGCCAGATACGAACCCCATGCCGGGCAACGCCGGTCGCACGCCCGGGCGACACATTCGCCACGGTGACGTCGAGCTTCCCCTTGAAAAACTCAAGAATGCCTGCGGTCGTCGCTGCGGCACCGTGAAGCGGCGGCGGAACTGGGGCGACGACGATCACTTTGGGCAGCAACTCGACCGCTTCTCCAACCAACTATATTCACCTTCTTACCGCCCGGTTCCCGCCCGCCTAACACAGCCCCCGGCGTCCGGAAAGATGCGATAATCTGGCAGAAAAATGGGCGCGGGAGTTTCTTGACAACGCTCAACCCGCGTTACAGATGAGCCTTCCCCTAGGGCGGACTCACTCAGCATGATGCTTGTAACTGGCGCTGCCGGCTTCATCGGAAGCCATCTAGTCGATCGACTACTCGCAGCGGGAAATCAGGTCGTCGGTATCGACAACTATCTCCGCGGTACGCGGACGAATCTGGCCAACGCCCTGGCGCATCCGGGCTTCACGATGATCGAATCCGATCTGGATGATCGCCAGGCCGTAATCGAGCGGGTTGATGCGGTGCTGACCGGCCTTGGCAAGCCGCTCGATATCGTTTGGCACATGGCGGCCAATTCGGACATCGCGGCCGGCGTTGCCGACCCGCGCGTCGATCTTCGCGACACCTTCATGACGACGTTCGAGACGCTTGCCCTGATGCAGCGCCACGGCGGGCGGAAGATCGTCTTCGCATCGACATCCGCCGTCTATGGCGAAAGCGATGAGCCGTTGCGCGAGACGCTCGGGCCGCTTCTGCCGATTTCGGCCTATGGCGCGATGAAGCTCGCGGCCGAAGCGGCGATCAGTGCCGCGGTAGAAAGCACGCTGGATCAGGCGTGGATTTGCCGTTTTCCGAACGTGATCGGCAGCCGGGGTACGCATGGCGTGATCTACGATCTCGTCAACAAACTCCTCAAGGATCCGCAAGAGCTTGAGGTGCTGGGCGACGGCAATCAGCGCAAACCCTATCTGCACGTCACCGAGCTGGTCGATGCGATGATCTTCATTCAGAAGAACGCGGCCGAACGCCGCGGCGTCTACAATATCGGCCCCGAGGACCATGGCGCCGAGGTGAAGTTCATCGCGGCAGCGGTGATCGATGCGTCGGAAACCGGCGCCCGCATCCGCTACACCGGGGGCGACCGCGGCTGGGTGGGCGACGTGCCACGGTTCGAATATTCGGTGGAAAAGCTGGCAGCCCTTGGCTGGCGGCCGGAAAGCAGCTCGCAGCAGGCCGTGCTGCGGGCGGCGCAGGAGATCGTCGAAGAACGCGGCCTGCGATGCAAGTCCTGATCCTTGCCGGCGGCGCCGGTACGCGGCTCGCCGAGGTTACCGGCAATCTGCCTAAGGCGCTGGTCGATGTCGCCGGGACGCCGCTGCTGGGGCGCCAGCTCGAGATGATCGCGGCGCAGGGATTCCGCGAGGTGATCGTGCTTGCCGGCCATCGTGCGACGCCGGAAGCCGCGTCGCGGGTCGACCAGATCGCCGCCTATTGCGGGGACGGTTCGGCATGGGGCCTCAGCATCCGCTGCGCGGAAGAGCCCGGCGCGCTCGGCACGGCCGGTGCCGTTCGCCACATCATCGCCGATCTCCAGCCGCGCTTTCTGATCCTCTATGGCGATACGGTGATGGACGTGGACCTGCACCGCATCATCGCGGCGCACGACAGGTCTGGAGCGGCTGCGACACTCCTCGTCCATCCCAATGATCATCCGCACGATTCCGACCTTGTCGAGCTTGACCGTGACGATTGGGTCAAAGCCTTTCACCCGAAGCCGCATCCCGAGGGGTCGGAATTCCGCAACCTGGCCAATGCGGCCCTCTATGTGATCGAGCGGGACGCGTTCGCCCGAGCCGACCAGCTTCCGCCAAAGCCCGATTTCGGCAACCATGTGCTGCCGCGCATGCTCGAGATGGGCATGTCGCTGATGGGCTATAAGAGCCCGGAATATATCAAGGATGCCGGCACGCCCCACCGGGTCGAGAAGGTTCGGCGGGATCTGCTGATCGGAAAGGTCGCGGAACGATCGTTTCGGGCCCGGGCGGCAGCGGTGTTCCTGGATCGGGATGGCGTGTTGAACGTCGAGCGCGGCCTGATTTCCAACCCCGACGACCTCAGCCTGACCCCGGGGGCAAGCGCGGCAGTGCGCCGGCTGAACGACAGCATCTTCCGCGCAATCTGCATAACCAACCAGCCGGTGGTCGCACGTGGCGACGTGACCTGGGACGGACTCGATGCGATCCACGCCCGGCTCGACATGCTGCTGGGGCAGGACGGCGCCTTTCTGGACGATCTCTACTTCTGCCCGCATCACCCGGACAGCGGCTTTCCCGGCGAGGTGCCCGAACTGAAGTTCCGCTGCG
Organism: Sphingomonas sp. GW821-FHT03E12; assembly: GCF_059420685.1. Classification (NCBI taxonomy): domain Bacteria; kingdom Pseudomonadati; phylum Pseudomonadota; class Alphaproteobacteria; order Sphingomonadales; family Sphingomonadaceae; genus Sphingomonas; species Sphingomonas sp. GW821-FHT03E12. The sequence continues at coordinate 123,596 of NZ_JBWKUF010000007.1, forward strand.
ATTGCCGCAAACCTGCAACAGCGCTCGTCGATAGAGCGATCGAAGACTATCACCTGGATCGCTCCCAATGCTGGTTTGTCGGAGACCGCACCGCGGACATCGAGCTGGCACGCCGGGCGGGTCTCAAGTCGATCCTGGTGCAGACCGGTCATGCCGGTCAGGATGGAATGTTCGACGCACCGCCAGACTATGTCGTCGCAGATTTGGCCGCGGCGGTCGAAATTGTCATGCAGCAGGTCCCGGGCGCGTCATACGCCGACCGGCCCGTCAACGGATAGCGATCATGATCATAAGCAAGACGCCGATGCGATTGAGCTTCGCCGGGGGCGGCAGCGATCTGCCCGCCTATTTTCAGGAAGCCGGTGGCGCAGTCGTTTCGACGGCGATCGACAAATATGTCTTTCTCTGCGTCAACCGCGCATTCGACGATACGATCCGCATTTCCTACTCCAAGACCGAAGAGGTCAAACAGGTCGATCTGATCGAGCACCGGCTCGTACGGGCGATTCTGCAGAAGCTCGACATCGCCAACGGGGTCGAGATCGCGTCCATCGCCGACATACCGTCGCGCGGATCCGGGCTTGGTTCGTCGAGCGCCTTCACCGTCGGGCTGCTGCATGCACTGCACGCCTTCAAGGGCGAGTACCGCACGAAGGAAGAGCTCGCGCGCGAAGCCTGCGAGATCGAAATCGACATCTGCGGCGAGCCGATCGGCAAGCAGGATCAATATGGCGCAGCAGTCGGCGGGTTGAAGCTGATCCGCTTCCATCCGGACGGTTCGGTCGATGTGGAACCGATCACCATGCCGGGCAATTCGTCGACCCATCTCGAGCAATCGATGATGATGTTCTACACCGGCGTGGTTCGTTCAGCGTCGAAGATCCTCAGCGACCAGTCGAAGAATGTCGCGACCAGCGCCGACAAGCGTGCCAGCACCAAACGCATGGTCGAGATGGCCTATGAGCTGCAGGCGGAGCTTTCGCGGGGCCATTTCGAAGCGGTCGGGGAATCGATGCACGAGGGCTGGTTGCTGAAGAAGACGCTTGCGGCAGGCGTATCGACGCCGTTGCTTGATCAGGCCTATGACGCAGCGCGTGGCGCTGGCGCGACCGGCGGCAAGCTCCTTGGCGCAGGCGGCGGAGGCTTTCTGGTGTTCACAGTGCCCGAGAACAAGCGCGACGCCGTTCGCAAGGCGCTGCTGCCGATGCAGGAAATCCAGTTCGGCATCGACCGCAACGGAACGAATATCGTATTCCATCAGTGATACGCAGGGAACCGGCATGACTTACTTTCCGGAACGAGTTTACGATGCCGCGGGCGAGCTCGGCACAGCCTATTTCGATTTGCTGGCACGCGGGACCCAGACCGTCGATCGCGGTGCACTTGACGCAGCGGGGGCGTTGCTGGCGGAACGCGCGCAGCAGGGCCGGACGATCTTCTCGTGCGGGAATGGCGGTTCGGCGGCGATCTCGAACCACCTGGTCTGCGATTGCATGAAGGGCGCCCGAGCGGGCAGCACGATCAAGCCCAAGGTGCACAGCCTCTCGGCAACCGTCGAACTGCTGACCGCGATCGTCAACGATATCGGATCGGACGAGATGTTCTCGTTTCAGCTCGAATCGCTTGGCAGCCCTGGCGACGTGCTGATCGCGATCAGTTCCTCCGGGGCGTCACCGAACATCATCCGCGCGCTCCGGCAGGCCAAGGAATGCGGCATGGCGACGATCGCCATGACCGGCTTCAGCGGCGGCGAGGCATCCAAGATCGCCGATGTCTCGCTGCATGTGGCCATCGACAATTATGGCGTCGTCGAGGATATTCATCAGTCCCTTATGCACATCCTGGCGCAATATCTGCGGGTCAGTCATTTTGAGGATGTGCAGGCGCTGGGTACCGTCAAATTCTGAAGGTCAAATTCTGAAGAACGCCATGGTCCTGCCCGGCCGCCGGACAGGACCCTCCAGCCGCGCATAGCCGGCACGGAGCGCGTGCCGGCCCACCCTATTTAAGCGCGCCCTCTAAGCGCCATCAACATGCGCTGCCCGTTTCGGCAGCGTCCCGCAGCGCCGTTCATCGGGCATGGGGACGGAGCTCGACTGCCGCCCCGATGCACGCTCTTCCGTTCAATCCGCGCCGGGCTTTTGCGCCTGCACGGCGATTTCCACGATCCCGTCATCGACAAAGCGGTCATGGGATTCGACCTGCTTGAACATCGGATCATCCGAATCGCCAAACTCGACCCGGCGGATGTCGCGAAAACCCGCTTCCAGCAGCACGGATTCGATCGAGAGCGCATCCCACATCCAGAGATGCGCCGCATTCCCGATGGACCGGCGCAGAACCCCGAGAAGGCCGCGCGGCCGGGTTTCCATCCCCAGATAGGTCGAACGCATGAAATCGTCGCTCGCGCCTGCATCGCCCTGCGCCAGGGCATCCAGATAGCGCGCAGCGCGCGCCTGCAGATCCGGAACAATGAGCCGCAGCTTGCCACCGGGCTTCAGCAGGTCGAAGCAGTTCGCCAATGCAGCGGTCATATCCTCGCGCGAGAGATGCTCGAGGACGTGCGAGGCATAGATCGCATCCGCCGAACCGGGGGCCAGCGGCAGTCCGCTGATGATATCGCCATAGCGCACCTCAGGCGGAAAGGGTGTCGCGTTGCCGGCCATCCGTCCCAGCCGTTTCCCGATGACCGGCAAACGCTCGATTCGCAGGGTCGGTGAAGAATCGAAATTCAGCCAGCCTTCCCCGGCCGTGAAACCGCAGCCGATTTGTACGTGCGCCATGCCCCTGCTCTCGCTTTCCTACAGCATCTCTTGAGATCGTTTCAGCAGCTGCCCAGCCACGATCGGCTGGACACCGTTCGCTCGCTAAAACGCGTTCTTGTGAACAATCACCCCGAAGGTGAGGATGATGATCCGGATGTCCTTCCAGATGGACCAGTCATTCAGATATTCGAGGTCCGCCTGCAATCGATCCGTCAGGTCGCTTTCCCGCAGCGTCGCACCGCGATAGCCGCGAATCTGGGCGAGCCCCGTCAGCCCCGGCTTCGCCGCATGGCGGTGCCAGTAGCGTCCGTCGATCTCCCAGAACAATTTGTCTTCCGCCCTTGAACCGAGCGGGTGAGGACGGGGTCCGACGATGCTCATATCCCCAAGCAGAACGTTGAAGAGCTGGGGAAGCTCGTCGATGCTCGTGCTCCGGATGAAGCGACCGATGGGCGTGACCCGGGCGTCGTCCCGGCTGGTCGACGTGCCCCCGGCCTGGTCCAGCACGTCGGTCCGCATGCTGCGGAACTTGAGCATTCTGAACAGCCTGTTGCCCTGCCCGATACGCGTCTGGATGAACAATACCGGCCCGGGGCTGTCGATCTTGATCCAGATCGCGACAATCGCGAGCAGGGGCAGAAGGACGATGATGGCTGCGGAGGCCAGCAAGAGATCAAACGCGCGCTTTACGAACGCATCCGACCGCGAAAGCGGGCCGTCGGCGACGACAACCGTCGGACAACCGTCCCAATATTCCAGTCCCAGCGGCGCGAGATCCCGCAATTCCGGGACCAAAATCTCGCTCTTGATCCCGGCCCCCTTGAGGATGCGGACCCATGCCTGCCGCTTCTCCAGCGCACAACTCACGATCACACGGTCGGAAGCCGCCAGCACACGCGCGAGGCGATCGAACATCGCCGGCGTATCTTCAACAGGATCAGGTTCACCCCGTGCCGAAATCACCAGCGAGAAGCCGGTCTCGTCAAGGATGAACGAGCGATCGGTAATCAACGTCACACTGTACAGACTGTCGCTGAGCAACCGCCTGGCGTTGGTCAGGAACATGTATCTGAACGCAAGCAGCAGCATGGCGCTGAGGGTCGATCCCAGCGCCAGCGTACCTCTGGAATAGATCTCGCTCGTCTTCAGGTAGAATGCCGCCAGCACGATCGTTCCGGCCGCAATCACGAACGCCCGGAATGCGCGCTGGACGCCAAGACCGGGCCTCGAAATGACGATACTGTCATACGCGTGCGTATGCAGCGCGATCGCGATATAGATCGGCGTCAGAATTACCGAGATGACGAGCCACTGCTGCAGCGGCGAACCCGGCTCGTAGATAATGCCAGCGACGAAGAACGCACCGACGATGCTGAACAGATCGACGGTAAGCAGCGCAGCATAGAGACGAAAGCGCAGTGCCGCCCTGCTTGACTGTCTGGGCGGTCCATCTGCTGCGGCGCTAAGCGGGGCAGCGCGGATTGTGCCGAATTCAAGCATCAAAGAAGCGCCTCGCTAATGCCACCCTCCGCCCCTAATAGCGCGGGCACCATAGTCCACCAGAAAATATTGAACTGCCTGGGCAGCCGTCCGCTCCAGAAAAATTCGGCAAGCCGCCCTCAATGCGAGATATCACGCAATCATTTCTTGCCGATGCCGACGAGTGTGAAGCCGGCGCGTTGTGCTTCGGGGGCGGGATAGATGTTGCGCAGGTCGATCATCA
>NZ_JBWKUF010000008.1:0-82919 GCF_059420685.1 Sphingomonas sp. GW821-FHT03E12
ATCCGGAAATCACCCTCGTCGAACGACCAGTCTCCAGCCAGCTCAGGTCGCTTCACCCAGTCCAACCGGCGCGACTGGTCCAGCCAGAAGCTGTCGGGCTGCGATATCGATATCTCATAGATCGCTGCACGCGCTGCCGCTCCGACGATCGCAGTTTCTTTCCATTCTGCCGCGACCGGATAGATTTCGGACACGCGCTTCTCCCTGTATTTTACCGCCACCGTGCAGCATCGCTGGCACGGCGGCGGCCCCCAGATTGTTCGCAATTATCAGCGTACCGGCAGCGGCGGTGCCTTCGCGGCTGGAAGCGCGATCTTGAGCTCTCCCGCCAGCGTGGGCGCGATCTGGCGCATGTCGATGGTTCCAAGGTCCTTGCCTGCGGCGATCCCCGGACCCGTGATGAAGAAGGACGAATGCATGTCCGGCCGGATCGCACGGGTCGAGAAGGCACCGTGGGCGCCGCCCTTGGACTTCTTCACCAGCGTGCCGGACATCGAATTGCCCATCCGGTAGCCGGGCTTGAACGCGACGATATAGGCGGCGCCCGGCGGCAGGCCGCGGTTCGCATAGTCTTCCCGCGCATAGATCTTCTCGATCCCGTTCGCCGGATCGGCGGCGAGCTTCTGAAGATAGGCGAGGGCTTCGGCGCGGACCTGCTGGTCCTTCGGATTCTCGAACACGATCATCGCCGAGCCGCCAACATACCAGGCAAAGGCCTTCCACGACGTGACCACCCGTTCCTCGCCTTCGCCGGTCAGCTTGATGAAGCCCGCCTCGGCCAGTCCGGCATTGAGGTTCACCTGATGCGTCACCGTATCGAAACCGTGGTCGGAGACGACCGCGACAACTGAGTCCGGGAAGGCCTTGCGGTGCGCTGCGACGACCCGGCCGATCTGGGTGTCGATCCGCTCGAGCGCGGCATTCCCTTCGGCACTGAACGGGCCATGTTCATGCTGGGCATGGTCACCCGCCACGAAATGGACCGTGAGGAGATCCGGGCGTTCCTGCTCGATCAGCGCGATCGCATCGTCCGCGATCTTCACGTCGTCCTCGTCATTGCCCTCGACCAGGTTGAAGTCGATGTCGTGCGCTTTCTTCGTCACCGGCCAGAAGATGCTGGCGGTCCGCAGCTTCGCCTTCTTCGCCGCGCCCCAAAGCGTCTGCGCCTTGATCTCCGCATAGGCACTGTAGCTCTTGGGTAGCTTCGCCGTCGCCGCGAAGGGGCGGTTGTTGTAGATGCCGTGTTCAAGCGGCAGCAGCCCGGTCACCAGGGTCGTGTGATTGGGGTTGGTGACGGTGGGGTTCACATTGATCACCTGCTGCGCATAGCTGCCTTCCTTGAGGAAGCTGCGCAGCACCGGGAGCTTGAGCTGGTGCTTGTCCGCCTCAAGCACCGTGTCCGGGCGCATGCCGTCGACCGAGATCAGCAGCACTGGATGACGCGCCTGCGCCTCCGCTTGCTGGGTGCCGGGCTGTGCCGTCGCCGGTCCCGCGGGGAGGCCGGCGATCGTGGCTGCCGCGATCGTGACCAGAAGAATGCGCCGTCGCTTCATCATTGACTCCAATTGATCTGGCGGGCTGGACGGGCGGGCCGGTTAGAAGCGGTGCTCCAGCCGGACCTTGAACTGGCGGCCGCGCGGGTTGACCGTGCCGACGAAGAAGCCCTCGTCCTCATCCGCGACCGGCGGCCAGGCGTCGAACAGATTGTTGACGCCGAAGGTGAGGCGGGTGTCCTTGTCCCGGCCAAAGGCGTGGGTGACGCGCACATTGTGCAGCACCGCGGGCTTCACGCGCATATAATAGCGATTGATGCCGTTGTCGTTGAACACGGTGATGGTCTTGGGCTTGCCCAGCGCCTCGTAGATCGCCTGGGTGGTCGAGGCCGAACTGTCGGCATAGGCGCCGAAATAGCTGGTGAACCAGTTGATCGACCAGCGGCCGCTCTTCCAGCCTAGCGAGAAATTGCCCTTCCATTTGGGGCGGCGGTTCTTGCCGAGTTCGTCGGTGACGATGCCGTCGTCGGCGAGCTCTTCGTCGCGCTTGAGATAGTTGGTCGCCTCGGCCTTGAGCGTGAACTGGCCGAGACCGAAGTCGGGCACGCGCCAGTTGAGCGCAAAGTCGATGCCCTCGAGCTTGCGCGAGCCGAGGTTGATATAGTCGTTGATCAGGCTGGTGATCTCACCGACCGTGGCGCGCTTGGTGGCGTTGGTCGGCTGGGCAGCGTTGTAGGCGGCGAAGGCGGCGATGTCGGCCGCGGTCGGCGCGCGGCGGGTGACGCGGCTGTTGCCGGCATAGCCCGGCGTGCCCGAACCGAGGTTGATCTGACCGATCGGCGTGCCCGAAGCGAGCGCTGCCTGCGTCGCGAGGTCGAGCAGCAGTTCGTCGGTCGCCAGCACCTCGGCATTGCCCAGCGCGGTGATCGCGTCGCGCTGGTAGAGGTTCCAGTAATCGACCGTCACCGACAGGCCGCGGATCCCCGGCACGTCGAGCACCAGGCCAGCACCGAAATTCTTCGCACGCTCGGGATTCAGCCGGTCATTGCCCTGGCGGAAGGTGCGGCGCGGCGCATTGTCGTCGGCCGCCGAATTGGTGACCTGCGACCGGTAGGGGTCCTCGGTATAGTTCACGCGCAACAACGGCGTGGTGTTTGTCTGTGCCAGGTTCGGCGCGCGGAAGGATTCATTGTAGGAGGTGCGCAGCTTGAGCCAGGGCGTCGGCGCCCAGAGCAGGCTGAACTTGGGCGTGGTGCTCGACCCATGGATCGAGAACCGCTCGTGCCGGACCGCGGCGCTCAGCTCAAGATGCTGGAACGCGAAGAAGGCATTGTCGCGAGTGACGATCGGGAGTGCGATTTCGGCATAGCCGGCCTGGATGTTCTGCCGGGCGTGGATGTCCGAATTGGGGCTCATCGCGATGAAGTCGTTGTCGTCCTCGCGCAGATACGGGAAATAGGCGCCCGACCCCGGCGGGTTGAGGCCGGCGAACGGCGCTTTCCACGCGTCATAGCGTTCCCAGCGCGCCTCGGCGCCCGCCGCCACCTGGATCCGCCCGCCGCCGAATGGCAGCTTCCACAGCTCGCCCGCTATCTTGGCGTCCCAGACGACGATCTGCGTTTTGCCGAAGCGGTTGTCGGTATCGTACATCGGTTCGGTGACCGACGATGGATTGACATAGGGCTGGTCGACGACGACGCGGTTGTTCACCACCTTGAAGGTGGTGGGGAAGGGGTTGTAGGCGGTCGCGTCGGTGCGGTTGAGCGCCATGCGCAGCAGCGATTCACGATAGATGTTGGATTCGGTCTCGTGGCTGTATGCGCCCGAGACGAGCACGCCTGTCTCCCACGACCAGTTGCTCCCGAACTCGCCCCGCGCACCGGCGAGCGCGCGGTAGAAGCTCGAATTCACCTGGATGTAGCGGTCCTTGGTGCCGGGCGGGATCAAGCCGGAGACGATGGTGACGTCGGCCGGTGTGCCGAGGATGCGCGGGGTGCCGTCGGGATTGGGCGCGCCGGTCGGATGGTAGAAGCGGCTGCCGAACGGGTTGTAGGGGTTGGAGGCCGGGACATAGAGCCCGGGCTCGTTGACGTTCTGCATGTTCGCGGATTCGCGTTGGCTGTTCGCGCGCGAGCCCGAATAGAGGACGTCGCCGAACAGCGTGACCTTGTCGCTCAGCTCATGCTCGATGAACGCTGCGGCGTTGATGCGCTTGAGTGCGGGCACCAGGGTGCGGTGCGGCAGGCGGTTGTCGTAATATTCGTCCTCGGGGCTGCCAAGGTTGCGCGAGGGCGCGGTCTGCTTGAAGTTCACCGCGCCGTCGGCGCCGGGATAGAGGAAGAAGGTCCCGTCGGTCGCGACGGTGGCAACGCCGCCGGTCGGTGCGGTCGAGGTCGAGATGCCGCGATTGCCGTCCGGGCGCCCGCCGTTGAAAGTCACATAGTCGGACTGGATGAAGCCGCGACGATACTGGCCGTAATGGGTGATCGTGCTGCCGTTATCGAGATCGTTGTCGAGCGAGAAATTGGTGCCCGTCGCGGGATTGACGATCGGCAGGCCGTTCCATGGCGCGGGCAGCTCGCGCGTGCGGCGCAGGTCGGACTGGCTGCCCCATTTTCGATCGCCGAACATCAGCTTGGTGCGATCGAAATAGTCGAGCGAGATGCCGAGCGAGGTCCGGCTGCCGAGCTGGAAGGTCTTGGCGGCGGTGATTCGGAATTCGTCCGCGCCGCCGCCATCGGCGATCGCGCTTTCGATTGCGATGCGGCCGCGTTCCTTGCCCGGGTTGATGATGTTGTTGATCACGCCGGCGGCGGCATCGGCGCCGTAGATGGCGGAGGCGCCGTCGCGCAGCACCTCGACCCGAGAGATCAGTGCGGTGGGAATGACGTTGGCGTTGGCCGAGAGCGACGGCACACCCTGGTCGGTACCGGTGAGCGGATGCGGCGCCATGCGGCGGCCGTTGACGAGCAGCAAGGTGCTGCCCGCGCCGATGCCGCGAAGATCGGGGGAGGAAACGTCGCCGCGCGCGCCCTGCGACGCGATCGTGCCTTCGTTGATTTCGGGCGGGGCTGCCGAGGGCAGCGTCTCGTAGAGGTCGGCGCCGGTCGAGCCGCCGCGCAGGTCGATCTCCGACTGGTCGATGACCGTGACCGGCAATGCGCCTTCCTGTGCCTGGCGGAGGTTGGAGCCGGTGACGACGACTTCTCGGGTGTCTTCTTCCTGGGCCGGTGCCTCAAGATCCGCAGGCTGATCAACGGTTTGCGCATGCGCGCCCGCCGTCGCGGCCAGAGCGGCGAGAATCGCGGTGCCGCAACGAATCGAATGACGAATTGCCATTTGTCCCCTCCTGTAATCTCGACAAATTCAGCCCGGTAGGAGCGTCATCTCCCTGCCGCTTGGGCGTGGGAATTGGCGGGCTCCAGCGTCCTGCTTCGTCGATGTTTCTAGGAAGCTAGCATGGCTCATTTATGTCGAAATAGACGTGCATTACCGATATATCGAACGAGAATTTCGATGGATGGAACTGCATGACCCTGATCCAGCTTCGCGCCTTCGTAGCCGTCGCCCGCTACAATGGCTTCACAGCCGCGGCGCGCGCGCTCAACATGAGCCAGACCACGATCACCTCGCAGATCCAGGCACTCGAAGAAGAACACGGCATCCGCCTGTTCGAACGGCGGGGCCGTCGAATCGAGCTGACCGAGATCGGGCGCGAGTTCCTCGACCTGGCGCGCCGGATGACGGGGCTGGAGGACGATGCAGGGATGATGCTGAAGGACAGCGCGCAGATGCGCAGCGGGTCGCTCAAGATCGGCGCGGTCAGCCCCTTCCACGTCATCGAGATGATCGAGACGTACAATGCCAGCTACCCTGAGGTGTTTCTGTCGATGGCACTGGGCAATTCCGAATCGGTGCTGCGCGAGCTCGCCAGCTATGGCTGCGATGTCGGGATCATGGCGCGCGACACCGATGACGACCGCTACCATGTGCAGCATTATGCCAGCTATCCGGTGATCGCCTTCGTCCGCCGCGACCATCGGCTGGCCGCGCTCAAGACGATCGAGCTGACCAGCTTGGCCGAAGAGAAACTGTTGATGCGCGAGCGGGGATCGACCACGCGCCGGGCCTTGGAGGACGGGTTCGCGACGATCGGCGCCGCGCCGCGCGTGGCGATGGAGATCGGCAGCCGCGAGGCGATCCGCGAGGCGGTGATCCGCGGGCTGGGGATCGGGACGGTGTCGGAATCCGAGTATATCCCCGACGAGCAGCTCCACCCGCTGCCGATCGCGGGCTCACCCGTCCTGACCCATATCTATGTCTGCTGCCTGCGCGAGCGGCGGCGCAGCCGGATCATCGCGTCGTTCTTCGAAACCTTGCGAGCGACCAAGGCTGGACGCGCGGCCCGGGCCTGAGCCGGAGGGGCGAACCGGGCCGGGAAACCCGGTCCGCCCGGGCGGTTCATCGGCGGATGAACATCGCCACTGTCGCGCTGGCGGCGCTGGCCGCGGCGACGATCAGGAACACCAGCGACGTGTCGTGGTGCGTATCCATGAACCCGCCGATCAGCGGCTCGCCCAGCCCGGCGAAGAGATAGGCGAAGAAGTTCATGATCCCGACCGCGGTACCCGACCGCTTGTTGCCGACCAGATCGGGGCAGAGCGCCCAGAACGAAGATTGCGGGCCGTAGACGAAGAAGCCGCACAGGAAGAGTGTGGCGAGGCCGAGATACACTTGGCTGGTCGGGATGGTGTACATGAACAGCGAGGTGATCGTCGCGAGCACCATGTAGAGGACGATCGCAAGATAGCGCTTCGACCCGAAGACATTGTCCGACACCCAGCCATTGGTCGCCGCGCCGATCGCCATGCCGACGGGAAGCGCGACCGCAATCCATTGCGGATCGATGAAGCTGTTCGCTGGGGCCGCGTCGCCGCTGCCGCCCAGGAAATGCACCGGCACCCAGACGATCAGGCCGTAGCGCGCGGCATTCTGGAACCCGATGGCGAGGCCACCCAGCAGCAGCCGCCAGTTGGAGAGCACCGCCTTGTAGCGCTGCCATGACCCTTCATCATCCGCTACCGCAGCATCGGCCGCACTGTCGTCGGCATCGTCATGCGGAGACGGGAAGCCCAGATCCTCGGGACGCTCGCGCGCGATGAAGTAGAAGGAGATGCCGCCGACCAGCATCAGCAGCACGGGCAGACGGAAGATCCAGCGCCAGTCCAGCGCGAGCGTGTGGACGACGATGATTGAGGTGACGAACGACAGCACCGACGCCATGCCGGCCGCGAAGACGTAGAAGCCGAAGATCTTGCCGCGTTCGTGCTTACCGAACCAGTTGGACAACAACCGGCTGCCCGGTGCCCAGCCCAAGGCTTGGAAATAGCCGTTGAGCCCCCACAGCGCGCCGAGGCTGACGACGCCGGTTGCGAAGCTCGCCGCCCAGTTGGCGATGCACGATAGGATCGCGCCGGCGCTCATCACGCGGCGGCCGCCGAACTTATCGCCGATATTGCCGTTGATCGCCTGTCCGATGGCATAGCACCACAGCAATGCGGCGCTCACCCAGCCCAACGTCTCCTTCGACACGCCGAACTCGGCCTGGATGCCGGGGATGGCGAAGCCGAAGGTCTGCCGGCCCGTATAGAAGAACAGGTAGCAGAACATCGCGGCGAGCAGCATGCGCCGCTGGGCGCTGCGGAATCCCGGCTTCTCGCCGGTCGAAACCTGGCCAGCCATGCCGCCTTGTTGAACATAGTTCATACGCATCCCTCCGGTGGCATTGCCACAGCGCACTATTATTATCGTTTTATTACAATATCTTGGCTGATCGTCAGACGCTCCAGGGCATCGACCAGGTGCGCACGTTGGTGAAGCCCTTCATCGCCTCGACCACGCCTTCCTTGTCGCCGAGCCCGGAGTCCTTGATCCCGCCGAACGGCGACATCTCGATCCGGTAGCCGGGGACTTCCCAGATATTGACCGTGCCGACCTCAAGCTCGGCGACGAAACGTTCGACATAGTCGAGACGGTTGGTGCAGACGCCTGATGACAGGCCGTATGCGGTCGAATTCGAGATGCGGATGACTTCGGAGATGTCGTTCGGACAGCGGATGATCGGGATCACGGGGCCGAACGTCTCCTCGAACACCAGCTCGCAATCGGCGGGGACATGATCGACCACGGTGGGGGCGAACAACGCGCCCTTGCGTGCTTCGCCATGAAGCACGTCCGCACCGCGCGCGACCGCGTCGTTGACGCGGCTTTCGAACAGGATCGCCGAGCGCTCGTTGATGACCGTACCGACATCGGTGGACGGGTCCATCGGGTCGCCGCTCTTGAGCTTCTTTGCCTTCTCGACGACCAGCTTCGAGAAGTCGTCGGCGATCGCCTCAACCGCCAGGATGCGCTTGACCGCGGTGCAGCGCTGGCCCGAATTCTTGGTCGCGCCCGCCACCGCCAGCTCGGCCGCCTTGTCGAGATCGGCGTCCTCCATCACGATCAGCGGATCGTTGCCGCCAAGCTCAAGCACCTTGCGCTTGTAGCCCGCGGTATGGGCGATGTGTTTGCCGACGCGGACCGATCCGGTGAAGGTCACCAGGTCCGCATCGGGATCGGTGATCATCGCGTCGCCCATGGTCGATGGATTGCCGGTGACGACCGACAGCATCTCGGGCGGAAGCCCCGCCTCGTACAGTACGTCGGCCAGTGCGAGCGCAGTGAGCGGGGTCAGCTCGGTCGGCTTGAGCACCACGCGGTTGTTGGTCGCGATCGCCGGGGCGAGCTTGTGGCTGACCATGTTGAGCGGGTGGTTGAACGGCGTGATCGCCGACACCACGCCGAGCAGCGGCACGCGCGTCGTGAAGATCTTGCGCGGCTTGCCCATCGGCGAGATGTCGCAGGCATAGATCTCGCCATCGTCCTTGATCGTCAGCTGCGCCGCGAACGACCAGACGTCATAGGCGCGGCTCGCCTCGTACAGCCCGTCCTTCCAGCACAGGCCTGTCTCCGCGACGATCAGCCGGGCGAACTTCTCGCGCCGCTCGCGCAGCAGTTCGGCGGTGCGCTGCAGGATCTGCTGGCGCTCGTAACGGGTCAGCGCGGGCTTGAACGCCTTGGCAGCCTGGAAAGCCTCGCGGACATGCTCTGGTCGGGCCATCGGGACGGTTCCGACCAGCGACCCGTCATAGGGATTGCGGACCTCGATCACCTCGTCGGTCTGGACGAGCTTGCCGGCGATCCGCATCGATTCGAGGCGGACCGGCTGGATATTCGCGTTGGCGTTCATGGTCAGCGCACCAGGTTGAGAGCGACGTCGAAGGCGTCGAAGTTGCGGAGGACGCGGCCGGGCTCGATGTCGGTCACGCGGTTCGAGATCAGCGGCACGGTCTGTTCGGTAAGGCCGCCATGGCTGCGCAGCGGTTCGGTGAGGCCCGAGAAATCGTGCCGCGCGGCGGTGGTGCCGAGCACCTTGTTCTTGCCGCACAGGATAACGACGTCGCCGATCCGGTCGATCGGCAGTTCGAAGCGCTCACTCGCTTCCGAAGCCCCGATCGCGACGGTGATGCCATCGACCGCGTTCGCGGCGTCGATGACCGGCTGGACCTTGTCCGCATCGACATAGACCGTCGCGAACGAACCGAGTGCGCCGTGATGCGCGACATAGGGATCAGTGATCGGCAGGATCACGCGAGCCACCCCGGCACCGAGCGCCGCGTCGAGCACATCCTGAAGATAGATGACGTCGGGCTGCTGGTTGGCGTCGTGCTTGTCGTTCATGCCGTGATCGGCGGTGATGACGATGGTGCAGCCGCGCGCGTCGAGCTCGCCGATATAGCGGTCGAACATCGCGTAGAAGCTGTTGGCCGCCGACGCTCCCGGTGCCGACTTGTGCTGCACATAGTCGGTGGTCGACAGGTACATGAGGTCGGGGCGGAAGGTGTCGACCAGCTTGACGCCCGCCGCGAAGATGAATTCCGACAGGTCGGCGGAATAGACGCTGGGCAGGGGCAGGCCGACGAAATCGAGCACGTCCTCGATGCCGTTGTCGGCCTTGGTCGCCTGATCCGCCTTTTCGGAGGAGAAGGCGATCGCGGTGCCGCTGGCGAAGTCCAGCCCCTTGCCGAGCAAGGTGCGCAGCTTGTCCTTGGCGGTGACCACCGCGATCTTGAGGCCGGCCTGTTGCGCGGTGGCGAAGATCGTGGGGACGCGCAGGAACTTCGCGTCGTTCATCATCACTTCGATGCCCGCTTCGCGGTCATAGAAGAAATTGCCCGAGATGCCGTGGACGGCGGGCGGGCGGCCCGTGACGATCGAGAGATTGTTGGGATTGGTGAAGGTCGGGACCACCGACAGCGCCGTCCTGTTGGTCCCGGTCTTGAGTACGCGCTCGAGGTTCGGGGCAAGGCCCGCTTCGATCGCGGCCTCGATATAGCCCGGTTCCGAACCGTCGAGGCAGACGACCACGACCGGACGATCCGGGCGTTTGTAGGTGCGGCCATTGACGGACAGGTCGGTCGCGATGGGCGTGGAAATGTTCATTGGGACTTCTCCTCAGGCGGCGCTGGCCAGAAAGGCTTCGCGGGTGCCGATGAAATTGCGTCCGCGCTCTCCGGCGAGCGCGTCGTCGATCGCGGCGAGCCAGTTCTCCCTGGTCACGCCATAGTCGGTTGCGTCGGTCGAAATGCCGAGCCGGTTGAGCAATGCTTCGAGCCGGTCGGCGCCGGCAGCGAGATCCGCCCCGAAGATCTGCTTGAGCGCGCGGTCGCACTCTGCATTCTGGCCGATCACGCTGCGCATCACTGCGGGCAGGCTGAACGAACAGGCTATGCCGTGCACGGTGCCGTGGTGCAGCGTGAGGTAGTAGGAAAGCGAGTGCGCCAGCGCGGTCTTGGTGTTCGAAAAGGCAAGGCCTGCGAACAGGCTTGCCCGCGCCACGCGGGTGCGCAGATCGAGATTGCCGAGATCGTCGACCAGCTTGGGGAGCGCGTCGAGCAGCTCGGTCGCAGCGAACACGGCGTGGTTGGCCGAGACCGGGTTGGCGTTGACGTTCCAGATGCTCTCGAGCGCATGCGACAGCGCGTCGAGGCCGGTTGCCAGCGTCAGCCCGCGCGGCACGCCGAGCGAGGTCGTGGGGTCGAGGATCGCGTGCTCAGGATACAGGTCCGGGCGGTTGAGCGAATATTTCTTGCGGGCATCGGTGTCCCAGATCGTCGCCCAGCTCGTTACCTCGCTGCCGGTGCCGAAGGTGGTGGGCACTGCAATGATCGGCAGCGCCTGTACCGCATCCGCGCCGGTTCGGCCTTCGAGGAAATCCTGGACGTTCGCGAAGTCGCCGTTCGAAACGGCCAGCGCCTTGGCTGAATCGATCACCGATCCGCCGCCAAAGGCGACGATCACCTGGGGTGGCGTGACCGCGGCACCGAAGGTACGGCAGGCGACGCGCAGGCCGTTGAAGCTGGGATTAGCTTCGATGTCGCGCACAACGACCGCGGGCGCGCCGACCCCGGCGGTGATCGCCGCGGCCATCTCATCGAAATAGGGGTGGTCGTTATAGGTGACGAGGCAATAGCTGCGGCCCGCGACCTTCGCGCGGATCGCCGCCACGGCGTCCTCGCAAAGCGTCACTTCAACCGGGTTTGCGTATTTCCACGCTGCGGCCATCTGCTCGGTCCCCTCCGTCTGCATTTTGCTGTGCGACGCTTGAAGACGAAGGACGGCCGAGTATCAAATTGATAGTTTGGTGATCATCTATATAAAAAAGCTATGAGATACACCCAGCTCCGATCGTTCCACGCGGTGGCCGAAGCCGAAAGCGTCACCGCTGCCGCGAACCAGCTCAATGTCAGCCAGCCGACGCTGACCACGCAGATCCGCCAGCTGGAGGAGGAATATTCGGTCGAACTGTTCGTCCGGACCGGCCGGCGCGTGCGGCTGACCGATGCCGGGCGCCAGTTGCAACAGATCACGCGGCGGATGCTGGCCGACGAAGCCGATGCCCGCCACTTCCTGGCCGAGAGCCGCGAGCTGCGGACCGGGCATCTGCGTGTCAGTGCGGTCGGCCCGTTCCACGCGACCGAGATGCTCGTCGCATTCCATGCGCGCTACCCGCAGATCGATATCTCGGTGTCGATCGGTAACTCCAACGCGGTGCTGCGCAACCTGCTGGATTTCCAGGCAGACGTCGCGGTGCTCGCCTATGTCGAGAATGACGAACGGCTCTGGCTCTCGCAGTACAGCCAGGATGCGATCGTCGTGTTCGGGCGCCGCGATCATCCGCTGTTCGCCGCCGATCGCGACGGGGTGCGCATCGCCGAGCTTCACGGCCAGCCGATGGTCGCGCGCGAACATGGCTCGAACACCCGCCGCGCCAGCGATGAGGCGCTGGCCAGGGCGCATGTCCAGCCGAAGATCGTCATGGAGATCGGCAGCCGCGAGGCCGTGCGCGAGGCGGTGGCAAGTGGAGTCGGGTTCGGCTTCGTCTCAAGCGCCGAATATATCGGTGACGAGCGCATCCGTGCGCTGCCCGTCGTCGATGCGGAAATCTTCAACTATGCGCATATCGTATGCCGGCGGGACCGGCTGCAGTCGCGGTTGATCTCTGCGTTTCTCGAGGTGACCGGCGGACTGCGGGGCGCTTGAGCGCGCGGGGCGCATGCCCCGCGCGGATGCTCAGTTGAGCAGTGCGGAGATCATGCCTCTGCCCTGAAGCTCGCCCGGCATGCCAAGGAAGAGTTCGAAACTTCCCTTGGTGGCATGCGAGAGCTGGTAGGTCGCGCCGCCCGCCGGCACCTGACGCAGATCCATCTGAAAATTGGCGTAGAAGGGCTGTTGCCGTGCCAGGCTCACCGGCCGGGTCGGATCGGCGATCCGTTCCAGACTGGCGAGTACCGCTGCCACCTTGCCGGTTGGCGTGGAGATCTGGAACGAGGTGCCGACCAGCTTGTCCCACTCGCCTGCTTCCGAGGCGATGAGCGGCGGGCCAGCCGGGGTGGCGCCCGTGGCGGGTGCGGTGACACTGCCAGGTGCGCCGCCGCCGCCACAGCCTGCAACACCGGCGCCGGCCACGATGACCAGTCCCCCAACCACGAACCGACGACGTGAGCTGTCAGTCATTGTTTCGTACTTTTCAAATGGCCAGACCGGAATACGGCGATTGCGTACGGCCTTTCCCCCAATATGGACCTTTATCATCTGCTTTGCCGGACTGCATCCCATGAATCGTTATGGTTGCGGTTCAACGCGGGATTGGCTCCACGGGTCTGGTCTGCCTATAGCGGGATTGCCGCGCGCTGGGTGCGGCTGGGGAAGGTTGCACAATGGCGGCGGATGCGGTTCGGGGGCTGACGCTTGGCGATTTCGAGGGGCGCATCGGCGCCGAGTTCGCGATCGAAACGGAAGTCGGCACGCAGACGCTCGAACTCGTCGCCGCCGAATCCATGCCGCAATCGACCCGTCCCGAGGGCGGGTTCAGGCTCGAATTCGCGGGGCCGTCTGAGCCCCGGCTGCCGCAGTCGATCTATCGTTTCGTGATCGACGGCACCGCGCACGACATCTTCATCGTTGCGACCGGCTACCGGCCCCAGGGCGGGATACGATACGAAGCGATCTTTTTCTAGGCCGTTCCGGCTGCGCTGGGCGTTCCATATTCCATCAGCTCGTACACGCCCTTGTCCTCGGTCACCACGAAGCCGAGACGGTGATAGAGGCGCCGTGCCGGATTGAATTTCTCGACATGGATCGAGACGCCTTTGGCCTGGCCGCCGGCCCATGCGATGATGTCGCGCAGGACGGCCCCGCCGATTCCCTGGCCGCGCGCGGCCGGCACCAGCGATATATCGACGATGCGCAATTCCAGCGGCCAGACATCGACATAGAGGCGGCCGATCGGGGCGTCGTCGCGCTCGAGGATCAGCCGCTCGGCATTCGGGTAGTAGGTCTGATAATGGTGATGCTGCGCGCGATGCTGCTGCGTGAGGAAGGTCTTCTTCTCAGCTTCAGGCCAGCCGCTCAGCGCAAGCTCCGTATCGCGCGTCGACAGATAGAGCGCTTCGATGAAATCGAAGTCCCCGTCCGTATAGGGGCGATAGGCGAGCGCATGGGGCGCGGCGGTACGAAGGGGCGGCGGCATGGCGTTTCGGGTGACGTCAGCTGCGCGGCGGGAACACGCCCTGCAACGCGATGCAGAAATAGAAGGTCAGATAGGGCTGCATGTTGTTGTGCGGTGCGCTGCCGCCAGCGGGGGAGAGCGCCTGGGGCGACATGGTGACCAGATTGGCGTTGGTCGTGCTCTGGTAAAGCGATCCGCCAGTCGAGGTCGAGAGCGTGACGCCATTGGAGAGCGTGCCCTGGGTAGCGTCCTCCACCGAACTGCGCAGCGTGTGCGAATGGTTCGGGATTTCCGACTCGAGCAGCGTGACGTTTTCACTGCCGCCGGTCTCGCCCAGAGAGTGCAGCGAGAGTCCGGGGCCCTGGCCTGGATGCATCGGCGCGCGGCCCTGCATGTCAGGCAGCGAGAAATTGCTCTTGCCGTTGCCGCCATAGGTGGTGCCAAGCAGCGAAAAGAGCGCCGTGTTCTGCGAGAGCGGCAGCAACTGGCCGTCGCACCACGCCCAGCCCCTGGGCGCGAAGTTGAACGGGAAGATGCGGATCTCGGCGACGAAGGGATCGGCCATGGTGCGTTCCTGTCAGTTCTGGCTCGGAAAGATGCCGAACAGCGAGATGATGTAGTTCAGGCAGAGATAGGGCTGGAAATTGGTATGCGGCTGGTTGCCGCCGACCGCGGTGATCGCCGTGGCGGCCATCGCGGTGTCCGGCGCCTCGCCTGAATAGAGTTTCACCAGCGTCGAACTGGCGAGCACGTTGTTCTTTGGGTTCGTCTGCGACCCGTTGCCCGATGCGCCCAGCATGGGATGCGAATGGGAGGGGATCTGGCTGATCGACAGCGTCACTTCCTCGGTGCCGCCGGTCTCGGCGATCATGTAGGTGGAGCCGCCGCTCGTGCCCTGATGCAGGGGCAGCCGTCCGCGCAGATCGGGCAGCCCGAAGGTGCTCTGGCCGTCGCCACCGTAGGTGGTACCGATCAGCTGGAATAGCGTCTCGTTCTCCGAGATCGGCAGAAGCTGTCCCTCACAGAACATCCATCCCGCCGGAGCGAAGTTTCCGGCGAAAATGCGAAGCTCGCCGACATAAGGTTGTGCCATCGGGGCCTCTCCTCAGTTCGGGGACGGGAAAATGCCCGCAAGGGCAATGCAATAGGTCAGCGTCAGAAAGGGCTGCATGTTCTGATGCGCCTGGCTGCCACCATTGTTCGCGACCGTCCCGGGATTGAGTGCGACCGCCGCGGGCGTGAAGCCGGGCGAATAGGGATTGCCGGGTTCGGTCGCGAGCACATAGCCGGTGCCGCCGAAATTGGGGTTCGTCGCATTGCCCGTCGAATTGGAGGACTGCAGCAGGTGCACATGGGTAGGTATTTCGCTGATGCTGAGCGTATGCGCTGCCTCACCGCCCCGCTGGCCGAGGAAAAAGCCGCCGCCGACATGGATCGGCACGCGGCCGCGCAGATCGGGCAGCGCAAAGGTCGTCTGGCCATTGCCGCCATAGGTGGTGCCCAGCAGCGAGAACAGCGCCTGATTCTGGTTGATCGGCAGGAACTGGCCGTTGCACATCGCCCAGTCCTTTGGCGCGAAGTTGAACGACATCAGTCGGATTTCCGACAGGAATGGATTCGCCATCGCCGTATTCCCCCAAAGTGCCCCAATTCAAATCGTAGCCGAAACGGGCAGGGCTGACTATAGTGCTTGGGGCCAGACCGCCCGGTTTCGGAGCGATCACCCGTCGCTCATTTATGTGCATCCGTGCGTAAGTCACTGCCGCCTTGAGACAATGGCGCTGGAATGATAATCGTTGGTGGGGCGTACCAATCCATTGCCGAGTCATTAACCATTTGGCCAATGCCAGGGTTGGCACCGCCCGGGGGAGAATTGTCCGTGAAGAAGCTGCATCGTGGCCGCCTGCTGCTGTCGACGTGCCTGACGGGCATTGCCCTCGCATCCGCACCTGGCGCACTGGCGCAGGACAAGGATCCCAACTGGCAGCCGCGCGCCGAAGTGGACGCCCGCGCTGCCGATGGCAGCAGTCAGGTCTCGTTCGAGCTTTTCGCTCCGGTCGCGCAGAACGACTCGAACCTCATGTTCGTCAGTGGCCGGATCGGTTATGATGAGGAATTCGACCGCAATGGATCGGTCACCATCGGCGGGCGTGGCAAGGTTGGTGATGATCTCGCGATCGGCGTCAATGCCGGCGTCGATTTCTACAAGTCCAACCTCTCGAAGCGCGACCAGACCGCGGTTTCCTTCGGGCTCGAAGCCTTCACCTCGGTTTTCGACGTGCGGCTCAACTACCGTCTGCCGGTCACAAATCGCCGGACCATCGGCTATCTCGACCCCAATGCCAGCCCGGTGGGCGTGCTGCTGGTCGAGAATAACCGGCTGATCGAACGCAAGAGCGGCTGGCGGCTCGAAGACGTACCGCTGGGCGGCGCCAATGCCGAAGTCGGCGCGACGATTCCGGTCGGCAAGAGCCTCAGCGTGCGCGCTTCGGCGGCAGGCTTCGACTATCGCGACGATGCGGCGAGCAAGGCGTATCGCGGCGTTCGCGGCGCGCTGGAACTCGGCGTCGAGGATCCGCTGGGTACCGGCGGCCGCTTCACGGTCGGCGCCGAGCTGCAGAACGACAATCGCTGGGGTACCCAGGCACGCGGTACGGTGCGCCTGTCGATTCCGTTCGGCCGCGGCTCGCGCGACCGCGGCGCGGGCAACACCGGTCTCGATCGCCAGATGGGCGACCGGATTCGCCGCGACTATGTGACGCCTTCGGGTACGCGCTACACCGATCTGACCGC
This sequence comes from Sphingomonas sp. GW821-FHT03E12, assembly GCF_059420685.1. Classification (NCBI taxonomy): domain Bacteria; kingdom Pseudomonadati; phylum Pseudomonadota; class Alphaproteobacteria; order Sphingomonadales; family Sphingomonadaceae; genus Sphingomonas; species Sphingomonas sp. GW821-FHT03E12. Next base: position 16,399 of record NZ_JBWKUF010000008.1, read on the forward strand.
GAACAGCTTCGCGATCGACGCGCGCACCGGCGCCGAGTTCGGCGGCGTCTACTATGTCAATGGCGGGGCCACCGCAGCGGGGGCGGGGACGAGCGCCAGCCCGACGACGCTGGCCGATGCGGTCGCGCGCGCTGGTTCGAACGGCGTCGTCGTCGCGATGGGCAATGCCGGCAACATCACCACCGGCGGCGTGACGCTGGCCAGCAACCAGTATCTGCTCGGCGGCGCGAGCAGCGTCAGCGTGCGCCATTCGAACGGAACGGTCAGCGCGTTCAGCTTCGGCAGCACCAACGGCACGATCGTGGGCAGCAATGCCGCGGCCGCGACCGTCACGCTGGGCCAGGGCTCGGTCGTACGCGACGTCACCATCCGCGGCGCCGGATCGGGTATCCTGGCGAACGGCGTGGGCGGATTCTCGCTCGATCGCGTGACCATCGAGAACACCGGCGGGGCGGGCCTGACGCTCAACAACACGACCGGTACGGTGGTGGTCGACGGAATCACGATCCGCGGCGGTGGCGGGGCGGGCCTGCTCGTCAATGGCGGCAGCGGGCTGGTGGTGCGCAACTCGGTCATTGGCGGCGGCGCGGGCGCGATCGACATCAACGATGCCGGCGGCAACCTGACGGCATCGCTGTCGAGCCTCACGCTGTCGGCGACCGGCGGCACGGTGCTCGATATCGACGGTTCGGGCGCGGGCACGGTGCAGATCGCCGGGCTCTCCGGCATCTTCATCGCGGGCGGCAATGGCGAGACCGGCGGCTTCGCCGCGCGCAACGTCACCTTCGATTCGAGCACCGCGGCGGGCATTCAGGCCGTCAACGCCGGCACGATGCAGGTCGGCACCACCGCTGCGCGCGTGAACGGCGCGGGCGTAACGCTGACCGAAGTCGATGGCGCGCTGAGCTTCGCCTCGCTCAACATCGCCAACAATGCCGGCACCGGCCTGACGGTCAACAATACCAAGACCGGCACCTTCACCCTGACCAACACTGCGGGCGTGGTCGACACCACCGCGGGCACCGCGCTCAACCTCGATCCGCTGCTGATCAACCTGAACTTCGCGACCGTCAGTTCGACCGGCGCGGCGGGCGCGGGCATCATCCTCGACAATGTCCAGGGTGCGGGCACCGGCGGCAGTGCGCTGAACATCGGCACGCTGACGATCACCAACAGCGGTCAGCAGGGCCTGTTCATCACCGGCGGTTCGACCGGCCTGGTGACGATCGGCGGCGGCACGATCACCAACAGCGGCGGCGCGTCGGTTCAGGTCGGCGAGACCGGCGTGGCGGGCAGCGGCGGCACGATCGGACTCAATTTCGGCGCGACGATCACCGATAGCGGCGCAGGGCCGCTGGTCTCGCTCTTCAACACCGGCGGCGCGATCCGCTTCACCGGCGCGGTCACCGGCGCGGGCCCGATCACCATCGACGGCACGGCCGCGGGATCGAGCATCGTCTTCGCGGGCAATGTCGCAATCAACGGCGCAACCGGCAATGCGCTGTCGATCAACAACGTCGCCGGTACCGTGGGCTTCACCGGTACGCTCAATATCGCCAATCCGACCGGCAGCGGGATCGTCATCGGCAACAGCGCCGCCGGTTCGACCGTGGCCTTTACCGGTGCCACCACGATCACCGGGGCCGGTGCGCCTGCGCTTTCGCTCAACAATCTGGCGGGCGCCACCGCCTTCACCGGCACGCTCAGCATCATCAACCCGGCAGGCACCGCCATCGTGATCGGCGCGGTGCCGGGCGGCGTGACGTTCGGCGATGTCGATATCACCGGCCTCGGCGCGGCCACCGGCCTCGACCTTACCGGCACCTCGGGCAACGTCACCTTCGGCACGCTCGATATCACGGGCACCGGCGCTGCCGGTTCGACCGGCATCGACCTGACCAACGCGGCGAATGCGGGCGCGGTCACCATCGCCAACCCGAGCGTGATCCAGGGCGTCGATATCGGTGCGAACCTGACCAACGCGCACATCACCGGCAGCTTCCGCTTCGGCGACGGCAATGCCGCGGACGGGCTGGAGAGCCGGATCACGGCCAACACGGTGATCGTCGTCGCGGGCATGAACGCGACCCAGGGCACCTATGATTTCGCCGACGTCCAGCTCGACGGCAACACCAACAACATCACCGGTGGCAGCTTCACCACTTACTATGTCCTTGCGGGCGCGACCGGTACGGGCACGGCGCTCGATCCCGGCAGCATCGCGGGCGCCGCGGCGTCGGGCGCGCAGTACATCGTGCTGCTCAACAACCCGAATGGCGGGCAGGATGTGATCGACACCGGCAGCCTCGCCGGCGGCGCGCTGAGCCTGACGGCAGGGCAGTCGCTGGTCAGCTTCCTCAATACCGATTTCTTCGCGGTCACCGGCGCCACCGTGCCGGCCAATCTGATCGTCTCGAATCTCGGTCCGACCGGCATCGTCAACACCTTTGCAGGCTCGGGCGCCGCGATCCTGACCAGCAGCCTCGGCGCGTCGACGGTCAACCTCGCAACCGGCACGCGGATCGACGGCGTCATCATCAACAACGATGCGCTGGGCATCGGCGTCGTCGGATCGGGCGTGTCCAACGTCATCATCCGCAACTCGACGATCTCCGGCACCGGCGGCGCGATCAGCATCACCGACGGCGGCGCGGCCAGTTCGGTCACGCTGACCAACCTCAACCTGTCGGCCAGCGGCGGCACGGTGCTGAATCTCAACGGCACGGGTGCGGGCACGGTCAACGTCTCGGGCACCGGCATCAACATCGCCGCCACCGGCACCGGCCAGGGCCTCGCGATCAACGATGCCACGGTCGGCACGCTCGACATCGGTTCGGTCACGACCGGGACCGCGGGCGGCGCGAATGGCGCAGTCTATCTCAACCAGGTCGCCGGCGGCACGGTCAATGTCGGCAGCGTCACCGTGGGCGGCGCGAGCGCGGGCGCGGGCATCACCGTCGCGAACAGCGCGGCAGCGGTGAACATCGGCGCGGCCAGCGTCGCAAACACCGCCGGCGCCGGCGTGACCATCCAGAACAACAGCGGCGCGGTCACCTTTGGACCCGTCTCGGTCGCGAACAGCGGAGGCGCGGGCCTCAGCGTTTCCGGCAATAGCGGTGCAGTGACGCTCGGCGCGATCACGGTTGCGAACAGCGCGAGCCATGGCGTTTCGCTGCTGAACAACACCGGGATTCTGACACTCGGCGCCGTGACGGTTTCGAACAGCACCGGCGACGGCGTGCGGCTGGTCGGCAACGGATCGGCATCGCTCGGCCAGCTGACGCTCGCCAATCTCGGCGGCACCGGCCTGTTCGCGCAGACCGTGTCGGGCAATCTGAACATTGCCGGGGCGACGATCAGCAACGCCGCGGGCGGCGGCGTGACGGTGCAGGGCGCATCGGCATCGAGCGCCATCTCGATCGGCGCGCTCAGCCTGAGCGGCGGCGGCACCGGAATCGTGCTCGACGATATCGATGGCACCGCGACCTTCACCGGCGCCACCACGATCGCGAACAGCAACGGCATCCGCTTCGGCACCGGCAGCGCCGGTACGATCAGCTTCGGCGATGTCGACATCACCGGCCTGGGCGCGGGGATGACCGGCGTTGACGCCCGCAATGCGTCCGGCACGATCAGCTTCGCGACGCTCGACATCAGCGGTGCCTCGACCAGCGGCACGCGCGGTATCGACATGACCGGCGCGACCTTCGCCGGAAACGTCACCGTCGCCGAAAGCAGCACGATCACAGGGGTCGGCACGGGCATCGATCTGACCAATGCGGCGATCACCGGCAGCTTCCGCTATGGCGACGGGTCGAACACCGACGCCGATGGCGCGGCATCGACGATCAACGCGGTCACGCCGATCACCGTGACCGGCATCAACGAGGCCGTCGGCAGCTACAATTTCGCCGATGTCGTGCTGAACGGCGACACGACGGGCCTTGTGACCAACCCGGTCCGCCTGTTCTTCGTCGAGCAGGGCCGCACCGGCGCGGGCACCAAGACCGATCCGGGCAGCCTCGCCGCCGCGCTCGCTTCGAATGCGACGGTGATCGTGCTGCTCAACAACCCGACGGGCGGCAACGACACGCTCGACGTGGCGGGGCTCGGTACCTTCGCGCTCGATGCCAATCAGCGGCTGATCGGCTTCCTGAACGGCGACAGCCAGAATGTCGGCGGCGGCACGCCGGTGAACATGCTCCTCTACGGCCTGACGCAGAGCGTCGTCACCAACCCCTATGCCGGATCTGGCGCGGGGCTGCTGACCCACACCGGCGGCGGCACCACCGTCACGCTGGCGAACGGCGCGTCGATCGACGGCATCCGCATCGGGGGCACCGGCATCGGCGTTTCGGGCGTCGGCGTCTCGAACATCTCGATCACCAATTCGATCATCTCGGGCGGCAACGGCGCGATCCTGCTGCGCGACGGCGGCGCGGCGGCTTCGGCGACGCTCACCAATCTGGCGCTGTCGGGCACCGGTGGCACGGTACTTGACCTGCTCGGCACCAATGGCGGGTCGCTCAACGTTCGCGGATCGGGCATTTCGATCGCGGCCACCGGCAATGCACGCGGTCTGGCGATGGACTCGGTCACGCTGGCCGCCAATCTGGGCTTCGGGGCTGTTTCGACGCAGACCGCGGCTGGCGCGGGCGTCGCGCTCAACAATGTCGGGGGCGCCGGCGGGCTGAGCTTCGCCAGCATCAATGTCGCCGGAACCAGCGCAGGTGTCGGCGTTTCGCTCAGCGGCAACAGCGCCGCGATCAACCTCGGCGACGTGACCGTGGCCAACACTGCCAGCCACGGCATCGAGATCGCGAACAACCCGGGCAATGTGACGCTCGGCACCTTCAATATCAGCAACACCGGCATGGTCGGCCTGCTGGCGTACGGCCTGCCGGGCAGCTTCACGGCGGCGGGCGGCACCGTCACCAACAGCGGCGCGATGGGTATTGCGATCGCCGGTATCGACGGATCGGCGACCTTCACCGGCGGCGTGACCATCACTAATCCGGGTAGCACCGGGATCACCCTCGGGCGCTTCAGTAGCGGCACGATCAGCTTCGCCGATGTCGATATCATTGGCCTGGTGGCTGGAAAGACGGGTCTCGACGCGCGGATTGCCTCGGGCAACATCACTTTTGGCACGCTCGACATCACCGGCGTATCGGCCACCGGCACGCGCGGCATCGATCTGACCGGCGCGACGTTCGGCGGCAATCTGACGATCGCGGGTAGCAGCACGATCACCGGCGTCGGTACCGGTGTGGATCTCACCAATGCGGCGATCACAGGCAGCTTCCGTTACGGCGACGGATCGAACACCGATGCGAACGGTGCGGCATCGACGATCAACGCCACGGTTCCGCTCGTCGTCACCGGCCTGAACAGCGCCGTCGGAACCTATAATTTCGCCGATGTGAACCTGGTTGGCGACACCAGCGCACTCGCCACTTCGGCGACGGTCTATTGGGTGCTGGCGGGCGCCAGCGGCGCGGGCACACGCAGCAATCCGGGCAGCCTGAGCGGGGCGGCGGCGTCGGGCGCCGACATCATCATCCTGCTCAACAATCCGGTCGGCGGCAACGACACGCTCGACGCCAACGACGCGACCCATGGCACCGGCGGCACCTTCACGCTGCTGACCGGCCAGCAGCTGCGCGGCTTCCTGAACGGCAACTCGATCGCGCTGCCGGGCGGCGCTCCGGCGAACGTGACGCTCTACAATGTCGCGACCGGCATCGCGACCAATCCCTTCGCCGGATCGGGCGCGCCGACGCTGACGACGACGGCGGGCGGCGGCGCGGATACGGTTCGCGTCAACAGCAACGCGCTGATCGACGGCGTGATCATCGCCAATGGCGGCAACGGGACCGGCGTGGTCGGCCTTGGCGCATCGAACGTGACGATCCGCAACAGCCAGATCTCGGGCCGGGACAGCGCGATCGACTTCAGCGACAATGGTGCGGCGGCAAGCATTGCGCTCAGCAATCTGCGTCTTTGGGCCAGCAACAATTCGATCGCGTTTGCGGTCTATAAGGGCGGCGCCGGCTCGACCACCATCACCGAACTCTCGAACATCACGGTCGAGGGCGGGCATGGCGAGGCGGGCGGCGCCTATTTCTTCGGCGCGACCTTCGACGCCGATCTGGCGACGGCGGGCTACCAGACGGTCAACGCCTCGCTGACGGCCGGGACCGCGGCTGCGCGGATCAATGGCCAGGGCGTCACCCTCATCAACGCGATCGGGGCGCTGAACTTCACCAATCTGGGCATCTACAACCAGAGCAGCAACGGCCTGAGCGTCGGAGGCATGGGGCTGGCGCTCAGCAGCATCGCCGGCACGGTGGACACGGTGAATGGCACCACTCTGTCGATCAACGGATCGCAGACCGACCTGGTGCTCGACAGTGTCGTCCATTCGGGCACGGGCGCGGGCGTTGCCGTCACCAACGGTCTCACCGGCATCGGCACAGGCGGCCGCGCGCTTCAGGTCGGCGCGCTCAACGTCATTTCGGCAAGCACCAACGGCATCTCGATCGGCGGCAACGTCAACGGCACGATGAGCTTCGGCGCGGGCTCGAGCATTGCGGGCACGCTGGGTTCGGCGATCTCGATCGCCAGCGGCACCGGCACGCTCGACTTCACCTACAACGGCAGCGTCAGTCAGACGAACAATGCGGCGCTGCTCAGCGTCGCGGGCCATAACGGCACGATCACCTTCGGCGCAGGCAGCAGCCTGTCGGCGACCAACGGCACGGGCCTGCAGTTCGACAATGCCGACGGCACCTATCTCTTCAACGGCACGACGACGCTAAACGGCGGGGACGCCGGCATCGACATCCTGAACGGATCGAGCGGCAGCTTCACCTTCGCCAACGCGTCGATCACCAGCCCGACCGGCACCGCGATCACCATCGCCGACAGCACGGCAGGCCTGAGCTATACCGGCAGCGTTACCCAGGCGACCAACGCGGCCCTGCTCTCGGTCCTGAACCATTCGGGCGGCACGATCACCTTCCAGGGTGGCACGCTGGGTGCGACCAACGGCACCGGCCTGCAGTTCAGCAACGCCGACGGCACCTACGCCTTCAACGGTACGACCACGCTGAACGGTGGTGATGCCGGCATCGACATCCTGAACGGGTCGAGCGGCAGCTTCACCTTCGCCAACGCGTCGATCACCAGCCCGACCGGCACCGCGATCACCATCGCCGACAGCACGGCGAGCCTGAGCTATACCGGCAGCGTCAGCCAGGCGAACAACGCGGCCCTGCTCTCGGTCCTGAACCATTCGGGCGGCACGATCAGTTTCCTGAGCGGCACGCTGGGGGCGACCAACGGTACAGGTCTCCAGTTCGACAACGCCGACGGCACCTATGCGTTCAACGGCACGACGACGCTGAACGGCGGCGATGCCGGCATCGATATCCTGAACGGTTCGGCCGGCGGTTTCACCTTTGGCGCGGGCACGACGATCACCAGCCCGACGGGCGCGGCGATCAACATCGCGGACAGCACGGCCAGCCTGAGCTATTCCGGCAACGTCACCCAGGCGAACAACGCTGCTCTTCTCTCGGTCCTCAACCATTCGGGCGGCACAATCGCCTTCCAGGGCGGCACGCTGGGTGCGACCAACGGCACGGGGCTGCGGTTCAGCAATGCTGACGGCACCTATCTCTTCAACGGCACGACGACGCTGAACGGTGGCAGCGCCGGCATCTCCATCCTCGCCAACTCCGCGGGCAGCTTCGCCTTCGGTTCCAATACGACGATCACCAATCCATTCGGCCCGGCGTTCGCCATTTCCAATTCGACCGCGGGGGTGATCTATCTGGGCACGGTGAACCAGGCTGACGCGACGTCGCTGGCACTCTCCGTCTCGACACATTCCACCGGAACGCTCGATTTCAGCGGCGCGACCCTGAACGTAACCGGCGGACACGGCCTGACGTTCAATGACGCCGACGGCACCTATAATTTCGGCAACGTGGCGCTCGACGGCGGTGCAAGCCTCAGGATCATCAACGGCTCGGCAGGCGCCTTCACCTTCGGCAATGTCGACATCACCGGGCTGCTGGCCAACACCACTGCGGTCAACCTGACCGGCGCGAGCGGCAACGTCACCTTCGCGACGCTCGACATCGCTGCCGTTTCGGCTACCGGCACGCGCGGTATCGACATGACCGGCAGCACGACTGCCGCCAATGTGATCGTCAATGGCAGCAGCACCATGACCGGCCTCGGCATCGGCGTGGATCTGACCAACGCGGCGATCACTGGCAACTTCCGTTATGGCGACGGTTCGAACACCGACGCGAACGGCGCGGCGTCCACCATCTCGGCGGTCACACCGCTGGTGATCGCGGGTCTGAACGGCGGCACCGGCAACTATAATTTCGCCGATGTGAACATGGTCGGCGACACCACGAATCTGTCCGTTTCAGCCTATTTCGTCCTCGAAGGCGCGACCGGCAGCGGCACGCGCAGCGACCCGGGCAGCCTGGCCGGCGCCGAAGCGGCGAACGCCACCTATATCGTGCTGCTCAACAATCCGGCGGGCGGCACCGACATCCTGGATGCGACGGCGGGGGCGGGCGGTTCGCTCGATCTCGACGGCGGCCAGATCCTGTTCAGCTTCCGGGATACCGACAGCTTCATCGTGGGCGGCGGTGCCCCGGCCAATATCGTGCTCTACAATGTCCAGACCGGCGTGATCTCCAACCCGTTTGCGGGTTCGGGCGCACCGATCCTGACTGCGAGCGGCGCCAATGCAACCATCACGCTGGGCGGCGGCAATATCCTCGACGGCGTGATCGTCACCAATAGCGGAACTGGCGCCGGTATCCTCGGCAACGGCGTCGGCGGCACGCTGACGATCCGCAACAGCACCATCTCGGGTGGCGCGGCGGGTGCGCTGCGCATCTACGACAACGCCGCGAACGTCGTACTCGGACTGAGCAATCTCACCCTCGCCGCGAACGGCGGCAACATCCTGAACCTCGACGGTACCGGGGCCGGAAGCTTCACGCTCACGCAGCTGGCCAACCTCACCGTCAACCACAGCACGGAGACCGGCGGCTTCGTCATCTCCGATGTGACGTTCGATGCCGACACCGTCACCGCCGGCCTCCAGGCGGTGAACGCCGGCGTGCTGACGCTTGGAACCACCGGCGCGCGCATCACCGGCGACGGCCTCCGCCTGACCAACGTGACCGGCACGCTGAACTTCAGCGACCTCAATATCGCCAACACCGGCGGCACCGGCCTGATCGTCGCCAACTCCAAGACGAACAACTTCACCCTCGGCACCACCGGCGGCGCGATCGACACGACCAACGGCACGGCGATCAACCTCGATCCGCTGACCATCAACATGGTGCTGAATTCGGTCAACGCGAGCGGCGGCACCTATGGCATCCTGCTCGATCAGCTGCTCGGCAACTTCACCGTCACCGGCGCGGTCAACGTCACCGGCGCGACCAACACCGCGATCGTGGTGCGCGACAACACAGCGCTGGGCGTGCAGTTCCAGGGCGCGGTCGCAATCAACAACACGACCGGCGCGGGCGTCTCGCTCACCAACAATAGCGGCGCGACGGTGGACTTCACGGGCGGCCTTGGGATCACCACCACCACCGGTACCGGTTTTGCTGCGAGCGGCGGCGGCACGATCAGCGTGGCCGGCAGCGGCAACACGATCACCACAGGCGATGCAGGCGCGCTGGCGCTCAATGGCGTGACCGTGGCGATCGGCGGGGTAACGTTCGACCAGATCACTGCCGCGCCGGGATTGGCCACCGCGGTCAGCTTGGTCAACACCAACCTGACCGGCGCGCTCAATATCCGCGGGCTCGACATCGATGCCGTCAATTCGGCAGTCGTGTTCAACAACCTGACCGGTACCGGCGGCGTCAACCTGACCGGCACGCTCGATATCGACAGCGGCTTCGGCTTCACCTTCGCGGGTTCGGTCGGAACGATCAACATCGCCAATACCGCGGGCTCGTCGCTGACCATCGACGGCGGCCAGAGTGCAATCCGCTCTGTCGGCATGACCAGCGGTACCGTGAATGTCGCAAGCGCGGCCGGCAGCGCCGCGATCAATGGCTCGACCGCTTCCGCGATCGACCTCAGCGGCGACACCGGCGGCACGCTGAACTATGGCGGTACGATCAACGCGACCCAGGGCTCGATCCTGAACGTGGCGAACAGCGTTGCCGATGTCACCTTGTCGGGCGCGATGACCTCGACCAGTGCCGGTACCGCATTCCGCTTCGGCAACGCGGACGGCACCTACGCCATCTCCGGGAATGTGAGCCATACGGGCGGAGCCGGCGTCGCGATCAATGCGGCGAGCGCGGGCGGGATCACCTTCTCCGGCGCGTCGAAGACCTTCAGCACCGGTGCCAACACCGCGATCACCACCACGGGCACCGGCTCGCTGTCGTTCACCGGCGGCGGACTCGGCATCACCACCACCACGGGCACCGGCTTCACCGCCACCGGCGGCGGCACGGTGCTGGTCCACGGCGCCAACAACACGATCGCTTCGGGCAACGCGACCGCGCTGTCGCTCAACGGTGTCGCCCTTGCCGCAGGCGGGGTGACCTTCCAGAACATCAGCGCGACGCCGGCGGCAGCCATTGCCGTCAACATCGATACGGTGGCGCTGAACGGTGCGCTCTCGATCGGTGGCCTCACCGTTTCCGGTACGGGCACAGCCGCGCGTTTCGCCAACCTGACCGGCGGTGCCGGCGTCAACCTGACCGGCACGATCGACATCGATGGCGGCACCGGCTTTGAATTCACCGGCACGCTGGGCACGATCAGCATCGCCAACGGGGCCGGTTCGACGCTGACCATCGACGGTGCATCGACGGCGATCCTGTTCAACGGCGTGACCAGCGGCAACGTGAATGTCGGCCTCTCCGGCGGCAGTGCCTCGATCGGCGCGACGACAAGCTCCACCACGGCGGCGATCGGCATGAGCGGCGGCACCGGCGGCCTGCTGACCTATGGCGGCACGATCCGCGCGACGGCCGGCGCGGCGCTTTCGGTGGCCAGCAGCAGCTCGCTGGTCGAGTTGGCCGGCGCAATCACCTCGACCAGCGCCAATACGCTGTTCGACTTCGTCAATGCCGATGGCACCTATTCCGTGACCGGCTCGGTCAGCCACAATGGTGGCGCGGGTGTTGCCGTCGATTCGGCGAGCGGCGGCGCGATCACCTTCTCGAACGCGAGCAAGGCGTTCAGCTCCGGCACCGGCACTGCGATCAGCATGGCGGGCACCGGTACGCTGTCCTTCACCGGCGGCGGGCTCGATATCGACACGACCAGCGGCACCGGCTTCAGCGCGAGCGGCGGTACGGTCGTCGTCACCGGCGCGAACAACCGGATCGATACGACCACCGGCCAGATCCTCGGCCTGAGCGGGGTGACCGGCGGCACCGGCGGCATCAACTTCGCATCGCTGACTGCCACGGGAACCGTCGCCAACAACGGCATCCTGCTGAGCAACCTCGGCGGCGCTGCTTTCAACGGCGGCACGGTCAGCATCGCCAACGGCACCAGCGGCGCCGCCAATGACGGCATCAAGGTGAGCACCGGCACGGCGGCGATCACCTTCGGCAACACCACGATCGGTCTGGCCGGCAGCAACGCCATCGAACTGCTCAACAGCGGTTCGGCGGTGACCTTCGGCATGATGAACCTCGCGGGCGCCAACGGCAGCACCGTCGTCATCGCCGGCTCGACCGGCGCGGTCACGCTGGGCACCGGCACGATCGCTGCCACCGGTGCGGCCAATTATGCGGTTTCGGTCACCGGCGGCACCGGCGACGTTTCGGTGGGCTCGGCGCTCGTCGGCACCAACATGGTCCAGATCGTTGATCACGAGACTGGCACCGTCACCTTCGGCGGCGACATGGCGTCGACCGTGAGCGGCATCTCGGTCACCAACGTCAATTCGGGCCTGATCCGCTTCACCGGCCAGACGCTTGCGCTGAACGCCACCAGCGCCGGCGTCACGCTGGCCGGCAACAGCGGGGGCACGATCGATTTCAACCTGACGGCGGGCGGCAATGGCCTCGACATCGTCAGCTCCGGTTCGGGCTTCACTGCCGGCTCGGGCGGTGCTGTCATCGTGCGCGGTACCGGCAACTCGATCAGCACCACCGGCGCCGGCACGGCGCTCAGCCTGCAGAACGTGACCATCGGCACCAGTGGCTTCAACTTCGACAGTGTCAGCGCCAACGGCGCGGCGACCGGTATCCTGATCAACGGTGTCGGTACGGTGGCGCCCGCGATCGGTCTCGGTACGGTCAACCTCCAGGGCATCACCTCGCGCGGCATCGACATCACCGGCATCGTGCCGGTCGGCCTGACGATCACCGATCTCGACATCGGCCTGAACAGCAACAGCGCGGTCGCGCTCGACTTCAACGGCGCGACGCTGTCGGCGCCGATCATGTTCGGCGACTTCGATGTCACCAATTCGGGTGGCGCGGGCACCAGCATTGCGGTCGATCTGCGCGGCACGCTGGGCGGCGCCAACATCATGCTGGGCTATGTGGCGGGTGCTTCCAGCTCGATTTCGGGCGTGGGCACCGGCATCTATCTCAACGCCGCCACCAATGCGCTGTTCCGCTATGGCGACGGCGAGGCGGTCATCGATACGGGCTCGACCATTTCGGCCGGCACCGCGATCGACGCGACCGCCGCACCGACGGTCGGCACCTACGACTTCCGCGACGTGGCCTTCTCCGGAAGCCCGGGCTCGGGCTTCGGCCTCAACAAGATCTACTTCGTCGATTCGAACGGTGCGACCGGCGGCGGCGACGGCAGTGGCTCGGACGGCAGCAACCCGATGACGCTGGCCGCGGCTGAGCTGCTGGCAGCTTCGCAGGACATGATCGTCCTGATCAACAATGGCAGCGCGATCAGCGCGGCCGGTTCGAACGGCAATGATTCGCTGGTGCTGTCGTCCAACGTCCAGGTTCGCGGCTTCGGCAACGGCGTGGGTGGCGGCGCGGGCAGCGGCAGTGCGCCGATCGTCATCGCGCTTACCGTGCCTTCGACGATCCTGCTTTCGGGTGGCAGCTCGGTCAGCATCGCCGATCCGACCGGCAACGGCGCGGCGACGCTCACCAGCGCGGCGGGCGCGAATGCGATCACGCTGGGCGCGACGGGCAACCGTCTGTCGGGCTTCATCCTCGATGGCGGCGGTGCGGTATCGCGCGGCATCAAGGACAATGGTGCCGGCGCGACCAATACGATCCTCGACTATCTGACGGTCCGCAACTTCGGGACGATGGGTATCGAGATCACCCCGTCGACCAGCACGACGATCGACAATGTCGTCTTCTCGGGCAACCCCGGCGGCGACATCCTGCTCAACGCCGCGAACTCGGTGTTGACTAATATCACCAGCAACGGCGGTGGGATCACGCTCAACAACGCCACGGGCACCACGACGCTGACCAATGTGGGCCTGACCGGCGGTGCTGGCCTGATCTTCACCAATGCGGCTGGCGTGATCAACGCCACGAATGTCGACATCACCAATCCTCTGGCTGCGGCACTCACGATCTCGGGCGGCACGGCGGCGTTCAACTTCGATTCGACCAGCTCGGTGACCAAGAGCGCAGCTGGTGCGGCGCTGAGCATCGGCGGCGGCCACGCCACCGGTACCTTCGCTTACGCCGGCACGCTCAACATCACCGGCGGCACCGGGCTGCAGTTCGACAATGCGGACGGTACCTATAACTTCACCGGCACAACGACGCTGGCCGGCGGCGATGCGGGCATCGACATCCTCAACGGTTCGGGCGGCACGTTCAGCTTCGGCGCGAACACCTCGATCACCAGTCCGTCGGGCACGGCGTTCAACGTGTCGGGCAGCACCGCCGCGATCACCTATAGCGGCAGCATCACCCAGGCGAACAACGCGGCCCTGGTCTCGTTCCTCAACCATTCGGGCGGGACGGTCACCTTCCAGACCGGCACGCTGAGCGCCACCAACGGCACCGGCGTGCAGTTCGACAATGCCGATGCCACCTACAATTTCAACGGTACGACGACGCTGAATGGCGGCGACGCCGGGATCGACATCCTCAACGGTTCGGGCGGCACCTTCGGCTTCGGCGCGAACACGTCGATCACCAGCCCTTCGGGCACCGCGTTCAACCTCTCGGGCAGCACTGCCGCTGTCACCTATAGCGGCAGCATCACCCAGGCGAACAACGCGGCCTTGGCCTCGATCCTCAACCATTCGGCCGGGACGATCACCTTCCAGACCGGCACGCTGAGCGCCACCAACGGCACCGGCCTGCAGTTCAACAATGCCGATGGCACCTACAATTTCACCGGCACGACGACGCTGAACGGCGGCGATGCCGGCATCGACATCGTCACTGGCTCGGACGGCACCTTCGGCTTCGGCAGCAGCACGGCGATCACCCATGCCGCGGCGGGCGACGCCTTCGTCCTCACCGACAGCAACAGCAACCTGACCTATTCGGGCAGCATCAGCGACAGCAATGGCTATGCCGTCCGCATCGACAACCACGATGCCGGCACGGTGACGTTCGACGGCGGCAGCGCGATCACCTCGAGCGGCGCCAGCGCGCTGGGCCTGAGCGTGAGCAACAACGGTGGCGGCTCGGTCAGCTTCAACGGCACGACCACGCTGTCGACCCAGGCCAACAACGCGATCACGCTGACCAACAATGCGGGCAGCACCGTCGGGTTCAGCTCGGTCGGCAGCAGCCTTGGCGTCACCACCACCAGCGGCACCGCCTTCACGATCGCCGGCGGCGGCACGATCAACGTGCAGGGTCCGAACAGCACCATCGCCACCGGTTCGGGCACGATCCTTGACATCAGCAGCGCCTCGGCGGTGACGTCGACGCTGAACCTGAACTTTGCGAGCGCCAGCAACACGCTGGGTGCCAACGGCATCCTGATCAGCCGGACGGCGGGCACGCTCACCGGCAGTGTCACCATCAACGCCGGGTCGATCACCGCCACCACGCGCGGCGTCGATGTCGACGGCGGCACGCTGTCGCTCAACTATGCCGGCACCGTCGCCACCAGCGGCACGCTGGCGCGTTCGGTCGAGGTGACCAACATCACCGGCGGCGCCATCACGGTTTCGGGCAACCTCACCGACAATGCGCTGGGCATCAACATCGCCAACAATACCGGCGGCTCGATCAACTTCTACGGCCAGAGCATCACGCTCAACACCGTGGCCAACGTCAATGCGGTCACCCTGGCCAGCAACACCGGTGCGAATATCACCTTCTCGTCGGCGGCCGGCGGCAACGGTGTCGACATCACGGCCTCAGGCACCGGCAATGGTATCGACTATACCGGTGGCGGCTCGCTGACCGTCTACAGCACCGGCAACTCGATCCAGACCGCCACCGGCCAGATCCTCAACCTGGTCAACGGCAATATCGGCTCGCTCGGCCTGGTCTTCGACTCGCTGACCAGCACCGGCTCGACCAACGGCAGCGCGATCAACATCAGCAATGTCGATGGCACCGGCACGCTGAGTGCCACCACCGTCTCTATCGCCGGCACCACCGGCGCGACGGCCGACGGCATCTTCTACGGCGGCGGATCGACGATGAACGTCAATCTCGGCACCGTGACGATCAACAGCACCGGCGACGAAGGGATCGAGATCAACGGCGCGGGCAACGGCAGCTTCACCGCCGGCAGCGTCACGATGAACAGCATCGGCGGCAACGGCGTGGAGATCAACGGCGCCACCAACACCGTGAATATCAATGGCGGCGCAATCGGCGCGCTCTTCGATCCGGACGGCTTCGGCGTCTACGTCCTGAACGGTACCGGCACGGTCAACGTCGCGGCCTCGGTCACCAAGACCACCAACGGCAACGTGGTGTTCGTCGACAACCATGAGACGGGCAACGTCACCTTCTCGGGCAACATCAGCGCCACGGGCGGCTTCAACAGCGGCATCGTCGTCCAGAACGTCAATTCGGGCACGGTCAGCTTCCTGGGCAACACGACGCTGTCCACCGGCGCGAACACCGCGGTGAACCTGCTGAACAACACGGGCGGCACGATCAGCTTCCCGAACGGCGGGCTGGCGATCACCACCAATGCCGGCACCGGCTTCAGTGCCACCGGCGGCGGCACCGTCAGCACGGCGGGCAGCGGCAACACGATCACCTCGACCACGGGCACCGCGCTCAACGTCGTCAACACCACGATCGGCTCGTCGGGCCTGCGCTTCCAGAGCATCTCGTCGAACGGCGCGTCGAGCGGCATCATCCTCAACAACACCGGGACCTCGGGCGGCATCAACGTCACCGGCACCGGCGCTGCAGGCTCGGGCGGCACGATCCAGAACTCGGCCGGCGACGGCATCAGCCTGACCAGCACCGAGAATGTCCGCCTCGCCTATATGAACGTCACCAACAATCTGGGTGACGGTATCGGCGGCTCGACCGTCAACGGCTTCCTGATCGACAACATGCTGATCAGCGGCAACGGCAACGACGCCGGGACCGATGAATCGGGCATCAACCTCACCAACCTGAGCGGCACCGCGTCGAACGGTGCGCGGCCGACCGGCATCTTCAACTCGACGATCCAGAACAACAACGAGTTCGAGGTGCAGATCACCAACTCGACC
Source organism: Sphingomonas sp. GW821-FHT03E12 (assembly GCF_059420685.1). Classification (NCBI taxonomy): domain Bacteria; kingdom Pseudomonadati; phylum Pseudomonadota; class Alphaproteobacteria; order Sphingomonadales; family Sphingomonadaceae; genus Sphingomonas; species Sphingomonas sp. GW821-FHT03E12. Next base: position 33,074 of record NZ_JBWKUF010000008.1, read on the forward strand.
GGCACGCTGACCAACTTCCAGGTGGTCAACTCGACCTTCGCGTCGAACGGCGTGGGCATCAACGGCAACGGCACCAGCCCGCACGGCAACATCTTCAACTTCCTCGGCACGGGCACGTCGTCGATGGGGATCAGCGTCTCGGGCAGCAACTTCACCGGCAACTGGAACGCGTCGAGCCCGCCGGCCACGATCGTCGGCAGCGGCCTGTTTACCGACAGCACGGGCACCAGCATGACCGTGCAGGTCAGCGGCTCGTTCTTCACCAACACCAATAACGGCATCAACGTCTCGACCGGCCCGGGCTCGACGACGCTGACCTACAATATCGACGGCAACACCTTCACCGGTACCCGCGCAACGGCGATCAACGACTTCCAGAACGGCAACTCGCCGTTCACCCGGCTCGTCAACGGCCGGATCACCAACAACATCATCGGCAACAACGCGGTCACCAATTCGGGTTCGACCAATGGTGCCGGCATCAGCATCGGCAACGAAGGCGGGGTGAATGCCAACTATCTGATCAGCGGCAACACGATCCAGCAGATCCAGACGTCGCAGGGCATTGTGGTCAATGTCGGCCTGGTCGGCCAGGCGACGGGCAACGGCACCACCAACCTCACGATCCTCAACAACACGATCCGCAACATCAACGGCAGCCGCGGACTTCTGATCAACAACAATCAGAACACGGGTGGCTTCCCGACGGTGAACGTCAGCGTTTCGGGCAACAGCTTCTCGGGCATCGCCGGCCAGGCGGGCAACGGACAGTATATGCGCTTCGCGGCGAGTGGCGGCGGCACGATCAACATCACCCAGGGCCAGGCCACGGCAAGCGCCATCGCCAGCGAGCTCGACGACGCCAACGGCTTCAACGACACGACCAAGATCAGCATCGGCACCGGCACGTTCAACTACGGCCAGCCTGCGCCGACGCTGCCGCCGGCATCGGTACCGCTGCCCTGATCGGCGGAGAGCCCGGCGCCGGTGCGCCGGGCTCCCGTCATGTCGAAGAGGCCGAACGGCCTGGCGCGCGCTTGCGCTGCCCGAAAGGATAGCCAATCCCGGCGATCCGGGCCCGGATCAATCCCGGGTCAGGTCATCGCGCATCGCGTCCGCCATGCGCGCGGCCCTGCGCGCTCAGGCGCGGAAAGTGCGTTTCGAGGTGCAATTATCCTCGACCAGATCCCAGTCGATATCGATCCCGAGGCCAGGGCCTTCGGGCGCATGGATATTGCCGTCGGCGTCCATCAGGTCGCGCAGGCTCTGCTTCATCGGCAGCTGGAACGTGTCCTCGGGTACGAACAGCTCGAAATATTCCGAGTTCCGCACTGCGCAGGCGACATGGATGTTGGCGACGTCCATCGGCCCCATCGTCGTGGTGTGAAGCTCGCAATTCATGCCATGCGCTTCGGCGAGGTGGCAGACCTTGAGCGTGCCGGTGATCCCGCCCTTCCACGACACGTCGGCGCGGACCATGTCGAGCGCGTCGGCCTTGATCGCCTGCGCCACGCCCCACGGGCCGCCGCGCGTCGTCTCGGTCCCGACGATTGGGATGTCCACTGCGGCGCTGAGCTTGGCATATTTGTCGAGCTCGTAATCGCGGAACGGCTCCTCGAACCAATAATAGTTCAACTGCTCGAGATGCCGCGCGACCTTGATCGCCTCGTGCAGCGAATATTCGGCGACCGGATCGGTCATCAGGATCATGTCGGGGCCGACCGCGTCGCGCACCGCCTGATGGATCTCCATGTCGAGCGCGCTGGGGCCGCACGGATGGACCTTGTACGCCTTGAACCCGCGTTCCTTGTAGGCGAGCGCCTCGCGCACATAGGCGTCGATATCGGGGAGCCACAGGCTGCTGGCATAGACGGGCAGGCTGGTGCGGTAGCTGCCGAGATATTGATGCAGCGGCAGCTCCGCGGTGCGTGCCGCGGCATCCCACAGCGCGACGTCGATCGGCCCGGGCAGGAACACCGGGAAGAAGGCGCCGTGGCGGTCGATATTCCAGAAATCCTGCCAGATCCGTTCGCGGTCATGGATGCTGCGGCCCAGGATCACCGGCGCGATGACGTCGGAAAGATAGGCGTCGGTCACCGCGGCCGATCGCGCGGCCCAGAAGGTCGCGATTCCCTCGACCCCGTCCGATGTGGTGATGCGGCCCACGCCATAGGCCCAGGGCATCGGTGCCGCGCCCTCGCGCTCCTCGTCGAACAGCCCCTTGGGGCGCTTGCACATCCAGGTTTCGAACGTCTCGATGCGCATCGCCGCGCCCTCTCCTCGCAATGTAAACTTGTCTTACAGGATAGGCGGCGGCGATGCGCGTGGCAAGCTCAACTCGTGGCTTCGCCCGCGACGATGGGGGCCAGGATCTTGATCAGCGCATCGTCGAAATGCTGCGCCATCGCGCCTGCCGCGGCGCCCGGATCGCGGGCGACCACGGCGGCGACGATATTCTCGTGCAGGTCCTGCACACGCTTGAGCTCCGGGCTTGCCGACCAGCGCTCGATCCCCTCCTGCATCGACGCGGCGATGAGCTGGCGGAAGGCGTCGATCAGCAGCGTATAGAGCGGGTTGCCGGTCGCGCGTGCCAGCCGGGCATGGAGCGCGAGATCGAGCTCGGCATAGCGTTTGGCGTTGCCGAGCCTGGTGGCCATCTCGCGTACGATTTCCTGCAGCTCGGCGGCATCGGCGTCGCTGCGCCGTTCGGCGGCGAGCGCGACCATCGTGATCTCGACCCCGCGCCGCATCTCTAGGATGTTGCGCGTATCGGCCTGCCCGGTCAGCAGCGCATTGCCGATCACGCGCGACAGCATCTCGCCATCGACCGGGATGATCGTCGCGCGCTTGCCGACCGCCATCTCGACCAGCCCCGTCGCGGCGAGCGTGCGCATCGCCTCGCGCACTACCGGGCGGCTGACGCCCAGCGTCAGGCTGATCGTGGTTTCGCTTGGCAGGCGCGCGCCGGGGCGCAGCCCTTCGTCGGCCACGTGGCGATAGATATAGTCGATGACGTGATCGACCAGGCCGCTCGTCTTCGCGTTGCCGCCCGCCGCTTCGTCCACCTTCGTTTCCAACCCGATTCCCCTGTGATCGTGCAACCGCCACGGCAGCTGCGCCCGAATCCTAGCAAAATCACGCTTGCCTTCGCGATGCAAACCGCTACTAACCTGTCATACAGGATTTTGCGAATGAGCCGCCGTCAAGGTGTGCCGCGAGGATGCCGGACGAATGACGACCACAGCCCCATCCGCACCTCTTGCGGTATCCCGCGGCCGCTATCGCTGGATCGTCTGCGCGCTGCTCTTCGCATCGACCACCATCTGCTACATCGACCGGCAGATCTTTGGGTTGCTCAAGCCGACGCTCGACGGGGAGTTCGGCTGGTCCGAAACCGCCTATGGCGACATCATCGCCACCTTCTCGCTGATGTATGCCTTTGGCTATCTGCTCGGCGGGCGTCTGATGGACCGGATCGGCGTGCGCGCGGGGCTTGGCGTCGCGGTTTTCGGCTGGAGCCTTGCCGCGGCGGCGCATGGCCTGATGTCCACCATACTCGGCTTCAAGATCGCGCGCGGTGCGCTCGGTATCACCGAAGGCGGCAACTTCCCTGCGTCGATCAAGGCGGTGCGCGAATGGTTCCCGCCGCAGGAACGGGCCTTCGCCACCGGCATCTTCAATGCGGGCAGCAATATCGGCGCGATCGTCACGCCGGTCTCGCTGCCGTTCATCGTTGCGCTGGTCGGCTGGCGCGCGGCGTTCCTGATCGCCGGCTGCCTTGGCCTGATCTGGCTGGTGCTGTGGCTGCGCTTCTACGAAGTCCCTGAGCGGCAGAAGCGCCTTTCGGCAGACGAGCTGGCCTATATCAAGCAGGACGACGATGCGCCGGCCGAACCGGTCAAGTGGCTGTCGTTGCTCCGCTATCGCGGCACCTGGGCCTATGTCGCCGGCATGCTGATGACCAGCCCGGTGTGGTGGTTCTACCTCAACTGGGTTCCGGGTTTTCTGCACGACCGCTTCGGGATCGACATGATGGGTTCGATCGGGCCGCTGGTGGCGATCTACCTGATCGCGGACGTGGGCAGCATTGCGGGCGGCTGGCTGTCGTCGCGGATGATCCAGCGCGGGATGCGGCCGGTGCCCGCGCGGCTCGCGACGATGCTGCTGATGGCCCTGTGCCCGATTCCCGTGGCATTCATCGCCGGCGTGTCGAGCCTGTGGCCGGCGGTGATGCTGATCGCGCTTGCCGCGGCGGGGCATCAGGGCATGTCCGCCAATCTCTACACGCTGGCGTCGGATACGGTGCCGCCGCGCGGGATCAGCTCGGTGATCGGGATCGGCGGGTTCGCCGCGGGGATCATGGGGATGTTCGTCGCGATGGCGGTGGGCCGCATCCTCGACGCCACTGGCGGCAACTATGCCGTGCTCTTCCTCGGCGCCGCGCTCGCCTATCCGCTCGCCGTACTGGCGATGGCGCTGATCCTGCGCCGCTCGCGCGCCGCAACCACCCTGGAGTCATGATGACCGACAACGATATCTTCGACCTGTTCCGTGCCGAGCTGTACACGCCGGTGGTCGGCGACATCCTCGACACTTTGGGCTGCGTCCACCAGTTCCTGCCCCAGCCGATCCAGCCGATGCTCACGGACATGAAGCTGGTCGGGCGGGCGATGCCGGTGCTGATGATCGACGTCTATGGCGAGCAGGCGCAACCCTTCGGCAAGCTGACCGAGGCGCTTGACCAGCTCGAGCCGGGCGACATCTACCTGGCCAGCGGCGGCGAGATGCGCTGTGCCTATTGGGGCGAAATCCTCACCGCGACCGCGCGGTCGCGCGGCGCCAATGGCGCGGTGGTCAACGGCTATCACCGCGATACGCCGCAGGTATTGTCGCAGGACTGGCCGGTGTTCAGCCGCGGCCGCTTTGCGCAGGATTCGAGCGTGCGGACCAAGGTGATCGACTATCGCTGCCCGATCGAGGTGGGGCCGGTGACGGTGCAGCCGGGCGATCTGGTGTTCGGCGATCTCGACGGCGTTGTCGTCATTCCGCGTGCGCATGAAGCCGAAGTGATCGAACGTGCGTTGGAAAAGGCGCGCGGCGAGAAGCTGGTGCGCATGGAGATCGAGGCGGGGATGTCGAGCACCCAGGCCTTTGCCAAATACGGGATCCTCTGAGGCGCAGATGACGACCGCATTCCGTATCCACCCCGACGACAATGTCGCGACGCTGCTGGGCGATGGCGAGGGCGTGGTGACGTTGATTGGCGGCGATGCGGTCGCACTGAACGAACCGGTCGCGATGGGGCACAAGGTCGCGTTGGCGGACATTGCAGACGGTGAGGCGGTCGTGAAGTTCGGAATTCCGATCGGCACCGCCAGCACCGCGATTCGCGCGGGCGACTGGGTGCATCTCCACAATTGCACGAGCCGCTTCGACGAGCGGTCGGGCGGGTTCGACGTCGTCACCGGCGCGGCCAAGGACATGGCCTATGACTGAGACCTTCAGCCGCGAATGGAGCGGATGGCTGCGGCCCGACGGGCGCAAGGGCATCCGCAATCTCGTCCTCGTCATCTACACCGTCCAGTGCGCCGCGCATGTCGCGCACGCCATCGCTGCGGGCGAGGAGGACGTGCAGGTCATCGGCTTCCCCGGCTGCTACGATAACCAGTATGCGATCCGGCTGGTGCTGAGCCTTGCCCGTCATCCCAATGTCGGGGCGGTGCTCTCGGTCGGGCTCGGCTGCGAATATACCCAGCCCGCAAAGATCGCCGAGGCGGTGGAGAAGAGCGGGCGGCCGTCGGCGTCCTTCTTCATCCAGGATGTCGGCGGCACGCGTTCGTCCACCGAGAAGGGCAAGGCGATCGTCCGCGCGCTGCGCGACCGCATCCATCGCGAGACCCCGCGTGTACCGATGGGCTTTGCCGACCTGACATTGGGCGCCGAATGCGGCGGATCGGACGGCACCAGCGGGCTGGTCGGCAACCCGGCGGTCGGGCGGCTGTTCGACCGGGTGGTCGATGCCGGAGGGGCGGCGATCGTCGAGGAGATCGTCGAGATGATCGGGCTGGAGGACATCATCCTCGCCCGCGCCGCCGACGATCGCGCGCGCGGCGAGCTTGCAGCAGCCTATGCCAAGGCCGAGCATTATTGTCGCGAGGTGCGGCAATATTCGGTCTCGCCGGGCAATTTCGCGGGCGGGCTGACGACGATCGAAGAGAAGAGCATGGGCGCGTTTGCCAAGAGCGGGTCGCGCCCGATCCAGGGGGTGATCAAGGTCGGCGAGGCACCGCCCTGGCCCGGTCTGTGGGTGATGGATTCGGTGCCCGATCCGCACTTCATGCAGTTCGGCTACACCAACCCCAACGATACCGAGGGGATCATGGACCTGATCTCGGGCGGCAGCCAGATCGTGCTGTTCGTCACCGGGCGCGGCAGCGTGATCGGATCGCCGGTCGCGCCTTTGGTCAAGGTCACCGGCAACAGCCGCACCTACGCGCGGATGGAAGAGGACATGGATTTCGACGCGGGCCGCGTGCTGGCGGGGCAGATGACGCTCGACCAGTGCGCGGACGAGCTCGGGGCAATGGTCGCCGATGTCGCCGCGGGACAAGCAAGCAAGCCCGAGGCGCTCGGGCATCGGGAGTATTTCGTGATGTACAAGCACCAGGACACGCCGGATCTCGATCGGGGGTGCCGCAATGACGCTTGATCCGGCAAAGGCGTTCCGCCTCGACGGCGAAGTCGCGCTGATTACCGGCGGCGGCAGCGGCCTCGGCCTCGGCATGGCCAGGGCGATGCACGATGCCGGCGCGAAGGTCGTGCTGGTCGGCCGCCGCCCCGACATGGTCGAAGCGGCCGCGGCCGAGCTGGGTGTGGGTGCCTATTGGGAAGCCGCCGACGTCACTGCCTTCGACACGATGCCGGCAATGCTCGATCGCGTGCGCGCGAAGGTCGGCGGGAACATCACCATCCTCGCCAACAACGCCGGGCACAACTTCAAGAAGCTCGCGGTCGACACCAGTGTCGAGGACTTCGCCGGCATGCTCGACACGCATGTCCTTGCCGCGCACAACCTCACCCGGCTGGTGCTGCCCGAAATGCTCGCCGCGCAGCATGGCAGCATCCTGTTCACCGCGTCGATGACCTCGATGCTCGGCATGCCGCAGGTGATCGCCTATTCCGCCGCCAAGTCGGCCTATGTCGGCATGGTCCGCGCGCTGGCGACCGAAGTGTCGGGGCAGGGCGTGCGGGTCAACGCGATCGCGCCCGGCTGGATCGAATCGCCGATGCTGCGCAAGGCGCTCGACGGCGATCCGGCACGCTCCAACCGTATCCTCCAGCGCACCCCGATGGGCCGTTTCGGCGAGGCCGAGGATATCGGGCTCGCCGCTGTCTATCTCTGTTCCCCCGCCGCGCGCTTCGTCACCGGCGTCCTGCTGCCCGTCGATGGCGGCGCTTCCCAAGGGTTCTGATCTCCAATGACCGATACCATGCCGCTTTCGCTGCACCCCGACCGCCTGTTCCCCGCCGATCCCGAGACCCGCGCCATCGCGCGTGAGCTGTATGAGTCGGTCAAGGACCTGCCGATCGTCAGCCCGCACGGCCATACCGACCCGTCCTGGTTCGCGAGCGACGAGCCCTTCGCCAACCCGGCCGAGCTGTTCATCATCCCCGACCACTATGTCTTCCGCATGCTCTATTCGCAGGGCGTGCCGCTCGAGGAGCTGGGCGTGCCGCGGATCGACGGCGGCTGGACGCAGACCGATCCGCGCAAGATCTGGCACCGCTTCGCCGAGAATTTCCATCTGCTGCGCGGCACGCCGAGCCGGATGTGGCTCGACCATGCGTTCCACGCGATCCTCGGCATCACCGAGCGGCTCTCGCCCGCCAATGCCGACCGCATCTACGACCAGATCGACGCGAAGCTGAAGACCGACGAATTCCGTCCGCGCGCGCTGTTCGAGCGGTTCGGGATCGAGCTGCTGGCGACGACCGAGGACCCGCTCGACGATCTGCGCCACCACCGCGCGATCGCGGCGAGCGGGTGGAAGGGCCGCGTCGTCACCGCCTTCCGCCCCGATAACGTCACCGATCCCGAGCATCCGCGCTTCCGCGAGTCGCTGCCCGAACTCGGCCGGATCACCGGCGAGGATGTGACGAGCTGGGACGGCTATCTCGCCGCACTGCGCAACCGCCGCCGCTATTTCATCGAGCATGGCGGCTGCACCTCGACCGATCACGGCCATCCGACCGCGCATACCGAGAATCTGCCCCAGGAAGAGGCGGCGGCGCTGTTCGGCAGGATCGTCCGCGGCGAGGGCGATGCCAATGACGCCGAACGCTTCCGCGGTCAGATGCTGACCGAGATGGCGCGGATGAGCCTGGACGACGGACTCGTCATGCAGATCCATCCCGGCGCGCTGCGCAGCCAGAACCCGGCGGTGACCAATGTGTTCGGTGAGGCCAAGGGCGACGACTGGCCGTCGCGCACCGAGTACGTCAATGCGCTCAAGCCGCTGCTCAACGCCTATGGCAACAATCCCGACCTGACGATCATCCTCTTCACGCTCGACGAGAGCAATTACGCGCGTGAGATCGCGCCGCTCGCCGGTCACTATCCGGCGCTGCGCATTGGGCCGGCCTGGTGGTTCCACGACAGCCCTGAGGGGATGCGCCGCTTCCGCGAGCAGGTGACCGAGACCGGCGGATTCTACAACACCGTCGGCTTCAACGACGACACCCGCGCCTTCCTGTCGATCCCGTCGCGGCACGACATGAGCCGGCGGGTCGATTGCTCCTTCCTCGCGCGGCTGGTGGCCGAACACCGGCTGGAGAAGGACGAGGCATTCGTGGTCGCCCAGGACCTGGCGTATAATCTGGTGCGGCAGGCCTACCGGCTCTGAGTGGCAAGGGAGGCATAGCGCCCTAAGCCAATACCATCGTCACCCCGGCCTCGTGCCGGGGTCCACCCCGCCGCACGCAATGCTCTCGCGCCTGGCTCGCAGCGCTTGCCGCCCGGTGGACCCCGGCACGAGGCCGGGGTGACGAGAGGGAAGGGCTAAGTCACGATCTCGCCCGGGGCGCCGTTCACCCGGACATTCTCCATCCGGATGTTGCGCGTGTCGCGCGCGATCAGCTTGGTGCGCTCGCCGCCGTCGGTCAGCCGCACGTCGATGTCCTTGAGCAGGAAGTCCGAGATCGCCGTGGTCGGGTTGCCCGATATGTTGCCGAAGCGGCGGGTCGTGCCCTTCACATCCTCGATCACCACGTCGCGAATGATCGCGCCGGGCATGCGCGGCTCGACCTTGGTGCCATGGACCAGCCGGGCGTTGACGATCAGCCCGACCGCGGGATCGTCGGCGCCGAAATTGGGCTTGCCGTAACCGTAGAACACCTCGCCATTGTGCCAGCTGGGGCCATAGGGCGTCGGGGCCTCGGCGAGGCGCACGCCCTTGACGCGAAGCTTCTCGTAGACCTGTCCCGGCGTGTCGGGGCGCACCTTGAAGCGGATCGTCGGGATGTCGCCGACATTGGTGATCCGCTCCACCCGGACATCGCGCACCACGGTCGCGTTGCTGCCATAGGTGACGCAGCCCAGGCCATGCTCGAACACGCAGTCATGGATATGGATGCGCTCGACCGGCGGCGCTTCCTTGTACGCGGCCGCGCCCGGCCCCTGCGTGCCCTTGAGCGCGATGCAATCGTCATCGACCGAGAAGCAGCAGCGGCGCACGACGATGTCCTGGCAGCTGTCGAGATCGATCGCATCCGAGCTCGGCGCACGGATCTCGTGCGGCACCTCGAAGCTGCAATCCTCGATCACCGACCGGCGGCAACGATACATGTGCAGGTTCCAGAAGGCGGCGTCCTTGAACGTCACGCCGCTGACCAGCACGTCGTCGCAATCCTCGATCGAGCAGAGCTGGGGGAAGTGGTAATGGACCTTCACGCCCTGGACGCTCTCGTCCGGCGCGCTGAAGAACATCCGCCAGAACGGATCGCCGCCGCCGTCGACCGTGCCCGGACCGACGATGCGCAGCCCGTGATTATGCTGGGCGTTGATCAGGCCGAGTCGCAACGCTTCCGGAAACGCCTCGACGAAGCGGCGCAGCACCAGCGGATAGTCCGACAAATTGGGCGAGCCGCGCAGCACCGCGCCCTTGCGCAGCTCGAGCCCGACGCCGGGCTTGAGCCAGATCGATCCGCTGACGAACACCCCGGCGGGCACCGCGATCATCCCGCCGCCCGCCTTTGCGCAGGCGTCGATCGCGTTCTGGATCGCGCGCGTGTTCATCGTCCGCCCGTCGCCGACCGCGCCATGGCTGCGGATATCGACGACACGGCCGCGGGCGAAGGCCGGCGCCGCGGGCAGCGCCAGCAGCCCGAGCGTCGTTCCGTGCGTCAAGAAGTCCCGGCGTGTTCCCATCTCTGGCTCCCCTCTCTCGATCGATTTTAGTGAATTCGGCCCGATCGGCCATGCGATTCATCACTTGTCATACAAGCATATCTGTCTTACAGGTTTGGCGTCAAGCAAGCTGGAAAGCTGCGAATTGGGGAGGTTTGAATGGCGAGCAGGTTTCGGAATCGCGGATTGAATCTGTCGGTCGTCGCATTGGCGGTCGGCCTGTCCTGGGTGGCGCCCGCCGCTGCGCAGGAAGCGTCTGCGCCGCCTGCGCAGGAGACGAGCGACGATGTGATGGACATCACCGTCACCGGCTTCCGCGGATCGCTCGAGAAATCGCTCGCGACCAAGCGCAACGAGACCGGCGTGGTCGATTCGATCTCGGCCGAAGACGTCGGCAAGTTCCCCGACTCGAACCTCGCCGAATCGATGCAGCGCCTGCCGGGCGTCGCGCTGGCCCGCGGCGACGGTGGCGAAGGCAAGACGATTTCGGTCCGCGGCCTCGGCGCCCAGTTCACCCGCGTCCGCCTCAACGGCATGCAGGGGTCGAGCTCGACCAACTCGTCGGATATCCGCGCCGGCTTCAACTCCTCGCGCTCGTTCGACTTCAGCGTGTTCGCGTCGGAGTTGTTCAGCGAGCTGACCGTTCGCAAGACCTATTCGGCGGATGTCGAGGAAGGCTCGCTCGGCGCGACCGTCGACCTCAAGACCCCGCGCCCGCTTTCCTATGCCGACGACTTTACCTTCGCGGCGAGCGCGCAGGGCACCTATGACGATCTGCGCGGCAAGTTCAGCCCGCGCGTCACCGGCCTTGTCTCCAAGAAGTTCCTCGACGGCACCTTCGGCGTTGCGGCGTCGATCGCCTACACCAAGCGCTATACGCGCGAAGAGGCATGGTCGGCGGTCGAGGTCTATCGCGGCACCCAGCAGGGCGGCTTCTGCTCGCCGGTCGGCTACGCCACGCAGAATCCGGGCAACAATGCCGCGATCGGCACCGATGCGCTGAACTGCGCGACCGGCATGCCGCGCCTGCCCAATACGGCCCAGAATGTCGCCAATTACGAGACCGCGCGCAACGCGTTCATCTATCGCAGCCCGCGCTGGCTCCGTTCGGATCAGGATTATTCGCGGCTCGGCGCGACGGTCACGATCGAGGCCGAGCCGGCCGATGGCACCAAGTTCGCGATCGACGGCCTCTATTCCCGCTATGACGTGACCCGGCGCGACTACAGCTTCGCGGCCAACTCCTTCGCGCGCGGTACCGGCAACCACGGCCAGCCGATGACCTCGGTCACCGATATCGCCGTCGATTCGCTGGGCAGCATCCAGTATGGCAAGTTCAACGGGATCGATATCTCCAACGATATCGCGCTGCGGAAATACACGACCACCTTCCGCCAGATCAATGCGACCTTCTCGCAGGAGCTGGGCAAGCTGACGATCGACGGCTTTGTCGGCCTGTCGCTCTCGACCATGCACAACCCGGTGTCGACGCAGATCAGCTTCTTCGCCAATGACGTCAACAACTTCTCCTATGACTTCCGCGACGGCGGCAGCGTTCCGAAGATCGACTGGGGTTTCGACACCACCAACGCGTCCAACTATCTGTTCGCGCCCAACGTCGCGGCGGGCGGGGTGACCATCTTCCGCAACCTGCTCAACAAGGGCGACAACAAGGAAGACACCGAGAACCTGACCACCGAGTTCAACGCCACCTACGCGTTGTTCGACGGGTTCAAGGTGCGCGCGGGCGTCCAGTATCGCGAAGGCAATTACAAGCGCTACACGCGCAGCCGCGCGGGCAATTTGACCACGGGTGCGCTTCCCGCCGGCACTGCGATGAGCTCGGTCATGACGCTGATCGACAATTTCGGAAAGTCGATGCCGGGCGATGTCGGCGGGTCGTGGCTGGCGCCGGACTATGACGCGATCGACAAGCTGATCAACTTCACCAACGACGACAGCGGCGACTATGCGCTCGCGGCGATCCCGGTGCGCGATCGCCTCAACGAAGCGGTCACCGGTGCCTATGGCATGATCGACTTCAACACCGATGCGCTCGGCATCGGCCTGCGCGGCAATATCGGCGTGCGCTACGTCCATACCGAGCAGAGCGGTCAGGGCACGGTAGCGGGCGTATCGCGCGTGCTGTCGCGTTCCTATGACGACTGGCTGCCCTCGGCGACGCTCACCATGGATCTCACCGACAAGCTGATCCTGCGCTTCGCCGCGGCGAAGGTGATGGCGCGGCCAGAGCTGAACCACATCCTGCCGGCCGGCGTGAACATCGCGCTCAACACGCGCACCATCTCGGGGCCGAACTTCTATCTCGACCCGATCCGCGCCAAGACGGTGGATGCCAGCCTCGAATATTATTTCGGCCGGCGCGGGCTGATCTCGGTGGGCGGCTTCTACAAGGACATCGACAGCTACATCCAGTCGCTGTCCGAGACGATGACGTTCGGCCAGACCGGGCTGCCGCTCTCCCTGATCCAGGGCTCACCCTGGGACGTGAACACCGAGTTCACGGTCAGCGGCCGGCAGAACACCCCGGGCGGCCCGCTCAAGGGCGTCGAGGTCAACATCCAGAGCGGCTTCGATTTCCTGGGCGACACGTTCCGCAACTTCGGCATGCTGGCGAACTACACCTTCGTCGACTCGCAGATCACCTATTGCCTGACCTCGAGCTCGCCCTGCACCGGCACCAACACCATCGTCCGCGATCTGGTGAACCTGTCCAAGCATACGGTGAGCGGCACGCTCTATTATGAGGACGACAAGTTCAGCATCCGCGGCACCGCGACCTGGCGCGACAAATATCTGCTGACCGTGCCGACCTCGCGCCTGCCCAGCGACGTGCAGGGCGCGCGCTCGACGCTCTTCGTCGACATGGCGGCTTCCTATCAGATCACGCCGCAGATCCAGCTCCGGCTCGAGGCGCAGAACCTGACCAACGAGGCGCTGGAGTTCTACTACGACTCGGTCCGCCAGGATCCCTATTACACCTCGTTCACGGGCCGGAAATTCTCCGCCGGCGTCGCGTTCAAGTTCTGACGCGGCATGTGATTTGAACGGGAAAGCCCGGTCTGGCGACAGGCCGGGCTTTTCTGTGTCCGCAAGCAAGGGACGGAAGATGACCCATTCGATCGACCGGCGCGCATTTCTGGGCGCGGCGGGTGGTGCCGGTGCGCTGCTCGCGACTGCCGCGGCGGCGCAGGAGGCGGACGGCAGCAGCACGGCCACCGCGAACCTCAAGCTCGCCTATCAGGAGGAAAGCCGCGCGCGCCGCATGCGCTGGTGGCATGAGGCGAAGTTCGGGATGTTCATCCATTACGGCCTCTACAGCATCATCGGGCATCAGGAATGGGTGATGGAATCGGAGGGGATTCCGATCCCCGACTATGAGCGGCTGGCGGCTGAGTTCAGGCCCAAGCCGGGGGCCGCGCGCGAATGGGCGCGCCTCGCGAAGCGGGCGGGGCAGAAATACATGGTGCTGACGACCAAGCATCACGAGGGCTTCTGCCTGTGGGACACGGCGACGACCGACTATAACTCGGCGAAGCAGGGGGCGAAGCGCGACATCGTGCGCGAGTTTGTCGAGGCGGCGCGCGCGGAGGGGCTGCGGGTCGGTCTCTATTTCTCGCTGATGGACTGGCACCATCCCGACGGCGCGCGGTGCAAGGACGATCCCGCCGCGCGCGAACGCTTCGTCGCTTATGCCCATGCGCAGCTCCGCGAGCTGCTGACCCACTACGGTAAGATCGACATCCTCTGGTACGATGTCGATTGGCCGCTGACCCCGCAGCAATGGCGGGCGGACGAAATGAACCGCATGGTGTTCGACCTCCAGCCCGAAATCATCACCAACAACCGCAACGGCCTCGACGGCGATTTCGCGACTCCCGAGCATCGTATCACCGCCGCCGACCGCGCGTGGGAATCCTGCGCGACGATGAACTATGGCTGGGGCTATCAGCGCACCGACGAGGAATGGAAGCCGGCGCGGCGGCTGGTCAACGACCTGACTTTATGCGTGCAGCAAGGCGGCAATTACCTGCTCAACATCGGCCCCGAAGCCGATGGATCGGTGCCGCGCGCATCGGTCGAGACGCTGGAGCAGGTGGGGGCGTGGCTGCGCACCAATGGCGCCGCGATCTACGATGCGGACGGGCGCGCGGCGGGGGCGTTCGGCAACTATACCAACTTCACCAAGGCGAAGGACAAGCTCTACGTCCATGTCTATTTCTGGCCGTCGAAGAGCCCGGCGGCGGCGGTGCTGGGCGTTCTGAAGCCGCAGACCGTCGTCGCGGTCGGGGGCGTGCGGACCAAGGTGCTGTCGGCGCGGCTGCTCAAGACCGGGCAGCCGGTGCAGTTCACGCAGGACGCGATTGCATTGCGGCTCACCGGACTGCCCGACGAAGCGCCGGACGATCCGACGACGGTGATCGAGCTGACCTGCGAGGGAACGCCTTATGTCCGCCACCACCTGATCCGGCCCGAATGGCCGCGCTATGGCGTCAATATCGGGGGCAAGCGGAGCAGTTAGCGGGGTTTGAGCCAGCGGTCGGCAAAGGCGATGAAATGGTTCCAGTCGCTTGCCGTCAGGGCATGGGGTCCGGTGCGGAGGTGATAGCCGATCCGCGACTGGACCGGCCGATCGGGCAGCGGCATTTCCTGTGCATCCAGCCCGCCCGCACCGAGCAGGCGATAGACCGGGTCGGCGCCTTTCGCGGCGAGGAATTCGCCTTTGGGATCAGCCCACCAGTCCTCGGTCGCGCTGGCGACATAGACGGGGCGGGGGGCGGCGAGCGCGATCAGCATGTGCGCGTCGACGGGCAACTCGCTCTCGCGCTCGGCAAAGGTCTTGAACCGAGGCGCGAACCAGTAGTTGTTCATGACGCGGATCGTCTCGCCGAAATTGCGGCGGTAGAGCGCAGCGCCGCCTTCGCCCGAATTGTTCGAGATGACCATCGCGAAGCGCTCGTCGCGCGCGCCCGCCCAGAGCGCGGCCTTGCCGTAACGCGAGTGACCGAAGACGATGACGCGGCGCGCATCGACGGCGCGGTCGGTCGCGAGGTAATCATAGACGCGGCTGAGACCCCAGGCCCAGGTCGCGATCGCTCCCCAATGCTGCGGGTCGGAGGGGCTGGCGCCGAAGAAGGGCTGGATGCTGTCCGCGATTTTGCTCTCGTTGTCGGGATAGAGGTCGCCCGTGAAGTAGGTGGCGATGCCATAGCCCGCTTTCAGGATCGCCTCGACCGGCCATTCCGGCGCGTCGATGCCGCGCGAATGCAGCGTGGCGCTGCCCTTGCGGATGCCGGTGGCCGGGGTGACCCAGCCGGGCGTGATGTGGATGGCCGGATCGGGATGGATCGCCTGATTGCCGTGGAAGTTCGGGCCGACGAACACCGGAACGGGACCACGCGCGCCTGCGGGCAGATAGAGCAACACGCGCATCTGCGGCCCGTCGCGCCGCCCGTCGAGCAGGATCGTCACCTGCCGCCGGATCGCGAGGCTGCCCAGCGCGGCATGGTCCTCTTCATCGACGACGTAGCGCTGGCGCAGGGGGCGAGGGGCGACGCCGTAGATGTTGGTCTCGAACAATCCGATCAGCTCGGCGCGCCGCTTGCGCCAGTCCCGCGCGTTCTGCACGCGATGGCCATTGGCCGCGACCAGCGGATCGGGGAGCCGGTAGGGGGCGACCTTCGCTTCGTCCGAATTGCCGTCGAGCTGTGCGGCGGCGGGAACCGCGCAAGCGAGGACGGCCGTTGCGAAGCTGATGATCGCCCTGACGCCGCGCCGCATTTGCCTTCCTCACCGATCATTGTTGTCATACAGGTTTTGCAAACATATGATAATCATATGATCGCGCAAGATGTGCGGCGGATGTTGGGGAGAGTGCTGCATGAAGCGCCGTGATTTCGTTGAGATGCTGGCGTTGGCAGGGGGCGTTGCAGCGCTTCCCCGGATCGCGGCGGCGACCAACCGGATCGTGACGTTGAGCTACGATGCATCGCGGGCCGGCGCGACGATCCCGCGCGACTATGTCGGCCTGTCGTTCGAGCGCGCGCAGCTCTCCAACCCCGGCTATTTCTCGGCGGAGAACAAGGCGTTCGTTCAGCTGGTCCGCGGCCTCTCCCCGTCGGGCAGCATCCGGCTCGGCGGATCGTCGGGCGAGCATACCGCCTATGTCGGCGACCAGGTGATCGCACCGGCATTCGAGATTCACGGACCCGAGCACAACAAGCTCAATCGCGAGGGGCTGAATGTCTCTACCCTGGCGTTGCGCAACCTGCGCGGCTTCCTCGACGCGACCGGATGGAGCTGCCTCTACGGCCTCAACATGGCGCACGCCACGCCCGAACAGGCAGCGCGCGAGGCGGCGGACGTCCAGCGCATCCTCGGGCCGCGGCTGTCGGCGATCCAGATCGGCAACGAGCCCGACGTCTTCCGCAACCGCTATCGCCCGGCGACCTGGACTGCCGCCGACTATGTTGCCGAGTGGGATCGTTTCCACGCAGCGATCACCGCTGCCGCGCCGGGGCTGCGATTCGCCGGCCCGGGCATCTCGAACAAGCTGGAATATCTGACCGCCTTTGCCGGTGCCGCGCCGCGCTATCCCGACGTCGTCATGCTGACCGGCCATTATTATGCGATGGGGCCGGCAGGATCGCCCGAAGCGACGCTCGACCAGCTCAAGCTGCCCGAGGCGAAGACGGCGACGTTCAAGCAGGCCGGCTATGCGGTGGTCGAGGATGCCCGGCGCGTGTCGGGGCTCCCCTATCGCATGTCGGAGGGGAACAGCTGCTGGGACGGCGGCAAGGTCGGTGTGTCCGACGTCCACGCGGCATCGGTCTGGGGCGCCAACCGCATGCTCGACTGGGCCCGGCGCGGCTGGATCGGAGTCAACTGGCATGGTGGGGGCTATGGTAATTATTCGCCGATCGTCGGCACGCCGTCCAAGGGCTATTCGCGCCGCCCGCTTTACTACGGCACGCAGTTCGCGCAGCTGCTCGACGGCGCGACCTTCCTCGAAACGACTGCGGTGCCCGACCCCTATCTCGGCTATTACGCGCTGCGCCAGAACGGCCGCGACCGGATCGCGCTGATCAATCAGGGGGACGCGCCGGTGACGGTCGAGCTTCCGGCGCTGCCGGACGCGCGGGTGGTGATGCTGACGGGCCCGTCCGCGGCGGCGAAGGATGCGACGACCCTGACGACGGTCTCCCGCAAGCCCAGCCGCGCGGTGACGGTGCCGCCGGTGACCGCGATGCTGTTCACGCTTGCCCGTCCGGCGCGGCGCGGCTGATGGCCGACTCCACACGCGTTTCGCGCCGCGGCGTGATGAAGGGGAGCGCAGGCCTCGCACTTGCGACCGCGCTTCCCGCGCAGGCGGGCGAGGAAAGCGAGACCGGTACCACCCTGTGGTACGACAGCCCCGCGGACGAATGGGTACAGGCGCTCCCGCTCGGCAATGGCCGGCTGGGCGCGATGGTGTTCGGCGGGATCGCCAATGAACGCATCCAGCTCAATGAAGACAGTTTCTTCGCCGGCTCTCCCTATGACGGCACCAATCCCAAGGCCGGCGCCGGGCTGCCGCGCGTCCGTGAGCTGATCTGGGCGGGCAAGTACAAGGAAGCGCAGGATCTTGCCGACGAGGTGCTCGTCGCGCGGCCGCAGCGGCAGATGTCGTATCAGCCGATCGGCGACCTCATGCTGCTGTTCCAGGGGATCGAGAACAGCCAGAGCTACCGGCGCAGCCTCGACCTCGATGGCGCGATCGCCGCGACGCGGTTCAAGGTGCGCACTGTCACCCATCTGCGCGAGGTGATCGCCTCCGCGCCCGACGGCGTCATCGCGATCCGCCTGTCGACCGATGCGCCCGCTGGATCGGTGACCGTCAACATTTCCCTCACCACGCCGCAGGACGCCGAGGTCGCGGTCGAGGGCGACGACACGCTGGTGATGCGCGGCATCGGTCCGGCGCAGCATGGCGTTCCGGGCGGGATCCGGTTCGAGACGCGCGTGAAGATACGCCGCACCGGGGGGCGGCAGACCAATGGCCGCGACGGCATCCGCATCGAGGATGCGCAGGAGGTCGTGCTGCTGGTGGCGACCGCGACCAGCTATCGCCGGTTCGACGACATAGGCGGCGATCCCTCGGCGATCGTTCGTGCCGACATCGAGGCAGCAAGCACCAAGAACTGGGAGGCGCTGCTCGCCGCGCATCAAGCCGATCATCGGAGATTGTTCCGCCGCGTCGCGATCGATCTGGGGCGAAGCCCGGCCGCAGACTTGCCGACGGATCGGCGTATCGCCAGTTCGGGCGAGCTCGATGATCCGGCGCTGGCGGCGCTCTATTACCAGTTCGGGCGCTATCTGCTGATCGCCTCCTCGCGCCCGGGCACGCAGCCCGCCAATCTCCAGGGCATCTGGAACGAACGCACCGCGCCGCCCTGGGAGTCCAAATGGACGCTGAACATCAATGCGGAGATGAACTACTGGCTGGCCGATGCCGCCAACCTCGGCGAACTGGTCGAGCCGCTCTTGCGCATGACCCGGGAGCTGGCGATCACCGGCCAGCGTACCGCGCGCAACGACTGGGGCGCACGCGGCTGGGTCGCCTATCACAACACCGATCTGTGGCGGCAGGCGACGGTCAATTCATCGGCGATCTACGGCATGTGGCCGATGGGCGGCGCCTGGCTGCTCAACACGCTGTGGGACCATTGGGACTATAGCCGCGACCGTGCCTTCCTGGCCGAGCTCTATCCGCTGATGGCCTCGTCCTGCCAATTCTACCTCGACGCGCTGGTACCGCATCCACGGACCGGCGAGCTGGTGATGAACCCGTCCAATTCGCCGGAGAATTCGCACCGCCCGGGTGTGTCGATCTGTGCCGGGCCGGCGATGGACAGCCAGTTGCTGCGCGATCTGTTCGCGCACACGATCGCGGCGTCGCAACTGCTGGGACGTGACGCGGCGCTGCGGGCCGAGATCGCCGTGAAGCTCAACAAGCTGCCGCCGGACCGGATCGGCAAGGCGGGGCAGTTGCAGGAATGGTTCGACGATTGGGACATGGATGCGCCCGAGATCAACCATCGTCATGTCAGCCACCTCTACGCGCTCTATCCGGGCGAGCAGATCACGTTGCAGCGAACGCCCGAGCTTGCAGCGGCGGCGCGCCGGACGCTCGAGATCCGCGGCGACGATGCGACGGGATGGGGCATCGGCTGGCGGATCAACCTGTGGGCTCGGCTCGAACAGCGGGAGCGCGCGTACAAGGTGTTGCAGATGCTGCTGCAACCCAGCCGCACCTATCCCAACATGTTCGACGCGCATCCGCCGTTTCAGATCGACGGCAATCTGGGCGGCGCGGCCGGCATCGGCCAGATGCTGATGCAGAGCCATTCGGGAACCATCCATCTGCTGCCGGCGCTGCCGCGCAGATGGCCGAGCGGCCATATTTCGGGCCTGCGTGCGCGGGGGAATATCGGTGTCGACCTGCGCTGGACCGGTGGAAAGCTGGCAGAGGCGGTGCTGACTGCGGACAGTGGCGGCCCGGCGCGCGTGCGAAGCGGTGACGTCATTGTCGACCTTGCGCTGCGCAAGGGAGAGCGCGTCAGGCTCACGCCCTATCCCGGCGGATTGCGCGCGAGCCGCCCGGCCGGGTAGCGCGCGCGATGGCGGCCGCGCCGGTTACGGCAGCTTTTCGCCCGTCGAGGCTTCAAGCACCGCATACCATTCGGCACGCGTCCACAGGACGTCATAGGCTTGCGATGCTTCAGCGATGCGCGCGGGCGTCTGCGTGCCGATGATCGGGATCGGGCGTGCCGGATGCGCCATGATCCATGCAAGCGCAGCGGCGGCGCGCGAAGCACCGCTTTCCTGTGCCTTCGCATCGAGCAGCGTGGCGACCGCGCCGCCGCCGTTCAGCCGGCCGCCGCCAAGCGGTGACCAGGCGAGCACCGCCATGCCGCGTTCCATCGCCTGATCGAGAATCCCGTCCCACAAGGGTTGCGTGTGAAACGCCGAGAATTCGGGCTGATGGCTTGCGAGGGGAAAGGGAAGCCAGGCCTGGAGCGCGCGGGTCTGCGAAGGCGAGAAATTCGATACGCCAACCGCGCGCGTCTTGCCGCTTTCGATCATGCGCGTGAGCGTTCTTGCAAGCTCCTCCGGATGGGTCATCAGATCGGGACGGTGCACTTGCCAGAGGTCGACATGGTCGACGCCGAGCCGGGCGAGCGAAGCATCGAGCGCCGCCGTCAGATAGTCAGCGCTCGAATCATAGGGGGTGCCGGGGATGATCCCACCCTTGGTGGCAAGCACCATGTGGGTGCTGAGTGCCGGTGCCTCGGCGAGGACGCGGCCAAGCAAGGCCTCGGCCGAGCCGAAGCCGCCGGGCGTGTCGGCGCCGTAGATATCGGCGGTGTCGAACAAATTTATCCCCTCGGCCAGCGCCGCCTCGATCAGGGCGCGGGCGGTGGCCACGTCGCTGCCGGCGAAGCGCCACATGCCCCAGGCGACGGGGGGTACGAGGATATCGGTCTTGCCCAGCGGGCGCGGCGCGGAGGAGAGAGGTTGCACTGGGGACCCTTGGCAAGAGGAACAGGTCTGCAATCGAGAAGCCGATTTGCCGCGGGCTCGTCAATAGGATCAGGACAGTTTTGCGGATGTAGCGAGCAGCGCCGGAAGGATGCAGTTCGGCCGTCGGCGGTGCTTGGTTCTCGCCCGGATATGCCTAGACTGAGACGATGCTGGATATCTATTTCGCGTCGCCATCGACGGAGTTTGTACCCGCTGACCCCGGCAGCCTGGAGCTTGCGGGCTCCCTTGATTTGGATGCCCACCGCTCGCTGGCGGTTTTGTTCGAAAGGGGCCGGCAGGCTGGCGCCGATCTCCAATATTTCGGGGATTCCCTGCTGAATCCTGCGCAGGTGAGGATCTTGCTGCAGATCTTCATGACAAATGTCCCGGAAGCGGAGGCGGGCGAACCGTTCGCCGCCGTACGGCGGCTTCTCGAAAGGGCCGTGAACCAGGGCATGTCACTCGTGACCTTCAGCGATTGAGTGGCTGACGAAGCGGGCAGCAGGGCATGGTGTCCGTCTGTCCGGGACGGCAGGCCTGACAAGCTGGCGGGGGGGTGGTAGCTTCCGGCAGCGGATCGTGACCCGATCCGGCTGAAAGGAGAGCGTTCCGGTGCCACGCTTTGCCTCTCGCGAGACGCGTTTTCCGCTGCTTCTTCTCGCGCTCACGCTGCTGGTCGCTGCGGCGTTTGTCGCGGCGAGAGGCGCGGTAGCCGACACGAACCCGTCCGGCGGGACGATTGCCTTTGTCGGCGTCAATATCGTGCCGATGGACCGTGAGCATGTGCTCGCGAACCAGACGGTTGTGGTGCAGGACGGGCGGATCGTGTCGGTGGCCTCCGCATCTGCTGCGCGCATTCCCGCGGGTGCCCGGCGGATCGACGGAGCAGGGCGCTGGCTGATGCCCGGACTGGCTGAAATGCACGGCCATGTGCCCGGCCCCGAGGATCCGGCCTATCGCGACAACATGCTGTTCCTCTATGTCGCGAATGGCGTCACGACCGTCCGCAACATAGCCGGAAACGCATCGCATCTTGCCCTGCGCGACCGGATCGCCGCGGGGGATGTGATTGGCCCGACGCTCCATACGGCGAGCCCCTGGCTGAGCGCAGCGGCCGCCGGAACGCCCGACAAGGCGCGCGGGGCGGTGCGCGACTATCGTGCGGCCGGATATGACCTGATCAAGATCGGCAGCGTGCCGCGGGACGCCTATCTCGCGATGGCGGAGACCGCGAACGCGATCGGAATGCCGTTCGGCGGCCATATCCCCGAGGGAGTCCGGCTCACCGATGCGCTCGGAAGCCGGCAGGCCTCGATCGACCATCTCGACCGCTATGTCGAGTTTCTGGTTCCGCAAGGCACCGATACCGCCGGACGCCCGGCCGGCTTCTTCGGCAGCGGCTGGGTGCAGTTCGTCGATGAACGTCGCATCCCCGATGCCGTGCGGCGCACGATCACGGCAGGCACCTGGAACGTGCCGACGCTGAGCCTGGTCGAGCATCTGGCTTCGTCCGAAACGCCCGAGGCGATGATCGCCCGGCCGGAAATGCGCTACATGCCCAAGCGCGTGCTGGACGGCTGGGTGAAGGCAAAGCGGGACTTCGCCGCGCGTCCCGATTTCCAGCCGGATGCGGCGCGGCGGCTGGTCGAGCTGCGGCGCCGTCTGGTGCGCGACCTTCATGCCGCCAGCGCACCGATCGCGCTCGGATCGGATGCACCGCAATTCTTCAATGTGCCCGGCTTTTCGATCCATCATGAGATGCGGATGATGCAGGTGGCGGGGCTGACGCCCTATCAGGTACTCGCGACCGGCACGCGCGAGGCGGCTCGCTATTTCGGGTGGAAGGCTGGCTTCGGCACGATCGCAACGGGGCAGCGTGCGGATCTGATCCTGTTGACTGCCAATCCGCTCGAGAATCTCGCGAATGTCGAGCGCCGCGCCGGTGTGATGGTGCGCGGCCGCTGGTTCCCTGAAAGCGAGATCCAGGCGCGTCTGGAGAGGATCGCGGCAGCTAGGGACTGACCGCGCGGGTGCTGTCGCGGACGACGAGCTCATGGGGCAGGGTGATCTGCCGGATCGGGCTTTCCGGGTCGCGCAGGATCTCGACCAGCAATTCGACCGTCCTTTGACCAATCAGCCCCTTGGGCTGGGCGATCGTGGTGAGCGCGGGCTGGAAGAAGCGGGCGGTGGGAAGGTCGTCGAAGCCGACGACCGAAACATGTCCGGGGCAGGTCAGGCCGGCCGCACTGATCGCGCTGATCGCGCCCATCGCCATCTCGTCGCTGAAGCAGAAAATCGCGGTGACGTTCCGCTTGAGCAGGTCGGCAGCCAGCTCGAAGGCCAGCTCCGCCGAATAGTCGCCATTCCGGACCTGCAGGCGATCCTTCAGCCCGTACCGTTCTGCGACCTCCATCGCGCCCGAAAGGCGGTCCCGACTGATCGGACTGATGAGCGGGCCGGTGACGATGCCGATATCGCGATGGCCAAGGCCGATCAGATGCTCGACCGCATCGCCGCTTGCGGCGGCATTGTCGATATGCACGCTGGGGACGCCAAGGTCGGGGCTGTATTCGCAGCCGTTCACGACCGGTGCCGCGACGCCCGGCCGGGAGAGGAGCGGGCTCAGATTATCGGGCAGGCGATGGCCGAGAAAGATCAGTCCGTCGACCTCGCGGCGCGAGAGCATCTCGGCATATTGATCCTCGACCTGCGGGTCGTGCCGGGTATCGCCGACCACCACGGCATAGCCGGCGTCGCGTGCGGCTTCTTCCGCGCCGCGGATGATGCTCGCGAAGAAGGGGTTGGAGATGTCGGGTACCGTCAGCAGGATCTTGGCGGCGCGCAGGGTGCGCAGCGTCCGTGCGGCGACATTCGGCGCATAGCCCAGCGATTGAACGACCTCGAGCACGCGTTTGCGCGTCGCTTCCGCCACACGTTCGGGCTGGCTCAATACGCGCGAAACCGTGGCAGTGGAGACGCCCGCGACCGCGGCAACGTCGATAATCGTTGGCATCACGGCTTCATGTCGCCTGCCGTGCGGCCTGTCGACAAAATTCGATGTAATCCTTTACATCAGCCATCGACCTGCGTAGCCTGAGTCGCAAGAAGACGAACAACATCGAGGGGGGAGGGGCGCATGGCCACAACCACAGAGACGCTGGATGCACGTCCGGTATCCGCCATGCTCATGGGGCGGCTCAGCGCGCTCATGTTCATGCAGTTCTTTGTCTGGGGTGCATGGGCCGTCACGCTCGGGCTGGTCATGCAGACGGTCGGAATCGGCGCGCTGATCGGCAACGCCTTTTCGGTCGGCCCGATCGCCTCGATCGCCGGATCCTTCCTGCTCGGCATGGCCGCGACCCGCTATTTCAGTCCCAAGGCGCTGATGGTGATCCTTCACCTGCTCGGCGGCGCGATCCTGCTGGCGCTGCCCGCGCTGCTGACGCCGGAGACGGGCGGCACCTTCGTCTGGGTGCTGTTCGGTTACATGATTCTCTACATGCCGACCGTCGGCCTCGCGAACACGATCGCGCTCAAGAGCCTGGGCAAGCGCGACGATCGCTTCCCGTTCGTTCGTGCCTTCGGCACGCTCGGCTGGATCGTCGCCGGGCTGATCATCGGCTGGGCGGCGCTGTCGGCCAGCCCCGAGATCTTCCGCGTCGCGGCGGTCGTGTCGATCGCGCTCGGTCTCTACAGCCTGACGCTTCCGGCGATCGAGCCCGACGCGCCGAGCGGCGAGAGCCTGGTGCGACAGGTGCTGTGCGTCGAGGCGTTCGGCCTGATGCGGCAGCGCTCCTATCTGATCTTCGTGATCTGCGCGACGCTGATCTCGATCCCGCTCGCCATGTATTACGCCTATGCCTCGCCTTATATCGGCGCGGCCGGCATCACCAATGTCAGCGGCACGCTCGCGATCGGCCAGATGTCCGAGCTGGCCTTCATGTTCTCGATGCCGTGGCTCTACCGCCGCTTCGGCGTGAAGCCGCTGCTGCTGGTGGGCATGGCGGCTTGGGCGCTGCGCTATGCGCTGTTCGCGATCGGTGACGGCAGTGGCTCGCTCTGGGCGGTCTATCTCGGCGTGGCGCTGCACGGGGTGTGCTACGATTTCTTCTTCGTCGCCGGCGCGATCTATACCGGCACCATCGCGACGCCCAAGGGCGTGAACGCCCAGGCGCAGGGGATGCTGACCCTGTTCACCTATGGCGTCGGCATGCTGCTCGGCTCGCAGATCGGCGGGCTGCTCTATGCCCAGCTGCCCGCGGCGCCGACGATCGCCGACTGGCAGCAGATGTGGTGGTATCCGGCGATCGCGGCTGCGGTCATCACGTTGCTGTTCCAGCTCCTCTTCCGCGACGACAGCAGGAAGGGAGCCGCCGCATGACTGCGATGAAGGGACCCGCGATCTTCCTTGCCCAGTTCATGGGCGACACCGCGCCGTTCGATACGCTGGACGGGCTCGCCAAATGGGCCGGCGATCTTGGCTATAAGGGTGTCCAGATCCCCTGCGATCCGCGGCTGATCGATCTCAATCTGGCTGCGGAAAGCCAGGCCTATTGCGACGATCTGCGCGGCCGGCTTGCGGATCATGGTGTCGAGCCGACCGAGCTTTCGACGCATCTTCAGGGCCAGCTCGTCGCGGTGCATCCGGCCTATGACCAGCTGTTCGACGGCTTCGCCCCGGCCGAGCTGCACGGCAAGCCCGCCGAGCGTCAGGCCTGGGCGGTCGAGCAGGTCAAGCTCGCCGCCAAGGCCAGCGCCAATCTCGGGCTCAACGCGCACGCCACCTTCTCCGGCGCGCTCGCCTGGCCCTATGTCTATCCCTGGCCGCAGCGCCCGGCCGGATTGATCGAGGAAGCTTTCGCCGAGCTCGCTCGCCGCTGGCTGCCGATCCTCGACGTGTTCGAGGAGGCAGGCGTCGATTGCGCGTTCGAGATCCATCCGGGTGAGGACATTTTCGACGGTGCGACCTGGGAGCGTTTCCTCACGGCGGTGAACAACCACCCGCGCGCGCGCATCCTGTTCGACCCGTCGCACTATGTGCTGCAGCAGCTCGACTATCTCGACTTCATCGATCGCTATCATGACCGCATCTCGTGCTTCCATGTGAAGGATGCCGAGTTCAACCCGACCGGGCGCACGGGCGTCTATGGCGGCTATGAAAGCTGGGTCGACCGCGCCGGCCGCTTCCGCTCGCTCGGCGACGGCCAGGTCGATTTCGTCGGCATCTTCAGCAAGCTTGCGCAATATGGCTATACCGGCTGGGCGGTGCTTGAATGGGAATGCGCGCTCAAGCATCCCGAGGATGGCGCGCGCGAAGGCGCACCCTTCATCCGCGACCACATCATCCGCCTGACCGAGCGGCCGTTCGACGATTTCGCCGCAAGCGGCGCCGACCGGACCGCGATCCGCGAGCTGCTGGGGCTTTGAGGATGGCGCGGCATCCGCTTCGGCTCGGCATGGTAGGGGGCGGTGAGGGTGCGTTCATTGGCGCCGTCCACCGCATGGCTGCCGCAATCGACGGCGATTGGCGGATGACTGCGGGCGCCTTCAGCACTGATGCCGGGCGCAACGCACGGACCGGCGATGCACTCGGGCTCGATCCGCAACGCGTCTACAACACGTTCGAGCAGCTGGTTGAAGGCGAGCGCGCGCTGCCGCCGGAAGAGCGGGTCGATGCGATTGCGATCGTCACGCCAAACCACCTCCACGCGCCGGTGGCGATCGCCGCGCTCGACGCTGGCTTCCACGTGCTGTGCGAAAAGCCGATGGCGATGAGCGTGGCGGAGGCCGAGGCGATCGCGCAGGCTGTGAAGGCAAGCGGTCGGCTGTTCGGGCTGGCTTTCACCTATGCCGCTTATCCGCTGATCGAAGAGGCACGCATCCGCGTCGCGCGCGGCGATTTCGGTGCGATCCGGCTGGTGCAGGCCGAATATCTTCAGGGCTGGCTCAGCCGGCCGATCGATCGCGACGGGCAGAAGCAGGCCGAATGGCGCACCGATCCGGCGCGAGCCGGGATCGGCGGCTGCCTGGGCGATATCGGCACGCACGCCTTCCAACTCGCCGAGCACGTTTCCGGCCTGCGGACGGAGGCCGTCTGTGCGGATCTGACGGCGCATGTGCCGGGCCGGCTGCTGGACGATGACGTGAGCGCGCTGCTGCGCTTTGACGGCGGTGCGCGCGGCATGCTCAAGGCCAGCCAAGTCGCGGCGGGCGAGGAGAATGGGCTGAAGCTGCGCATCCATGGCGAGCTTGGCGGGCTCGAATGGTCGCAGATGGAGCCGAACACGCTGATCCTGCGCTGGCTCGACCGGCCAGCAGAAATCGTGCGGACCGGCGGCCCCGGCCTCGACCCGCACACGCTTGCGCTGACCCGGACCCCGGCGGGGCATCCGGAGGGCTATGTCGAGGCCTTCGCCAATATCTACCGCGCCTTCGCGGCCGCGGTCCGGGACGGCGATACGCAAGGCCGGTTCCCCGGTCTCACCGACGGGCTGCGCACGATGCACTTCGTGGAGACCGTCGCCGCCAACGCGGCGTCGGACGAGAAGTGGACCGCGATCGGGGGCGGATGACGCGGGTCTTCGCCGAAAGAGACAAAAGATTGGGAGAGACGAGATGAAGTTTGTAGCGGGTCTGGCAACCGGAGCGGTAGCGCTCACAGGATTGGGCGCAGCGCTCGCGCCAAGCTTTGCGCAGACCGGCGCAGCACCGGCGGCCTTTGCCGCGTGCCGCGCCTGCCACACGACCAGCAAGGGCGGCAAGAACGGGCTCGGCCCCAATCTCTACGGGATCATCGGCAAGCCGGCCGCGTCGGTGCCGGGCGTCAGCTATTCCGCGGCGCTCAAGGGATCGAAGCTGAAATGGGACGAGAAGACGCTGGACGCGTTTCTCGCCAATCCGTCGAAGAAGGTTCCCGGAACCCGCATGCCGATCGGTACGCCCGACCCGGCGAAGCGCGCCGCGATCATCGCGTTCCTGAAGGCCGAGAGCGCGAAGTGATGCCGCCGATCGCGCGCCGAAGCTTGCTTGCGGGAGGGGCCGCACTGCCGCTCGCCGCGCTGGCGGGCGTGCGTGATTCCGCGTCCAACGCCGCCTATTTCTCGCTCGCCTATGCGCCGCACGAAGGCAGCTTCGCGAGCCGGGGCGGCCGGATCGAACAGATCGCATTCGCCGCCGATCAGGGTTTCCGCGCCTGGGAAGACAATGAGGCGGCGAGCCGCCCGGTCGCCGAGCAGGAGCAGATGGCGAAGGCGCTCGCCCAGCGCGGCATGCGGATGGGCGTGTTCGTCGCGAGCATGCCGAAATGGGCGCAGTCGCGCCCGCTGCTCGGCGGCAATGACGATGCCGAGCGCGAGGCGTTCCTCGCCGATATCCGCAATGCGGTCGATGTCGCCAAGCGGCTCAATGCGACGCAGATGACGGTGGTGACGGGGTTCCTCGACCCGCGCGTGCCGGTCGATATCCAGACCGCGCGGATCATCGACGTCATGCGTCGCGCCGGGGACATCATGGCGCCGCACAAGCTGACCCTGGTGATGGAGCCGCTCAACACGCGCACCAATCACCCCGGCGTGTACATGCAGACGATCGCGCAGGGCTATGCCGTGGCGCGCGGCGTCAACAGCCCGGCGGTGAAGATCCTCGCCGATCTCTATCATGAGCAGATCCAGTCGGGGAATCTGATCCCCGCGCTCGAGACCTGCTGGTCCGAGATCGCCTATCTCCAGTTCGGCGACAATCCCGGCCGCAAGGAGCCGGGGACCGGCGAGATCAACTATGCGACGATCGTCCGCTGGCTCCGTGCACGGAACTACACCGGTGTGATCGGCATGGAGCATGGCAATTCGATAGCGGGCCGCGCCGGTGAAGACCGGCTGATCGCCGCTTATCGCAGCATCGATCGACAAGGAGGAGAGGCATGACGCGCATGCGCATGGCCAGTTGCGTAATCGCCGGATCAATCGCGATCACCAGCGCATCTGCGCAGGAGAAGCCGGGGTTCAGGGACACGCCGATGCTGCCCGACGGCAAATGGCGCGTCCATGATGCGGACCGCCCGGCACCGGTGGTGGTGACGCCGGCGACGGCTCCGGGCGGGGCGCCCTCCGACGCGATCGTCCTGCCCGCGGATGCGTGGCAAGGCCAGCTGGCGCCATGGACTGTCGCCGGCGGCGTGATGACGGTGCCGCCGCGTCCGCCGGGGGGCGGCGACAACAACCTGGTTTCGCGCCAGAGCTTCGGCGACGTCCAGCTCCATCTCGAATTCCGCTCGCCCAACCCGCCCAAGGACAAATCGCAGGATCGCGGCAACAGCGGCGTCTGGTTCATGCAGCGCTACGAGGTCCAGATCCTCGACGGCTATCAGAACCCGACCTATGCCGACGGCACGGTCGGCGCGGCCTATGGCTGGAAGCCGCCGCTGGTGAACGCCGCGCGCAGGCCGGGCGAGTGGCAAAGCTACGACATCGTGTTCGAAAGGCCCCGCTTCGCGGCCGACGGCAAGCTGTTGCGCCCCGCCTATGTCACGGCCTTCCTCAACGGCGTGCTGGTGCAGAACCGGCAGGCGCTGCTCGGCACCACGGTGTGGCGCAAGGTTGCCGCCTATCAGGCGCATCCCGACGCTGCGCCGCTGCAGCTGCAGGACCACGGATCGCCGGTTTCGTTCCGCAACATCTGGGTGCGCCCGTTGCCCGAAGCCGCTGTCGACCATGATCTGCCCGGAGAAGCCAAATGATCAACCGCAGAACCGCTCTGGCGGGTGTCGCGGCCATGTTCGGCGCCTCGCTGTTCGCGCCGCTCGCGCGTGCAGCGGGGGCGCCGCGCGGGACCGATATCCCCGCCATTTCCGAAGGGCCGCCGAGCGTTCAGGTCTTCACGCCTGCGCAGCGCGCGGCGATGTCCGCGCTGAGCGACCGCGTCATCCCGACGACCGACACGCCGGGCGCGATCGCCGCCGGAGTGCCGGATTTCATCGAGAAGATGCTGGCTGACTGGGCGCTGCCGGGCGATCGGGTGCCGATCATCGCCGGGCTCGACGCGATCGAGGCGCGCAGCATGCGCGACCATGGCGTGTCGACGGCCAAGGCAACGCCGGAGCAGCAGGATGCGCTGCTGACGCTGGCGATGAACAAGCAGCTGCCCGGCGCTGATGCGTTCTTCGAGCCGTTCCGGCAGCTCGTCATCGCCGGTTACTACACGTCGGAGATCGGGATGACGCAGGAGCGCGAATATCTCCCGGTGCCGGGCGAGTATAACGGCGAGTTTCTCTATTCTCAGGTCAACAAGGTGTATTCGGCATGATCGCACGCAGAACTTTGCTCGCGGGCGCCGCGGGTGCCGCCGCTCTTGCCTGCTTCCCGGCGGCCGCTGCGGCGAAGCGCCGTGCGATCGGCCTCCAGCTCTACACGCTGCGCGAGATCTTCGCGAAGGACCCGGTGAAGACGCTCGAGCAGGTCGCGGCGATCGGTTATCGCGAGGTCGAGTTCGGCGGCGGCGGATATGACGCCATGGACGCCGCGATGCTGCGCGGAACGCTCGACCGGCTGGGCCTGAAGGCACCGTCGATCCATGTCGGCTATGACGCGCTGCTGGGCCAGTTCGACCGGCAGGTGACGCTGGCCAAGGCGCTCGGCGCCGACACGATCATCCTGCCCTACATGACCGACGAGCATCGCACGGGGCCGGGATGGCAGGCCGCCCTCCCGAACATCGGACGCTTCGCCGCGGACCTCAAAGAGGCCGGGCTCGGCTTCGCCTATCACAATCACGATTTCGAGTTCACCCAGAAGCCGGGCGGGGTCAGCCTGTTCGAGCAGCTGCTCAAGGAAACCGATCCGGCACTGGTGAAGATCGAGCTCGACCTGTTCTGGGGGGTGAAGGCCGGCGAGGACGCGGGCGCGCTGATCGACCGCCTGTCGAGCCGCCTCTACGCCTATCACGTCAAGGATATGCGTGCCGATGGCGGCATGGTCGCGGTCGGCGCGGGCACGATCGATTTCGCTGCGCTGTTCAAGCGCAAGGGCAGTGCCGGCGTCCGCCATTTCTATGTCGAGAACGACCAGGCGCCCGCGCCCTATCTTCCCGACGTCACGACGAGTTTCCAGACGCTGAGCGCGCTGCGCTTCTGACCGGACAGGAGAGTAAGGTTATGGCTTCGACCAACAGGTTTGATGCGATCGTCATCGGCTCCGGCATCAGCGGCGGGTTCGCGGCGAAGGAGCTCACCGAGAAGGGCCTGCGCGTGCTGATGCTCGACCGCGGCGTGATGGTCGAGCATGGCGAGGATTACACCTATGACGGCAAGCCGGCCTATGAGGTTCCGGCGCGCAACATGATGCCCAAGCCGTTGATCAACAGCGATTATTTCATCGCCAAGAACGGTTATGTCGCACCCAGCAACCGGAAGTTCTACAATGACGACCGGCTCAATCCCTATGCCTATGGCGAGGGCGAAAAGTTCTTCTGGATCCGCCCCGGCGCGGTTGGCGGCAAGTCGCTGATCTGGGGGCGCTGGAGCTTTCGCTGGAGCGCGGAGGATTTCGAGGCGAACAAGCGCGACGGCATCGATGGCGATTGGCCGATCCGCTATGACGATATCGCGCCCTGGTACAGCCAGGTCGAGAAATATATCGGCGTCTCCGGCTCGCGCGAGAACCTGCCCCAGCTCCCCGACAGCGAATTCCAGCCGCCGATGCCGATGAACATCGCGGAGAAATGGGTCAAGCAGCGGCTCGAGGCCCAGTTCCCGGGACGCAAGCTGATCAATGCGCGGCTGTCCAACCTGACCGAGGACAAGCCCGAGCAGAACCGGACGAAATGCCAGATGCGCAATCAGTGCGGCAATGGCTGCTCGTTCGGGGCCTATTTCTCGACCCAGGCGGTGACGCTGCCGGCGGCACGCGCGACCGGGCGGCTGACGCTGCGGTCGGACGCGGTCGTCACCAACCTTGAATATGATCCGGTGAAGAAGCGCGTGACCGGCGTGCGCTTCATTGATGCCAGGACGCGTCAGGCGGAAGTGGTCAACGCCGACCTCGTCTTCCTCTGCGCGTCGGCGATGGCCTCGACGCAGATCCTGATGAACTCGCGTGCGGAAGGCAGCGGCCGCAGCCACTTCGATTCGAGCGGGACGCTCGGCAAATATGTGATGGACCACATCTTCCGCGTCTGGATCGAGGGCGAGATCCCCGGGATGAGCGAATATATCGAATATGGCCGCCGCCCGGGCGGGATCTACATTCCGCGCTTCCGCAACATCGGGGGCGACGAGAATCTCGGCTTCAAGCGCGGCTATGGCTATCAGGGCGGCGCCAATCGCGACGTCGCGCCGCCGGTCGGTTTCGGCGCGTCGATGAAGCACGGGATGCGCAAATATGCGCCGTGGAAATTCCACATCGGCGCGTTCGGCGAATGCCTTCCCTATCGCGACAACAGCGTCTCGCTGCACGCCGACAAGGTCGACCGCTTCGGGGTTCCGCTGATGCGCTTCGACGTCCGCTTCCGCGACAATGAACTGCGGATGATGGCGGACGCGCGGGCGCAGGGCGAGGCGATGCTGAAGGGGGCGGGGCTGAGCAACGTCAGCAGTTCGGAGGCCGAGCATGTACCCGGCGACGCCATCCACGAAATGGGGGGCGCGCGCATGGGCGCCGATCCGCGCAGCTCGGTGCTCAACAGCTGGAGCCAGGCGCACGATGCCTCGAACCTGTACGTGACCGACGGCGCACAGATGGCGTCGGTGTCATGCGTGAACCCCTCGCTCACCTTCATGGCGCTTACCGTCCGGGCAGCCGATCACGCGGTCCGTACGCTGCGCGGCAGTTCCGGTTGAGCAAAGGAACGCGATTGCTTTGGGCCTGAGAGCTGGCAAGAAGCATACATCGATAAGGAGATGATGATGCGTCGTACGCTTGCGCTGCTGCTTGCCTTGCCCCTCGTTCAGGCAAATGCGCCGGGGCCCGCATCGGTCGCGACCGCGCAGGCCCAGACGCAGGACGCCGCGTTGCTGCAGTTTCTCGATCAGGCGTTCGATGCGCAGATCAAGCTCAGCCCTGAGGCGCAAACCCAGCTCGGCTTCAAGACGGATTACGACCGGCTGGATGATCGTACCGATGCGGCCGCGGTTCGCGGACGCGACCTGGCCGAGCGGCAGCTCAGCGAGATGCGCGCCCGGTTCAAGCCCGAGCAGCTCGGCGAAAGCGCGCGGGTCAGCTTCCGGCTTTTCGAGTATGAAGTCGAGCGGGGCCGTGAGGCGTTCCGGTACCGTCAGCTGCGCTTTCCGGTATCGACCAACGGCAGCCCTGCCGGCGCCATCCCGGTCCTGCTGATCAACAACCACAAGGTCGACAGCGTTGCGGACGCCGAGGCCTATATTGCGCGCCTGCGCGACACCGACCGCGTGATGCGGGAAGTCGCTGCGACGATGCGGCGGCAGGCGGCCGCGGGAATTATCCCCAACAAGGTCAACTTCGCGCCGGCGCGGGCCGATGCGCGCAAGGTGATCACGGGTGCGCCCTTCGACAGCGGCCCGGATTCGACGCTGATGGCCGACTTCACCAAGAAGGTAACCGCGCTCGACGCGCCGGCCGCAACGAAGGAAGCGTTGCTTGGCAAGGCGCGTGCCGCGCTCACCGGGCCGTTCCGGACTGGCTATGACGTGCTGATCGCAGCGCTGGACGAGATCGAGCCCAAGTCCAAAGGCAATTTCGGCGCCTGGAATCTGCCGGATGGCGCGGCCTATTACGCCGATCGCCTCAAGGCTTCGACGACCACCAGCCTTACCGCAGACCAGATCCATCAGCTCGGCCTGGAGCAGGTCGCGGCGATCCGGCAGGAGATGGACGCGATCAGGCGCGAGGTCGGGTTCGACGGCACGCTGGAGCAGTTCTTCGACCATATTCGCACCGATCCGAAGTTCAAATATGCGAACACGGAGGCGGGGCGCGAGGAATATCTCCGCGACGCACGTGCCGTGATCGCGTCGGCGATGGCTGCGGCACCGCGCTACTTCCACGTCCTGCCCAAGGCGCCATTGGAGGTGCGCGCGGTCGAGAAGTGGCGGGAGGCAACTGCTTCGACTGCGTTCTACAACCCGCCTTCGGCCGACGGCACCCGCCCCGGCATTTATTATGTCAATCTGGTCGATATGAACCAGACGCAGAAGATCCAGGTTGCCGGGATCGCCGCGCACGAAGGCGCGCCCGGCCACCATTTCCAGATTGCGCGCCAACAGGAACTGGCCGGCATCCCCAAATTCCGCAAGTTCGGCGGCTATGGCGCCTATATGGAGGGCTGGGGCCTGTATTCCGAGCGGCTGGCGGGCGAGATGGGGGTGTACAAGGATCCCTATGCCCGTTTCGGCATGCTCTCACTTCAGGTGTGGCGCGCGATCCGGCTGGTGCTCGATACCGGCATCCACTCGAAGCGGTGGACGCGCGAACAGGCGATCGCCTATTTCCGCGCCAACAGCTCGGTGTCGGACACGGATATCGCGCGTGAGGTCGACCGGTACTTCAACTGGCCGGGACAGGCGACCAGCTACATGGTCGGGCAACTCCGGATCGCAGCGCTCCGCGCGAAGGCCGAAAAGGAACTTGGGCCGCGGTTCGATATTCGCGATTTTCACGAGGCCGTCCTGAGCCAAGGCGCGTTGCCGCTCGATATCCTCGAGGAGCAGGTCGAGCGCTACATCGCCGCAAAGCGAAGCTGATCGATCGGCGGGCTCCGGTGAATTCGAAGCGCCACCGCAGCCCGCTTGGTCGTGACACAACGCCCATGAGGGTTCGGACGCGGCGCAGCAACTCCGGGACATAAGATTGGAATGAGCCAGAAGGGCCCGCTGATCGTGCGCTTCGCTTATCTCGAAGCTCAATCTAGTTTCCGAACCGGACTTCGTCCTTCAAGGCCGCGCACTCGCTTCGCCGGCACGCCAGCGTAGACGGCGTCAGGCATTGTGTCCTTCGTGACGACCGTTCCTGCGGCAATGACGCAGCCTGGTGCGATGGTCACGCCCGGCAGGATGAGTGCGCGCGTGCCAATCCACGTTCCGCTACCAACGGAGATAGGGAGAGCAAAGGTTTCTCCCGCCCGTCTTTCTCTTGCCCCGATATGATGGGTGCCGGTGATGAATGACACATGCGGACCGATCCATACATCGTCGCCGATACGAATATCCGCGCTGGCATCGAAGTGGCATCCGATGCTCACAACCACACGTTGCCCAAAGAATGATCTTGCGCCCCCGAAAGAGCACTGCACGCCGATATCGGTATCCGGGTGCACCGAGATACCCATTGCTCGCAGAATCTTGGCCCGCCAAGTGTGGGGCCAAACATCGATCTGTTGAAGTTGATTGAGCAGCAGGAATAGGCGACGATTCATGGTTGCTCATTCCGCAAAATCAGGCGCTTGATCATGTGCCGCTTCACCGCGCCGAATGCCCGTGGAAAGTGTGCGTCGGCTCGAAGCGCGACCTGATTGCGGAAATGTCTGAGATCCTTGGGCGCGTAAATCGTCGTTTGGCCTGAGGAGTGACCCGGGACTGAATAGGTTCGGCTTTGAAACTGGAGCATTCGATCGCCAGTGCGGATGGCGTGGCATGTGATTGAGGACCGCGTATTTGTGGCGCTGCTGCTTTTGAGCGACCCGTGGACGGTGTGGGCATGCCAAAACAGGACATCGCCCTTGCTCAGCGCAGGCGCACAAACCGATGAACCTTGCTCGCGGATCGTCTCGACGATGCCGGCAATGTATCGATCGTGATGCTCTGCGTAGTTGTTGTCCTTGGCATGATCCAGCGCAAACAGGTGACTGCCCGGGCATACGAAGAAGCGTCCGGCGTCTTCTGCGATATCCTCAAGTGCTATCCATGCCGCCACCATCGTCCCAGCTCTCTCGGAGTCGAGATAGTAGCTGTCCTGATGTTCCCAAGTCGCCGAATTGCCCTCAAAGTACATCGACTGGATAATCGTTGGCGGCCCGTCGAGTAGCACGGTGAGAAGCATGCCGAGACGTTCGTCTGCGAGCAGTCCGCGCGCATGAGAGCGGAATCCCCCCATCCGGCGAGGGTCGATGCTCTGCACATTGAGCATTGGGTTCATCACCCAACCTTGATCGTTGAACCGATGACGCTCGGCGCGACCTGTCGTCTGGCGGTAGATCGGGCCGCCAAAGGGCTTCACCTCGGATGCCCATAACCTACGGGCCGTATCGCATTGTTCGGCGGAGAAGATGCCGGAAACGACGCAGAAGCCCTCAGTTTTCAGGTGTTTGCGGGCTTCGCGAGTGTCCTGAGGCTGGAAGCGTCGAGTGGTATCTTCCGACACATTCTCCGGTACGTGGACCGGCAGTCCGCTTGGAGTTTCGGCTTGGATCATGCAGCCCCAGCCTGGATTTGTGGAAGCATGCCGCAAGCGGCTCCGGCCGATGGGGAGATGGCGCGCAGATCTGGTGCCATGTCTCTGATCCTGCGCGCTGGGGCACCAGCGTAAATGCCATTCGGTGTCGTGTCCTTGGTCAGCACCGCGCCCGCTGCAATAACACAGCCTGGAGCAATCGTGACACCTGGCAGGATCATGCAGCGGGTGCCGAGCCAGCAACCTCGGCCAATTGTAATCGGAAGGTGGATGTCAGACCCGGCCCGATTGAGCGGATCGTCCATTTCGTGATTGGAAGTCACGAACATTACCCCCGGCGCGCACGCAACATCATCGCCGAATGTGACTGTCGCGTTGGTGTCGACGTGACATCCAATGTTAAGGAACACGCGTTTTCCGAAGTGAACATTGCCGCTGCCGAAGTGACACGCCGGAGAAACAATAGTATCTCGGGCAAGGGGAATGCCCATCCAGCGCAGCATGACGCGGCGCCATTGGTGGGGCCAGATGTTGAGGCGCTGGATATTGTCCAGACCGCGAACGAAGATTTTCCGCAGCAGCATGCTGCGAGATATATACTGCGGTCGATTTTTCGACCAACTCAATTTTGATGCCTATGGCGGTCGCTGAACCGGATTGGCGTTTCTGCTATTCTGCCATGGTCGATCCTTGCCCATAGGCTTTGTCCGAGGCGACGGTTGGCCTTGCGCCATGTGGGGACCCGGCGCACTGCTATCTCCAGAATCGCCTGCACCTTACGCCCGCGGCGGAACAGGTCGTTCGCCCTGCTCCCAGACTGATGCGATGCCCGCAGGGTGGCATGGATCAGGTCGCTCTTGAGGAACTCCAGCGGCTCGAATGGGGACGTCTCGCACTCGGCCACTCTCAGCCCATGAGTCTCGGTTACGAAGCGCAGTGCGCCTTCTGTCCAGCGACCGATATGATTTGGGGGCATGTCGATCAGGCCGCCATTGGCGTGTTCGAACTCTACGCGGCGCGGATTGGGAACGGCGATGAACGCGCTGCCGCCGCGCTTCAAAAGGCGCGCAATGTTAGCGAAGACGCTATGCGGATCGTCCATGTGTTCCAGAATCTGAAACATGAAGATTACATCGACGGGCTGCTCGATATCATCGAGTGTACCTCCGCTTGATTTGTACCCCTTTGCGAGCAGTCGGGCCCGCGCATCGGTATTATGCTCGAGCGCATGAATTCGATGGCGCGGAACTGCCTTCGGGCTGAGGTTGTCCAGGAAGAGGCCCTGTCCAGCACCAACCTCGATTGCTGACTCAAAAGTTCGTCCCCGAAGCGCGCGGAGCGTCCGTTTGAACTCCCACTTCCACGACGGATAAGCCGACGCGCCAAATGCCAAGTCGTAAAACCGGGCATCTCCGGCGACATGCGGATCCGCGAAACCAAAGCCGCAACCGTCGCAAATGCAGATCACGGCGTCCTCTCGGCCCCATAGTGCCGAGATGCGTTCAACAAGACGGTTGTGACGGTCCTCTTGGCATTCGCGGAGAACGAAGTGTTGCGCAGCCTGCCTAGCCGTGACCTCAAGCTCTACCGCTGCCGAAAACGATTCGCAGATCGGACACTTGCGAAGTGCAGCGAGGGGGCGGGCGCTACCCTCCAGCGGCGGCGAATGCAGCATCTCTCCAACGTTACACCACGCCCGACTCCCCGCCTACCCAATTCGCATCTCACCAACGGCGATAACCCGCCGACCCTGTGATCCGCGGGTCACTGGCAAGAGCGGCATCGGACGCAACGATGTCAGGCGCGGCGGCGGCGAAGCGGCTTTTCGGCGGTGGAAAGATGGATGATCTTCTGTGATGGAAAGGGCACGCAGAACGAAACCTGACCAGAACAGCCATGCGGGAAAAATCGCGAGCTATGTGGGAAAACCGCCGCCCGCGAAGTGCCAGAAACGGCGGACTTCTGCGGGTGGTGACCCCTACGGGAATCGAACCCGTGTTTCAGCCGTGAAAGGGCCGCGTCCTAACCGCTAGACGAAGGGGCCGTGAAGGCGAGGGCGCCGGTTAGGCAAAGCTGTGCGGCTGGTCAAGGGTCAATTACCGCTAATCGGCCCAGGCAGCATCTTCGATGTGGATTTCCGCCGCAGGACGAGCGCCCCAGTCGTCGATCTTGGCCCGGCCGGCGATCCACAGCCGCCGGTCGCGCGACGCGCCCAGCAGCGCGAGGCCGAGCGGCGTGTCGGCGGATCGGAAGGCGACGCACTTGATGCTGCGTCCGTCCTCCCCGGCGACGATCGCCCTGACATGGCCGTTGCCTACGATATCGCATTTGATGATGCGCACGGGGCCGGCGGCGACGCGGGGTGCGGGCCAGCCCATGCCATAGGGGCCGCCCGCTTCCATCGCATTGACCAGATCCGGATTGACCCCGCCGGGTGCGAGCACCGCGTCGAGCAGCAGCGCGCGCTCGCCGGCAGCGCGCTCGACCGTCTCGGCGAGCTTTTCGTCGAGAAAAGCGGTGAGCGCGGGAATCTGGTCCTCGGCGATCGTGACGCCGGCCGCCATGGCATGCCCGCCGCCCGCGATGAGCAGTCCGGCTTCCTTTGCCGCCAGGATCGCCGCGCCCA
Source organism: Sphingomonas sp. GW821-FHT03E12 (assembly GCF_059420685.1). Lineage (NCBI taxonomy): Bacteria > Pseudomonadati > Pseudomonadota > Alphaproteobacteria > Sphingomonadales > Sphingomonadaceae > Sphingomonas > Sphingomonas sp. GW821-FHT03E12. The sequence goes on from NZ_JBWKUF010000008.1 coordinate 72,042, forward strand.
GATCGACGCCTGCGATCGAGCGGCCGGAGCCCTTGCCGATCCCGTCTTCGCCGATCGCAATGACGATGGCAGGGCGGCCGTGCCGTTCCTTGAGCCGCCCGGCGACGATCCCGATCACGCCCGGATGCCAGCCCCGCGCGGCGACCACCGCGACCGCGCCTTCGGCCTCGATCGCTTCGGCCGATTGCTGCACCTCGGCCTCGATTGCGCGGCGTTCCTCATTGAGCCGGTTGAGCTCCTCGGCGATCCCGCGTGCCTCGTCGGCGTCGTCGGTGGTGAGCAGCCGCACGCCGAGGTCGGATTTGCCGACGCGGCCGCCGGCATTGATCCGCGGGCCCAGCGCGAAGCCGAGATCGGTTGCGGTCGGCGCGCGGGTGAGGCGGCTTGCCTCGATCAGCGCGTTCATGCCGATGTTGCGGCGCTGTGCCATCACCTTGAGGCCCTGCGCCACGAAGGCGCGGTTGAGCCCCTTGAGCGCGGCGACGTCCGCCACGGTACCCAGCGCCACGATGTCGAGCAGGTCGAGCAGCTTGGGCTCCGCCCGGTCCGCGAAGAAGCCGCGCCCGCGCAGCACGCGTACCAGCGCGGCGCCGAGCAGCCAGGCGACTCCGACCGCGGCGAGATGGCCGTGCTGGCGTCCTTCATCCTCGTCGAGCCGGTTGGGGTTCACCAGCGCCAGCGCGGCGGGCAGCTCTGAGGCGCATTTGTGATGATCGACGACGATCACTTCGGCGCCCGCATCGCGTGCTTCGGCGAGCGCGTCGAACGCCATTGCGCCGCAGTCGACCGTGACGATCAGGTCCGCGCCCTCGCGCTTCAGCCGCACCAGCGCCTCGCCCGACGGGCCGTAGCCTTCCATCAGCCGGTCGGGGATATAGGCGCGGGGATCGAGCCCCAGGTCGCGCAGCAGCCGGATCAGCAGTGCCGCAGAGGTCGCGCCGTCGACGTCATAGTCGCCGAAGACCGTTACCGCCTCGCCCCGCTGGACCGAATCGGCGAGCCGCTCCGCCGCCCGGTCCATGTCGCGAAAGATCGACGGGTCGGGCATGAAGGCGCGGATGCTGGGGCTGCGATGCGCTTCCAGCTCCTCGCGCGCGCAGCCGCGGGTGAGGAGGAGCTGGGTCACCAGATCGTCGGGCGCGAAGCCCGGGTCGCGCGCATCCGCCGCCAGTCCGCGCCAGCGCCAGGGCTGGCCGAGGATCGAGCTGTGGACGTTGAGCACGGGAGTCATTCGAGGGTCTTAGCGCGGATCGGCGGGCAGGGGAATCGCCGCCGCCACCCGGCTCCCTAATCAGGGATCATCGCAGCGACACATAGCGTTCCAGCGGCCGCGAAAATGCATCGAGCTCGCGGGGCATGATCTGGAATCCCTCGGGATCGTCGCGGATGTGACCGAGCTGGGTATGATGAAGCCGGATCAGCGAGCGCTTTGCCGCGGAGCTGACCGGCAGCGCCGAGAGGCGGCCCCGCCGAAGCGGTTGCGGCGGCCAGACGCGGTAGCCCAGCAAGTGCACATGCCTCGCGGCCGATTCGAGGGCGATCGCCACCGCCTGGTGATCCAGATGCGCATCGTCGCGTGTGGGGCCGACGATCAGGTCGAGCCGGGGCAGGCGGCGGATCTGCCGGGTGAGGACGCGGCGGCAATCGGCCACGGTCGTTCCGCCATCGGGCAGGCCCAGAAAATGGATCGATGCAGGCATCACCCCCAGTCGATGCAACGCGCGGCGCGTTTCCATCTGGCGCGCCGCGATCAGCCGGCGGCGCGGCCATTTGCGGCTGTTCGGGTGCGACGCTGCGCCGTCGGTCGCGACGGCGACATGCACAGCGGTGCCCCGGCGCAGGAGATGGGCGATCAGTCCGGCTGCGCCGATCAGCTCGTCGTCGGGATGCGGCGCGACGATGAGTGCCGCGCGCGGATGGCCGATATGCGGCCTCACGCCATCAATCCTCCAGGATCCTGCTGTGCGCCTGCGTGTCGCGCATCCGCAGATAGACGATCAGCGACACGCCGATCATTCCGGTCACATACCAGTAGAAGCCACGCTCGATCCCCTGATTCTTGAACCACAGCGCGACATATTCGGCGGTGCCGCCGAAGATCGCATTGGCGAGCGCATAGGGCAGGGCGACGCCGAGCGTGCGGATATGCGCGGGGAACAGCTCGGCCTTCACCACCGCATTGATCGAGGTGTAGCCGGTGACGATCACCAGCGCGCCGAGCATCAGCGCGAACGCCGCCCAGGCGCTGCTCACCTGCTCCAGCGCCGTGAAGATCGGGTAGGTACAGAGCACGCCCAACACGCCGAACCCGACCATCAGCGGCTTGCGTCCGATCCGGTCGGAGAGCGCGCCGGCGAGCGGCTGGATGCACATGAAGACGAACAGGGCCGCGGCATTGATCTCCGACGCGGTTTCGCGATCGAAGCCCGATGTGTTGACCAGGAACTTCTGGAGGTAGATCGAATAGGCATAGAAGGCGAGCGTGCCGCCCGCGGTCAGCGCCATCACCAGCAGGAACTCGCCCGGATGCTCCCTGAGCAGCGCCAGCGCTCCGGTCTTGCGCCCCTCAGCCTTGGCATTGTGGAAGCTTTCGGTTTCGGCAAGGCCGCGCCGCAGCCAGAAGACGATCACCGCCAGCGCCCCGCCGATGAAGAAGGGGATGCGCCAGCCCCAGCTCTCGAGCGCCGCCTCGCTCATCGACGCCTGCAGGACCAGCAGCACGGTGAGCGCGATGAGCTGACCCGAGATCAGCGTGACATATTGGAAGCTGGAGAAGAAACCGCGGCGCTTCTTGCCGGCCATCTCTGAGAGGTAGGTGGCGCTCGCCCCATATTCGCCGCCGATCGACAGCCCCTGCATCAGCCGTGCGAACACCAGCAACGCAGGCGCCGCCCAGCCGATCGCCGCATAGCCGGGGGTGACCGCGATCAGCAGCGATCCCGCACACATCAACGAAACCGACAGCGTCAGCCCGGCCTTGCGCCCATATTTGTCGGCATAGACTCCCATCAGCCACCCGCCGATCGGGCGCATCAGGAAGCCGACCGCGAACACCGCTGCGGTGTTCAGCAGCTGGGTCGTCTGATCCCCCTTGGGGAAGAAGTGCGGCGCGAAATAGAGGGTGAAGGCGGCATAGGCGTACCAGTCATACCATTCGACCAGATTGCCCGCCGACCCGCCCAGGATCGATTTGAGACGCTGGCGCGTAGGTATGGGTTCGTTCGCAGCTGTAACCGTCATCCCCGCTCCTCAACCGTCACCCCGGCCTTGTGCCGGGGCCCACCGCTCCCGGCGGGCTGACTTCAAGCCTCGTTGTGCCAGCTAGCCGTCCGGTGGACCCCGGCACAAGGCCGGGGCGCGAAAAGGGTTAGTACAGTCCCGGCACTTCGCGCTGCGGGGTGGTCGGGCGGTCGGGGGTCACCAGCTCCATTGGCTTGGTCACCTGTGCGCCGGCTGCTTGCGGGCTGAGGCCGGGGCTGCCCGCCGCAACCGAGGCGCTGATCGGCGTGCAGCTGCGTCCGGCGAGGAAGTCGAGCGCGCGGCGAGTCGATTGTTCCTGCGGATCGCCGAGCTGGCGGCTGACGTCGTCGCTGGCTTGGCAGGTCGCGCCCATGAACCCGGCGAGGCCATTATAATAGGCCCCTTGGTGGGCGCTGTTCTCCAGCGCAAAGGCGATGACGCGCAGCCGGTCGTCGCATGCGGCCTGGTCGATCGCGATCTGGCCGACCGGCTTGCCATAGGTGTTGGTGCCGATCAGCGCGGAGCGGATGCCGAGATAGGGGATGAAGGTGTTCATTACCAGCTCGCTCGCCGAGGCCGATCCGCCGGTGCCGATGAACGCGATCCGGGTCGGCGCGATCGATTGCGGCTGCGGCGCGAAATAGGTGGTTTCGTTGTTGGATGCCTTGGAGGGGCGGAAGGTCACATAGCTGGCGACGGTCGAACTGGTCCGGTCCGCACCGAGCAGATTGTTGACGAGATCCGCGATCGAGATCAGCCCGCCGCCATTGTAGCGCACATCGATGATCACGTCGGTGATTCCCTGCGCGCGGAAATTGGCAAAGGCGTTGCGCAGCGGGGTTTCGGCCGTGTTGATGAAGGTGCGCAGGTTGATGTAGCCGACCTTCTTCCCGCCATCGTCGATCACCTTCGCGCCATAGCGCGAGGAGACGGGCGTCAGGCTGAAGTTCGTCATCGTGACGGCGACGTTGCGGGTACCCGCGGCGTCGCGGATCTGGAAGGTGCGGGTGGTGCCCGCGGTGGACGGGCCGAGCGCGTTGTTCAGCCCTGCAGTGCCCTCGCTCGTCAGGATCGAGGAAACCGTGCGCAAGCTGGACGCGTTCGTGCCGATCGCGACGATCTCTGCGCCGCGATCGATTCCCGCCGCCAGCGCGGGCGCATCCTCGAACGATTCGGTGATGATCAGCCGATTCGACCCGTCGAGTGCGAGGCGGACGCCATATCCGGCGCTCGACCCCGAATTGTAATAGGCGTTCTCCTCGGCGATCGAGGTGATGTAGGTGAAATAGCGATCCTTGTTCTGCGCCCGCGCGCCTGCAGTCAGCGCGTCGAGATAGGCATCGACCGTCGAATAGGCCGCCGGGTTCAGGCCCGTGGGCAGCGTGTCGGGGAAGAGGTACCATTCGTTCATCTGCGCCGCGACCCAGTCCTGCCGCGAACGCAGCGAACAGGTGCCTGTGGGACTCGGCGTCGGGGTGACGCCGGTTCCTCCGGTCCCGCCTCCGCCGATGCTGCCGGAGCCACCGCCTCCGCCACAGCCCGCGAGCAGGGCCAGGCTCGCGGTCATTGCCGTCAGGCGGCGGACGGACTTGCGGGATACGCGCTGCATCGTCAGTACCTTATCTTGAGCCGCTGCGTATGGCGGGCCTGCACCAAGTCTCTCGCACGATCATCGCCACCGGGCAGGAAAAGGCAAGCGGGATCGGCGCGCTTGCACTTGTGTTTCCAGCCTCCCCCTGCTAGGGGCCGCCTCCTGACGCCCGGGGCAGATGTCTCGGCGAACCCATTTCTATTGAATATGATTCGGAGTTGAGACGGCTTTATGCAGATCATCGTTCGCGACAATAACGTCGATCAGGCCCTTCGTGCGCTCAAGAAGAAGCTGCAGCGTGAGGGCGTGTATCGCGAGATGAAGCTGCGCCGCCACTATGAGAAGCCGAGCGAGAAGCGCGCCCGCGAGCGTGCGGCTGCGGTCCGCCGCGCGCGCAAGCTCGAGCGTAAGCGCATGGAGCGCGACGGCGGCCGGTAAGGCTGTCCGGATCGCCATCCGCGTCATCGCGGATGGCGTGACTCTTGTGACTTTCCGCCGCGCGGGTCGCGCGGCAACCCGGGATAGCTGATCCATGTCGTCCGTCACCGCCGTGCCGATTCCGCCGACCAAGCGCAGCTATCTCGTCTGGCTCTGGGTCGGGGTCGCCATTGCGGTGGCCGGTGCGCTGGCGCTGGCCTGGGCGGGAACGCGTACGGCAGTTGTCGCGGGCTATTCGACCGAGGACTTTCTGGCCTGGAACAAGAACCAGTCCGGGGTGCAGACGACCGCGTCGGGCCTGCAGTACAAGGTGATCGAGGCAGGCGAAGGCCCGGTCGCAGCCGACAATGACGGCGTTGAACTCGAGATCCACGGCATCAAGCGCGACGGCAAGGAATTCCAGCCGCGCGCGCCGATGCGGTTCCAGGTCTCCCAGCAGCCGATGATCCCTGGTTTCACCGAGGGCGTGAAGCTGATGCGCAAGGGCGCGCGCTATCGTCTCTGGGTGCCGCCGAGCCTGGGCTATGGCGCCGAGCCGAGCCCGGAGAACGAGCTGGCGGGACAAGTGCTGGTGTTCGACATCGAGATGAAGAACCTGGTTCCTGCGGCGATTCTCCAGCAGATGATGATGCAGCAGATGATGCAGCAACAGGGCGGCCCCCAGGGCGGTCCGCCGCCGTCAGGCCGCTGAGCGGATCCACCGGGACCGCAGGAAACAAGAAACGGGCGGGGCCGTCGGTCCCGCCCGTTTCTTTTGTGCCGTCATTCCTATGATGTGGCGGCGGGGGCCTGCGGCGTCATCGGCCGCAGCCGGATCGCAAGGCTGAGCAGGAATGGCCAGAACAGCGTGTTGAGAATGTCGCTGGTCGTGTCGTCCCATCGCCAGCTGCCGTGATTGATCCGGTCGATGATCTCGTTGGCCAGTTCCAGGGCGAGGACCGCGGCAAAGGGGATGAAGGTGCCGAGCGATCGCCGGGTGACGAAGCGTGCGGTCATCAGGATCAGCATTCCGGCATGGATATGCAGGATTGTGTTGGCGAGGCCGGTGTCGTTGGCGATCGCCTCTTTGAACGTGGCGTAGAAAAGCATGACTTGCGTCCGATGCACCGGGCCTGCAGCGGCCGTTGCTCTGACGACGGCTGGACGCGGGAAAATGAAAACGGCGGCCGATCGGGCCGCCGTCCCCTGGTTGATCCTGGCGACAGCCTAAATCAGTCGCTGTCCGAATCGTCGGTGATCAGCAGAACGCCACCGATGACCGCGAGGATCGCGATCGCCGGAATGAGGAAGCCGCTGACAGCTTCGTTCGTCTCCCCGGCAACGGTCGAGGCGCGCTGTCCCGCCACACCCGAGATGGAGAGCTTCGACGCCGGCGATGCGGCGAGCGTCGGGCTGACCGTCATCGCGCCTGCCGCAAGGGCCGTCACAATTTTCGTGAAACGCATGTTGAACTCCCTGCCTGATGGATTGGGAAGAGCCGCCATCACAGCTCTTCAGCAGAATATTGCAGTGCAGCAAAAAGGCAAGGTGTCAATTGGTGGTTGGACGCGCGCGGGCCCCGTCCGGTCGCTTGGCGGTCTGGAGGTACTGACGCCAGTTCCCGTCGAGCGGCGCGTTTCGTGTCGCGAAAAAAGGTGGCGGCGCGGGGTCGGACGCGACGCGTGCCGCCTCGGCTGTCGCGATCGCGATCCGGTCGCGCAGCGACGGGTGCGAACGGCTGCGCATCATGCCGCCGAGCAAGCCCGGGCCCGCTTTCCGCCAGAAGCGTGCGGCCAGATCCGGCGCGTATCCGGCGCGGGCAAGCAGGTGGACCGCCAGAATATCGGCTTCGATCTCGGTCTGACGGAACAATCCCAGATTGCGTCCAAAGCCGGACGCGAAGCCGAAGTCCGCGCCGGCAGCCGACAGGCGGACCCGATGCCGCAGGATATTGTGCGACAGCTCATGTGCGATCACGGCCGGAAGCAGTTCGGCATCGACCGATTCGAGATATTTCGACGTGATCTGGACAAGTTCGCCATTGGCGCGGGCGTCGTAATTATCGTCGATGCGCAGCTCGTAACGCGTCAGGCAGATGGGGGTGGGGGTGATACGCGTCCGGATTTCGTGCCCCGCCCGGATCAGTGTCAGCTCGACCGGTGCGCCGGGCGGCAGGCGGGCAAACTGCCCGTGCAATGCAACCAGCGGAGCCGTCGAGCCGGCTTCGCGAGCGTCAACCACAACCGGGGCGCCGTTGATCGCGGCAAGGGTGTCGTCGGGTCTTACGCCGGCGATGGCGGCAGGGCTGCCCGCGATCACGCCTTCGACGGCGACCGGCCCCGCGAAACGGAAATGCGCGCGAACCTGCTCCTGCGTCGCCGGCGTGTATTGGGCCAGCGTGTGGAACTGGACGCCGATACCCGGCTCAAGCTGGTCGCACAGAGGGGCGGCGGCTGCGCTAAGCCGGAATCCGATCGATGCGAGCTGGAGATCCGCTGCGCGCAGCGCCTCCCAGGCCGGACCTGAATCGGTCTGGGCCGCGACCTGAGGTGCCTGAATTGCGGTTACGCACCACATGAGACACCAGCCAACGCTGCCAAACCGTCGTATCATCGCATCGTCTATGGACGATCTCGGTTGCAAGCGGAAGCATGGACGGGCTAAGCGCGCCAACTCGTTAACGGCCCCGGTCCAAATGCTGCGTCGTCTTCTTTCAGCTTTCTCGCGCGGTCACGCGCTCGCGCCGAGCGGGTCGGTTCCGGCCGGCGCGCGCGTCTATGCCGTGGGCGACATTCATGGCCGGCTGGACCTGCTCGACGACATCCTCAGGCAGATCGAAGACGATGACGCGGCCCGTACATCAGCGGAAACCGTCGTCATCTTCCTGGGTGACCTGGTCGATCGCGGGCCGGCTTCAGCGCAGGTCATCGAGCGGCTTCTGGAGCTTTCGCATCGGACCGATCGCGTGCGTTTCCTGCTCGGCAACCACGAGGAGGTCTTCCTCAAGGCGCTTGCCGGCGAGAAGGGTGCGATGCCCTTCTTCATCCGGATCGGCGGCAAGCAGACCGTCCTCAGCTACGGCGTCAGCGAGGAAAAGTATCGCGATACCGATTATGATGCGCTGACCGCATTGCTGCGGGAGCGGGTGCCGCAATCGCACATCGACTTTCTCAACGGGTTCGAGGACATGATCGAGATCGGCGATTTCGCCTTTGTGCATGCGGGCATTCGTCCGGGTGTGCCGCTGGCGGCTCAGGTCCCCGGGACGCTTCGCTGGATCCGGGACGAGTTCATCAACCATCGTGGCGAGCTGGAGAAGATCATCGTCCACGGCCATACGATCACCGACGAAGTCGAAGAGCAGCGCTGGCGGATCGGAATCGATACCGGTGCGTTTGCGAGTGGCAGGCTTACAGCGATGGGCTTTGAGGGCAACACGCGGTGGGTCCTGCAGACAGGCGGGGCAGAGACGGGTTTTTAACGCCTTGCCACCTTTGGGGGCGTAGGATAGAAACTCCGAAGTTTGACGCTCGCCATAATCCGGGCGTCTTCCGATGACCGGTCGATTGTAGAACGTGATGAAAAAAGGGAGTTGACCAGATGCGTTTCGCGAAAACTTTGATGGCTGTTGCGGCGTGCTCGCTCGCAACCGCGCCGGCGCTGGCCAATTCGGCCTCGAAGCTGTCGCTCTCGAGCGCACAGGCGCGCGTTTCGACTGAGGCGGGTGAATCGAACGAAGCCGTTGGCGGTTTCCTGGTTCCGCTGCTCGCAGTCGTCGCGGTCATCGGCGGTGCGCTTGTCCTGATCGACGAGGACGATACGCCCGACAGCCCGTAATCGCTGGACGATTGCAAGCAATTTCGGCGGTGCCAGGCAGGCGCCGCCGTTTTTGTTTCTGGGGACGCCGCATTGCGGTTGCGTGGAACATTCCAGGCATTGGGGGCCCTGCTGCAACATGCCGCGTGTTCGGTGCATTGTCCTGTTTCGACCGCGTTCCGGCCGCGCCTGGGCGTCGCTCCAGAGATGCGCAAACCTGTCTTCCATCGGCGGTCATCGGTGAGGCTGAGGCCGTCGAAGAGGAGGGTTGCGTCCGGGCAGTTGTGGCGCCTCAGCGGCGGCGATTGTGCGGGACGGTGGCTTCCTGCTGCCGGGGCCTGCCTATCGCGGCGCCTGCCCGGCTAGGGGCTGGCAATTCTCCCGCTTGCAACTGATCGGTTGCCACACGCGGCAACTCGGCTTCGAACGGGACGCTGTGTCGCAGTGCAACTATTCTCTCGTCGCATGGCGGGCTTCGCCGTGATGTTGCTTCCGGCGCTCGCATCCGGTAGATGGGCTGCATCTAAGCAACTGATTATAAAAAAGAATATTGTCGCCTTCTGCTTCCCGCGAGTGCCCCGGCGCGGCGCTGGGGCTCCATTGACGCGACCTGGAAACGTGGATAATCCGTTCGCGACTGCGAAGGATTCTGGGAGCGTTAGCAACGATACTATTGCTTGCAGTGCATGTGTGCACTCGGCTGACGTTGCTGCTTAGCGAAAATTTGATCGATTGGGGGAGTGATGGATTTCGTCGAAAACCGTTCGCTGATTACTGGCGGTGCTGGGTTCATCGGCTCGCATTTGTGCGAACGCCTTGTAGAGAGCGGCACGGAAGTTCTTTGCGTCGATAATTTCTACACGGGTCGGCGGCGGAATATCGAGCATCTGCTCGGCAATCCCAAGTTCGAAATCATGCGGCACGACGTCACCTTTCCGCTCTATGTCGAGGTGGACCGGATCTTCAACCTCGCCTGTCCGGCGTCGCCCGTCCATTATCAGTTCGACCCGGTCCAGACGACCAAGACGAGCGTCATGGGCGCGATCAATATGCTGGGCCTGGCGAAGCGGCTGAAGGTGCCGATCTTGCAGGCATCGACCAGCGAGGTTTACGGCGACCCCGCAATCCACCCGCAGCCCGAAAGCTATTGGGGGAATGTGAATCCGATCGGCACGCGGTCATGCTATGACGAAGGCAAGCGTTGCGCGGAAACGCTGTTCTTCGACTATCACCGGCAGCACCGGCTTGAAGTGAAGGTGATCCGGATCTTCAATACCTATGGTCCGCGCATGCATCCGGCGGACGGCCGGGTCGTGTCCAACTTCATTGTTCAGGCGCTCTCCGGAAAGCCCATCACGCTCTATGGCGATGGCTTGCAGACGCGTTCCTTCTGCTATGTCGATGACCTGGTCGATGGGATCATCCGCATGATGGGCAGCCCTGCTGATTTCACGGGGCCGGTGAATCTGGGGAATCCCGGTGAGTTCTCGATGCGGGAGCTCGCGGAAATCGTCCAGGAACTGATCGGTTCGTCGGTGAAGATCGAGCATCGGCCGCTCCCGCAGGACGACCCCAAGCAGCGGAAGCCCGTCATCGATCTGGCGCAGGAGAAGCTGGACTGGACGCCCAAGGTTCCGTTGCGCGAGGGTCTGGCAAAGACCATCGCCTATTTTGACGAGCTTCTCCGCGAAGAAGGCTGAATTCGTTCAGCAACCTCCAGCCTTATGTGAGTGTAAATGCGAATAGCGATGATCGGCACGGGCTATGTGGGTCTGGTATCGGGGGCGTGTTTCTCGGATTTCGGGCACGAAGTG
>NZ_JBWKUF010000009.1:0-78606 GCF_059420685.1 Sphingomonas sp. GW821-FHT03E12
TGATGATCGACCTGCGCAACATCTATCCCGCCCCCGAAGCACAACGCGCCGGCTTCACACTCGTCGGCATCGGCAAGCCACGGCGCGACGGCAACGGTCAGTCGATTTGAACCGTCCCGAACCCGAAAGATTGGGCCTGTACTGACGTCGCCTCCCGTTGAAGGATTGGCGTACCATGCACATCATCCAGCTCGCACGCTGCGCAATCGGCCAACATGAACGCGATCGATCGACCGTGATCGTCGGAACAGGACTGTATCGCGGCCGCTGCAAGGGATGCCGTGCGCCGATGATCAAGGGGCCGGAAGGCTGGCGCCTCGACCGCGAATCCGGAACCTGACCGCGCCACGCCCCCCGTCCTGGCCTCAAGCGGCCTAAACTTTATCTAGATCGCAGCGGCCGGTTCGCATGACTAGATCGGCGGCCATGCAGTCGCTTACTCATCTTGCCCGGCTAGAGGCCGAGAGCATCCATATCCTGCGCGAGGTTGTCGCCGAGGCGGAGCGTCCAGTGATGCTCTATTCGATCGGCAAGGACAGCGCGGTGATGCTCCACCTCGCCAAGAAGGCCTTCTACCCCGCTCCCCCGCCCTTCCCGCTGCTCCATGTCGACACGACCTGGAAGTTCCGCGACATGTATGCGCTGCGCGACAAGGCGGCGCGTGACGCGGGGATGGAGTTGCTGGTCCATCGCAACCCCGAAGCCGAGGCGCGCGGAATCAACCCGTTCGACCATGGCGGCCTCCACACCGACCTGTGGAAGACCGAGGGCCTGAAACAGGCGCTCGACAAGTACGGCTTCGACGCGGCGTTCGGCGGCGCACGGCGCGACGAGGAAAAGAGCCGCGCCAAGGAGCGCGTGTTCAGCTTCCGCTCGGCCAGCCATCGCTGGGATCCCAAGGCGCAGCGGCCCGAACTGTGGCGGCTCTACAATGCGAAGAAGGCGAAGGGCGAGAGCATCCGCGTCTTCCCGCTCTCCAACTGGACCGAGCTCGACATCTGGCAATATATCCGCGCGGAAGGGATCGAGATCGTCCCGCTCTATTTCGCGGCGCCGCGCCCGACGGTGGTTCGCGGCGGGCTGACGCTGATGGTCGATGATGACCGTTTTCCGCTGGACGGCGAAGTGCCGGTCGAACGATCGATCCGCTTCCGCACCCTGGGCTGCTACCCGCTGACCGGCGCGGTGGAGAGCGAGGCCGCAACGCTCGACGCGGTGATCCAGGAGATGCTGCTGACCACCACCAGCGAGCGTCAGGGCCGCGCGATCGACCACGATCAGGCCGCATCGATGGAGAAGAAGAAGCAGGAGGGCTATTTCTAATGACCTCCAGCTATCGCCCCGACGCGCTGATCGCGTCCGACATCGGCGCCTATCTGGCGCAGCATCAGTCCAAGTCGCTGCTCCGCTTCATCACCTGCGGATCGGTCGACGACGGCAAGTCCACGCTGATCGGCCGCCTGCTCTACGACAGCAAGATGATCTTCGAGGACCAGCTCGCCGCGCTGGAGGCCGACAGCAAGCGCGTCGGCACCCAGGGGCAGGAGATCGACTTCGCGCTGCTGGTCGATGGTCTCGCCGCCGAGCGCGAGCAGGGCATCACCATCGACGTCGCCTATCGCTTCTTCGCGACCGAGAAACGCAAGTTCATCGTCGCCGATACGCCGGGGCACGAGCAATATACCCGCAACATGGTGACGGGCGCCTCGACCGCCGACCTTGCCGTGATCCTGATCGATGCGCGCAAGGGCGTATTGACGCAGACGCGCCGCCACAGCTTCCTCGCCCATCTGATCGGCATCCGCCACATCGTGCTGGCGGTGAACAAGATGGACCTGGTCGGATATGATCAGGCGAAGTTCGACGACATCGTCGCCGACTATCGCGAATTCGCGACGAGCATCGGCATCGACGATTTCACCGCGATCCCGATCTCGGGCTTCAAGGGCGACAACATCACCGCAGCCAGCGCCAACACGCCCTGGTACACCGGCCCGGCGCTGATCGCGCATCTGGAGGAGGTTCCCGTCGGCGGCGGGGATGAGGACCGCGCGCTCCGGATGCCGGTGCAGTGGGTGAACCGCCCCAATCTCGACTTTCGCGGTTTTGCGGGAACGATCGCCAGCGGCACGGTGAAGCCGGGCGACAAGATCCGCGTCCTCCCCTCGGGCCGAACCAGCAGCGTCGCGCGCATCGTCACCCATGACGGCGATCTGGACGAGGCCGGGCGCGACCAGTCGGTCACGCTGACGCTGGCCGATGAGATCGACTGCTCGCGCGGCGACGTGATTGTCGCTGCAGGCGACCCGCCCGAGGTCGCCGACCAGTTCAGCGCGACGATCGTGTGGATGGACCAGCAGCCGATGCTGCCCGGCCGCAGCTATTGGCTGAAGCTGGGTACGCAGACGGTGAGCGCGACGATCCGCGAGCCCGAACACGCGATCGACGTCAACACGCTGGCCAAGCTGTCCGCGAAGACGCTGAGCCTCAACGACATCGGCGTCGCCGAAATCGCCACCGACCGCGGTGTCGTGTTCGAAGCCTATGCCGCGGGCCGGAATGGCCCGAACAAGGATCTCGGCGGGTTCATCCTGATCGACAAGATCACCAACGCAACCGTCGCGGCCGGGATGATCGACCACGCGCTGCGCCGTGCGCAGAATGTCCATTGGCAAGCAGTTGAAATCACCCGCGAGGCGCATGCCGCGCAAAAGGGCCAGCATCCGCGCCTGCTGTGGTTCACCGGCCTTTCGGGCTCGGGCAAGTCGACCATCGCCAATCTGGTCGAGAAGAAGCTGCACGCGATGGGCAAGCACAGCTTCCTGCTCGACGGCGACAATATCCGCCACGGCCTCAACCGTGACCTTGGCTTCAGCGATGCGGACCGCGTGGAGAATATCCGCCGCGTGGGCCAGGTCGCGAAGCTGATGGCCGATGCGGGGCTGATCGTGCTCACGGCGTTCATCTCGCCCTTCCGCGCCGAGCGCGAAATGGTGCGCAGCATGATTCCCGATGGCGAGTTCTTCGAGATCTTCATCGACACCCCGATCGAAGAAGCGGAGCGCCGCGACGTGAAGGGCCTCTACAAAAAGGCGCGTGCCGGTGAGATTGCCAATTTCACGGGTATATCAAGCCCCTACGAGGCACCTGACAATCCGGAGATTCGAATTATCACCAGTTTGATGACACCGGAGGAAGCTGCCGAATTGATCATCGAACGCATCCTCGGTATTTGGTCCCCAGTGTTATGACGCGCCGGTTTATCGCGCTTGTTTGCGGAGTAGAGTCTTGGGGGAGTTGGAAGTTCGCGAGTGGATCGCCTTTGGGATCCTCGCTGCGCTTTTTACGGGTGCCGCTGTGGCAGGACTGGTTTACCGCCAACGCGCGCATTGGCGTAAGCTCCGCATGGCGGGCAGTGCCGAGGCGAAACGCCGCGAACTGCAGAAACGCCGTTAAGCTGGCCCCCGCCCCGGTTCAGGCCGTGCGCGGATGACTGACGCCGAAGTTGCACGCGCCATCGCGGATGCGGCGGGCGCATTGTTGCTCCAGATCCAGGCTGAGGGCGCGGATGGCGATCGCGGAGACCGCGAGGCGAACCGGCTGATCCTCGACATGCTGCGCAGTATGCGGCCCGACGATCCGGTGCTGTCGGAGGAATCGGCGGACGATTCCGCCCGTCTCACCTCGCGCCGCGTGTGGATCGTCGATCCGCTCGACGGCACCCGCGAATTCGCCGAAGGGCGAGAGGATTGGGCGGTGCACATCGCGCTCGCGATCGATGGCGCAGCGGCCGTGGGCGCCGTGGCGCTTCCCCGCCGCGGCATCACGCTTTCGAGCGACGCGCCCCCTGCCCTGCCCCCCGCCGCCGACCCGCCGCGAATGCTGGTCAGCCGCACGCGCCCGAGCCAGCTCTGCGCCGCGGTATCGCAGGCGCTCGACGCCCCGACGCTCGGCATGGGTTCAGCCGGCGCCAAGGCGATGGCGGTGGTGCTGGGCGAAGCCGAGATCTACCTTCATTCGGGCGGCCAGCATCAATGGGACAATTGCGCGCCGGTCGCCGTCGCGCTCGCCGCAGGGCTCCACGCCTCGCGCATCGACGGATCGCCCCTGGTCTACAACCAGCCGGGATCGAGCGTTCCCGACCTGCTGATCTGCCGCCGCGAGCTTGCTGAATCGGTCCTCGAACAAGTTGCCAGATGCGACTTCTGATTCCCCGCGACTCGCGGATTCAGCACGAGTCGTGCTTTGACGAAGGTTACCGGGTAAGGTAAACAGCCCCTTGGCAAGGGGGCATGATGACGGCCGATTTCTGGTTCGTGACCGCGATGGGATTCAGCTTTGCTGCCTATGCGGTCTATCTGCTCGGGCTGCGGCGCGAGATCGTCCAGCCCAACCGGGCCTCATGGTTGATCTGGAGCGCATCGGCGGCGGTCGAGGCGCTCACCTACAACGCCGTGAACCCCGGTTCGCCGCAGAGCTGGGTGTTCCTGCTCTCCGCCGTCTGCTGCATCGTCGTCACGCTTGCATTGTGGCGACGGTCGAACTGGGCGCAGCCCAACACTGTCGAATCCCTGTGCATGGCCGCGTGCCTGGTCGCGCTGATCCTGTGGGTCGCGTTCCGGGAGACCTTCTGGGCACACATGCTGGTGGTCGCCGCGGTACCGATCAGCTTCTGGCCGACCTGGGCGAGCGTGTGGAAGGACCGCAGCCGCGAACGCTCCCCCGCCTGGGGGCTGTGGACGCTGGGCGACCTTGCCACGCTGCTGGTCGCCGCGCGCGCCGGCGGCACCGGGGTGGACGAATTCGCCTATATCTTCGTGGAGCTGGCCTGCCACGCCAGCATCTGGTTCATGATCGGCCTTGCCACGATCAACCCGCTGCGTTCGCTGGGTTCGGCGCGCGGCAACTTCCTGATCCTCGATCGCTACCGCCCCAACCGCAACCTGTTCGCGGTCGGCGACAACCATCTGGGCAAGGCCGTCTACGCCCGCTGCCGCTTCGCCGAGGGCGCCGAACTGATGCGCTTTACCGGCCGCCGTTTCCATGTGACGCAGGTGCCGAGCCTGATGCGCGGGAGCGAGGACCGCTTCGTCCAGGTGACGCCCGATCACTATATGGGACCGTCGGGGCAGCTCGACGATCTGGTCAACCACAGCTGCGACCCCAATGCCGGGCTGCGCTTTACCGAGGACGGCGTGATCCTGGTCGCGATCCGGGAAATCGGGTTCGGCGACGAGATCAGCTGGGACTATTCGACCACGCTGGCACAGTCCAACTGGCACATGATCTGCCAGTGCCGGTCGCCGGACTGCCGCCGCGTGATCGGCAATTTCGATACGCTGGAGCCGGACCGGCGCGAATTCTTCCGCGCCCGCAACCTCGTCGCGCCCTATCTGCGCCGCAAGGACGAACTGGCGCCGCCAAGGCGTGCCGGCTGGGGCTAGGCGATCAACGCCGCCGCACTGCGATCAGGGCGCGATCAATCTCAGCCGCAATCGCCTGCGAATCCGCATCGGACTTCGATCGCAGCACGTCACGGCGCGCGGCCAGCCGGGCGTCACGCGCAGCCTTTGGCAGGGCCGCAACCGCGACATATTCGCGTACCAACGCAACCCAGCGCGCATCGGGCGAGACAACATCCTCCGCGGTCCGCGCAAACGGGTAGCTGATCTGCCGCGTCCTGCCGTCCTTCTGCGAAAGAAAGAGCAGCAGCGTCATTCCCTTCGCGAAGATGTAGCGGTTGCAGCCGCCGTCGAAGGCATCCGGATTGGCCTCGACCAGCTCCGCCGGATCGCTGCGCGTTGCCTTGGCCTCACCCGCTTCGAGCCAGCCGGACATCTCGATCTGTGCCGGCAAGGCCTCCCCCTTGAGCAGGAGCAGCGGCGACAAAATGAGCCCGCGGCCTTCGGCGTAGGGCGGCCCGGCCGGGACCCCGGCATCGACCCGCGCCAGCACGATCGCATCGGCTTGCTCGACCAGCTCCAGCGTCGTCGGAACCCGATAGCCCGGCGCCATCGAACAGGCGGCGGCAGGCGCAGCAAGGCAAACAAAAGCGGCGGCGAGCATCGGGCGAAGTGACATCAGGCACGTCTAGCGGGGCGGACCAACGAGAGGCAAAGGGTACCGCGCCGTCAGGCAGCGATTCCCGTCTTCGCCGCATCTGCCGCCTGAAGCGTCAGCACCGCACGCGCGCCGGTCCCCCGGCCGTCGCTGCGCAACGCCAGGCTGCCGCCCATCGCAACCATCGAATTGGCGCACCAATGCAGGCCAAGCCCGCCCATCTTGCTGTCGCGGGTCGAAAAACCGCGCTGGAACAGCTTTGCCCCGGTTTCCGGATCGAACCCTTCGCCATCGTCGCGGATCATGATCTCGACCCTGCCGTCCTGCTCGCGGATCGTGACCGAGATGCTGCCGCTGCCATGGCCGGTCGCGGAGATCGCTTCGGCCGCATTGGCGAAGAGGTTGCCGACCACCTGGCTGAGCAGCACCTTGTTCGCCATCACCCATTGCGCCCGCGACGGGAAGTGGAAGGCGATCGAACTGCCGCCCGAATAGCGCGCGATCGTCGCATTGCGGGCGACAATGTCGGTGACGTCGCACGGATCGAGCGGCGGGCGTTCATGCGCCTGCTCCTGCTGCCGGCCGATGATCTCGAGTACATTCTGAAGCGCGTCCCGGCCGATCGCCATCTGACCGTCGCGTTCCTCGCGCGCCTGCGCCTCGTTGGCGAAGGCCGCGGCCAGGAAAGCGGCCAGCTTCTGCCGCCGCACCGCCGGAATATCCGCGTCCGCCAGTTCGGCGAGCGCGCGATCGACCAGCGCGCGGTCGGCGACCGGCACCAGCGCCAGCCCCTGGCTGAGCACCGTGCTGACCGGGTTCAGCGCGTTGCGGACATTATGCATCACCGCGACCGCGCTTTCGGACTGGCCGAGCTTGAACGACTGTGCCTCGACCTGCTCGCGCAGATCCTTGAGCTGGCTCAACATCCCGTTGAAGCTGTTGACCAGGCTGCCGATCTCGTCCCTGCGTGGCTTTTCGGTCAGCGGCAGCAGGTCGCCCGAGCGGCGCACGACGCCCATATGCCGCTCCACGCGATGCAATGGCTGCAGCACCAGCCGGGCGATCATCAGGCTGAGCACCATCATCACCACGAGCAGCAGCAACACCGTGCCGCCGACCGCGAACAGCAGCATGTTGCGTCCCAGCGCCGAAAGATCGCGCGACACCGAATAGGTGGCGCTTGCGACCGGGACGCCGCCAGGCCCGCGAACGGGCACCGCAACCGCCTGGCTGTATTCGTGCCGCGTTACCGTCGCGTCGGGCACCGGATGCGGCAGGTCGAGCACGGCCTTCACCTGCAACAAGGTCGACAGCTGTTGCGAGGTGAGGAGGCGCGCCATCACGACATGCCCGCGCGATTCTCCGGTGCCGTCGGTACGGCGGACCTGCGCGATGCCGATTGCGGCGATCTGGTCGCCGAGCCGGGCATAGAAGCTCGCCGAATTATCCTCCGCGAGCGCCCGGGCGAAATCGATCCGGCCGATCGCTTCGAGCAGACGGCCGCGCATCGCCGGCACGTCGCGGCCGCTATCGATGTCGAGCCAGCGGGCGATCACCACTTTGCCCTGCGGCGTCACATAGGCCATGCCGTTGACGCCGAGGTTGATCATCGCCGAGGTCGCGAAACTGTCTTCCTCGAACGCCTTGTTCGGCGCGCGCATATATTCGTAGCTCTCGCTCCAGTCGCCATAGTCGCGGACCGATGCCTCGACCTTGGAGGCATATTCGGTGAGCGCGGCGCGGGTACGCTCGATATGTCCCTCGACCGCCGTCCGTTCGAGCTGATCGAAGCCGGGGGTGATGACGAGCGCGAGCAGCAAGGTCACGGCGCCCGCGCCCAGCAGCGCGACGCCGGTCAGGATCGCGACCAGCTTTGCGCCAAGCGAAACGGGAATGCGCCGCCGCAGCCGCGCGAATGTGGTGCGCCAGCGCGGCATCAGCCCCGGGTGCCGTTACCCGGCACCGCCGTATCGGCTTCCGCGATCTCGGCCGGGTCGGCCGCCATGAACCGCTCATGCGCGAGCTCGACCGAGTCTTCGGCCTCCAGCGGCCGGGCGAGATAATAGCCCTGATAGTGGCTGCATCCGGCAAGCTGGAGCGCGCCCAGATGCGCTTCGGTCTCGACCCCTTCGGCGACGACCTCCAGCCCCAGGGCGCGGCCGAGATGGATGATCGAATGGACGATCGCCGCACTCTCCCGCTCCTTGCCCATGCCGTCGATGAAGCTGCGATCGATCTTGAGGCAATCGAGCGCGAACTTGCGGATATTGTAGAGCGAGGAATAGCCGGTGCCGAAATCGTCCAGCGCGATGCGGAACCCCATCTGGCGCAGGCGATAGAGCGTCTCCGCAGCCCGCTCGGCATTGTCGAAGATCGCGGTTTCGGTGATCTCGATCTGAAGCCGCTTCGGCTCGATCCCGGCGCGCTGGACGCGCTCGACGACATGGCCGACGAAATTCTGACGGCGGAACTGACGCGGACTGAAATTCACCGAGACATATTGTCCCGGCCATTGCTGAAGCATCCGCAGCGCTTCATCGAGCACCCAGTCGCCCAGTTCGTGAATGAGGTTCGATTCCTCGGCGATCGGAATGAACAGGCCGGGCGAGATATGGCCATATTCGGGACTGTTCCAGCGCAGCAGCGCCTCGAACGCGACGACCTCCAGCTGGTCGCGCGCGATGATCGGCTGATACATCAGGCGCAGCTCGCCATTGGCGATCGCCTGCGAAAGCCCGCCTTCGATCTGGCGGCGAAAGCGGATCGACTCGTCCATGCTCTCGTCGAACAATTTGACGACGCCGCGGCCGGCCTTCTTGGATTCATTGAGCGCGAGGTCAGCGCGGCGCATCACGTCGATCGGATCGTGCTGCATCCCCGGCTGCACGATGACGAGGCCGGCCGAGGCCGAGCCCTGAACCGAATGGCCGAACACGGTGAAGGTGGTCGAGCAGGCGAGCAGCAGGCGTTCGACCGCCATCACCGCCTCATCCTCACCGGTCACCTTCATCAGCACCGCGAACTCGTCGCCGCCGAGCCGGGCGACGAAGCCGCCCTCAGGCACCGATTCCTGCACGACGCCACACACCATGCGGATCAGTTCGTCGCCCGCAAGATGGCCGAACGTGTCGTTGACCAGCTTGAACCGGTCGAGGTCCATCATCGCCATCGCGAAGATATCCGGCCCGCGGACGTGATCGGT
Organism: Sphingomonas sp. GW821-FHT03E12; assembly: GCF_059420685.1. Lineage (NCBI taxonomy): Bacteria > Pseudomonadati > Pseudomonadota > Alphaproteobacteria > Sphingomonadales > Sphingomonadaceae > Sphingomonas > Sphingomonas sp. GW821-FHT03E12. The sequence goes on from NZ_JBWKUF010000009.1 coordinate 9,263, forward strand.
GAGCGCGCGCATGAAGGCGAGCCGGTTGGGCGCGTCGGTCAGGCTGTCGTGATTGGCGAGGTGCGTGGCCTTGCTCTCGTTCGCGGCGAGTTCCGCCTTCTGCTCCTCGAGCTGCGCCATCGCGAGAGCCAGCGCGCGATCGGCTTCCCAGCGATGGGCGAGCGCGGTCGCGGTCTGCACCACCTCCTCGGCCTGGAACGGCTTGGCGATGTAGAAGATCTTGTCCGCCGGGCCAGCGACGCGGCTGATCTCGAGCGGCGAGAAATCGGAAAAGCCGGTGACGATGACGAGATTGATGTCGGGATCGAGCGCGCGGATACGCTTCGCCGTCTCCTTGCCGTCGATCCCCGGTGGCATGCGCACGTCGATGAACGCGACCGCGAACCGCTCCCCGCGCGCCAGGCCCGCTGCCACTGCCTCGACGCCCTCGACGCCCTGCATGCAATGGACGGTCTCGAAACTGCCGGGTTCCTCCGCAGCCGCAGGCGCCGCGTCGTCGCCGAACAGCTCCGCCGCCATCGCGTCGAGCGCGGCACCCTGATCCCCGCCCGTGCGTCTGAAGCACTGGCGATAGGATTGGTGCATCCCCGGCTCGTCATCCACGATCAGAATGCGCAAGGCGAACTCCCCTTCTTCAGCCCTTGCGATGGCGTAAGCATACAGGGTTAAGGGGCGGTAAAAGGGTTAACGCCGGACCAACGCGCCGCGCAGGCGAGCGTAACCTTCCTGCAACAGTCGCAAGCCGAACCGTGATTGGGAACGTTCTCATTCACCCGAGCGCTATTCAGCCAGAATGAAACCGGTTACATTTTTCAGGCAAAGAACATAAGAGCCCGACGCCGAGTCGTTTCGAGTCGCGAGACACCGGTGAAGGTAAACGTTGTCACGCTAGTGTAACAAGGGGGGATGCAGTGAAATCAATCCATAACGGCAAGACCAGTGCGGTTCGCGCTTCGCGGATTCGTGCGGCGGCAGTCGCGCTCGCCTGGACGAGCGGCACCGCAGCGCTGGCGATCGGTGTCGCCGCCCCCGCCCAGGCGCAGGTCTCTTCGTCGCTGCGCGGCAAGGTGACCGCCGAGGGCGGCGTCAGCCAGGTCACGATCGTCAACGTCGATACCGGCTTCACCCGCACCAGCACGCCGACCGCCGATGGCGGCTACCAGTTCGCCTCGCTCCCCCCCGGTAACTACCGGCTGGAAGTGACGACCCCCAGCGGCGTGCGCCGCACCGACGAATTCCGTCTCGCGGTCGCACAGAACGCCGAGTTCGATTTCGATCTCTCGACGCCCGACGTCAGCACCCCGGGCGGTGAAGAGGTCATCATCACCGGCGGCCGCATCCGTTCGATGCAGGGCGGCGAAGTCGGCACGACGATCTCGCAACGCCTGATCCAGCAGTTGCCGCAGTATAACCGCAACTTCATGGCCTTCGCCGACCTCGCGCCTGGCGTTCAGTTCCTCACCAACAGCAGCGGCCAGTCGCGTCTGCAGGGCGGCGCCCAGAATTCCAACTCCGTCAACATCTTCATCGATGGCGTTGGCCAGAAGGACTATGTCCTGAAGAACGGCGTCACCGGCCAGGATTCGACCGCGGGCAACCCCTTCCCCCAGTCGGCGATCGGCGAGTACCGGGTCATCAGCTCGAACTACAAGGCCGAGTTCGACCAGGTCAGCTCGGTCGCGATCACTGCGGTGACCAAGTCGGGCACCAACAAGTTCGAGGGGTCGGGTTTTGTCGACTTTTCGAACGAGGATCTGCGCGACGCGCGCCCGATCGAGTTCATGCCGGCGAACGCAACCGGCAAGAAGGTGCGGAGCAAGGATCTCCACTTCGGCGGCACGCTCGGCGGCCCGATCATCAAGGACGTCCTGCACTTCTTCGCGGCCTATGAGGGCAAGCGCATTTACTTCCCGCGCGACGTCACGATTCCCGCGACGCTGAGCTCGGCCCTCCCGCTGGTCCCTGCCAGCCTCGCCGCGAACTACGGCTCGTTCACCGAGGAGTTCAACGAGAACCTGTATTTCGGCAAAATCAACTTCACGCCCGGCGAGCGCGACCTGTTCGAATTCTCGGGCAAGTATCGCGACGAATCGGGTGAGCAGTTCAACAGCGGCATCGCCGCCTATGAGACCCGCACCATCGCCCGCGTGAAGGAAATTCGCGGCCTCGCGCGCTGGGAGCATACCGCCGACAGCTGGGTCAACGACTTCAAGGTCGCCTATGAGGACGTTGAGTGGAACCCGCGTCCGTTTACGGAAGCGAACCGCAACGTCTATCGCGTGCGTATTCCCGATCCGTCGCGGCCGGGCAGCTTCCTCGACGGCAACATCCTGGAAACCGGTGGCGGCACCAACTACCAGAACAAGGGCCAAAAGGGCTGGCAGATCTCGAACGACTTCACCTACACGGGGCTTGAAGGGCACACCTTCAAGGTCGGCGTGAAGGCGAAGTGGATCACGCTCAACTCGCTGCAGCTCAACGGCTTCAACCCGACGTTCCGCTACTTCACGCCGCTGGGCGCGACGACGCTCAACACGACGTTGCCGTACCAGATGACCTTCCAGGCGCTGGCGGGCGGCTTCACCGATGCGCGGATCAGCTCGAAGAACTTCCAGTTCGGCATCTATGCACAGGACGATTGGGACGTCACCGATCGCCTGACCGTCAACCTCGGCCTGCGCTGGGATTATGAGCGCACGCCGGCGTTCCTCGACTATGTCCACCCGGCGGCGCAGGTCGCGGCAGTCAGCCCGGCCAATTATCCGAACCTCAACGGCGCCAACTACAACATCAACGATTACATCTCGACGGGCAAGGAACGTAAGGCGTTCACCGGCGCCTTCCAGCCGCGCATCGGCTTCAACTACAAGCTCGACGAAGCGGGACGCTTCTCGGTCTATGGCGGTTTCGGCCGCTCGTACGACCGCACCCAGTTCGACTTCATCCAGCAGGAACTGGCGCAGGGCCAGGCGGCGAACCGCACGTTCAACTTCAACGTCCCGGGCGATACGGTGAACGTCTGCACGCCGAGCGTGACCTGCATCGCCTACAACGCCAGCTATCAGACCGCGGCCGGGCGCGCCGCGCTCATCGCGGGCCTGCCGGCGGGTGCGGGACGCGAACTGCGCTTCATCAAGAACGACATCAAGATGCCGTACTCCGACCAGTACAGCCTGGGTCTGCGCGGCAATTTCAACCTGCTCGAAGTCGAAGTCGGCTATTCGCACGTCGAAAGCCGCGACGGCTTCGTCTACATGCTGGGCAACCGTCGTCCGGGCGGCCTGTTCTTCCCGGCGACCGGCGCACCGGACTCGCCGTTCACCTCCACGCCTGCGCCGTTCGGGTCGATCATCATCGGCGACAACGGTCTGGAGACCAACGCCGACACCGCCTTCCTGAAGCTCATCAAGCGCTACACCAAGGCATCGCCGTGGAGCATCGACGCCACCTACACCTATACCAAGGCGAACGAGAACCGGCAGTTCGGCGAGACCTTCGCGCTCGATTACGAAGACATCAGCGACTATCCCTTCCGTCCGTCGGCGGGCGTGCGCAGCCATCGCTTCGTGATGGCGGGCACGGTCGACGTGCCGGGCGGCATCACGCTCGCGACCAAGTTCCAGATCGCCTCGCCGATCTGGCTGAAGCGCTTCGTAACGACGCCGGGCGTCGGCCAGCCGGGCACGAAGGACGTCGTCGCGATCGAGTCGGACGGCAATGGCGACCGCTGGGGCTATCGCCAGATGGACCTGTCGGCGACCAAGGAGCTCAAGCTGGGCTTCCTGAACGACGACGCACGGGTCTGGGTGCGTGTCGACATCATCAACCTGTTCAACGACTATAACTATAACGGCTTCAACGCCACGACGGGTCTGCGCGATCCGAACAACTTCAACATCGACGGTCCGCCGCGGACCGTGAAGCTGTCGACCGGCTTCAACTTCTAATCACCCACTCCTTTCAGGGCGTGCGGCCGGGTACCCCCCGCCCGCACGCCCTTTTCTTTGCGCGTATGAGATCGTTCCCGGCCAGCGGCGCGCCAAGGCGGGCCTGAAGGCGCCTGTCCCGCCCATCCCGGCGTCAGGAGGCCAGCGGCGCCTCCCTGCGCACCGCACGGGCAGATTCCGGGGATATATGAGAATGCGCGGACCAGATGCGCAGGCGTCGCCCGCGCATTTCAATGCCCAGTCGCCAGAAACAACAAAGCCCCGCCTGGTCGTGAGACCTGGCGGGGCTTTGAATGGCGCGCCCGGAACGATTCGAACGTCCGACCCTCAGATTCGTAGTCTGATGCTCTATCCAGCTGAGCTACGGGCGCGCAGTGGAGGGGCGCAGATAGAAGCGCTTTTCGGGAAAGGCAACCCCGTTGCGCACAGTTTCTTCACATCATAGACAAACCCGCGATGCGACGCTCGTTTTTCCTCTCCGCACTGGTCATGCCGATCGGCATGCTGGCCGCCTGTACCGCCACCGATACAGGCTATCCCTCCCTCCTGCCCCGCCCGATCGAGAGCCGCGACGATAGCGAACCCGTGCGTCCCGATCCGGTCGCGGCGCCCGATTCCGCGCTCGATGCGCGCATCGCGCAGACGCGCGCGAAGGCGGCGGACGCAGCGAAGCGCTTCCAGTCGACTGCCGCCACAACCGAATCGCGCGTGGCGGTCGCACGTGGCGTTGCCATGGGCAGCGAAGCCTGGGTCGCCGCGCAGATCGCGCTCGCGGATCTCGACGCCGTGCGCGGCGAGACGGTCGAGCTGGTCACCCTGTTGGAGCAGGAGGCCAGCGCACGCGCACAGGCGGGCACTCCGGCCTATCCCGCACTCAATGACGCAATCGACGAAATCGCCGCGCACGCGCTCGCACAGGCCAAACGCGTCAAGGTTCTCGAGGGCGCGCTGGCGAGCTGATCTCTACCCACGCGCGGAAACGCAGGGTTCCCGAATCGTTGTTTGACCGCGCGGTCCGGCACGCCGACAATCCGCGCGGTTTTCCGACACAGGGGAGTTTCATCATGCGTCTCGTCCTCGCCGCCTTCGCGGCCAGCATCGCCATTGCCACGCCGATCGTCGCCCAGCAGCAGATGCAGCTGCCGGGATCGAAGAACAAGGCCGCGATCACCGGCGGCAGCTACACCGTCGATCCCGGACACACTTTGGTTCGCTGGGAAGTCGATCATTTCGGCTTCACCCCCTATTGGGGTCTGTTCGGCGGCATCACCGGCACCGCGACCTTCGACAAGGCGAATCCGGCGGCCTCAAAGGTCGACATCACCATTCCCGTGTCGAAGGTGATCACCGCGAACGAAGGCCTGACCGGCCATCTGCTCCGCGCGGGCAAGGACGGCGGCAAGCCCGACTTCTTCGGCCCCGCCCCCGCCGACGCGAAGTTCATCTCCACCAATGTCGTGATCGACGAGGATGGCGACGAAGCGAAGGTGACGGGCAACCTCACGCTCAACGGCGTGACCAAGGCCGTGACGCTCGACGTCGACTTCTATGGTGCGGGCAAGACCCCGGCTCAGATGGGCGGCAAGGAGAATGTCGGGTTCGAGGCGGAGGTGACGATCCGCCGCAGCGATTTCGGCATCACCTATGCCATCCCGCTGGTCAGCGACGCGGTCGATCTCAAGATCGCAGCCGCCTTCGTGAAATAATCTGGCGTCGAATGGGCGCGATCAAGAAATAGTTCTTTCCCCGCGCGCGCCATGCGGGCTATGGGCGTCGGCATGACCGGCGTTCATGGCCTGCTTCGACTTGCACGACTTACGCGCCCTTAGGGCGTGAACCAGCGCGGCTGCGCCGCGCACACGGCCTAAGGGCGAAACCGCAACCCGAAAGCCGCCCGTACCGGGCACCAAGTCCTGCAAGAGTTGAAGCCATGACCATGTTGCGCGATCCCAGCGTCAAGTACCGCCCCTTCCCGCAGATCGATCTGCCCGACCGGCAATGGCCTTCGCGGACGATCACCCGGGCGCCGCGCTGGCTGTCCACCGACATGCGCGACGGCAATCAGGCGCTGATCGATCCGATGGACGCGGAGAAGAAGACCCGCTTCTTCGAACTGCTCTGCCGTGTCGGCATCAAGGAGATCGAGGTCGGTTTCCCCAGCGCGGGTGCGACCGAGTTCGACTTCATCTCCGGCCTCGTCCGCGACAATCGCATTCCCGGCGATGTGACGGTGCAGGTGCTGACTCAGGCCCGGCGCGACCTCATTGAAACGACGTTCGAGAGCCTGCGCGGCGCCAAGACCGGCATCGTCCATGTCTACAATGCGGTCTCGCCGGCCTGGCGCAAGATCGTCTTCGGCATGGACCGCGCCGAGGTGAAGCAGATCGCCATCGACGCGGCGAAGCTGCTGCGCGACAACGCCGCCGCTCAGCCCGACACCGACTGGCATTTCCAATATTCACCCGAGACCTTCTCGACCGCCGAGATCGATTTCTCGGTCGAGGTGTGCGCGGCGGTCATGGACGTGCTGCAGCCCACGGTCGAGTGCCCGATCATCTTCAACCTGCCCGCGACGGTCGAGTGCGCGACGCCCAATATCTATGCCGACCAGATCGAGTATTTCTGCCGCAACATCCCCAACCGGGATGCGGTGGTGGTGTCGCTGCACACGCATAACGACCGCGGCACCGGCGTCGCGGCGGCGGAGCTCGGCATGATGGCCGGCGCGGACCGCGTCGAGGGCTGCCTGCTCGGCAATGGCGAGCGCACCGGCAATTGCGACCTCGTGACCGTTGCGATGAACATGTACACGCAGGGCGTCGATCCCGGCCTCGATTTCTCGGACATCGACGAGATCGTGAAGACGGTCGAATATTGCACCAACATCCCGGTCCATCCGCGCACGCCCTATGCCGGCGACCTGGTGTTCACCGCCTTTTCGGGCAGCCATCAGGACGCGATCAAGAAGGGCTTTGCCGCGCAGGAAGCCCGCAACGACCAGATCTGGGAAGTTCCCTACCTGCCGATCGATCCCGCCGATCTCGGCCGCAGCTATGAGGCGGTGATCCGCGTCAACTCGCAGTCGGGCAAGGGCGGCGTCGCCTGGGTGCTGGAGCAGGACAAGGGCCTCAAGCTCCCCAAGCGCCTCCAGGCCGATTTCAGCCGCCACGTCCAGCGCGTCGCGGACGAGAGCAGCCGCGAGCTCAACGCGCAGGATATCTGGGCGACCTTCGTCGAGACCTATCGGCTCGAGCATCCGCAGCGCTTCACCCTGGGCGCCTATGACGAGACGCGAGCGACCAATGGCGAGCGCATCTTCGCCGGGGTGATCGAGGTGGATGGCGTGCAGCAGTCGGTCAGCGGCCGCGGCAACGGCCTGATCTCCAGCGTCGTCGCGGCGATGCGCGAGGGCTTCGGGGTCGATCTCGACATCGCCGACTATGCCGAACATGCGATCGGCCACGGCACCGGCGTACAGGCCGCCGCCTATGTCGAATGCCGCACCGCCGACGGCCAAACCGTCTGGGGCGTGGGCATCGACGAGGATGTCGCCACCGCCAGCGTCCGCGCGGTGCTTAGCGCCGCGGGCGCGGTTCACTAACCCAGCTCGTCACCCCGGCCTTGTGCCGGGGTCCACCGCGCGGCAAACGCTGCGCTCAAGATTTCAGGGCATCGCCTGCCCGACCGTGGACCCCGGCACAAGGCCGGGGTGACGGTGAGTAAGTAGGACTGGACATGCAGCGCTCTCCCCTCGCCCCGCTCGGCTTCCCCTACCTTCCGCCCGTCGCGGGCGTGACGCTGCGGGTCGCCCGTGCGCACTACAAGACCTGGGACCGCTGCGACCTGACCTTCGTCACCCTCGACGAGGGTACCAGCGTGGCCGGCGTGACAACCACCAGCAAATGCCCCTCGCCGGAAGTCGAATGGTGCCGTGAGGCGCTGGTGCTGGGCAAGGCGCGCGCACTGGTCGTGAACGCCGGCAACAGCAACGCCTTCACCGGCAATCGCGGCCGCGCGGCGGTCGAGGCGATCGCGGCGCGGGTCGCGGGACATCTGAACTGCCAGCCCTCGGACGTGTTCGTCTCCTCGACCGGCGTGATCGGCGTGCCGCTCCCGATCGACAAGGCCGAAGCCGGGCTCGACGCCGCCTTCGCCGCGGAGCCGTGCGGCTGGGAAGATGTCGCCAAGACCATCGGCACCACCGACACCTTTGAAAAGGGCGCCATCACCACCGCGGTGGTCGGCGGCAAGACCGTCAGCCTCGTCGGCGTCATCAAGGGATCGGGCATGATCGCGCCCGACATGGCGACGATGCTTGGCTATGTCTTCACCGACGCGGCGGTCGATCCCGCCTTCCTCCAGCGCGCACTGTCGGAAGCGAACACGCGCAGCTTCTCGTGCATAACGGTCGACAGCGACACCTCGACCAGCGACACCGTTCTCGCCTTCGCCACCGGCAAGGCGGACAACGCGCCGCTCACCGATGATGACAGCGACGGCGCCGACGCCTTCCGCGCCGCCCTGTCCGACCTGTGCCTGCGCCTAGCCCATCTCGTCGTGCGTGACGGCGAGGGCGCGTCCAAGTTCATCCGGATCGATGTCGACGGCGCCGAGAATGACGCCAGCGCCCATCGCATCGCGCTCAGCGTCGCCAACTCGCCACTGGTGAAGACCGCAATCGCGGGCGAGGACGCCAATTGGGGGCGTATCGTCATGGCCGTGGGCAAGGCCGGCGAACCCGCCGACCGCGACCGGCTGGGCATCACCTTCGGCGGGGTGCGGGTGGCATCGGGCGGCCTCGCGGTCGAAGGCTATGACGAAGCCCCGGTCGCGGCGCATCTGAAGGGGGAGGAGATCGAGATCGGCATCGAGCTGGGCCTGGGCGAAGGCCGCGCCACGGTGTGGACCTGCGACCTGACGCATGGCTATATCTCGATCAACGCGGACTATCGGAGCTGAGGCCGGCGCTTACCTGAACCTAGGATAAGCCTGCCGTCGCCACGGGTTCAGACCCGAGGGCGTATCCAGAGTCGTCGCCCGTCGCGGGACGGGCAGATCATGGAGAGCAGACATGCGAATCTTGATTCTAGCAGCGACGCTGGGTGCCAGCGTGCTTGCGACGACCGCTCCGGCCGAAGCGCAATATTATGGTTCCAGGCATCGCGAGGTCCGGCAGGAGCAGCGAGAATGCCAGCGCGAGCTGCGCCACGCCCGCAACCGCTACGAATATCGCCGCGAACTGCGCGAATGCCGCCGCGAGATTTCGCGCGCCCGCGCCGGCTATCGCGACCATGATCGCTGGGGTGACCACCGCGATCGGCGCTGGAGGGACCGCCACGACCGGTATGATCGCTATGACCGGTACGATCACTACGGCCGTCGTTACTGATCGCTGAAATGAAGACGGGCGGGGCCACCATTGCTCCGCCCGGTCTCGTCGCGATCGGCGCCGTCTATGCCGAACGGCATGACTATTGGCGCGATTGAATAGCGAAACGGGGGCCGGATCACGGGCCCCCGATCAGGACAGGACGGGCCGACGGATCAGCCGGCCTGGGCCGCTGCGCCCGTGTCGACGACGCTTTCGATCCACGCCTTGAGCTTGGACTTGGTCGAGATGTCCTGAATGCCGACCTGCTGGGCGATCTTCTGGCCGTCCTTGTAGACGAACAGGGTCGGGATGCCGCGGATGCCGAGGCTGCCCGGCGTATCAGGATTCTCCTCGATGTTGAGCTTGGCGATCGTCACCTTGTCGGCCAGTTCTTCGGCCAGCTCCTCCAGGCTCGGCCCGATGATCTTGCACGGCCCGCACCACTCGGCCCAGAAATCGACGAGGACGGGCTTGTCCGACTGAAGAACGTCGGCTTCGAAGCTTGCATCGGTAACGGCCTTGGCCATTTCAAAATCTCCTTTGTGTTGGTTGCAAATTAGGGAGACGGGCTGTCCCCCTCAAGCGTTTCAGATCAAGCTTTGCTCCGCCGGCACGAAGCCCGGCTTGTGCGCCGCGATCAGATCGTCGGGTAGCGCATAGAGCAGCGGCCCGGCGGTGTAGAGCAGGCCTGCGATCACCTGTCGCCCAGGAAAGACGACCTCCAGCGCGGCGACATAGGCAGCCATCTGGCGGACATGATAGGGGGGGATCGCCTCAAGCGTCTCGGGCGCGCGGCGACCGGTCTTGAAGTCGATCACCAGCACGTTGTCGTCGGTCACCAGCAACCGGTCTGCGGTGCCCGAGACGACGTGCCCGCCCGCAACCACTGCAGCGATCGGCGCTTCGGCCAGTGCCTCCGGCCCGAACAGCTCGGCGAAGCCCGGATCGGCGATCACACCCAGCGCAGCATTGGCCAGCTCGGCACGCAATGAGGGATCGGCAACGCCCCCCGCCCCCGCCAACCAGCGCTCGGCGACATCCGACCGCCGGTCCGCCGCAACGGCGGGCAGGCGTTCGAGCAGGGCATGGATCAGTCGTCCTCGCTCCGCCGCCGCGCGCAGCGCCGGTCCGGGCGGCGGATCGGCGACCAGATCCTCGCCCAAAGATGATGGCGCCAGCGGGCGTGGCGGACGCGCCTCGACCGGAGCAGGCAGCCTTGCCCAGCCGGGCAGCGCGGCCACAGCGTCTGCAACCGCGATTCTTGCCGGTTTGCGCGCGACCGGCGGCTGCGGACGGTGGCCGGTGAAAATGCGATCGCCCTCGCCTTCCCCGATCCCAAGCGCATCGAAGGCCGCGCGCGATGCCGCATACCAGCTTGCGCCGGGCGCCTCGCCCTTCACCCTCGGTCCCAATGCGCCTGCAATCACCAGCCGCTCCTCGGCGCGGGTGGCGGCGACGTAGAAGAGCCGCCAATGTTCCTCCAGCTCGCGCGCCTCGGTCTCGCTCACTGCGGTATCCACCGGCCCGCCCCGCTCGGCCTTGCCGGGCCGGAACACCGGAAGCGCCGCGCCGTCATGACCCTCGGGCGCCCATTTGACGAAATCGCCGCGATTGCCGCCCTGCGGATCGGCGGTCGCGTCGGCAAGGATCACCAAGGGCGCCTGAAGCCCCTTGGCGCCATGCGCGGTCATCACCCGCACCGCATCCTGCGGCTGCGCGGCGTCGCGCACGATCTCGACATCGCCGCGATCGAACCAGTCGAGGAAACGCTGCAAGGTCGGTGTCGCCAGTCCCTCGAACCCCAGCGCCGCGGTCAGCAGCTCCTCGACCGGGTCGAGCGCTTCCTTGCCCAGCCGCCGCAGCAGCTTGCGCCGCCCGTCCATCTCGCCCGACAGAATCGTCTCGAGGAAACGGTGCGGCGTCATCAGGTCGGCACGCGCGAGCAGACCGTAGAGCGGTGCGAGCCGCTCGTCGCTCTGCGTCGCGCGCAGATGCCGCCACAGGCTGCCCCGCCCGCGCAAGGCCGCGTGCATCAGCTCGTCCTGCGTCCATCCGATCAGCGGCGAGACCAGCAAAGCAGCAAGCGACAGGTCGTCGTCCGGCTGCAAGGCAAACCGCACCGCCGCAAGCAGATCCTGCACCGCCAGCGGCGCATTCAACCGCAAGCGATCGACACCCGCCACAGGCACCCCTTCGGCATGCAGCCGCGCGACCAGCAGCGAAGCCAGCTCGCCACGGCGCTTGACCAGGATCATCACATCCTCGGGCCGCAGCGTCCGCCCCTTGCTCTCCAGCTCGAGCGTGCCGATCCAGCCCTTGATCTGCCGGGCGATGCGGTTGGCCACCTCGCGCGTCGCGTCATCGACCCAGCCTTCCTCATCCTCCGGGTCGCCGCCCGCGACCACGGGCGGCCACAGGGTGACGGTGCCCGGCCCGGCAACGCGGCTGGCATGCGCTTCAGACTCGGTCCCCATCCCCGGCTCGGGCAATGCCGCCACCGCCGCATCGACAAACTCCAGGATCGGCGCGGTCGAGCGAAAGCTGTGGGTCAGCGACAGCGTCTCCAGCGCGCCGTCCGACCGTTCGCTGAAATGGACATGCGCCGCGGCGAAATTGACCGGATCGGTGCCCTGGAAGCCGAAGATCGCCTGTTTATAGTCGCCCACGGTGAACAGCGTGCGTACCTCGTCGCCGTGCGCGCCCTCACCGGCGAAGAACTCGTCGGCAAGCGCACGGACGATCCGCCATTGCGCGATATTGGTGTCCTGCGCCTCGTCGATCAGGATATGGCTGGTCGCCTGATCGAGCTTGAAGCGGATCCAGTCGCCCATGCCGGGCTGGTCGAGCAGTGCGACCGTCTTGCCGATCAGATCGTCGAAATCGACCGCCCCTGCGCGGCGCTTCGCCGTCTGATAGGCAGCGGCATATTCACGCCCCGCGGTCAGTCCCTGCGCGAGCAGATCGGCATAGCCCGCACGCGCGATCATCCCGGTGACCGCGATGCACGCCTCGCCCAGTTCGGCGGCGAGTGACTCATAGTCCGGATCGATCGCAGCGAGCTTGGGCGACACCTTCTTGGGCTCGTCCTTCGCGGTGAGCACGATCTTGCGCAGATCGCCCAGCATCGTCACGCGCGCCGCCGGCTCCGCCGCGAGCCAGGCGCCCGCGATCGCCGCATTTTCCTGCCCCGTCGCGGTGCCCCAGGCGTGATTGGCATCGGCGATCCGCCGCAGCCCGTCGACATCGAACGCGTCGTCGGCGCACCAGCGTGCCGCTTCCTCGAGCACATCGCCCTGCGGCAAGTTCATCGCGCGTCGCAGCCACGGTTGTACGCCCGACGGCAACGCCGCCATCGCATCGGGCGCCTTGGCACAGGCGTGAAGGAAGGCCTCGGCCTTGCCCTCCCCCAGCCTCAGGCTGAGCGCGCCGACCGCATCGATCAGTCCGTCCCGCCCCTCGCGACCGGCATCCGACAGCATCGCCGCCAGCGTGTCGCGTGCCAGCGCCGTCTCCTCACGCGCCTCCAGCGGGCGGAAGCCCGGCGTCAGCCCCGCCTCGACCGGGAAGGCCGAAAGCAGCGTCTGGCAAAAGCTGTGGATCGTCTGGATGCGCAGTCCCCCGCCCGGGGCGTCGAGCACTCTGGCGAACAAGGTGCGGGCCTTGGCGCGAGTCTCAGGGCCATAATCCTCGCCCAGCGCTTCGAGGTCCGCGACCAGCTCCTTGCCGGGCGCGCGCACCCAATGCGCCAGCCGGCCACTCACGCGCGCCGCCATCTCGGCCGCGCCCGCCTTGGTGAAGGTCAGGCACAGGATCGCACCGGGATCGACCCCACGCAGCAGCAGCCGGAAGACGCGCGCCGCCAGCACCTGCGTCTTCCCGGTGCCGGCGGAGGCGGACAGCCACACACTCGCCGCCGGATGCGACGCCGCGGCCTGATTGCCCGCCAGCGGGGGCAGCGCGCCAGTGCTAACGCCGCTCACGGCCATACCATTCGTCACGGCGCATCAGCTGGTCATAGTCTGCGTAAGGTGCGTATTCGGGGTGCAGTTTGGCGGTGAAGGGTGCGGCGCCGGTCAGATAGGCACGTGCCGTCTCGGTGAAATTCTCCGCGGCGGTCGGCACGAACTCGTCGGGCAACATCTTCCCGTACTTGCCCGCAGCATCGACCGGCGACTGGACGTAACCGAATTCGCCGCCCTTGCGCGCCAGCGACCAATATTCGAACGCGCTCGCCCGGCCGGATATCCCCTGAAACCCGCCACGCTCGGCGATCAGCCCGAGCAGCCCCAACTGAAGACTATACCCGGCCCGCACCGCCTTGGTGCTGGGCGGCTGTCCGGTCTTATAGTCCACCACGCCCAGCGTGCCGTCGCCCATCGCATCGATACGGTCGAACTTGCCCTTGAGCGTCACCCCGGCAAAGTCGATCGCGCCCTCCTGCTCCACCGCCAGCACCCGGCGTTGTGGCCGCGCCTCGATCTCGCGCACGATCCAGCGCACCGCCTCGATCAGCCTTGGTTGCCACAATGCGCGCATCATCGGGTGAGCGCCGGCGAGCATATCGAGGACGCGTGGCTCCAGCGCCTCGGGATCGCAGCCATCGAGCTTCGCCCATTTCTCAAGCACCTCGTGCACCGCCGTCCCGCGCCAAGCTGCGCTGGGATCGGCATCGACCGGGTCGAGCTGGCGCAACCGCAGCATCCGCTTGGCGTAGAAGGCGTAGGGATCCGCCTTGAGCCGGTCGACGTCGGTGACCGGGATCACGCGCGGGCGAATTGCAGCGGGCGGGCACGGCTCGGGCCGCGCCGCGGGTTCATAGACACCCGGATCGTCGAGCGCGCGCGCCCATGCTTCCAGCTCGCCCGCACGCTCCAGGCCACCCGACAGCGCCTCCAGCCGCAGCCAGAAGCGCGAGGCGATGGTCGGTGCCCCCGCGTCGCGCTTCGCTCGCGTGAGCAACACCTCACGCGCGCCGAGCCCCATCGCCAGATCATGCGCCGACAGGCCGATGCGCCGCTCCAGCCCCGGCAGCCCCAGCTCGCTGCGGATACGCGGTGCGAGCCACGGATCGGGTGCTGGCAGACCCGGCCACACACCCTCGTTCAGCCCGCCCAGCACAAGCAGGTCCGCGGTCTGCAGCCGCGCCTCGATCAGACCATAGATGGCCAGTCGCGGATGCCCGCCCTGTGGCGGCCGAACCGCGATCTCGTCCATCAATGTCCGCAGCATCGCGGCAAGGCTCTCCGGCTCGACCAGGGCCGGGCCATGCGCAGCCTCGCGCTCCAGATCATCGAGCAGGGCCGCCGCCGCACGCCCATCCGCCCGCGACCATAGCGCGTCCCCGCACAGCGCAGTCGCGGTCTCACGCAGTTGCGCCAGCAACCCGGTCAGCGGCGCCGCGCCACCTGCATAGAGCGCCTCCAGCGGCGCGAGCAGCGGTGCGATCCGGCGCCACCAGCCCAGCGCCTCGCGGCGGATATGCGCATCATAGCCTTCCTCATCGGACAGATGCGCCTCGATCCCTGCCAGACCCGCCGCAGGCCGCGGCCCGCGCAGAGCAAGGTCGAGCGCCCTCGCTCCCTCGAGCCAGGCCAGCCGCTCCTCACCCGCGGCGACCAGCGGATGCTTGAGCAGCGCCAGCAGTGCCATCGGAGCGAAGGCCTGCGCGCCCGCCTCAGCCAGCGCGAGGAGCAAGGTGCCCGGCGGCTGGCTGGCCAACGGCGCGCCCGCGGAATCGTCGAGTGTCAGGCCCCAACGCGCGCAATGCGCGGCGACGCGCTTGGCCAGCGCGCGGTCGGGCGTCACCAGCGCCGCGGTCTGGCCTTCGGTCTCCAGCGCCTCGCGCAAGGCCAGCGCAATCGCCTGCGCCTCCTCCGCCGGGGTCGCGACTTCGAGTACGCGAACCTCGGCCAGCCGCCGTTCGGCGGCGGGCAGGTCGCTCCAGCCCTTGGTCAGTTCGGCAGGCATCATCGCGCTGGCGATCGCCTTGCTGCGCGCGGGCGGCGCGTCGAGCTCGGTCGCAACGCGCCAGGGATCGATCTCGCCGCGCTGCACGCCCATCCGGTCGATCAGCAGCTTGAGGTGGAATTGCGGATGTGTCTCCAGCGAACGCTTGCGCCGCCCCGTCGCCGGGTCCGCCTCGAACGGCCCGAGCATTGCCCATTCCGCCTCGCCCATCGCAAGATCGAGGCCCGGGAAAACCACCATCCCGCCCGGCAGCCCGGCAACGACGCGCAGCAGGCGCGCAATTGCCGGCGCCGAGGTGGTGATCCCCGCGGCGCAAATGAAGCGATCGGGCGGATCGCGCCGCCACCGCGCCGACACGCGATCGAGCAGCTGGTTGCGCCGCTCGGCCAGATCAATCCGGCCAATCTTTTCAAGCTCATGCGGCCATTTGCTCAGCACGATTTCGAACAGGTCGAGCGAGCGCTGCCAATGCTCGGACAGCTCGCCCGCGGCCACGTCGCGCATCCGCCGCGGATCGATCTCCTCGATCAGCAGCTGGTCGAGCGTGCGGCCGAGATCGCCCGCGAGCCGCACCGCCTCCGCGGCGTCGATCCCAGGCTGCCCCGCCTGCACCAGCCGGGCGAGAATCAGCCGCCGCTGCAGCGGATCGACTGCGGGTGGAACCGGGTCTTCGTCGTCGGCGGGATCGAGGAACGGCCCCGCCGCTTCGTCCAGTTCGGGATCGCCCACCGCCACCAGCCGCGGCAGCAGCAGACCGCCGCCGCTCGCGCGGACGAATGCGTCGGTGATCGCCTTCTTCGCGCGATTGGTCGGCACCAGCACGATCCCGCGCGCCAGCCGCAACGGATCGCCGCCGAAGCGCCGGATCAGCCCCTGCGCGAGCGCGTCGGCAAAGGCCCGGTGTGGCGGGATGGTGTGGAGGTGGAGGCCACGCCCCTCACCCATCCGCGAGCACCGCCTCCGTCGCCGCGATTGCAGGCGGCGAGCCGACGTCGAACCACAGGCCCTGATGCACCACGCCATAGGCGCGGCCCGCCTCGATCGCGCGCTGCCAGAAGAGGTTGGTCGAGAACGGCCCTTCCGGCCAGTCGCGGATCACGCGCGGCGAGAGGATCTGGACACCGGTATAGACGAAGGGCGCCAGCCGCCCGGGCGCGCGGCGCCGAGTGATCTTGCCGAACGCATCGAGATGGAAGTCGCCGTTGCCCGGATGGCAATGTGCGCGGGCGAGCGGGACGAGCAGCAGCAGCGCGTCCATCTTCTCGTCATCCCAGGCGGCGGCGAGCTGGCGGATCGCGTCGATCGGCCCGTCGACCCACAGATTGTCGCTGTTGACGCAGATGAACGGCTTGTCGCCCAGCAGGTCGCGCGCCTGAACCAGCCCGCCGCCGGTCTCCATCAACTGCTTGCGCTCGTCCGAGACGACGACCTCGATGTCCTTCACCCGGTGGGTGACGTGCGCTTCGAGCGCGTCACCCAGATAATGGACATTGACCACCGCGCGTTTGACCCCCGCGCTGCGCAGCCGGTCGAACGCATGATCGATCAGCGGCTTGCCCGCGACTTCGATCAACGGCTTGGGGCGCGTGGCGGTGAGCGGGCGCATCCGTTTGCCAAGGCCCGCGGCCATCACCATCGCCGTCTCGGGCACCGCTGCGCCCGGCACCGGACGCAGGGAAAGGGTCTTCTTCGCGGTCACGCCACCACCATCGGATCGCCGCGCAGCTGCGCGGGAATATTGGCATCGAACCAGGCAGCAACCGGCGCCAGCGCGGGGTGCCTGAGGTCACGCTCGAGATAGCCCCAGACGCGCGGGCACAGGCTGGGATAGCGCGGCTTGCCGTCGCGCTTCCACAGGCGGGTGAAGATGCCGATGATCTTCGCGTTCCGCTGCGCGCCGAGCACATGATAGGCGTCGAAGAAGGTTTCGTCCGCGCTGGTGATCCGGCGATAGCGATCCAGCATCGCGGCCTCGAGATCGGGATGCACGTCGCGGCGGGCATCCTGCAGCAGCGACACGAGGTCATAGGCCGGATGGCCCGCGAGCGCGTCCTGGAAATCAAGCAGGCCGAAGGTCTCGCTCCCCTCGATCAGCATCAGATTCTCGGCATGATAGTCGCGCAGCACCGTCACCGGCGCGCTGCCGAGCACAGGTGCGAGCACCGCGTCCCACGCCGCGACATAGCCGGGCACATCGACATCGAGCGCCACCGCCGGACAGTACCAGTCGGTGAGCAGCGCCGCTTCGCGCTGATAGACGTCGCGGTCATAGGGGCCGACATCCGCAGCGTCATGCTCGCGCAGCCGGATCAGCACGTCGATCGCGGCCTCGTAGAGGCGCAGTTCGCTCTCGGGCGCGGCATCGACGGTCTCGCGCAGCCGGGCGTCGCCGAAATCCTCGATCAGCACCAGCCCGGTATTCAGATCCTCACCATAGATTTGCGGCGCGGCGAACCCGCGTCCGGTGAGCCAGCGGGCGACATGGATGAAGGGGCGCGGATCTTCCTGCGGCGGCGGCGCATCCATCAGGATCGCGCTGCGCCCGGGCGCCTGCACGCGGAAATAGCGGCGGAACGACGCATCGCCGGCCAGCGGCAGGATCTCGCCGTCCCCCCAACCAAGCTCGTCCAGGAAATAGGGCGCCCGTGCGGGCGGATTCATGTCAGGAACCATCGGTCCTTCCATGACGCGGGCACCTGCGCTGTCAAGCCGCGCGCGCCGTCCGGCTCGATCGTCAGGGTGAGCCACAGTGCATCGGCCCATGCCGCAGCCGGCAGCCGCTCGGGCCATTCGACGATCAGCAGCGAATCATAGCGGGCGTCGTCCAGCCCCAGCTCTTCCGTCTCGGCCGGATCGTCGATGCGGTAGAGATCGACATGCAGCACGGGGAAACGCACCTCGGGCGGCGCATAGGGCTGGACGATCGCGAAGCTCGGGCTCGGTGCCTCGCCCTCCAGCCCCAGCGCCGCGAGCAGCCCGCGCGCGATGCTCGTCTTGCCGGCCCCCAGCTGGCCGGACAGCGCGATCACGTCGCCCGGCCGCGCCAGCCCGGCCAGCCGCGCACCCAGCGCCTCGCTCGCGGCCGCGTCCTCAAGCCGCATCATGTGCGGGGCAGCTCCACGATCACCATCGTCCCCTGCCCCGGCTCGGAGATCAGCTCGATCGTGCCGCCGTGCGCCTCGACGAACTGCTTGGCGAGCGGCAGGCCAAGGCCCAAGGCCCGGTCGCCGTCGCGGCTGATCCCCGGCTGGGCAAAGCGTTCGAACGCCTTGTCGGCCAGCTTCTTCGCCATGCCGGGACCGTTGTCGGAAACGACGATCCGCGCGCCTGCGGCACTGCCGTCGATATGCAGCAGAACACGCCCCTTGTCGGGCGTCCCCGCCACCGCATGGCGCAGCAGATGCTCGACCGTCTGGCGGATGCGTCGCGCATCGCCCTGGATGATCCCCGCGCTGCCCTGCACCTCGACGGCCAGCTCGATCCGCTTGGCCTGGGCCGCCGGCGCCACCGCCTCCGCCGCAGCCCCCGCCGCCAGTTCGAGATCCACCGTACCGCGCGCCACCGAATCATCGTCGCGGGTCAGGTCGAGCACGTCGTCGACCAGCGCGCCGAGCCGATCGACTGATGCCAGGATCGCTTCGGTATATTCGCTGCCGCTTTCCGAGAGTTCGCCCGCATAGCCGCCATGGAGCATCTCGGCGAAGCCCTGGATCGAGGTGAGCGGGGTGCGGAGCTCATAGCTCATGTTCGCGACGAACGCGGTCTTGACCCGGTCCGCGGTCTGCAAGGCATCGTTGCGTTCGCGCAGCGCATTCTCCACCCGGCGGCGGTCGGAAACGTCGAGCATCGTGAACAGCGCGTTCCCGTCGGGCAACGGCACCGCCGCGACCTCGAAATAGCGGCCGTCCTTGAACTCGATCGTCGCGCCGCGCTGCTGCCGTTCGACGGTGGCGGCGCGGATCAGCTCGCCCATCAGGATCGCGCGCCCCGGATTGGCGAGCAGATTGCCCGCCTTCTGCGCCAGCGCATCGACGCGCGGATGGCTGGAGACGAACGCCTCGTCAAAGCCCCAGAGCTGGCGGAAGCGGTTATTCCACAATTGCAGCCGCCCGTCCGCGGTGAACACGCCCAGCGCCTCGAACAGATTGTCGAAGGTCGCCGTGCGGACCCGCAGCAGCGTGTCGCGCGCGCTGGCTAGCTGGACCTGCTCGGTCAGATCCTCGAAGAACAGCAGCAACCCGCCCTCGGGCAAGGGCTGGGCGACGACGCGCAGGTGATTGCCGCCGGGCAGCGTCCAATTCTCCTCGCGCGCGGTATCCGCGACGAACCAGTCGCGCCGCTCGGCCTTCCAGCCGGGGAAGTCGCGAACCACCGGCAAGCGGTTGGCCTCGCGCATCCGCTCGAGCACACGTTCGAACTCGGGCTTGTCGGCCAGCCACTCGTTCCGCATCGCGAACATGCGCCGGAAGGGCTGGTTGCAGAAGACCAGGTTGCGGTCCGCGGCGAACTGAACGACGCCGGCGGACATGCGGTCGAACATCTCGCGCTGGGCGTCGTCCGCGCGCTTGATCCCGGCGCGCGCGCGTTCCAGTTCCTCGACGTCGACCGCAAAGCCGGCGACCCCGCCGGTGGGCAGCGGCACGTCGTGGATATGCAGCATCCGCCGCGCACCCGCGATCGTCGCGGGCAGCTTCACCATCTTCGGCCGGCCAGCTTCGCGCGCCTTGGCGGAGCTGGCGAGCGGCCCGCCGGGCGCGGACGCATCGACCAGCTCGATCCCCGCCTTCACCACCGACTCGGCGTCCTTGCCGTTGACGGCGCCGACATAGGCATTGTTGACCATCGCCAGCCGCAGATCGCGGTCGCGATACCACATCGGCATCGGCGCCGACTGGATAAGGCCGGTCAGCGATTCGAAGGCCTCACGATAGCGCGTGGCATTGCCGGAAAGCCGCGCCACCTCTTCCTGCGCCTCGGTCGCGTCGAACACCCATAGCAGTACGCCGCCCGGCGCCCGCACCGCGTCGGGCGCACGCTGTCCGATCATCAGCAGGGTGCGCGACGAGCCCTGTGCGCGCACCGTCGCGCGGAAGGGGCGCGCGGCCTTCTGCGCCGCCGCGATATCCTGTTCGAGCGCGGCAGCCTCGGCCGGAGCGAACACCGCCTCGTTGCCGGTAATCTCGGAAAGATGTGCAGGCACCGTTTCCAGGCCGAGCAGATCGGCCAGCTTGTCGCTCAGCTCGACACGCCCGTCCGCGCGCACCACCATCGCCTGCGCCGGCGCGCTGGCGGCAAGCGCATCCGCACGCCGGTGCGCGTCGAGCAGCGACGACGCCCGGGCCCGGGCGCGAAGCCCGGCGAACAGCATGCCGCAGCCCAGCGCGACGAGCAGCGCGACAAGCGCTCCGGCGGAAACCGCCGCAGCATTGGAAATCTCGATCACCGGGTCCCGCCGTCCTGCATCCTACGGCTCTTAGGACATGCTTTCGCGCCCGCAAACCCGGACTGCTCAACTGAACGGCACAAGCGCCGGGCCGAGACGAAAAAGGGGCCGGAACTTGCGCTCCGGCCCCCGTTTTTCAGGATCGGTCAGATCTCAGAAGATCTTGGCCTTGATGCCCATGAAGAAGGAACGGCCAACGGCGCTGACCGGATACGCAACCGCGCCGACATCGGGCTTGCTGTCGAACAGATTGTTCACACCGGCATAGATGTCGAACTTCTCGTCGACATTGTAGCTGGCGAACAGCTCATGCTCCCAGCGCTCCTTGAACCAGAAGTAGCCGGGCTCGATATAGTCGGGGTTCGCCGCCTGCTGATCACGCGTCACCCGGCGGGTCTTGGTCCACCAGTTGATGCCGTAGTTGAGCGAGAGCCCGCCCTTCTTCCAGCCAAGGTCGAAGGTCGCGCTGTACTTCGGTGCCAGCGGCGTGGTGCCACTGCGCGCGAAGCCCGGCTCGTCCAGCTGATCCTCCGTGTCCGCACCCAGTGCCGGAACGAACTGAAGCTTGTTCAGATAGTTACCGGAAAAGCGGATGTTGAACGTCCCGGCATTGTCGAACGGCTCGAACCGGTAGTTCAGCGTCACATCCAGTCCTGCGGTTTCATAGGAAGCCACATTCTGCGGAATGATCGCATAGTTCGAGATGAACCCGGTCGAGCCACTGCGCGAGAGCGAGTTGCAGTAGACGTTGCTGAGCGTCGGCTGATCATAGCACAGGTCGACAATGTCCTGCGCGTCCGAATAGTTGATCGCCTGGGTCAGACGGATGTCATACCAGTCGGCGGTGATCGACAGGCCCGGCACGAAGCTTGGCCGCAGGACGACGCCCGCAGTCCATGTCTTCGCCGTTTCTTCCTGCAGATTGGGGTTGCCGCCACTGATACCCGCCAGGCTGCTGTTCTGCGGCGAGAACGGGCTGTTCGCCGGGTTGAACGTCGCCGGGTTGATGCCCAGCGCCGTCAGCGCGGTCGTGCAGTTGGTCGCGCGATACTGCGTGCCCTCCGCCAGGCGGTCGATGCCGCACGGGTCCGTGATGAACTGGAACGTGCCGCTCTGCTGTGCGTACAGCTCGCTGATATTCGGCGCACGAACCGCCTGCGAATAGGTGCCGCGGAAGGTGATGTCGCGGATCGGCGAGTAGCTGCCGCTGACGTTCCACGTCGTGGTGCTGCCTACCGACGAATAGTCCGAATAGCGGACCGCTGCGCCGATCGAGAGGTTCTGCGCGAACGGCATGTCGGCCAGGATCGGCAGGTTGATCTCGCCGAACACTTCCTTGACGTCGAACTCGCCGCTGTCGATCGATGCCTGCGAATCGTCGATCAGCAGGCCGGCCTGCGATTCAGCGGACGGGACGAACCGGCTCTCTTCCTTGCGATATTCGGCGCCGACCGCGAAACCGACGGCTCCGCCGGGCAGCTTGAAGAACGCACCGGTATCGCCCGACAGCACCGCCGAGACGACATGCTGGCTAATCCGCGACCAGCTGGTGTGGTCGACGGTGACGAAGTCCAGCGCCGCCTGCGACGGGGTGCCGTTGCCCAGGATGTTCAGCGGCACGCACTGCCCCGCCTGGAAGCTCTTGGGCGCGCCCGTATAGACGACAGGGTTGCCCAGGCTCTCGCCGTTGATCGTCGTCTGGCCCGGCAGGTTGATCCGGCAGGTCACACCGCCGCGACCATCCGAAACCGCATCGAGCGCGGCATAGTAACGGTCGGCGATGCGGTCGTTCCGGTTGGTGCCGTGCTGGGTCGACTGACCGAACACATAGGACACGTCGTATTTGAGGTTCGACCCCAGGTCGCCCTTGAAGCCGACGACGGTGCGCCACAGTTCGCGCTCCATCTCATACTGGCGGATGCCGAAGTCGAAATTGTCGCGGCTGAACCAGGCATCGCCGGTGACCGCCGCGCCAAAGCGCTGATTCAGGAAGAAATTGTCCGCGAACAGCGTGGTGTAGAGGTCATAGCTCGGCTGAGCCTGGGTGACCGCCTTCGACTTGACGTACTTGGCTTCGGCATAGACTTCGAACGCTGGGCTGAATTCGTAGCGGCCGAACACCTGTGCGATGTGGCGGCGGCTATACGGCGTGAAGTCGCCATAATAGCTTTCGCGCGGGGTGCTCGACCCGCCGATCGTGAACGCGGTGCCGGGGACATAGGTGCCCGGATCATATACGCCACCCTCGCCGGTGAAGTCGGGCACGAAATCCTGCCCGAAGTCGATGGCGCCGCCCATCGAGCTGTCCGCCCAGCGCAGGCCGGTCAGCAGCACGCGGTCGGGAACATTGGGGTTATCGCCTGCGCTGCCCGGAGCGCCGTCGGCCGGATTGCGCGCGAAGGTGTAGCTCGGCCCGGTCTTTCCATAGTTGAGCCGGTTGCGCTGGCTGAACCGGTCGGTTTCCTGGAATTCATAGGTGGCGGTGATGTTGCCGCGTCCGTCGGCAAAGTTCTTGCCGGCGGTCACCCCGACAAAGCGCGAGCCCGCGTCGCCACGCTGCGAGATCCCGTTCTGCGCACGAAGACGCAGCCCTTCGAAATCCCGCTTGAGGATGAAGTTGACCACGCCGCTCACGCCATCCGCGCCGTAAATGGCCGATGCGCCACCGGTCAGGACGTCGACGCTCTGGACGAGGTCGGTCGGGATCGTATTGATATCGACCGCCGCAATACCCGGATAGCCGGCGACGTGCCGCCGTCCATCGACCAGCACCAGCGTACGGCTGGTGCCGAGGTTGCGCAGGTTGAGGAAGTTCACGCCGACATTCTGCGCGCCGCCGCTCAGGTTCGAACCGGCAACCTGGATGTTGCTTTGCGACCCCAGCAGCGCCGGATTGTCGACCAGGAAGTCCGTCAGGTTGGTCTTGCCCGACTGCTCGATCGCCTCGGCCGAAATGACCTGAACCGGGTTCGGCAGCGACAGTTCGGGGCGCGCGATGCGCGAGCCGGTGATGACAACCGTCTCACTGGCCTCGGGCGCTTCGCTTTGGCCCGCGGACATGTCCTGCGCGCTGTCCTGCGCAAAAGCAGGTGCGGCGCCGGCAAGGATGATGGCGGTAAACGAAGTGGCAAGGCGGTAGCCAGCCTTACGGGAATGGAGCGAACTCATACCTGATCCCTTTTGTGATTTTCCCTCAATGGGCTTCGATGCTCCCATCGGGTTGCATCGTGCAACCCTCCGCCACCGATTTCCGGCAGAGTGTTGCGCCTGTATCACACCTGCCGAAAACCCCTTCCCAATTCGTAAACAGCGGACACGAAGAAGGGCGCGCCCGTTGCCGGACGCGCCCTCTTTCGTTTCGGCAGCCGGGCTTTGCCGGCCATTGCGAACCTTAGTAGCGGTAGTGATCCGGCTTGAACGGACCTTCCACCGGCACGCCGATGTAATCGGCCTGCTGCTGGCTGAGCTTCGACAGCTTCACGCCCAGCTTTTCGAGGTGAAGCGCCGCGACCTTCTCGTCGAGGTGCTTGGGCAGGACATAGACTTCGTTCTTGTACTCGTCCGCCTTGGTCCACAGCTCGATCTGCGCCAGCACCTGGTTGGTGAAGGACGACGACATCACGAACGACGGGTGGCCGGTCGCGTTGCCGAGGTTCACCAGGCGGCCCTTCGACAGGATGATGATCTGCTTGCCGTCGGGGAACTCGACCAGGTCGACCTGCGGCTTCACCTCGGTCCACTTCATGTTGTTGAGACCGGCGATCTGGATCTCGCTGTCGAAGTGGCCGATGTTGCAGACGATCGCCATCGGCTTCATCGCGCGCATATGGTCGACGGTGATGACGTCGGCGTTGCCGGTCGCGGTGCAGAAGATGTCGGCGCGGGTCGCCGCCTCTTCCATCGTCACGACTTCATAGCCTTCCATCGCCGCCTGCAGCGCGCAGATCGGGTCGATTTCGGTGACCAGCACGCGCGCACCGCCGTTGCGGAGCGACGCGGCCGAACCCTTGCCGACATCGCCGAAGCCGGCGACGCAGGCGACCTTGCCGGCCAGCATCACGTCGGTACCGCGGCGGATCGCGTCGACCAGCGATTCCTTGCAGCCATAGAGGTTGTCGAACTTCGACTTGGTGACGCTGTCGTTGACGTTGATCGCCGGGAACGGGAGCTTGCCCTTCTTGGCCAGCTCGTACAGGCGATGGACGCCGGTGGTGGTCTCTTCCGACACGCCCTTGATCGTCTGGACGGTCTTGGTGAGGTAGCCCGGACGCTCGGCGAGGAAGCGCTTCAGCGTCGCGACGAAGATTTCCTCTTCCTCGTTGGTCGGGGTGAACAGCGCTTCACCCGCCTCGACGCGCGCACCCCACAGCGCGAACATCGTGGCGTCGCCGCCGTCGTCGAGGATCATGTTGCAGGTGGTGTCGGTGCCCCAGTCGAAGATGCGGACGACATAGTCCCAATATTCCTCGAGCGTCTCACCCTTGATCGCGAACACCGGGATGCCCGCCGCGGCGATCGCAGCAGCGGCGTGATCCTGGGTCGAGAAGATGTTGCACGAAGCCCAGCGGATCTCGGCGCCGAGCTCGGCCAGCGTCTCGATCAGCACCGCGGTCTGGATCGTCATGTGCAGCGAGCCGGTGATGCGCGCGCCCTTGAGCGGCTTGCTCGCGCCGAATTCGGTGCGCAGCGCCATCAGGCCGGGCATCTCGGTTTCGGCGATGTTGATCTCGGCGCGGCCGAAATCGGCGAGCGAGATGTCCTTGACGACGTAATCGGTCTTTTCGAGCACGGTGGCCACGCTGGTTCTCCGGTGATGAATCATCCTGGCGCCGGGAATCCCGGCGGCATCGCCGCGCCCCTAGCGAATAAGCCGCGCCAGCGCAAATGAAACATAAAGATATCTTTATATGCCATTCACGCTGGCCGGTGTGCCGTGCCCGATTCACGCTGCGATGCGGGTGAAATCCATGTGCCAGTTGCTCTCCCAGCTCTTGCCGCCGTCGGTGGAAAAGGCCTGCTCCCAATGCGCCGAGGTCGCGGTGATCGCGGACCAGCGGAACATCGCCGTCACCGGCGTGCCTTCATGGCTATCCTCGCCCATGAAGGTGCCGATGCCGTTCCGGAACCCGCCCCACACCGGCGGCTCCATCCGGGCGTAGCGGGAATCGATCCACCAGATGCCCCATTGGCGCCGTTCCGGATGATAGCAGCGCACGCTGACGCCGTGATAATCGCCCGCGGGCAGTGCGATCACATTGTCATCGACATTCGCCGCGCCGCCCATCAGCGGCCAGTTGACGCAGCTGCCGTCGAATTCCTGCCATTCGGTGCTGCCGGTCAGCCGCGACTTGAGGCGGCGGTGCCGCACCTTCCAGCTTCCCGCAAGCCAGGCCCAATCCGATTCCGGCCCCTCCGATGCCAGCCCCGCCGCTTCGGCACGAAAGCCCTGAGCCAGCAGCCCGCCGGCCGCGGCCAGCCCCAATGCCTGAACAAGCGCACCCCGGCGCGTTTGGGTATCCATGTTGTGAAGCCTCCGGTCGATTGCGACTGACCGGACATTGCGCCCCTAAAGCTGACATCTTTTGTCAGTTATTTCTGCTATGAAACCGAAATGCGTGCGAGCCGCCTCGTTTCGATCCTTCTGCTGCTACAGGCGCGCGGCCGCATGACCGCGCAGACGCTGGCCGACGAGTTCGAAGTATCGGTGCGCACCATCTATCGCGACATCGACGACCTCAGCGCCTCGGGCGTCCCGGTCTATGCCGATCGCGGACGCGACGGCGGGTTCCAGCTGCTCGAGGGCTATACGACGCGCCTGACCGGCATGACCCCGGCCGAGGCGGAGTCGCTGTTCCTCTCCGGGCTGGAGGGCCCCGCGGCCGAACTGGGCCTGGGCGAATCCACCGCGGCGGCGCGGCTCAAGCTGCTCGCCGCCCTCCCCTCCGCCCGCCGCGCCGATGCCTCGCGCGTTGCCGCGCGCTTCCATCTCGATCCGATCGACTGGTATCGCACCGCGAGCGACCTCGCCTTCCTGCCCCGCCTCGCCGCCGCAGTATGGGGCGCCGAACGCATCCGGGTGCAGTATGAAAGCTGGAGCGCCACGACCGAGCGCATCCTTTCGCCGCTCGGCCTCGTCCTCAAGGGAGGCATCTGGTACCTCGTCGCGGCCGGCCGCTCGGTGCCGCGCACCTGGCGCGTCGATGCGATCCGCGCACTCGACCTGACCGGCGAGCCGTTCGAACGCCCCGCAGACTTCGACCTCGCCGCACACTGGACCGCCAGCGTCCGCGCGTTCGAGGCAAGCCTGTATCGGGGCACCGCAACGCTCCGCCTCACGCCGCTGGGCATGGAACGATTGCCCGTCCTCGCCGCTGCCGCGGTCGAGATGGCGCGCCGCACCGCCTGCCCGCCCGGCGCGGATGGCTGGGTGCAGGCGACGATCCCGATCGAGACGATCGACCACGCCGTGCGCGAGCTGCTCAAGCTGGGCATCGAGGTCGAAGTGCTGGCGCCGCCCGAGCTGCGCGGCGCCATGCGGGATGCCGTCGCGACCCTGGCCGCGCGGTACGCGAGCTAGGCCGTCCCCGTCACCGGCGCGAGCAGCCGCGGGTCGATCCCCTCGCGCGCAAACCCCTGTTCCCAGCGCTGATAGACATCGACGTCGTAGAGCAGGTCGATCGCCCCCGGCACATTGAACCAGCCGTGACGCGTCATCTCCTCGTCCAGCTGTCCCTCGCCCCAGCCGGCATAGCCCAGTGCGACCAGCCAGTGCGCCGGCCCCTTGCCCTCGGCGATCGCGCGGAGCACGTCGATCGTCCCCGACAGCGCCCAGCGCCCCGCGACATCTACCGTGTCCTGCCCGCCCCAATCGGGCGAGTGGAGCACGAAGCCCCGCCGCGGCTCGACCGGCCCGCCGAAATGCACCGGCGCATCGGGTGCCTCGCCGGGATCGATCTCGAACTGTCCGAGTAGTTCGTGCAGGCCAAGGCCCGATACGGTCTGGCCGATTCCGATGCCGAGCGCGCCATGTTCGTCATGCGCGCACATAGCGATCACGGCGCGTTCGAACCGCGGATCGCCGATCCCGGGCAAGGCGAGCAGGATCTGGCCGGTAAGGTACGCTGAGGACTCCATATCCGCTCAACATATCGGCAGCCGATCGGCTCCGCCACGCTTGAAAAAGCCGCGCCGTGCGCCAATTGAGGCACGGCCCGCATGTCGCGGTGCGAGAGGAGATTCAGCATGTCCATCCAGATCGGCGACCGCGTGCCCAGCACCATTTTCGTCAAGCCCACCGAAAACGGCCCGGAACAGGTCAGCTCGGACGAGTTCTTCGCGGGCCGCAAGGTCGCGCTCTTCTCGGTCCCCGGCGCCTTCACCCCGACCTGCTCGGCGCGCCACCTGCCCGGCTATGTCGAGAAGGCGGCCGAGCTCAAGGCCAAGGGCGTGGACGAGATCGCCTGCACCGCGGTCAACGACGCGTTCGTGATGGGCGCATGGGGCAAGAGCGCCGATGCCGGCGACGTGACGATGCTTGCCGATGGCAACGGCGCCTTTGCGCAGGCGGTGGGCCTGGAGATGGACGGCAGCAAGTTCGGCCTCGGCACGCGCGGCCAGCGTTTCTCGATGCTGGTCAATGACGGCGTGGTCGAACAGCTGCACGTCGAGGCACCGGGCGAGTTCAAGGTCAGCTCGGCCGAGTATCTGCTCGAGCATCTCTGATCGGTTCGACCGTTTCGCAGGCGCGACGGTCTACCCCCTTTGGGGGAACCGGCGCGTCCGCAAGCGGTTCTGTCGATGGAAAGGAGACGCGTGATGATGGAAGAAACCACGCCGCCCGTGCCTGAGATCGAAGCCGAAGAGAAGTTGCTCGACCGTACCCGGGATGCGCTCGCCGATGCCCGCGAAGCGGTGACCGAGGCAGTGAACAGCGCGATCGATACCGCCCGGAAACACCCCGCAGCCACCGCCGCGGTCGCGGCGGGCGCCGCCGCCGCAGTCGCGGGCGCCGCCTATGGCATCAGCAAGCTGCGCGAGAAAGAAGAGGCCAAGTAAGCGGGCCAATCAAGCGGCAGGGCGCGCGGGTCCGGCCCGCGCGTCACATTTCGGGCGCCTGCCGGACTTGCTAATGTCATCTTGGCGCATTAGCCGTGGAAGATGACAACAGCAGAAAACATCGTCGCCGAACTGGATCGGCTCTACACCGCGTCCGTCACCCGCCTTCAGGACGCCCTCGACCTCTATCTCACCAAGGGCGCCGCGCCCGATCCGGAGCGCCGCAAGGACGGCAGCTTCGCCTATCCCGAGATCCGCGTCATCTATCGC
Organism: Sphingomonas sp. GW821-FHT03E12; assembly: GCF_059420685.1. Lineage (NCBI taxonomy): Bacteria > Pseudomonadati > Pseudomonadota > Alphaproteobacteria > Sphingomonadales > Sphingomonadaceae > Sphingomonas > Sphingomonas sp. GW821-FHT03E12. Next base: position 38,316 of record NZ_JBWKUF010000009.1, read on the forward strand.
AACGAAAGCGACCGCCCGACGCCAGCGCGCAGCTTCGGCCGCCTCGTCACGCCCGGCGAATATGCGATCAGCGTGACCAAGCCGGCGATGTTCGCCAAATATCTGATCGAGCAGCTGACGCTGCTGATCGAGGATTATGACGTCGAGGTTTCGGCCGTCCCCGGGCGGCAGGAAATCCCCTTCCCCTATGTGCTCGACCCCGGCCATGCGCTGCGGCTGGACGAGGTATCGGCGCTCGAACTGGCCCGCCATTTCCCCGCAACCGAGCTGGCGCATATCGGCGACGAGATCGCCGACGGCACCTGGATCAGCCTCGACCAGACGCGCCCGCTCGCATTGTTCGACGGGCTGCGCACCGACTTCAGCCTCGCGCGGCTGCGCCACTATACCGGCACCCCGTCGGAGCACAGCCAGCAGTACATATTGTTCACCAACTATCATCGCTATGTCGATGAATTCGTTCGCTGGGCGTGTGCCCAGCTCGGTGCGAACGAGGCGGGAGAGGCCAGCCGCTTCACCGGCGTTTCCGGCCCCGGCGGCATCGTCATCCGCGCGGGCGACGATCCCGAAACGCTGCTGACCGACGGCGCCTGGCGCCGGCACCAGATGCCGGCCTGGCACCTGATGGCCGAAGACGGCACCGGCATCACGCTGGTGAACATCGGTGTCGGGCCGTCGAACGCGAAGACGATCACCGATCACCTCGCGGTGCTGCGGCCCGAGGCGTGGATGATGATCGGCCATTGCGGCGGCCTGCGCCCCAGCCAGCGGATCGGCGACTATGTACTGGCGCACGCTTATCTGCGCGACGATCACGTCCTCGACGATGTGCTTCCGCCTGAGATCCCCGTCCCCGCCATCGCCGAGGTGCAGCAGGCGCTTGCCCGCGCAGCCGAGACGGTGTCGGGCCAGTCGGGCGAGGAGCTCAAGCGCCGCCTGCGTACCGGCACGATCGTCACCACCGACGATCGCAACTGGGAGCTGCGCTTCTCGCGCTCGGCGCTGCGCTTCTCGCTCAGCCGTGCGGTCGGGGTGGACATGGAAAGCGCCACGCTCGCCGCGCAGGGCTATCGCTTCCGCGTCCCCTACGGCACGCTGCTCTGCGTTTCGGACAAGCCGCTCCATGGCGAGCTCAAGCTGCCCGGCCAGGCCAACCGCTTCTACGAACGCGCGATCGCCGAGCATCTCAAGATCGGGATCGAGGCGTGCGAGCAGCTCCGCCGCGAGGGCGCCAAGCTCCATTCGCGCAAGCTGCGCGCGTTTAACGAGCCGCCGTTCCGGTGAACGGCGGCGGCTACGCGCCGCCCTTTCCGGTAACCATCCCGCATTGACCGCGGAAACCGATTTGCTTCACGGTGGTTACAGACACGAAACCACTGGAGGATCGTGATGGCCAAGGCCCCGACCAAGCCGACGACTGAAGGGGCCGAGACCGCGCCCGCAAAGAAGCCCGCCGCCAAGAAGGCACCGGCAAAGAAACCGGCCGCCAAGCCCAAGGCAGCAAAGCCTGCGGCCGCGCCCAAGGCGGAAACCACCGCCCCGGCCAAGGCCCCCGCCAAGGCTGCGGCGGACAAGGCGCCCCCGGCCCGGCGCAAGGCCGCTGCGCGCAAGCCTGCCACAGCCCCCGCAAAGCCCAAGGCGCCCGCCAAGCCCAAGGCCGCACCCAGCGCGCCCCGCGCGGCAGCGCAAGCCGCGGCCGCCAAGGTCAGCGCCGCGGCACAATCGGCAGCCCACACCGTCAAGGAATCCGCGCCGGTCCAGTTCGCCGCCGAGAAGCGCGAACAGATGGGCGACCGCAACTTCTTCGCTTCCGTGATCGGCGGTGTCGCCGCGATCGGCGCGGCCGCAGTAGGGATCTTCTACGCGGTCAAGAAAGGCGCCGGCGGGCCTACCGACACCGCCGCGGCCAAGCCAAAGGCCAAGGACAAGGACAAGGCCTGATCAGGGCCCGATCCGGACCTGACCGGAACGAATACGGCCGCCGCGGGCATCCCCGCGGCGGCCATTTCCGTTTCACCGGTCGAGCAGCTTACCAGCCGGTCGGCTTGCCCTTGTTCTGCTCGTCGAGCCACGCCTTCAGCGGCGCGAAATACTCGACCATCGCGGCGCCGCTCATCTCGCGGCTGCCGGTGAACGCTTCGAGCGCGTCCGGCCACGGCTTCGACGCACCCATTTCGAGCATCGCGTCGAGCTTCGTGCCGACTTCCTTGTTGCCGTAGAAGGAGCAGCGGTGGAGCGGCCCCTTCCAGCCCGCCTGGTCGCACGCCGCCTTGTAGAACTGGAACTGCAGCAGCCGCGCCAGGAAGTAGCGGGTGTAGGGCACGTTCGCCGGAATGTGGTATTTCGCGCCCGGATCGAACTTGGTCTCGTCGCGCGCCACCGGCGGCGTGATGCCCTGATATTGCAGCCGCAGCGCATCCCATGCGCCCTGATAGCCGGTCGGCTTGATCCCGCCGGAGAACACGCCCCAGCGCCACTTGTCGATCAGCAGGCCGAACGGCAGGAACGCGACCTTGTCCATCGCCTGACGCAGCAGCAAACCGGTGTCCTTGTCCGCGCTCGGCACCTTGTCCGCGTCGAGCAGGCCGATCGAGACGAGATAGTCCGGCGTGATCGACAGCGCGACGAAGTCACCGATCGCCTCGTGGAAGCCGTCATTGGCGCCGTTGCGGTAGATCAGCGGCAGCTTGTTGTACGCGCGCTGATAGTAGTTATGGCCCAGCTCATGGTGGATCGTGACGAAGTCGTCGCCATTCACCTTGATGCACATCTTGATGCGCAGATCGTCGACATTGTCGAGATTCCACGCCGAGGCATGGCACTGGACCTCGCGGTCGGCGGGCTTCACGAACTGGGAGCGCTTCCAGAAGGTGTCGGGCATCGGCGCGAGGCCCAGCGAGGAGTAGAAGCCCTCGCCGGTCTTCACCATCTTGATCGCGTCATATTTCTTCGCGTTCAACAGGTCGGTGACGTCATAGCCCAGATCACCCGATCCCGGCGGCGCGACGAGGTCGTAGATGTTGCCCCATTCCTGCGCCCACATATTGCCGAGCAGGTCGGCGCGGATCGGTCCGGTCTTGGACTGGACGGCATCGCCATATTTCTCGTTGAGCTTCCAGCGGACATAGGTGTGGAGCGACTCGTAGAGCGGCTTCACCTCGTTCCAGAGCTTGTCGGTAAGCTTGGCGAACTCTTCGGGCGGCATGTCGTAGTTCGACCGCCACATCGCGCCGACATCCTTGAAGCCCAGCTCGCGCGCACCCTCGTTGAGCAGGCCCGCCGCACGCTGATAGTCGCCCCGCTGCGGCGCGCCGACATTGTCGTGCCAGCTGGTCCACATCTCCTTGAGCTCGGCGGGGTTGCGGTTGGTCCCCATCGCCGCTTCGATGTCGCTGCCGTTGATCGCCTCGCCCTTCAGCGTGCCCTTGCCGGTGCCATAGACGGTCTGCATGTCGGTCTGCAGCTTGGACAGGGCCGTCGCCGCACCCGCCCGCGTCGGCGCGGGCGACGTGATACCGCTGCGCAGGATATCGAGCTGGCGCCTGGTGTCGGGCGACAGGCCCTTCACCTTCTCGTACTTCGCCGCCTCGAGCGCGAAGCGCACCGCCATCTCGGTGCCCTTGGCCCCGCTCTTGGCCACCAGCGCCGACGTGTCGTCATTGATATAGGTCGCGTAGAGCCACTGGATCCGCGCATCGTCCTGCGAGAACTCGTCATATTCCTTGGCGGCCTGCTTCAGGAACGCGTCGGCGGCTGCCGGTGTTGCGGCGCCGGCGGCGGGAGCCGCCTTCTCTTGCGCCACGGCAGGCGCTGCCAGCAGCATGGCAAGCGCGATCGTCGAAATTCCGGTGCGGATCATGGGCCCCTCAAAGACTCGTGTTTTGTGAATGCGGCGGACACTGCTCCCGCCCTCGGGACGGGTCAAGCAGTCAGAAATGATACGATCGCGTCGCCCAGCTCGGCGCGCGTCACTGCACTCATGTGGTTGCCGGGGATCTCCACGAAACGGCCGTCGGGCAGCATTTCGACCAGCCCCTCGAACGATCCCACCTCGTCGTCCGCCGCGCCGCCGACGACGAGCACCGGCAGGTCGAATTTCGCGACCTCGGCCTCGGGCGTATCCACGAACGTGTCGAGGATACCGAGCAATGCAACCGGATCGCCGCCCGTGGTCTTGAGGAATGCCTGCGACATGAACTCCTTGTCGCCATGCTTGAAGCTGCCGAAGTTGGTCAGCACCCGGCGGAAGAAGCCCGCGCGCCGTCCGGTATCGACCACGCCCTCATCGCCCAGCCCCGACAGCACCACGCGGCGCGGCCGGGGTGCGATTCCGCGGGCCAGCACGCGCACCGTGGTTCGCGCGCCCAGCGAATAGCCGCCCAGATCATAATCGGTGAGGCCAAGGTGCGCGATGAACGCCTCCGCATCCATGGCCAGCGCGTCGGGCGGATAGGCCTCGCTCCCATGCGGCTTGGCGCTCTCACCATGCGCGCGCAGGTCGGGCATGATCACCCGGAACCCGGCCGCGACCAGCTTCGCCGCGGTGCCGTATTTGATCCAGTTGGTGTTGGCGTCGGAGAAATAGCCGTGGATCAGCACCACCGGCCTGCCCTCACCCATCTCGCGCCACGCGATTGGCGTGCCGTCGAAGCTTTCGAACGTCTGAGTCTGCATGGCCCAGGGGCATGCCGTACTTTCCCGCACCATGAAACCCTCGCTGGTTGCACAAGCTGCAATCGCCAATCCGAACAATGCAATTCGTGAGCCTCGCATTATATAAGCATGCTTATTATATCGCAGGTCATGACCGACTCACTTGGCTTTTTGATCAGCGACATCTCGCGCCTGATGCGCAAGCGCTTCGACGAGCGCGCGCGCCTGATCGGCGTCACCCGCGCGCAATGGCGCACGCTTTCGATGCTCAAGCGGCACGAGGGCAGCAACCAGGGCATGCTCGCCGAGCTGCTGGAGATCGAGCCGATCACGGTCGGCCGCATGATCGACCGGCTGGAGGAAGCCGGGCTGGTCGAACGGCGCCGCGATCCGGCCGACCGCCGCGTCTGGCGCATCCATCTGACCGAGAAGGCGCAGCCGGTGCTCGCGCAGCTCCGTTCGCTCGCCGACGCGATGTTCGACGAGATGATGACCGGCATCACCTCCAATGAGCGCGAGCAGATGCACGCCGCGCTCGCCGTGCTCCACGCCAACCTCACCCTCGATGAGACCCGAAAGGCCGCCAATGGCTGACGCAGATCCCAAGATCGACACCGCTGAGGCGATCGAGATTGTCCCGGAAACCGCCCCGCGCAAGCGCCGCTGGCTGCGTCCGATCCTGATGTTCGGCGTGCCGCTGCTGCTGGTCGCTGCGGTGGGGAGCTGGTGGACACTGTCGGGCGGCTCCGTCTCGACCGACAATGCCTATGTCCAGCAGGACAAGGTCTCGGTCGCCAGCGACGTCGCCGGCCGCATCGTCGAGGTGGCGGTGAAGGAGAACCAGCCGGTCAAGGCCGGTGACCTGCTCTTCCGCATCGATCCGGAACCGTATCGCATCGCGCTCGAGCAGGCGAACGCCGCGATCGCCAATGCGCAGGTTCAGGTGGGCACGCTCCAGGCGAGCTATGCCGGCACCGGTGCCGACATCCAGGCCGCGCGCGACCGCATCGCCTCCGCACAGGAAGACTATGATCGCCAGAAGGCGCTGATGGACCGCGGCTTCACCACCCGCGCCCGCTACGAACAGGCGCAGCACGCGGTCGAGCAGGCGCGCGCCAGCTACCAGAGCGCGGTCGCCAGCGCCGCCGAGGCACGCTCCAAGCTTGCCGACGGGTCTGCGGTTCCGGGCGTCAATCCCGCCATCGCCGCCGCGCGCGCCCAGCGCGACAAGGCCGCGCTCGATCTGTCGCGCACCGCCCGCTACGCGCCGGTCGACGGCATCGTCAGCCAGGCGGACCGGCTTCAGGTCGGGCAGATGATGATGTCGGGCCTCCCCGCCGTCACCGTCGTCCGCGCGGGCGACCGTTCCGACGGCTCGTGGGTCGAGGCGAACTTCAAGGAAACCGACCTCAACAAGATGCGCGTGGGCCAACCGGCCGAAGTGAGCTTCGACGCCTATCCGGGCCTCAAGCTCAAGGGCCATGTCGCGTCGATCGGCGCGGGCACCGGCAGCGAGTTCGCGGTCCTTCCGGCGCAGAACGCCAACGGCAACTGGGTCAAGGTCACCCAGCGCGTGCCGGTGCGCATCGCGATCGACGAGAAGAGCCCGCGCCAGCTCATCGCCGGCCTCTCGGCCGACGTGACGGTGGACATCCGCAAGTAAGCCCGTGGCCAGCGCAGCCGCCACACCCGACAGCGCCCCCCCGGCCCCGCCCGCGCCATCGGGCGCGGCGCTGCCGGTGCGCAACAAAGGCCTGCTCACCTTCGGCGTGATGCTGGCGACGATCATCCAGATCCTCGACACCACCATCGCCAATGTCGCGCTGCCGCACATGCAGACCTCGCTCGGCGCGACGGCAGACACGATCACCTGGGTGCTGACCAGCTATATCGTCGCATCGGCGATCGCGATCCCGATCACCGGCTGGGTCTCCGACCGGATCGGCTCGCGCAACCTGTTCCTGCTCGCGATTATCGGCTTCATCCTCTCGTCAGCCCTTTGCGGCGCGGCCCAGAATCTCGAGGAGATGGTCGCTTTCCGCGTGCTTCAGGGCATCTCCGCGGCATTCATGAACCCGCTCAGCCAGACGGTGATGCTCGACATCAACGAGCCCAAGGACCAGCAGCGTGCGATGGCCGTGTGGGGCATGGGCATCATGATCGGCCCGATCCTGGGCCCCGTGCTCGGCGGGTATCTGACCGAGAATTTCAACTGGCGCTGGGTGTTCTACGTCAACCTGCCGCTCGGGCTGATCTGCCTCGGCATCCTGTGGTGGCTCCTCCCCAGCCGCCCGAAGCGCAAGCGCGGGTTCGACGTGTTCGGCTTCTCGCTCCTCGCCATCGGGATCGGTGCGCTGCAGCTGATGCTCGACCGCGGCCAGGGGGAGGACTGGTTCAGCTCGGCCGAGATCTGGGTCGAGATGCTCGCCGCGGTCATCGCGCTGTGGATGTTCGCCGTGCACATGGCGACGGGCAAGAACCCAATGTTCGAACGCGCGCTGTGGAAGAACCGCAACCTCGTGACCGCCCTCGCCTTCATGCAGGTGGTGGGCGTGGTGATGATGGCGACGATGGCGCTGCTCCCGCCGATGCTCCAGAATCTCTACGGCTATCCGGTAATCGACACCGGCCTCTTGCTGATGCCGCGCGGCGTCGGCGTGCTGGTGACGATGGCGCTGTCCGCCCGGCTGATCGCGCGTGGCCTCGATCCGCGCATCGCGGTCGCGACCGGTTTCGCGCTCGCCGCCTGGTCGCTCTACGACATGACGCAATGGACGCTCGAGATGGGCAGCACGCCCTTCATCGTCTCGGGCTTCATTCAGGGGCTGGGCATGGGTCTGATCTTCATGCCGCTCAACGGCATGGCCTTCGCCACCCTCTCCCCGCATCTGCGGACCGAGGGCGCCAGCCTGACGAACCTGTCGCGCAGCATCGGCGCATCGATCGGCATCTCGCTGGTGACCACCGTCCTCGCGCGCAGCACCCAGACAAGCCACGCCGACCTTGCCCAGCATATCACGCCCGAACGGCTTCAGACGCTCGACCCCGGCCTGCTCGCCGATCTGGGCGGGTCGACCGACGCGATCCTTGCGATCGCCAATGCGGAAGTGACGCGGCAGGCGGCGATGATCGCCTATCTCAACGACTTCAAGGCGATGATGATCGTCACCGCGCTCGCAATCCCGCTGGTGCTGTTCCTCAAGAAGCCGAAGGGGCCGGTGGCGAACGATCCGGCCGCTGCGGGACACTGAGCAGCGCGCGGCGCCAGACCAGCGGCACCAGGCTGCCGAGCAACGCCATCGCCATGTCCTTGGGCGCGTCGAACATATCGCCCTGCTGCCCGTTATACTGGTCCGCCGCCTCGGCATTCATGCCGATGGTCAGCATCCATTCGAAGATCTCGTAGAGCGCGCCGATCGCCAGCACGGCGAGCACCATGACCAGGATCGCCATCCGCCGCGTCAGCCCGGCATAGCGCACCCCGATCTCGACCAGCGGCCGGGCGAAGCACAGGCCCGACGCGAAATGCACCAGCCGGTCGAACATGTTGCGATCGAACCCCAGCGCCGTGTCGATGCTGAACCCGAACGCCGCCTGTCCCCAGGCGTCGTACGGCACGCTGCTATAGGTCCAGCGCGCGGCAAACAGGTGCAACAGGATGAACGCGGCGAGCCAGCCGACGCTGGCATTGCTCAGCGGCCAGCGCCGCAGCGCCCACCAGCCGAGGACAACGCCGACGACGACCGGCCCGACCTGAAGCCAGGTATTGGGCGGATACACCGCCCCCACCGCGCTCAGCGGCACGCCCGCAAGGCATGCGAGCAACCACCATCGCTGCGCGGCGGGAGGGCGCATCCGGCTTTCGATCACGCCTTTTTGAGGTGCCGGCGGCCGAGCAGTTCGGCGATCTGCACTGCGTTGAGCGCCGCGCCCTTGCGGAGGTTGTCGCTGACGCACCAGAAGGCCAGGCCGTTCTCGACGGTCACGTCCTCACGCACGCGGCTGACGAAGGTCGCATAGTCGCCGACGCACTCGATCGGGGTGACGTAACCGCCATCCTCGCGCTTATCGACCAGCATGATCCCCGGCGCCTCGCGCAGGATCTTCTGCGCGTCCTCAGCCGACAGCTCGCGCTCCAGCTCGACATTGACCGCTTCGGAATGGCCGACGAACACCGGCACGCGCACGCAGGTCGCGGTCACCTTCACCTTGGGGTCGAGGATCTTCTTGGTCTCGACGACCATCTTCCACTCTTCCTTGGTGTAGCCGTCGTCCAGGAAGCTGTCGATGTGCGGGATCACGTTGAACGCGATCTGCTTGGTGAACTTCTTGGGCTCGGCTTGGTCGCCGACGAAGATGTTGCGCGACTGTTCGAACAGCTCGTCCATGCCGTCCTTGCCGGCGCCGGACACCGACTGATAGGTCGCCACGACGACGCGCTTCACGCCCGCGGCATCGTGCAGCGGCTTCAGCGCCACCACCATCTGCGCGGTCGAGCAGTTCGGGTTGGCGATGATGTTCTTGGCCTTGTAGCCGTCGATCGCCTCGGGGTTCACCTCGGGCACGATCAGCGGCACGTCGGGGTCCATGCGGTAGAGCGAGCTGTTGTCGATCACCGTGCAGCCGGCCGCGGCGAAGCGCGGGGCGTGGACCTTGGTCGCGTCGCTGCCGATCGCGAACAGTGCCATGTCCCAGCCGGTCGGATCGAAATGCTCGATATTCTGGATCTTGTACTGTTTCCCGGTCTCGCCGAAATCGACCATGTCGCCGGTCGAGCGCGAGGAGGCGAGCACCGCCAGCTCGTCGATCGGGAATTCCCGCTCGGCCAGAATGTTGAGCATTTCACGACCGACATTGCCGGTAGCGCCTGCGACAACGACACGATAACCCATGTGAGACCCTTTCATGCGGTCAAGCCGCCCGGAGTTCGGGCAGCGACATAGTCATTTTTCGGTAGGAAGTCAGCGGGCCGTTCGCCCGCCGGTTGAAGATGTTTCGCGGCATAACCCGAATGCCACGACCGGCTGGTTCAGCGGGTCGTGTTCCGGGTGGTCATAATGGGCCGTTTTCGAAACATGAGCGCGCCCCTAGCAGCCAAATTGCGCTGGGGGTAGCGAATTTCTTCTTTCGTTGCGGTGAAGCGCGGGTTCATTCCACCGGCGGCACCCGGCTCGACACCAGTTCGCCCTTCTTGCGCTCGATCGACCACAGCAACCGCGGCTCGACCGGATCCCAGTCGATCGCCTGCCCGCCCGTCGGCACCGCGACGGTCGCGACATGATCCAGCACCGTTCCCGCCGGCGGCAGCTTCAGCACATAGAGCTCGGGCAGGTCATGCCCGGTGACATAGAGATAGCCGTCGCGGTTCCAGCGCCCGCCCGACGAACTGTACGGTGCCATCCGCGCCAGCACGCTCTCCGGGAACAGCCAAGCCGCCTGCTCAACGAAACCGGCGTCGTAGCGCACCAGCGTGGTCCAGCGGTGATCCTTGCCCGGCTCGCCGCCCTTCTTGCCGTAATGGGCGAAGCACGCCCACCAGCTACCGTCATGCCAGTCGAGCCAGGTCAGCGACCCCTTGCCCGGCCCCAGGCTCCGGCTCGCCACCGGCTTGAGCGTCCGCGCATCGAAACTCTCGATCGAGCTCGCCTGCGGTACCGCGGGATAGTTGGACGCCGCGCACACCAGCAGCTTGCCCTTGAGGATGCAGCTGTTGATGTGCGGGTAGCGCGCCTTCTCGCCCTCGAACCGCGCCACGGTCTTGCCCGTCTTGCGATCGATCCGCGCGATGACGTTGTTGTCGATCGCGTAGAGGTCGCGCGGCCCCGCCGCGACGCCCTGATCGGCGTCGGGCGCAGGCACGCGCGAAACCTCGGTCGCGGTCAGCGATGCCTGCAGCGCAAGGGCGAGGATCAGGCTCATCAGAACTTCGCCGACACGCCGCCCCAGAAGGTGCGGCCATAGCGTTCCTGCTGGATGAACCAGTCGGTGCGGTCGCCCTGATATTGGCGGGTCGGCTCGTCGGTCAGGTTCTGCGCCTCGGCAAAGACCGAGATGTTGTCGGTCACCTGGAAGCGGATCTTGGCATCCAGCCGGCGCAGATCGTCATTATACTGGTCCTGGAAGGGCAGACCGCCCACCGCGATCAGCGACGCGCCGGTATTGTGATAGGCGATCGACGCCTCGACCGGCCCGGCCTGGTAGAAGAGCTGCGCGCCGTAGAGGAACTCCGACTGGCTCGGGAAGGTCGAGACCCGGCCATTCGGCAGCGTCAGCGTCGAGCTGACCAGCGTCCCGTTCATCTCGATGCCGAAGCCGGAGAGAAAGCCCGGCAGGAAGCTGAACTGCATCTGGAACGCTGCCTCGGCGCCGATCAGCTTGGCGCTGTCCGCATTCATCGGCTGCGAGGTGCTCAGCCGCTCGAAGTTCAGCCCGGCGAAGCTCGTGTTGAGCAGCAGGTTGCTCTGGGTGAAGATCGGATTGTCGATGAACTTGGCGAAGGCACCGACCGACAGCAGCCCGCCCTTGGCGAAATAATATTCGGCCGAAATGTCGACGCTGTCGGCGCGATAGGGCTTGAGGTCCGGATTGCCGGTGGAGAAGCTGCCCTCGTAGGTCCCGTTGCCATTGCCATCCTCATAGCTCAGCGACCCGCCGGGCGAGAGCTGGCTGTAGTTCGGCCGGCCGAGGTTGCGCGTATAGGCGATGCGGAAGCTGTACTTGTCGCCCGCGTCGATGCGGATGATCAGGCTCGGCAGCCAGTCCGAATAGCGGTTCTCTGCATTCACCGGGACCACGGTCGTGCCGTTCTGCAGGCGCGACCCGGTGACGTTGCTCGTCGTCCGCTCGTAGCGCAGGCCGGGGGTGATCGTGGCCGGGCCGAACTTCAGCGTCGCCTGCGCATAGGCCGCCCACACATCCTCCTCGATGAAGATGTCGTTGAGCGTCGCATTGGCGAGGCTCGCGGCGGTGTCGCGCACGAAATAGGTGCTGGCGAGGTTCGCCTTTGTCCAGTCGCGGATTGCGTTCGCGCCGATCGTCGGGCTGTTGAGGTATGCGCGGTCGCCGCCATCCGGATAGGTCCGCACCGGATCGCCCTGCAGGTTGAACTGGCCGAGCGTGAAGCGCGTCGCCGCATTGCCACCGCGCGTCCAGGTGTCGTTGCGCGAATCGAAGCTCTTGTCCGTCGCGCGGTACTTGGCGCCCAGCTTGACGTTGCTCCCCTCGTCCAGCGCCGCGATGGTCCAGGTCAGGTCGATCTTGCCCTGCCAGATATCCTCGTCACCGGTCTCGAACTGCTCGGTATATTGGCGGAAGCCGAGCTGGTTGGCCGTGCACTCGGTGCGCGGGGTCGCGGTGAAGATCTTCTCGCCGAAATCGAAGTCGACCGCGCCGGGGTTGCAGCGGAACTGCCACAGCTGATTGGGCTCGCGCACCTCGTTGTGCACCCGCGCCACGACATAATCGAGCTTGAGGTCGCCGAACCGGCTCGATCCGCCCAGCATCGCGGCGAGGATCGACTTTTCCTTGTACTCGAGCCGCAGGTCCTGCCGCCGCTCGGTATTGCCGGTCTGCGTGCCGCTCGTCCCGCCCGGGTTGAAGGTCAGCGTCGGCAGCAGCGCATCGGTCGCGAAGTCGAGCCGATAGCGCTGGCGATATTCGTCCTCGCTGAACTTGGAATAGATGCCGCGCAGATAGATCTGGTGATCGTCGTTCGGCCGCCAGTCGAGCGATCCGGCCGCGCCGATCCGTTCGCGCTTCAGGCTATAGTCGGTATGCTTGATGTTGGTCGGCATCCCGCCGCGCGGCGCACCCGCCACCGGGCGCCAGTCGTCGGGATAGACACCATAGCTGGTGAAAGTGCGCTCGGAATAGCTTCCGCCGAGCAGCACGCCGAATTCCTCGTTCGCGCCGAAGCGTCCGCCGATGCTGACGTCGCCGCGCACCGGCACCTTGTCGTTCAGCTCCTGATAGCCCGCCTGGACATTAGCCTGCACGACGAAGCGCTCGCGAAAATCGAACGCGGTCTGCGGCACCAGGTTGATCGATCCGCCGATCCCCTGCCCGTCCTGATCCGCGGTCTTGGCCTTGGTCACCTCGACCCGGTTGAGCAGTTGGCCCGACACGATGTCGAGCGGCAGCGAGCGGCTCTGGCCATCGGGATTGCCGATCTCGACGCCATTGAAGGTATAGTTGTTGAGGTCCGACGGGATGCCGCGGATCGCCACATAGCGCCCCTCGCCCTGATCATAGGTGACGCCCAGCCCCGGCAGCCGTTCCACCACCTCCGCGACGTTACGGTCGGGAAGCCGGCCGATCTCGTCCGCCGCGGCCACGTCCATGATGCCGATCGCGTTGCGCTTGATCTCGATCGCGCGTTCCTGCTGTGCGCGCTGGCCGGTGACGACAACCTCCTCGCCCTCCGCTTCCTGCGCATGCGCGGTCAGGACGAACGCCGGCAGGGCGGCGGTGGCGAGCAGCAGCTTCTTCATATCATATCCCCTTTGATCGGGGCGCGGCTAAGCCTGCTTCGCGACTGCAGCATGAAGTGTCCGTGACGCTATCGAGACCGGCAGGTGACGGATCGATGACGCGCGCCGCGCGGTGGACGAATCCGCGCAGGCTCGCCTAAGGGTAGGCGCGACACCGAAATCCGGGAGACGATGCCTTGACCGAACCCTTTGTCCGTCCCGACGTCCGTGTCTTTCTGGATATGCTCGCGGCGATGCCCCAGCCCGAATGGCCACCCCAGCCTGCGGTCTATCGTGCGCAATATGCCGGGATGAAGGATCTGGTCGACCTGCCCGCCGGCGAACTCGCGGTGATCCGCGATCTCGAAATTCCCGGCCCCGCCGGCATCATCCCTGCCCGGCTGTTCGACGCCCGCGAGCGCCGCGAACCCGGCCCGGTCGTCGTCTATTTCCATGGCGGCGGCTTCGTGATCGGCAATGTCGATACCCATGCCTCGATCGCCGCGGAGATGGCGCGCACGCTCGACCTGCCGATCGTCTCGGTCGACTATCGCCTGGCCCCCGAAAACCCCTGGCCCGCCGCATCCGACGATGCCGAGGCCGCGGCGCGCTGGGTCGCTTCCGGCCCGGCCGAGCTTGGCCGCGCGGTCACGTCGATCGCACTCGCCGGCGACAGCGCAGGCGGGCAGATGTCCGCGGTCGCCGCGATCGACCTGCGCGACAATCCCGCCAAGGTTCCCGTGATCGCCCAGTTGCTGATCTACCCCGCCGCCGATCTGCGCACCGACTATCCCTCGCTGGACGCCTTTGCAGAGGGCTATCTGCTGACGAAGCGTGGCATGGACTGGTTCTCCGAATGCTACGCCGCGGATACCGAGCATCCACGCGCGTCGCCGATGGCCAATGACTCGCTCGCCGGGCTGCCGCCGGCGGTGATCGTCACCGCAAGCCTCGATCCGATCCGCGATCAGGGCCGCGCCTATGCCGGGGCGCTGATCGGCGCGGGCGTGCCGGTCGTCTATCGCGAGGCCGCGGGCAATATCCACGGTTTCCTCACCTTGCGCCGCGCCATCCCCTCTTCGCAGGGCGACGTTGCGGGCATGCTCGCCGCGTTCAAGGATCTGCTGGTCGAAGCCGAGGGCAATCGCGTCATGGTGCAGGCCGCGGCATGAAGGACCGGGACGCCCTCCCCTATCGCCCCTGCGCGGGCGTGATGCTGCTCAGCCGCGACGGCCAGGTGTTCGTCGGCCAGCGGCTCGATTCCACGCTCGAGGCCTGGCAGATGCCGCAGGGCGGGATCGATCCGGGCGAGGACGCGCTCGAGGCCGCCTATCGCGAGCTTTGGGAGGAAACCGGCGTCGCTCGCGCGCATGTCGAGTTCGTCGCCGAGGCGCCCGAAGAGCTGCAATATGACCTGCCCGATGACCTGATCGGCAAGGTGTGGAAGGGCAAATGGCGCGGCCAGCGTCAGCGCTGGTTCCTGTTCCGCCTAACCGCCGGGGACGAGGCGATCGATATCGCCACCGCGCATCCCGAATTCCGTGCCTGGCGCTGGATCGATCCGGCGGAGCTGCCGCACGTCATCGTCCCGTTCAAGCGCGCGCTCTATGCCCGCCTGCTCGAACTCTTCGCCGATCCGCTCGGGCTGCCAACAAACGGCACCGCCTGATCTCGATTTTGCCGCATTGCAGTATTAACAGGACGACCATGCGCCGGACGATCCCCCTGATCCTCGCCCCGCTGCTGCTCGCAAATGCGCAGGCGGACGAAGCCCCGCCCGAGATGCCCGACACGGTCAAGGCAATGCTCGACGCCGCGATGAAGGCAGGCGATGAGGCCGCGGTCAACGCGATCGTCAAATATGCCAAGGCCGCCGACAAGGCGAGCGTCGAGATCGCGGAGAAGGCCGCGGGCAGCTGGAAGCGTGAGCGCCGCGAAGCCGCCGAGCGCCGCGTGCGCGAGGCGCGGTTCCTCGATCTGGTCAAGGGCCGTGCCGAGCTGGGCGGCTACGTCACCACCGGCAATTCTGAGACGGTCGGCCTGACCGGCGTGGTGGATATCAAGCGCGAGGGGCTGCAATGGCGCCACAAATGGCGCGCGCAGGCCGATTATCAGGAAAGCCTCAACCGCGTCGTCCGCGAACGCTACCTCGCCAGCTACGAGCCGAACTACAAGATCAACGACAACACCTATGTCTACGGCGCCGCGCTGTTCGAGAGCGACCGCTTCCTGGGCTTTACCGAGCGCTATTCGGTCTCGGCAGGGGCCGGCTACACCGCGATCAACAACGGCAAGCTGCGCGTCGATCTCGAACTCGGCCCGGCCTATCGCTACACGTCCTTCACCGACGACACGATCGAGCGCCAGATCGCCGCGCGCGGCAAGCTCGACCTCGACTGGAAGCTTTCGCCCGCCATCACCTTCAGCCAGGACGCCGCCGCCTATCTGCAGCAGGCGAACAGCACCGTCACGACGAAGACCGCGCTGCGCGCCAAGCTGTTCGGCCCCTTCTCGGCGCAGATGTCCTATGCGGTGAACTATGAAAGCACGCCGCCGGTGGGGCGCAAGACGACGGACACGACGAGCCGGGCTTCACTGCTGATCGATTTCTGACGGACAGGGCATCGCTATCCGGCGGGGCGGTGGGCGTAGCTCAGCACGCGGGCCATCTCCCACCCTGCAGACGTCTTGCGCCACACGACCGCAAACCGGGCATCGCCATCCAGTCGCTCGGGCGAATTGCCCTGCTTTGCGTAGAACCGGTGCACCCCGCTCACCATCGCGCCATGGCCCGGTACCGGGTCGACGGCGATACTGCCCGCCACCGCTTCGCGCCGCACGTGCAGCCCGGGCGTGCCGCAGGGCCCCTTCACCAGTGATTCCACCACCTTGTCCCGGCCCGCTGTCAGCCCGGTCTTGTCGTGATAGAATTCGATATCGGCTGCGAGCAATCGGCCCATTGCCGCCGCGTCACACTGGTTGAACGCGCGCCAGAAGGCGGCATCTGCCGCGAGCACGCCATCCTCCTCCTTAGACACGGCGCCCGCCGCCGATGCGCAGAGAAGTGCTGCGATGATGATCGATTGCCTCATTCCAGCTGTATTATATCAATAATACAGCTGGAACAACCCAAGGCCGCTATCTCAGCGGAAGGAACAGTTCCACGCTCACATCATGGACCTCTGCCCCCGGGAAAAAGGACAGCTGGCGCCGGCAATAGAGCGGGAAATCGCGTGCCTCCTCGCCGCTCTCGGGAAGCCAGTCCCGGTAGAGATAGAGGGCGGCGGGTTCCAGATTATGCGTGTCATGAACGACGCGCAGCACCGCGCAACGTCCGCCGGGGATCACACCCGGCTTCATCCCCGCGTCGTTCGGTTCGACCGGCAGGTCCGTCCCGACGCACAAATCCATGCTGTAGTCGGCGGGGTTGGCAGGCGTCCGCTCGGACCGGAAGATATTGAAGGTCGGGCTCGTCTCGGGCGACAGGCCCGCGGCCTTGCGCCAGGCGATGAACCGCTCGATCGTGGCGCCGAGGGTCGCCCGGTCGCCGCGATGTTCCAGGATCGCCACAGGTGTCGGCGGCATCTCGCGGATCGCCACGTCATCGGGGGTATAGATGATCTGCATGAGCTTGCTCCTCGCATTGTCGAGTGGCCCGAAGGCCGCAAGCCACGGCGCCCAGTCGGGCGATTTCCTGAACGATGACGGGGACTGCCCGAACCGTTGCCGAAAGGCGCGGGCGAACGCATCCGGTGCATCGTAACCGGCATCCATCGCGATGTCCGTGACGCTCCGGGCGCCGTCCCGCGCCAGTTGGTGCGAAGCGCGCTTCAACCGGGCGAGCTGGACATAGCGATGCAAGGACAACCCGAAAGTCGCCATGAACTGCCGGTGGAAATGGAATTTTGAGAAGGCGGCGATCCCGCTGACCGTATCCAGGTCCAGATCGCCGTCGAGATGCCGGTCGATATGATCGAGCACCCGCTGCATCCGGGCCGTGTAGTTCGCAAGCGCCGCCTTCATGGTCGTTCCTCCGTGGCGGCGCCAGCTAGCCGCTCGCGGCGGTCGCGCGCTCGACCGATCTTGCGGTTCCGCAGCGGACAGCACCAGCGCAAACCGTCACCCCGGCGCCGCTTGCAATGTAGGATTTCGCTTGCTCCACTCTCGGCGCCGGAAATGCCCGGCCGCTCCTTGATCCTGTAGATGCTGCACTTGACGCCCGCGCACGAAAATATGCGGAAAGTGTCAACTTCGTCCGGCCTGCTGCGGCTTCGCGCACGCGTGGCAGTGTGACTTTTGGGACTTTCCGGCCGGCTGTGCGCAAAACCCGTATCATTGGAAACTTTCCATCCGCCGGGGGTTCACCCGCCGCGTATCACCCGATACACCTGCCCCGCATGGCCCTTTCCGCAATCGAATCCGCCGCGATCGAGCATGCCCGCGCGGCGCCGATGCTTGCTCAGGTCGAACGCTGGGTCGCGGTCAACAGCGGCACGCGCAACCTCTCCGGCCTCGCGACGATGGCGGAGATGCTCGCCAGTGCCTTTGCCGCGCTCCCCGGTGAACTGACCTTGCTCGATCCGGCTCCGGTCGAGACGGTCGACGGCAAGGGCGACGTCCTCCCCCTCGCCCATGGCCGCCATCTCCATCTCC
The DNA here is from genome assembly GCF_059420685.1 of Sphingomonas sp. GW821-FHT03E12. Taxonomy (NCBI): domain Bacteria; kingdom Pseudomonadati; phylum Pseudomonadota; class Alphaproteobacteria; order Sphingomonadales; family Sphingomonadaceae; genus Sphingomonas; species Sphingomonas sp. GW821-FHT03E12. The sequence goes on from NZ_JBWKUF010000009.1 coordinate 56,090, forward strand.
GCGTTCGGCCAGAGGCCCCGGTCCAGATGCTGTTCACCGGGCATATGGACACCGTCTTTCCTGCCGATCACCCGTTCCAGACCACTGCCTGGCTGCCCGACGGCCGCCTCAACGCCCCCGGTGCCGCGGACATGAAGGGCGGTCTTTCGCTGATGCTCGCCGCGCTGCGTGCCATCGAAACGACCCCCGCCGCCGAACGCTTCGGCTATGAGGTCGTCATCAACTCGGACGAGGAAACCGGCTCCTTCGCCTCCGCCGCGCTGATCGCGCAGGCCGCGAAGGGCAAGGTCGCCGCGCTTACCTACGAACCCGCCTTGCCCGACGGCACGCTCGCCGGCGCGCGCGGCGGGACCGGCAATTTCTCGATCGTGGTCCGCGGCCGCAGCGCGCATGCCGGCCGCAACCCGGAGGAAGGCCGCAACGCCATCGTCGCCGCTGCCGATCTCGCGCTGCGTCTTGCCGCCGCGAAGGGTGACGGCCTTGCGGTCAATCCCGCCCGGATCGAGGGCGGAGGTCCGAACAATGTCGTGCCCGATCTCGCCATATTGCGCGTCAATTTCCGCCCTGCCTCGGCCGAAGCGATCGCCCGCGCCGCCGCGGTGGTGGAAGGCGCCGCGGCTGAAGTTGCCTCGCTCCACGACGTCCATGTCCATGTCCATGGCGGCTTCAACCGCCCGCCCAAGCCCCTCGATCCCGGCGCCGAGCGGCTGTTCGGGCTGGTCAAGCAGGCCGGCGCCGATCTCGATATCCCCGTCGCGTGGAAGGCCACGGGCGGGGTGTGCGACGGTAACAACATCGCCGCGTGCGGCGTGCCCGTGGTCGACACCATGGGCGCCCGCGGCGGCGCAATTCATAGTGCGGAGGAATTCCTGATCCCTGAAAGCCTGCCCGAGCGCGCCGCGCTCTCCGCTCTCACCATCCTGCGCATCATCGAAAAGGGCCAGATATGAGCTTCCTGATCCGCCCCGCCCGCGAGGACGACCTTCAGGCGCTTTACGAGATGGCCAAGCTTACCGGCGGCGGCTTCACCAATCTTCCGCCCGAAAAACCCGCGCTGCTCGCCAAGCTCGAACGCAGTGCACTCGCCTTCGGCCGCACCGACGATGCGCTCCGCGACGAGCTGTTCGTGCTGGTTCTGGAGAATGTCGAGACCCGCGAGGTCCGCGGCACCTGCCAGATCTTCACCCAGGTCGGCCAGCGCTGGCCCTTCTACAGCTACCGCCTGGGCATCGAGACCAAGCATAGCGAGGCGCTTGCCCGCACGTTCCGCGCCGAAATCCTCAGCCTCACCAACGACCTCGAAGGCTGCAGCGAAGTCGGCGGACTGTTCCTCCACCCTGGCGAGCGTGCCGGCGGCCTCGGCATGCTGCTCGCCCGCAGCCGCTATCTGTTCATCGCGATGCACCGCGCGCGCTTTGCTGACCGCGTGCTCGCGGAGCTGCGCGGCGTGATCGACGAGGCGGGCGGATCGCCCTTCTGGGACGGCGTCGCGGGCCGCTTCTTCGGCATGAACTTCCAGCAGGCCGACGAATTCAACGCGATCCACGGCAACCAGTTCATCGCCGACCTGATGCCCAAGCACCCGATCTACACCGCGATGCTCACCGAAGGCGCACGCAGCGTGATCGGCCTGCCCCATCCCTCGGGCCGCGCCGCGATGCGGATGCTGGAGCATGAGGGCTTCGCGTTCGAGAATTATATCGACATCTTCGACGGCGGTCCGACCATGACCGCGCGCACCGATCAGGTGATGACCGTCCGCGATTCCCGCGCCGACAAGATTGCCGAAGTTGCCGATGGCGGCAGCGCCAGCATCCTTGCCCGCGGGCAACTCGGCGACTTCCGTGCCTGTCACGGCCGCGTCGGCCTCAGCGACGGCGGCATCACGGTGGACGGCGTGTCGGCATCGATCCTCGGCATCGAAGCGGGGCAGGAAGTCCGCCATGCCCCGCGTTGAGATCAACTTCGACGGGCTGATCGGCCCCAGCCACAATTATGCGGGCCTCAGCCCCGGCAATCTCGCCGCGACCCGCAACAGCGGCGCCGTCTCGCAACCCCGCGCCGCCGCGCTTCAGGGCATCGCCAAGATGCGCGCCAACCTGGCGCTCGGGCTGACCCAGGGCATCCTCCTGCCCCATGCGCGGCCGGACCATCGCTGGCTGGACTCACTCGCCACGGCCTATGCCGGTGCTGCGCTGCATCTTCAGGCGCAGGCGCTGTCGGCCTCATCGATGTGGGCCGCCAATGCCGCGACCGTATCCCCGGCACCCGACACTGCCGACGGCCGCTGCCACCTCACCGTCGCCAACCTCGTGACGATGCCCCATCGCAGCCACGAATGGCCCGGCACGCTGGCGCAGCTCCGCCTCGCCTTCGCGAACGACGCCTTCCGCGTCCACGGCCCCGTCCCCGCGCCCTTCGGCGACGAGGGTGCAGCCAATCACATGCGCCTCTGCCCGGAGCATGATGCGCCCGGCGTCGAGGTCTTTGTCTACGGCGTTTCCGGCGGTCCCTTCCCCGCCCGCCAGCACCGCGAAGCCAGCGAGGCCGTCGCCCGCCGCCACGCCCTCGACCCCGCCCGCGCGCTGTTCGTCCAGCAGTCGGAAGAAGCGATCGCCGCCGGCGCCTTCCACAACGACGTCGTCGCGGTTGCCAATGGCCGCGTGCTCTTCGCCCATGAACAGGCGTTCGCGGACAAGCAGGGCTTCTACGCCGATCTCCGCCGCCTGATTCCCGAGGTCGAGATCGTCGAGGTCCCGGCCGCCGCGGTCAGCCTCACCGACGCCATCTCCTCCTATCTGTTCAACGCCCAGCTGGTGACGCTCCCCTCGGGCGAGACCGCGCTGATCCTCCCGACCGAGGCGCGCGATACGCCGAGCGTCTGGGCCTGGCTGCAGGCGCATGTCGCGGGCAACGGCCCGATCCGGCATCTGGAAGTGGTCGATGTCCGCCAGTCGATGGCCAATGGCGGCGGCCCCGCCTGCCTTCGTCTGCGCGTCGTCGCCGATCCAGCGACGATCGACCCGCGCTTCCTGGTCGATGCCGGCAAGCTCGATCGCATCGCCGCGCTGGTCGAAGTGCACTGGCCCGAAACGATCGCCCAGGACGAGATTGGCGATCCCGCCCTGATCGAACGGATCGAAGCGGCCCGCGCGGCTTTGCTCGACCAGCTGCGACTCGTCGAATTAATTGACAGCTAACCATATCGATTGACGCGGAATCGCGGTTTTCCGCCATTGGTCCGCTTCTTGCGTCAATCTGGCTATGTTCACCCGTGTCAAACGCCTGTTCACGATCAAGACCCGTTTCGAAGCCTTCATGGTGATCTACGCGCTTGGCGTCGGCGCCGTTGACCGCGGCCTGCACTATCTGGAGCAATACCCGGGCATGGGCGGCTGGATGCTCTTTGCCGCCTGCCCGATCGCGGTGTTCATGGCCGGCGCGAAGATCCTCGACTCGCTCGACGCGGGCTTCGAGTAAGCGCCTCTTCCGTCACCCCGGCACGAGGCCGGGATGACGGGCTGGCGCAAGGACTTACTCGAACTCCAGAATCGCGGCGTCCACCGCCAGGCTCTCGCCCGCACCGAAGTTCACCGCCTTCACCACCCCCGTCTTCTCGGCGCGCAGGATGTTCTCCATCTTCATCGCCTCGACCACCGCGAGCGGCTGGCCGGCCTCGACCTTGTCGCCCACCGCAACCTCGACCCGCGTCAGCAGGCCCGGCATCGGCGCGAGCAGGAAGCGGCTCATGTCCGGCGGGATCTTCTCGATCATGTGCTTCGCCAGCTCGGCAACGCGCGGCCGGTAGACCTCGACGCGATGCGCGGCACCCCGCGTCGTCAGCACCCAGCCGGTCCGCGTCCTCGCGACGCGTACGGCCAGTTCGCCGCCATCTCCGCGCGCCATCGCGATCCGGTCGCCCGGGTTCCATTCGACATTGCCTTCGATCAGTTCGCCATCGACGATCGCGCCGTCGCCCAGCGTCACCTCGTGCGCGATCGCGCCCAGGTGCACGACCCAGTCGCACTTCGCGAGCGGCATCGCGCCCAGTTGGCCCGAGATCATCGACGCGCGCTCGGCCTGCCGCCAGGTCAGCACCGCCGCAATCGCGGCGAGCCGGCGAGTCAGCATGGCGTCCGCCGGCGCACCCGCGAACCCATCCGGATATTCCTCGGCAATGAAGCCGGTGGTGAGCGCGCCCTCACGGAAACGCGGATGCTGCATCAGCGCGGAGAGGAAATCGATATTGTTGCCGAGCCCTTCCAGCTCGAACCGGTCGAGCGCCGCGACCTGCAAGTCGGCTGCGGCATCGCGGGTCTCGCCCCAGGTGATCAGCTTGGCGATCATCGGGTCATAGAACATGCTGACCTCGCCGCCCTCGGCAACACCGTCGTCGACGCGGACATAGCCCTCACCGCCGACCTCGCCATAGGGCGTGTCCTGTGCCGCAGGCGGGCGATAGCGCACCAGCCGCCCGGTCGAGGGCAGGAAGCTGCGATACGGGTCCTCGGCATAGATTCGGTTCTCGATCGCCCAGCCGGTCAGCGTCACGTCATCCTGCCCGAAGGCGAGTTTTTCCCCCGCCGCCACACGGATCATCTGCTCGACCAGATCGAGGCCGGTCACCGCCTCGGTCACCGGGTGCTCGACCTGAAGCCGGGTGTTCATCTCGAGGAAATAGAAACCGTCGCCGGTCGTGTCGGCACCGCTGACGATCAGCTCGACCGTGCCTGCGCTGTAATAGCCCACGGCGCGCGACAGGGCGACCGCCTGCTCGCCCATCTTGCGGCGCATCTCGGGATTGACGAAGGGCGACGGCGCCTCCTCGACCACCTTCTGGTGACGGCGCTGGATCGAGCATTCGCGCTCGCCCAGATAGACGATGTTGCCATGCTGGTCGCCCAGCACCTGGATCTCGATATGCCGCGGGCTTTCGATGAACTTCTCGATGAACACGCGGTCGTCGCCGAACGACGCCAGCCCCTCGCGCTTGGTCGCTTCGAACCCTTCGCGGACATCCTGCTCGCTATAGGCGAGCCGCATCCCCTTGCCACCACCGCCGGCCGACGCCTTCATCATCACCGGATAGCCGATCTCGGCCGCGATCTTCACCGCATGCTCGGTGTCGTCGATCACCCCGACGAACCCCGGCACCACGTTGACGCCCGCTTCCTTGGCGAGCTTCTTGGACTCGATCTTGTCGCCCATCGCCGCAATGGCATTGGGGGGAGGCCCGACAAAGGCGATCCCCGCCTCCGCGCACGCCCTGGCAAAGCTCTCGCGCTCCGACAGGAAGCCATAGCCCGGATGGATCGCGTCCGCCCCGGTGGCCTTGGCGGCGGCGAGGATCAGCTCGGCCTTGAGATAGCTTTCCGCCGCGGGTGCCGGCCCAAGCCGCACCGACTCATCGGCCATCAGCACATGCGGCGCGCGCGCATCGGCGTCGGAATAGACAGCCACCGTCGCGATCCCCATCCGCTTGGCGGTGCGGAATACGCGGCATGCGATCTCGCCACGGTTGGCGACCAGGATCTTCTTGAACATTCGGCTTTCCCTGTTGGATCAGTTCTAACGCAGAGCGATCAACTGCTTGGTTCGGTCGCGCGTGAGCATTTCCTTGCATTGCCACACCAGCATCGGTTCGCCCGAACCGCCGCGCATCTGGTATCCCATCGTCCGGCAATGCGTGTCGCGAAAGGCGATCCACGCGCGCTGCGCCTCGGTCAGTGCTGCGGCATAGCCGGGCCGCGTATCGCTCGACGGATGGCTGCCTGGCTCGGCATCTGCCTCGCGCATCGCCGCCATCGTCTTCTTGTACTCGGCGTTGAGCACCGCATCCGCCTTGGCGAAGGCCTGCGCCGCACACTGCGTCATCGCCAGCTGCGACATCGCATTGTCGCAATTGACCGTCTGGGCGGCAGCGGCAAGCAGCGTCAGCAGGATCATGTCACTTTCCCTTTTCCGGCGGCACTGGAAAGAGCTGGCGGATCGCAGCGAGCGCGGCGCCGTGATAAATGGTCGCGTGCGTCTCGTCGGGCCGCGGCGCATAGGTCCATTGGAGCGCCGCAGGTGTCTTGTCCTTGAGCAACGCGGCAAAGGGCGCAACGCCCATCCCCTGTTCGTTGGCGACGGTCAGCCACAGCCGCCCGCGCGCCTTGGGCAGCAGCGACGGCGCGGCCTTCACCAGCGCCTCATTGTCCCACCACAGGCTGGGGCTGATCGCGATATGCGTGTCGAACAGCCCCGGCGCGCGCAGCATCGTCTCGATCACGAACAGCCCGGCGAGCGATTCCCCGATCAGCGCATTCTCGCCGCTCGTGCGATAGGTCTTCTCGACCCACGGTTTCACCTCGTCCGCGATGAAGCGGCGGAAACGCTCGGACTGACCGGCAGTCGGATAATCCGCCTTGAGCTTGGCGTCGGAAGCAATCGGAAAGGCCAGCTCGTTGCGCCGGTCGACCGTCTCGATCCCAACCACGATCACGTCACGCGTCGTCCCGACGATCGTGCCCAGCTGCGCGAGCCCCGAGATATGGTGGAAGTCCTGATCCACCCCACCATCGAGCAGGTAGATCACCGGATAACGCTGCGTCCCCTCCGCATAACCCGGCGGCAGCCAGACGTTGATGGTGCGCGTGGCGCCCATCGTGGCGGAGGGAAGCTTGTAGGACTGGCCAATGACGATGGGTGTACCGGCCGGTTGCGCCAGCGCCGGAAGCGGAAGCAGGACTAGCAGCAGGGCCCAAAAACCCGCCGTCAGCAAAGCGGCCGCGATTTTCACGCCGCCATCCCACCCAACGCTCCGTCACCCTGAACTTGTTTCAGGGTCCATCGTGCCACACGCGGCTCAGTCGCCTGTGGAGAGATGGATGCTGAAACAAGTTCAGCATGACGGTAGGATGAAGAGCTCACTCCGCCGCCTCCAGCTCGACCTTCACCTCGCCTTGCATCGGCCGCATGCCCAGCCGCGCGAACAGTGCCGCATCCTTGTCGTCGCCGGCATTGCCGGTGGTGAGCAGCTTGTCGCCGGTGAAGATCGAATTGGCGCCCGCCATGAAGCACAAAGCCTGCGTGGAATCGCTCATGCTCTCGCGACCTGCGGACAGGCGCACCATGCTTTCCGGCATCGTGATCCGCGCGACCGCAACGGTGCGCACGAACTCGATCTCGTCGATCTTCGCCAGCGGCGTGTCGGCCAGCATGTTGCCCAGCACCGTGCCCTTGACCGGGACCAGCGCGTTCACCGGCACGCTCTCCGGGTGCTTGGGCAGGGTCGCCAGCGCATGGATGAAGCCCACCCGATCGCCGCGCGTCTCGCCCATGCCGACGATGCCGCCGCAGCAGACGTTGATCCCCGCCTCGCGCACATGCTCGAGCGTGTCGAGCCGATCCTCGAAGGTCCGCGTGGTGATCACCTCCGCATAGCGCTCGGGCGAGGTGTCGATATTGTGGTTGTAATAATCGAGCCCCGCTTCCGCGAGCATCCCGGCCTGTTTCTCGCTAAGCATCCCCAGCGTCATGCAGGTCTCCATGCCCATCTGGCGCACACCCTTAACCATCTCGAGGATGGCGGGCATGTCGCGATCCTTGGGGTTGCGCCACGCCGCACCCATGCAGAAGCGCGACGAGCCATTGTCCTTTGCCTGCGCCGCCGCCTGCAGCACCGCGCGCACATCCATCAGCTTGGTGGCCTTGAGACCCGTCTCGGCGCTGGTCGACTGGTTGCAATAGCCGCAGTCTTCGGGGCAACCGCCGGTCTTGATCGAGAGCAGGGTCGAAAGCTGCACCTCGTCCGCCGCGAACCGTGCGCGGTGCACCTCGGCGGCGCGGAACAGCAGTTCGGGGAAAGGCAGGTCAAAAAGGTCCGCGATCTCCTCGCGGGTCCAGTCGTTACGAACGCTCACAGGATCACCTTGGTGAAGGATTGAATGAAGGCGCCGAGACCAACCATCAGCAGGCCGGTCGCGGCAATCTGGCCGTATTTGACCTGCCGGGCGAGCTTGTCATGCGGCACGGACTGGCTTTCGAGGCTGGCAAGCGTCAAGGCCTGAAGCAGGCTCACCACGCCCGCCAGGCAGATGAAGCCCATGATCACCACCAGCTTTACCGGATCGATCTTGGCCGCCGAGCCATCGACAAAGGCGAACACACCGCCGATCGAGATCAGTGAGATCCCGGTCATGTGCTTGAAGAAATCATAGGCGCGCGCGAACGGCAGCTCCGTGCTGCCCTTTTCGGGCTCATTCTCGTCGGTCATTCCGCGGCGTCCTCCTCGGGCGGCAAATTATGCCCGAGCAGCGTCAACACGTCTGCGGCGGCATTTACAAGGTTGGTTCCGGGTCCGAAGATCGCCTGCACCCCGGCGTCGCGGAGGAACTGATAGTCCTGCGCCGGGATCACCCCGCCTGCGATCACCTTGATGTCCCCGCGTCCGGCATCCTTGAGATGCCCGATCATCTGCGGGATCAGCGTCTTGTGCCCCGCGGCAAGGCTGGAGGCGCCGACCACGTCGACATTCTCCGCAATCGCGAGCTCGGCGGCTTCCTGCGGGGTCTGGAACAACGGCCCCGGCACGACTTCAAAGCCCAGATCGCCGAACGCCGAGGAGACGAGATTGGCGCCGCGGTCATGCCCGTCCTGCCCCATCTTGGCGACCAGCATCCGCGGCTTGCGGCCCAGCCGCCGTTCGGTCGCGGCAACCCCGTCCTTGAGCCGCTCCCAGCGCGCATCCTCGGCATAGGCACCGCCATAGACGCCCGACACCGGCGTCGGCACGGTGCCGTGGCGGCCAAACACGTCTTCCATCGCGAGGCTGATCTCGCCGAGCGTGGCGCGATGCCGCGCGGCCTCGACCGCAAGCGCCAGCAGATTCTCGCTGCCCCGCGCGCCTTCGCGCAGCGCGTCGAGCGCCGCCTGGCATGCAGCCTGGTCGCGCGAAGCCTTGATCCGCTTGAGCCGCGCGATCTGCGCCTCGCGCACCGCGTGGTTGTCGACGTCGAGAATGTCGAGCGGGTCTTCCTCGGCCTTGCGATATTTGTTGACCCCGACGATCACCTGTTCGCCGCGGTCGATCCGTGCCGCGGTGGCGGCCGAGGCTTCCTCGATCATCGCCTTGGGCCAGCCTGCGGCGACCGCCTTGGCCATCCCGCCTTCGGCCTCGACGCGCTCGATGATCGCCCACGCCTTGTCGACCAGCTCCTGGGTCAGGCTCTCGATGTAATAGGAGCCGCCGAGCGGATCGACGACCTTGGTCATCCCCGTCTCTTCCTGGATCACGATCTGCGTGTTGCGCGCGATCCGGGCGGAGAAGTCGGTGGGCAGCGCGATCGCCTCGTCGAGCGCGTTGGTGTGCAGGCTCTGCGTCCCGCCCAGCATCGCAGCCATCGCCTCGATCGTCGTGCGGATGACGTTGTTGTAGGGATCCTGCTCGGTCAGCGAGACGCCGGAGGTCTGGCAGTGCGTCCGCAGCATCTTGCTGCGCTCGTCCTTGGCGCCGAGCTTCGTCATCACACGGTGCCACAACACGCGCGCCGCGCGCAGCTTGGCGACCTCCATGAAGAAGTTCATGCCGATCGCGAAGAAGAAGCTCAGCCGCCCGGCAAACTTGTCGATGTCGAGGCCGCTCGCGACCCCGTATTTCACATATTCCATACCGTCGGCGATGGTGAAGGCCAGCTCCTGCACCTGCGTCGCCCCCGCCTCCTGCATGTGATAGCCGGAGATCGAGATGCTGTTGAACTTCGGCATCTCGCGCGAGGTGTAGCCGAAGATGTCGGAGATGATCCGCATGCTCGGCTCGGGCGGGTAGATGTACGTATTGCGGACCATGAACTCTTTCAGAATGTCGTTCTGAATGGTCCCGTCGAGCTGCGCGCGCGGAACACCCTGCTCCTCGCCCGCGACGATGAAGAAGGCGAGGATCGGGATCACCGCGCCATTCATCGTCATCGAGACCGACATCTCGCCCAGCGGGATGCCGTCGAACAGGATCTTCATATCCTCGACGCTGTCGATCGCGACACCCGCCTTGCCGACATCGCCCGGCACGCGCGGGTGATCGCTGTCATAGCCGCGGTGGGTCGCCAGATCGAAGGCAACGCTCAGTCCCTTCTGACCCGCTGCGAGGTTGCGGCGATAAAAGGCGTTCGATTCCTCGGCGGTCGAGAAGCCGGCATACTGCCGGATCGTCCAGGGCCGCCCCGCATACATCGATCCGCGCACCCCGCGCGTGAACGGCGCAAAGCCCGGCAACCCCGGATCGGTGGTCACGTCCTCCGCCGTATAGAGCGGCTTGACGTCGATCCCCTCGGGCGTGCGCCAGGTCAGGTCGCGGCCCTTCACTTCCTTGTCGGACAGCGCCTTCCACGCGTCGAGATCGGGCTTGTCGGTCATGATGCTACCTGTTCGAGCGCGGTCCATCCGAACAGATGGCGGCGCTCCACGATGGAAAAGGCGTGGACATTGCCCCCGCCGGGATGACCGCCCTCCGCGGCCTGATCTGCTGCGCGGGCGATCGGCTCGCCCTTCACATGGCATTTGAGCAGAGTGCCGACGCCGCCATGACCCACGAACAGCACGGGCGCGTCCGCGTCCGCCAGCGCGGCATCGACCGCGCCGACGATCCGCGCCTGCGCGTCAACCGCCCGCTCCCACCCGCGCACCGACTGCTCGGGTGCGGCGAAGAAGGCGTCGGCCGTCGCCTCGAACTCGGCGGGCGGCAGGAAGCCGGTCGCCGACCGGTCATTCTCGTGGAAGTCCGGCAATATCTCGACCTGCGCGCCATCGGTCATCGGCGCGAGCGCCTCCGCTGTCTCGACCGCTTTGCGCTCGTCGCTCGACACGATCCGCCGCACCGATGCCAGCCAGCCCGTCCCCGCCAGCGCCGCCAGCCGCGCGCGGCCGGCATCCGACAGCCCCCATTCGGGCACCGGCACCGCGGGATCGATCTGCACCTGCGGGTGCGAAAGATAATAGGCGATGGTCACCGCCCTTTGAACTCCGGTGCACGCTTCTCGAGGAACGCGGTCACGCCCTCGCGGAAATCCTCGGTCCGCCCGGCGATGCGCTGATGCTTCGCCTCGGTCCCCAGCGTCTCCGACAGCGTGCTGTTGAGCGCCGCCTTCACCTGATCGCGGATCATCGCGAGCGCGACGGTCGGCTTGGCTGCGAGCGCCGCGGCGATGCCCTGCGCGGTCGCCATCAGTTCGCCGTCCTCGACCACCCGCGCAGCGAGGCCGGCGTCCTTCGCTTCCTGCGCGCTCAGCCGCTCACCGAGCAGCGCCATCTCCAGCGCCTTGGCCCGCCCGGCCGACTTGGCGACCAGCCAGGTGACGCCGCAATCGGGGACCAGCCCGATGTTGGAGAAGGAGAGCAGGATGTAGGCCGACTTGGCCATCACCACGATGTCGCCGCCCAGCGCCATCCCTGCCCCCGCGCCTGCCGCAGGGCCATTGACCGCGGTGACGACCGGCACCGGAATCTTCGACAGCGCCTCGGCCACTGGATTGTAGAAGCGCTCGACATTCGCGCCGCTGTCGTTCGGCCCGTCGCTCCGCCCCGCCAGATCGGCGCCTGAGCAGAAGGCCCGCCCCTCGCCCGTCAGCAGCACGGCGCGCGCGCCCTCGTCCGCGGCGCGCCACAGCGTATCGCGCAGCAGGATCAGCATGTCCGGCGTGACCGCGTTGAGCCGCTCCGGCCGGTTCAGCCGGATCGTCGCGACGCCGTTGGTCAAGTCGTAGAGGACGGTATCCTCAGACATGTCCCAACCCCTCGCCGTCACCCCGGCCCTGTGCCGGGGTCCACCCATCCACGCGCGCTACCTTCAACGTCGGCCGCATCGCCTGCCGCCCGGTGGGCCCCGGCACAAGGCCGGGGTGACGGTCAGTGGCTCTCACGCGGCGACTCCATGATCTCGGTCAGCACGCCGCCCATATCCTTCGGATGGACGAAGAAGATCAGCGTCCCGTGCGCACCGATCCGCGGCTCGCCCAGCACCTTCGCACCCTTCGCCTCGAACCATGCCTTGGCTGCGTGGATATCGGGCACTTCATAGCACACATGATGCTGCCCGCCCGCCGGGTTCTTGGCGAGGAAGCCGTGGATCGGCGAGGCATCACCCAGCGGTTCGATCAGCTCGATCTGCGTATTGGGCGTATCGACGAAACACACCTTCACGCCCTGCGCAGGCAGGTCGAACGGCGTGCGGATCGTCTCCGCGCCCATCACGTCGCGATAGAAGGCGATCGATGCTTCGATCGAGGGCGTGGCGACACCGATATGATTGAGGCGGCCGAGTTTCATACGAAATATCCCAACATCGAGACTGTCAGTGCAAGCGCTCCAAAGCCAAACCAGGGCACTGCCCGCAATATCTTGATCTCCAGTTCGAACCGGACCGGGTCGTCCTCGCGACGAATGACCAGCTCCTCATGCTGGCCTTTCATCCAATACCGTAGTTCGCCCGATCTTGTGGCCTCATTCGCGCGCATCAGAACCAGCGCCGCAATCGCCCCGAGCACCAGGAGGCAGCCCAGAAGTACGGCGAGGAGGTCACTCACAGCGGAATATTGTCATGCTTCTTCCACGGATTCTCGAGGGCCTTGTTCCTCAGCTTCCGTAGGCCCAGTGCGATGCGGCGGCGGGTCGAGTGCGGCATGATCACTTCGTCCACGAAGCCCTTGCTCGCCGCGACGAACGGGTTGGCGAAGCGCGCCTCATATTCCGCAGTCCGCTCGGCGATCTCTTCCGGCGTCTTGCCGCGGAAGATGATCTCGACCGCGCCCTTGGCGCCCATCACCGCGATCTCCGCGGTCGGCCAGGCATAGTTCAAGTCGCCGCGCAGGTGCTTCGACGCCATCACGTCATAGGCCCCGCCATAGGCCTTGCGGGTGATCACCGTGATCTTGGGCACCGTCGCCTCGGCATAGGCGAACAGCAGCTTAGCGCCGTGCTTGATGATGCCCGAATGCTCCTGCCCGACGCCCGGCAGGAAGCCCGGCACGTCGACAAAGGTCACGATCGGGATTTCGAACGCGTCGCAAAAGCGCACGAACCGCGCCGCCTTCTTGGACGAGTTGATGTCGAGCACGCCGGCCAGCACCATCGGCTGGTTGGCGACGATGCCGACGGTCCGCCCCTCGATCCGGCCAAAGCCGATGATGATGTTGCCGGCATGGGTCGGCTGGACCTCGAAGAAGTCGCCCTCGTCGACCGTCTTCCGGATCAGTTCGTGCATGTCATAGGGCTGGTTGGCCGAGGGCGGGATCAGCGTATCGAGGCTGTCCTCGATCCGGTCCCACGGATCCTCGCACGGCCGCTCGGGCACCGGCTCGCGGTTGCTGGCGGGAAGGAAATCCACGAAGTCGCGGGCCGCGAGCAGCGCCTCGATATCGTTCTCGAAGGCCACGTCAGCGACCCCCGACTTCGTGGTGTGCGTCACCGCTCCACCCAAATCCTCCTGCGTGACGATCTCGTTGGTGACGGTCTTCACTACATCGGGGCCGGTGACGAACATGTACGACGAGTCCTTCACCATGAAGATGAAGTCGGTCATCGCGGGGGAATAGACGGCGCCGCCAGCACACGGCCCCATGATCAGGGAAAGCTGCGGCACCACGCCGGACGCCAGCACGTTGCGCTGGAACACCTCGGCATAGCCGGCAAGGCTCGCGACACCCTCCTGGATGCGCGCGCCGCCGCTGTCGTTGAGGCCGATCACAGGCGCGCCGACCTTCATCGCCATGTCCATGATCTTGCAGATCTTCTGCGCGTGCCGCTCGGACAGCGAGCCGCCGAACACGGTGAAATCCTGGCTGAACACGAAGACCAGCCGGCCGTTGATCGTGCCGCTGCCCGTTACGACTCCGTCCCCGGGCACCACCTGGTCGGGCATGCCGAAATCGACGCAATTATGCTCGACATACATGTCGAGTTCCTCGAACGATCCCTCGTCGAGCAGCACTTCGACCCGCTCGCGCGCGGTCAGCTTGCCCTTGGCATGCTGCGCATCGATGCGCTTCTGCCCACCGCCCAGCCGTGCCGCGGCGCGACGCCGCTCAAGTTCCTCGATCGTCGAAGACATGCATGCAACTCCTTGGCTCGCGTGCCTGCACAGGACACGGCGCCACATGCAAATGCAATGTTGCGAAGTTGCATCGTTCATATCTGCGGAATATTGTGAAGCCATGGATCAGCCTCGCCGCCGCCTCTTCGCCGGAGCCCGCGTCCGCGACCTGCGCAAGCGTCTCGCTTTGCCGCAGGCGGCGATGGCCGCGCGGCTCGGCGTCTCGGTCAGCTATCTCTCGCAGATCGAGAATGAGGAGCGCCCGCTTACCCCGCCGGTGCTGATCGCGCTCACCCGCGAGTTCCCGCAGGAGTGGGGCGATCTGGGCGATGATCACAATGTTTCCGATCTTATCCGCGCGATCGAGGCGGGGACCGATTCCAGCATCGCCATCGCCCAGATCGACGAGGCAGCCATCCAGCGCGGGGTCGAAAAGCATCCCGCCCTCACCCGCCGCATGGTCGCGCTCCACGATGCCTGGCGCCGCAGCCAGGCGCAGCTGCGCGTGCTCGACGACAAGGTGGAGAGCGGTGCAGGCACAGCCGGATCGCTGCCATGGGAGGAAGTGCGCGACTGGTTCCAGGCGGAGGGCAATTATATCGACCCGCTCGACCGCGCCGCCGAAGCACTGGCGGCCGATTTCGACGATCCGCGTGGCATCGAGGACCGGCTGCGCGGCTGGCATGGCGTCAGGATCGAGGATGCGCGCGACGATGACACTCGTCTCTCGCGCTTCGCCGCCGACAATCGCCGCCTCGTCCTGAGCGGCGTCCTCCCGCCCGAAAGCCGCACCTTCCTGCTCGCGCACCGCCTCGCCGTGCTGGAGTTCGGCAACGAGATGCGCGCGGTGAGCGAGGCAAGCGGCCTTTCCTCCCCCGCCGCACGCGAGCTGCTCTCGCTCGGCCTCGCCAACTATGCCGCGGGCGCGCTGCTGATGCCCTATACCCGCTTCCGCGACGCCGCGCGCGAAGTCCGCCACGACATCGACCGCCTCCGCCAGCGCTTCGGCACCAGCTTCGAACAGGCGTGCCACCGCCTCTCCACCCTCCAGCGGCCCGGCGCGCAGGGCATTCCCTTCTTCTTCTGCCGCGTCGACATGGCGGGCAATATCACCAAGCGCCACTCGGCCACCCGGCTGGAATTCGCCCGCTTCGGCGGCGCCTGCCCGCTCTGGGTGGTGCATGAGGCGGTGGCGATCCCCGACCGCATCCTGGTCCAGCTCGCCGAGATGCCCGACGGCGCACGCTACGTCTCGATGGCCAAGGGGCTGGTCAAGCCGTCGGCGAGCTACGCCCGCCCCCCGCGCCGCTACGCCGTCGCGCTGGGGTGCGAGGAGGCGCATGCCGCAGACTTCGTCTATGCCGACAGCCTGCGCACCGGCGGCATCGCCACGCCGATCGGCACCAGCTGCCGCATCTGCCCGCGCACCGATTGCGACCAGCGCGCCTTTCCCCCGGCGGCGAGCGAGATCCGCATCGATCCCGACGTGCGCGCGCCGGTGCCGTACGAATTCTAGCGAGGCCCTCGACGCGACGCTTCGGGCACGGCAGAACCATTGGCTTCAACCGGAAGGGAGCGTGCGAATGGCGGACACAGCGTTGGTACGATACTCACGCGGCGCGATCCTGCTTCACTGGCTGATCGCGGCGCTGCTGATCTTCAATCTCGCTTATGGCCTGGCGCATGACAGCCTGCCGCGCGAGTGGCGGATCATGCCGATCCACAAGGCGATCGGTATCACGGTGCTCGTCCTGACGCTCGCCCGGATCGGCTGGCGGCTCACCCACCCCGCCCCGCGCCTGCCCGCGCATATGGCGGGCTGGGAGCGGACCGCCGCCCATGTCTCGCACTTCCTGCTCTATGCCTTCATGCTGGCGATCCCGCTGTCGGGCTGGGCGATGTCCTCGGGACCCAAACCCCGGCCGCTCACCTGGTTCGGCCTGTTCGACATTCCCTATCTGCCGGTATCGGAGGCGATGTCGGACTTCGGGCATGAGGCGCACGAGATCCTCGGCTATGCCGCGATCGTGCTGCTGCTGGTCCATATCGGGGCGGCATTCCGCCACCACTACCTCATCCGCGACGAGGTGATGGCGCGGATGACTCCCGGGGTACGGGCGCCCGCCCCGCGCGGCTAGCTAAGGGCCGAGAGGTTCGGCGAGCGCCGCTCGCCGGACCTTATTCCTCGCCCATCCGAAGCGCAGCGATAAAGGCTTCCTGCGGGATGCTGACCGAGCCGTACTCGCGCATCTTCGCCTTGCCCTTTTTCTGCTTTTCCAGCAGCTTGCGCTTGCGGGTGGCGTCGCCGCCATAGCATTTCGCGGTGACGTCCTTGCGCATCGCGCTGATCGTCTCGCGCGCGATCACCTTGCCGCCGATCGCCGCCTGGATCGGAATCTTGAACAGATGGCGCGGGATCAGTTCCTTGAGCCGCTCGACCATGCCGCGCCCGCGCACTTCGGCGGTGGCGCGGTGGACGATCATGCTCAGCGCATCCACCGGCTCCTCGTTGACGAGGATGCCCATCTTCACCAGGTCGCCCTCGCGATAGCCGATCTGCTCATAGTCGAAGCTGGCATAGCCCTTCGAAAGCGACTTCAGCCGGTCGTAGAAGTCGAACACCACCTCGTTGAGCGGCAGTTCATAGGTCACCTGCGCGCGGCCGCCGACATAGGTCAGGTTCTGCTGGATACCGCGCCGGTCCTGGCACAGCTTCAGGATCGAGCCGAGATACTCGTCGGGCACATAGATCACCGCCTGAATCCACGGCTCAGCGATGCTCTCGATCTTGTTCGGCTCGGGCATGTCGGCCGGGTTGTGCAACTCGATATGTCCACCGCCATGCGTCAGCTCGATCTGATAGACCACCGACGGCGCGGTGGTGATCAGGTCGAGATCATATTCGCGCATCAGCCGCTCCTGGATGATCTCCAGATGCAGCAGGCCCAGGAACCCGCAGCGGAAGCCGAAGCCCAAGGCCGCCGAAGTCTCCATCTCGAACGAGAAGCTGGCGTCGTTGAGCCGCAGCTTCGAAATGCTCTCGCGCAATTTCTCGAAGTCATTGGCATCGACCGGGAACAGACCGCAGAAGACCACGGGCTGGACTTCCTTGAAGCCCGGCAGCGGTTCGGCGGCGGGCTTCTTGGCGTCGGTCAGCGTGTCACCGACGCGCGCCTGCGCCACTTCCTTGATCTGGGCGGTGATGAAGCCGATCTCGCCCGGGCCGAGGTCCGGCAGATTCTCGATCTTGGGCCGGAAACAGCCGACGCGGTCGATCAGATGCGTCGTGCCCGACTGCATGAACTTGACCTGCTGGCCCTTCTTGATCGTCCCGTCGATCACGCGGACGAGGATGACGACGCCCAGATATGGGTCGTACCAGCTATCGACCAGCATCGCCCGCAGCGGCGCATCGGGGTCGCCCTTGGGCGCCGGGATACGTTCGCAGACGGCATTCAGTATCTCGTCGATGCCGATTCCGGCCTTGGCGCTCGCCAGCACCGCGTTCGACGCGTCGAGGCCGATGACCTCCTCGATCTCGTGCTTGACCTTCTCCGGCTCGGCGCTCGGCAGGTCGATCTTGTTGATCACCGGCACGATCTCATGGTCGTGCTCGATCGACTGATAGACGTTGGCGAGCGTCTGCGCCTCGACGCCCTGCGCCGCGTCCACCACCAGCAGCGCGCCCTCGCATGCGGCGAGCGAACGGCTCACCTCATAGGCGAAGTCGACATGCCCCGGCGTGTCCATCAGGTTGAGGACATAGTCCTTGCCGTCCGGCCCCTTCCAGTCGAGGCGCACGGTCTGCGCCTTGATGGTGATGCCGCGCTCCTTCTCGATATCCATATTGTCGAGCACCTGGCTCGACATCTCGCGCTCGGTGAGTCCACCGGTGCGCTGGATGAGGCGATCGGCCAGCGTCGACTTGCCATGGTCGATGTGCGCGATGATCGAAAAGTTGCGGATACGGGAGAGTTCGGTTGCCATGATTCCGCGCGCCTAGCAGGGGTAAAGGGTCTTGCGAAGTGGGTTGCAGCACGACAGCCTGTACCAATGCGCAACCTGCTCCTCGCTTTCGCCTGTTTCCTCGCCGCGCCCGCGCTGGCGAAGGAACCTCCAATCTATGTCACCCGCCACTATGATACGCCCGCCGGCGAGCGCGATCCCGACCTGCTTCCGCAAGGCACCGCGCGCGCCGAAAAGCTCGCCAAATGGTTCAGGGGCAAGAAGCTCAAGGCGATCTACGTCAGCGATTTCAAGCGCACCCGCCAGACCGCAGCCCCGCTCGCCACGGCGCGTGGCATCGCGGTCGAGACCTACGACCCGCGCGACACACCGGCCATCGTCGCGCGCGCCAGGGCCGCAAAGGCGCCGGTCCTGATCGTCGGCCACAGCAACACCGTCCCGGATATCGTCCAACAACTTGGCGGTGAACGGCCTGCGGAACTGAAGCACGAGGACTTCGGGGATGTCTGGACGATACACCGCGGCAAGGCGGAACGCTTTAGGATCAGTCCTTAAGGACAATTTTCGCATGACGCACGCACCGCCAATTTGGTAGTGGCAGCGGCACAGGGGGAGGCGTCAGCCTCCAGTACAACCGTGTCTCAGCTGCACAGCCGGTCTCGTCCGGCGGTTCAGCGCATAAAGCAGTGGGCGCAGAAGCCCGCGATGGAGGATTGTTCATGCGAATCGTTCGGAGTCTCGTTGCCACCACCGCGCTCGCGCTCTGCCTCACCGGCCCGGTCCAAGCGCAGCGACTCGCCAAGCCCAGTGGCGGCCAGAAGCTTCAGGAGCAGACGATTCAGGATGTGCCGCGCTGCTTCCGCAAGCTCGGCACCATCTCGGTCGTCGATGGCGACGATCCCCGTCCGTGGACGCAGTATTCGCTGGCCCCGCCGCAGAAGCTGCTCAAGGTTCTGATCCAGCGTTCGGGCTGCTTCAACCTGGTCGATCGCGGCTCGGGCCTGCAGGCGGCTGAGCGCGAGCGTGCAATTGGCGGCAATCTGGGTCACCAGCGCGGTGCGAATGTCGGCCAGGGCCAGATCAAGGCCGCCGACTATGTCATGGTCGCCGAAATTCAGGGCGCCAACAGCAACGTCAGCGGCAGTGGTGCCGGCGGCCTCATCGGCGGCCTGATCGGCGGACGGCTCGGCGGCCTTGCCGCCGGCATCGGCAGCAAGAAGATGGAAGCCAACACCGTCCTCTCGGTGACCAATGTCCGCACGACTGAAACCATCGCCACGACCGAAGGCTATGCCGCGAAGAACAGCCTCGCATTCGGCGGCGGCGCCGGTGTCGGCTTCCTCGGCGGCGGCGTGGGTGCTGTCGGCGGCGGCTATGACAACACCGATATCGGCCGCATCGTCACCCTGTCGTTCATTCAGGCCTATACCAAGCTGGTGACCGAGCTCGGGCTGGTCCGCGCCGGCGACGCGGGTACCGCACAGGCGACCCCGGCCAAGACCTTCACCGCCCAGCGTCCTGTCGCGATGCGCGTATCGGCGGCTGCGGCAGCGAAGGTGATCCGCACGCTCCCGGCCGGCGCGATCGTCTATCCGACCGGCAACAAGAATGGCCTGTGGTGGGAAGTCGCCGACGAGAACGACAATGTCGGCTGGGTGCTCAACACCGGGCTGGCGCCGTCGCTCTAAGACAGTCCCCGCAATCTCCGGCAAAGGCCCGTTCCACCCGATGGAGCGGGCCTTTCCGCTTGCGGGCCTCACCCGAAATGACCAGTCTCCCGCCGCCAGAACCGGAGAGACCCATGCGCCGCCTGTTCCTCGCTGCCCTGCTCGCCACCACCATTGCCCTCCCCGCCGCCGCCCGCGACCTGCTGCTCGTGGGCAACAAGGGCGAGGACAGCTTCGGCATCTACGACCTTGCCGACGGCAAGCAGCTCGCCAAGCTTCCGACCGGCAACCAGCCGCACGAGATCGCAGTGATGGGCGACGGCACCCAGGCTGCGGTGGTCAATTATGGCGGCACGACCATCGATATCATCGACCTCGACCCGCTGGGCAAGGTCGCGACGATCGAGCTTTCGCCCAACAAGCGCCCGCACGGCCTACTCTGGATGCCGAAGAGCGAACGCCTGATCGCGACGACCGAGGGCAGCAATTCGGTCGCGATCGTCGAACCCGACGGCAAAATCACCTCCATCGCCACGGGGCAACTGGGCTCGCACATGGTCGCGCTGCTCGGCGAGGAACGCGCCTTCGTCGCCAATATCGGATCGGGCACGGTCAGCGTGCTCGACCTCAAGGCCAACACAAAGCTCCGCGACCTCACCATCGGCGGCAAGCCCGAGGGCATCGCGGTCGCGAGCGGCAAGGTCTTCGTCGGCGACCTCACCGCACCGCGGCTCAGCGTCTTCGACGCCTCAACCTATGAGAAGCTTGGCGAGCTCGCGATCGACGGCAACGCGATCCGCGTCATCGCCAGCCCCGACGGCAAGATCATCGCGACCAGCAACGTCAACAAGGGCAGTGTTACGCTGATCGACGCCGCGACTCACAGCGTGCTGCGCAGCTTCCCGATCTCGGGTGATCCCGCCGCTGCACAGGTCACGCTGATCTGGTCGAGCGATGGCAAGCGTCTCTACGCCGCCGAGACCATGCGAAACCAGATCGCCGAGATCGACGCCGGTACCGGCAAGGTGCTGCGTCGCATCGACGTCGGCAAGAACGGCGATGGCCTCGCGGTGACGACCGTCAAGTAGCACGATGGCGTCGGACCTCTATTGGATCGACAGCGGCACCGGTCGACGACTCGCCATCATGGCACGCCCGCGCGCAGGCGACTGGCTGGAAGACGAGATTGCGCACTGGAAACGTTCGGGCGTCGCGCTCGTGATCAGCCTGCTCGAACCCGAGGAGGTGGCCGATCTTGGGCTGGAAGACGAAGCGGTTCTGTGTGCTCAGAACGGTATCGAGTTCCTGTCCCTCCCCATCGCAGACCGGGGCCTTCCGGTGGATACGGCGAAGGCCGTGCGCTTCGCCGCCACCGCGGGGGCGGCAGGAAAGCCTGTCGCGATCCATTGCCGCGCCGGGATCGGCCGGTCGTCGATCATGGCCGCCGCCATGCTGGTCAGCGACGGAGTCAGTCCGGCCCAGGCTCTGGCTGCTATTGGCGAAGCGCGCGGTCTGCCGGTTCCCGACACCGAAGCCCAACGAAACTGGGTTCTTGCACTGACTCCCTAGTCCAGGACTAGACCCGGCTTGCTGCCTCCACCGCGCGCAGCACGCTCTGCCACCGCGTCTCGCCCTCGCCGCTGACCAGCGCCCAGCGCACGCCGCGGCGCTCAAGCTCTGCCTTTGAGAGGTCGAAGAAGCGTTGCCGCTGTTCGGGCTCGCCGAACATCCGCGTGCCGTCCGCAACCCAGGGCAGGTCGATGTCGAACAGCAAATACAGGTCCGCCGTGTCGTTCCAGGCCTCGAACCACGGATCGCGCTTGCCGAACAGCATGTCGGCCCACACCGCGGTCATCAGCGGATCGGTGTCGAGGATCAGCGGCGTCAGCCCAGCGGCGAGCATTGTCTGAACCCCGGCATCATGCGTCCGCGCGATCTCGACCAGATCCTGCATCGTGAAGTCGATGCCGCGCGCCTCGGCATATTCGCGGCCATATTCCTCGGCCACCTCGCCGCCGAGATGCGCAGCGAGCCGGGGGGCGAGCGTCGATTTTCCGGTGCTTTCGGGGCCGTGGAGGCAGATCGTACGTGGCGTCATGCGGCCGCCCTACGCCGGGCATGCGCGCGATACCAGTCGATCAATCCCCAGATCGAGAGACCGAGCAGGATCGCGTAGACGCCGGAGGTCAGCCACAGTCCGCGTACCGCAAACAGCGGGATCGCCACGATATCGACCAGGATCCACAACACCCAGTTCTCGAGATAGCGGCGCGTGAGCAGGATCTGCGCTGCGACGCTGGTCATCGCCACGCCCGCGTCCCACCACGGCATCGCCGCATCGGTCAGCCGGTGCATCAGCCATCCCCAGCCGCCGGTCAGCACGGCGCATCCGGCCAGCCACCCGATCCGCGCAGGCCAGTCGAGCGTCAGGACGACGACCTCCCCGGCATCGGCCTTCGATCGCGACCAGTTCATCCAGCCATAGAGGTTGAGCGCGACGTAGAAGACCTGCAGCAGCATGTCGCTATAGAGTCGGGTCTGGAAGAACAGCACGCCGTAGAGCGTCACCGCCGCGATCGCGAAGGGATAGTTCCAGATGCTCCGCCGCGCGACCAGCGCGATATTGGCAAGCAGCAACAGCGATGCAGCGACCTCTAACGGGTTCATGCCCTTGGCATGCCGCAGGAAATTGCCCGCGTCGAGAGCCTTGCCCTGCGCGCATTCGCCGCTAGGCTCGGTATCCACGCGGGGGGGGGGGGGGGGGGGGGGGGGGGGGGGGGGGGGGGGGGGGGGGGGGGGGGGGGGGGGGGGGGGGGGGGGGG
>NZ_JBWKUF010000010.1:0-57781 GCF_059420685.1 Sphingomonas sp. GW821-FHT03E12
AAAGAGCGACAAAAACCGACGCACCATCCAACCCCTTTTTACCGGGGCGACCTGTGCGCCTTGCTTTTGCTGACCGTCGAAGCGCTCCGTAGTGGCTCACCCCGTCGGTGGAGTGGCTTCTATGCTCGACCTTCAGATCGGTCAACAAGCTTTTTGCATTTTTGTTTCAAATGAGCTGAAACCCGCAGAAATCTGCCGTTTACGTGGCATCAACAGGTGACAGGCATACCCTCCTCATGACCGAATCGACCGCCGAATCGCAGAATCAGGGCCGTGAATCGCTGAGGAGTCAGGTGCGCAGCGCCGTGATCTGGCGTTCGGGTACCCAGATTCTCGGCCAGATCATCGCCTGGGCATCCACCTTCCTCGTGATCCGGATGCTCGATCCCAGCGATTACGGTCTGTTCGCCATGACCCAGGTGATCCTGGTCCTGCTCAACATGCTCAACGGCTATGGCCTCGCGAGCGCGATCATCCAGAAGCCCGATGTCGACGACCGTGCAGTGCGCCAGCTGTTCGGCATGCTGCTGCTGCTGAACTTCGGGCTCGGTGCCGCCCAGTTCCTGATGGCTCCGCTCGCAGCCGCCTATTACCGGCAGGATGTCGTCGCCGATCTGCTTCGGGTGCAGGCGCTGCTCTATATAGCGACCCCGTTCATCGCACTGCCCTATGCCTTGCTCGCCCGCGCGATGGACTTCCGCAAACAGGCACAGGTGAATCTCATCTCCGCGACCGCTGGTGCGCTTGCCGCACTCGCGGGCGCCTATGCGGGCCTGGGGGTTTGGACGCTCGTCCTCGCACCGATCGTGCTGTTCGGCACGCGCGCGATCGGGATGACTTGGGCCGCACGCTCGCTGATGTGGCCGAGCTTCGACTTTCGCGGCGCCGGCGGGATGGCGCGCTATGGCGGGCTGATGGCGACGGGCCAGCTCTTCTGGTTCGTGCAGAGCCAGGCCGATGTCTTCATCGCCGGCCGCCTGTTCGATCCGCACTGGCTGGGCATCTATACCACCAGCCTGTTCCTGACCCAGATCCTGGTCCAGAAGTTCATCCCGGCGCTGAACGAGGTCGCTTTCTCGGCCTATTCCCGGATGCAGCATGATGCGGCGGGCGCAACGATCGCCTTCGCCAAGTCGGTGCGCCTGATCATGGTCGCAGCGATGCCCTTCTATCTGGGCCTTGCCGCCACCGCCGAGCCGATGGTGCATGTCGCGCTAGGGGAGAAATGGATCCAGGCCGCGCCGGTGGTCCGGATTCTGTCGCTCGCCATGCCCTTCATGACGCTTCAGATCCTGTTCGCCGCAGCCACCGACGCGCGCGGGCGGCCGGGAATCGGCGCGCAGATCTCCGCGATCGGCGCATTCCTGCTGCCCGCCGCTTTCCTGATCGGGGTGCAAGGGGGCGTGATCGGCCTGTCGCTGACCTGGATTGCGGTGTGGCCGGTCTTCCTTGCGATCACCGCGGCACGCAGCCTCCCGGTGATCGGCCTGTCCTGGCGCGACTGGATCGCGTCGTTCGCGCCGCCGATGTCCGCGGCGATCGCCATGGCGGTAGCGGTGGTGCTCATCGATCGCGCGCTGCCGCCGCTCAGCCCCCTGCCCCATCTGCTGTTGCTCGCGGCGGCGGGGGCGGCGATCTATGGCGCGTGGCTCTGGTTCTTCGCGCGCGCGACGGTTGAGGACGCCATTCAGATGATCCGGCGCTGAGCCGGATCAGGCGGACTGAATGTAAGCGCGCATCTGCGCCGCCTCCGCCTCGATCCGCTCGATCCGGTATTTCACCAGATCGCCGATCGACACGAAGCCGAGCAGCGCGCCGTCCTCCACGACCGGGAGGTGGCGAATACGCCGCCGGGTCATCAGCGACAGCGCGGCGAGCACCGGCTCGTCGCGCGTCACCGTGATCACCGGAGTGGTCATCACCCCGCGCACTTCGCGATCGAGCGCTGCGGGGCCGCTCTCCTGAAGACAGTGAATCACATCGCGTTCGGAGAAGATGCCCGCGACCGCGCCATTCTCGATCACCGGCACTGCGCCGATTCGTTTGGCGGCGAGCAGTGCAACCGCATCGCGCACGGTATCCCCGCCGCTCACGGTTATGACATCCTGCCCCTTCCCGCTCAGGATTGCTGCGATCGTCATCGTCAGGCTCCTTTCCTGTCAGAGGCGGTTGAGAATCCCATGTTTCAGGCGCAATTGGAAGGGATGAAACCGGATCTCGACAATCCCGACTACGCGAAACTTGCCTGGAAGCGGTATCGCCGCATCTTCGGGATCGTCGCGGCGGTGGCGCTGCTGTCCGCCATCGTCGCAGTCGTCGCGCTCTATGTCGCGATTGGCGAGTTCCAGCTCCACGCCTCGATCGCGATGGCGATCGGGATCGGCCTGTCGGTGTTGCTCGGCGGCGCGCTGATGGGCCTCATCTTCCTGAGCTCGGGCACCGGCCATGACGAGCGCTCGCGCGACGCGACCGACCGGGATCGTCAGTGCTAGCGCCCACGCTGCAGCTCAGCCGCGAGGTTACCGCTTGAGCGCGTAGCTGACGGTGGCCGTGCCGTTGTCCGGCACCTCGACCGGCAGCACCCAGCCCCCGGGGCCGCGTTCGATTCCCGCCGGCTTGTCGGCGAGATCGTAGGGAATGATAATCTGGGCGGTCACCGGGACGCTTCGCGCATTGGAGATGTCGACGCGCCATTCCTGCCGGCCCGCCGTCTCTTTCACGCGCGTCAGCGTCCACTGGACGTCGGGACTCTGGCCAAGCTCCAGCTCGACCGCTTCGCCCACGGCCAGATCGGCGACATCGTCGCGGCCCGCGAGCAGGCGGCGGCCCGCAACCGTCTCGAACAGCGAGAGACCGCCCGCAGGCAACGGCACACCCAGGCCCTTTTCGCTGCTGTTGATCGAGCGCAACAGGAACGGCATCGGCTGCGGCGTATTGCTCCCGCCGTTGACATTGGCGCGATAGAGCCGGTCGAACCGCGCCTCGGGCTGGACGATCATCGCCACCTGCTTCTGGCTTTGCGCGGCGACGGTCACGCGCATCGGCACGCGGTAGAGCTTGAGATCGCCCAGCGCCTCGGCCTGTGCCTGAGCACCCTCGGCGACGGCGACGGTTTCGCCGGGCGGAGGCGGCGGGGGCGGCGGGGGCGGGGCCGCCGGCGCTGGCATGGCGTAATCCGCCGACACCACCGAAACCGCCACGGGCATCGCCATCTCCGCGCGCCGCATGCGCGTCCCCGTCACCACAATGTCGCCAGCGCCTCCTCCGAAGCGGCCTTCGCGCTTCTCGCGCTCGCGACGTTGCTTGCGGGTCTCGAAGCTACCGGCCGCGTTGCGCCCGACCGCGTCGAACCGTGAGAGGTCGGGGCCCTGCGGCATGGGCAGTCGTTCAAAATCGCGGCGCGGATGCGTGCTGGTCGTGTCGAGCGGCCAGCATTGCAGGTTGAGCGCGGACGCCGGCGGCGGTGGCGGCGGATTGTTGGGGCGCTTGTTGGGCTTGCCCGCAATCACCTGCAGCCGCGCATCCTTGAAGCTCTGCTGCCCGCCATTTGCGACGGTCAGCCAGGCGAACAGCCCCATCTTCTTGCCGTCCGCAGCCATGTTGCCGACATAGTTGGCCGACCAGTCGAACCCCTGCGCCATATAGGTCAGCTGGATCGTCGCGGTGACCGCCCGGTCGCTGCGTGTCAGGATGGAGAGCGTCGGCCGCGCAGAGAGCGTGTCGGGCACGCCCGAATAGATCATCCGTTCGGGCAGGCCCGAACAGCGCAGCGCCTCAAACCCCTCATCGGTGCGGATCAGCACGCCGCCATCGGGCCCGGACTGGATGATCGCGCTCTGCTCACGCACCCGGCCGGTCGCCGGATCGGTGCGGCGGATGAGCACGCGGCGCTTGAGGTAAGCGTCGACCAGTCCGGCGGGCGAGATCAGCCGTGCATCGCGATTCTTCTCGCGGACCCCTGAGGGCAGGCCCGTGACGATCGCGGTTTCGGGGAGCAGCCCTTCGGCGACATTCTCGAACCGGAGCTGGCTTTCGCCCTTGGGCAACGTGATCGTCCGCGTCTCGGTGATCAGCGCATAACCGCCCGGCCAGCCGGCCCGCATCATCCCCTCGTCGCGATAGGGATCGCGATAGATGGTCACCGCAACGTCCGACACGTCGGTCGAGGTCACTGTGTTCGACGTGACGGCCTGTCCCCCCGCATGCGCCAGCGAGGGCAGACACAAGATGAGGGGCAAGAGCCGGCGCATCGCGCGCTCAGTACCGGGTGTCGAACGTCGCTACGAGATCGGCGCTGGCGTTGGCCGCGACCGGCACTTTCCATTCGACGCGGTCCGCGGAGACGCGTTCGCCGGTGATGCTCTGGTCGGTGATCTTCACATCGCCCCACAGCCCGTCCTGCGCCAGGTCGACGGTGACCGGCGTGTCGCGCGCGTTGCTTACCGTATAGCGCATCCGCGTGCGCCAGCGGCGGTTGGACAGCTTGGTCCGCTCCTCGACCACCACCTTGACCTTGACGTCGAACGCCTCGCCGGTGCGGATCGACATCGACGATCCCATCGGCGTGTGGCCGATCCGGTTCTCGCCGATGAACTGGGGATCGCCGCGCGCGTCGCGCATATAGACGCGGACGGTGCCCGCCGGCAGCTGGTCGCCCAGGCCGCCATTGCGCGAGGTCGAGAATTTGATCGCAGTGGCGGCGCTGCGCGGCGTGTCATTACCGCCCATCCAGCCATTGACGAACTCATAGGCCTTGCGCGCGGGCGACGCCTTCACGTCCAGGAAACTCACCTGCTTCTGCTGCGCGTTGGCGATCGTCGTACGCTCGGCCAGCGGATAGAGATAATAGTCGCCCAGCCGCTCGCGCGTGCCGCTCTCGGTGCCCGCCTGCTCGATGGAAGCATCGTCCATCGCGGCCATGCGTCCGAACCGGTTCTGGCCGCCGCCGACATTGCCCGCGACCAGCAGCGTGTCGGCGTTGGTGAAGGTCGTGCCGGTATTGTTGTTGAGCGTCACCCAGCCCTGCACGTCGATCGTGCCGGCCTTCTCGTCGAACAGCGCGACATAGTCGCTGGTCCAGCCAAGGCCGGGGGTCAAATAGGACAGGCGCGTCGGCACCGCGCCATTGCGCTCCGCCTGCACCGTCACCGACAAAGTCGGGCGGGCACGCAGATTCTCGGGCACCTTGTCGAACACCACGCGCACCGGCAGCCCGTCGTCGCGCAACACCTCGATCCGGTTGCCGATCTGAAGGACGATGCCGCCATTCGCCGCGAGCACCTTGGCCTGCTCGCGCGTTTCGGCACCGGTCGCGGGATTGGTGCGGACGATGGTGATGACCTGCCCCACCGCCTTTTCCATCAGCTTGTCCGGGCTCAGCAGGTCATAGTCGAAATTCTGTTCGACGATGCCGATGCCGGGGCCGGACAGCGTCACCGTCTCCGGCCGGATCTGGGCCGAGACGTCGGGGAATTCCTGGCGGCTGCGCCCCTGCGGCACGGTCAGCGTTCGCGCGTCCTGCACCAGCGCCAGATTGTTGTTGTAGATGGTGATGGAAACGTCCCCTTGCGCCGAGGGCGCAGGGGCCGTCTGGGCCAGTGCGATTCCGGGAATTGCAGCGCCTGCCGCTGCAAGAGCCAAGGTTAGACGCCGCATCGCAATCCCCTAACATCGTGTCGGCGCCACCATCGCGACGGGGCAGATCAAGTCAACGGACAAAGCGCAGCCGCAACGAAAAAGGCCGGCCCGCAGGGTGCGGACCGGCCTGTTTTCTTTCCCGGGATCAGGACAATCACTCCGCTGCAGCGGGCTCCTCGTCCTTCTTCACACGGCGGCGGCGCGGCTTGGCCTCGGCCACCACCTCACCCTCGACGCCCAGCGCCGGGGGAAGGATCGCGGCGATCGCGGACGCGTCACCGGCATCCTCGGCCTCTTCGCGGCGGGGACGGCCACGGCGGCGCGGCTGCTCGGCGCGCGGCGCCTCGTCGTCCTCGTTCGCAGCGACCGGCGCAGCGGCTTCACCGGCCTCGCTCTCGGGCTGGCGCTCGCGGCGCTGATCGCGGTCGTTGCGCTCGCGACGGCCTTCACGCTGTCCGTCCCGCTCGTTGCGATCGCGGCGCCCTTCATTGCGGTCGCGGCGCTCGAAGCGGTCGCCGCGGTTCCCACGCTCCTCGCCTTCGTCGCCCTGCTCGCCTTCGCTGGCACGGACGCCCTCGGCGCCGTCGTCATAGTCCTCGTCGTCGCCGTCGAAATCGTCACGATTGCGGCGCTGGCGATCCTGCTCCTCGAAGCGCGAACGGCTCTCCGCGAGGACGCGGAAATAGTGATCGGCGAACTGGAGGTAATATTCGGTGTTGACCCGATCGCCGGCCATCTGGGCGTCGCGCGCAAGGTTCTTGTATTTCTCAAGAAGCTGCGCGGCGTTGCCGCGGGCGCGGTTGTCGATGCGGTTGCCATTGCCCTGGTTGGGGTTGCCACCACCCTGCTGGCGCTGGCCACCACGGCCGCGACGGCGGCCGTTGTTCGCCTGACGATTGTTCATCAACGTCTGTGTGTCCTGTCCTTAACTCAATCCGTCATCGATCATCAGTGATCCCGGATGCGTGTTACCCCGCACGTCGCGCCGGAAACGCTCCGGAGCGGCGCCCCGCATGGCTGCCGGACATTCAGCAGCGCACATGCCTTGGATTGGGTCGGCGTTCCATTTCAACGATTTAGGTTGAAGGTGCCATCCCCGCGGCCATCCTTAGCCAATGGGGCATCAATCTCCAAGCACTATATTGGTATCGGGAGCCGATAGTTCAACTTGCCGTAACCACACGGTCGCGCCCGCCCAGGTCCTTGCGGACCGCCGGGTTCAGCCCCGTCCCGGCCACCAGAGCCGACACCGCCATGCCCTGCGTCCAGCCGATCTCAAGCACCGCGATCCCGCCGGGCGCGAGCAGCCGCGGCAGGTCGGGCACGATGCGGCGATAATCGTCGAGGCCGTCGCTGCCCGCTAACAACGCCTCCGGCGGCTCATGCTCGCCCACTTCCGGCCCCAGCGCTTCGCCGGTGCCGATATAGGGCGGGTTGCACAGGATCAGGTCGAACCGGCCCTCGAGGCCCTCCGCCCAGTTTCCCTGGCGCAGCTCGGCACGCCCCGTCATGCCCAGCCGGACCGCATTGCCCCGCGCGTAGCCGAGCGCCACTTCGGAGGCATCGACTCCCACGCCGCTCGCCCCGGGCCATTCGGCAAGCGCCGCCAGCAGCAGCGTACCCGGCCCGGTGCCAAGGTCCAGCACCCGCCTGGGCCCTTCGCCTTCAGCGAAATGCGCCACTGCGGCCTCGATCAGCGTCTCGCTGTCCGCGCGCGGCACCAGCACGCCGGGGCCGACATTCAGCTCGATCGTCCAGAAGCCGCGACTGCCGGTGATATAGGCGACCGGCTCATGCGCGATCCGCCGATCCACCAGCGCCGCAAAGCCCTCCGGCATCGGATCGCCCAGATGCTTGAGCAGCATCGCCTGGCGCGACACGCCCAGCGCATGCGCCATCAGCAGTTCGGCGTCGAGCCGGGATGTATCGGAGGAAATCCGCGCTGCGGCGCCGGCAATCGCGGCACGAACGGACAGGATGCCGGCCACTCAATCCCCTCCGTCACCCCGGCCTTGTGCCGGGGTCAACCGGGAGGCGCCGAAATGACCTTCAGCCTCTCGCGCATCGCTCGCCGCACCGTGGACCCCGGCACGAGGCCGGGGTGACGATGGGTGGATCGGGCTCATCCGTCCAGCGCCGCCAGCCGCTCGGCCTCGTCCTCGGCGACCAGCGCGCCGATCATCTCGTCCATCTCGCCCTCGAGGATTTCGGGCAGGCGATGCAGCGTCAGGTTGATGCGGTGATCGGTCACCCGCCCCTGAGGGAAATTATAGGTGCGGATGCGCTCCGAGCGGTCGCCCGATCCGACCATCGACTTGCGCGCGCCCGACCGTTCGCTCGCCAGCCGCTCGCGCTCCAGCTCGTAGAGCCGGGTGCGCAGCACCTGCATCGCCTTGTCGCGGTTCTTGTGCTGGCTGCGCTGGTCCTGCTGGATCACGACCAGCCCCGTCGGGATGTGCGTCAGGCGGATTGCCGAATCGGTGGTGTTGACGTGCTGCCCACCTGCGCCCGACGAGCGGTAGATATCCACGCGCAGATCCTCGTTGCGGATCTCGACATCGACCTCTTCCGCTTCGGGCAGCACCGCGACGGTCGCCGCCGAGGTATGGATGCGCCCGCCGCTCTCGGTCACCGGCACGCGCTGGACGCGGTGGACGCCGCTCTCGAACTTCAATTTGGCGAACACGCCCTTGCCCGCGACATTTGCAACGACTTCCTTGAAGCCGCCGGCTTCGGAGGTGCTGGCGGAGATCATCTCGACCTTCCAGCCCTGGCGCTCGGCATAGCGGGTGTACATGCGCAGCAGGTCGCCCGCGAATAGCGCCGCCTCGTCGCCGCCGGTACCGGCGCGGATCTCGAGCATCGCTGCGCGCTCGTCGGCCACGTCGCGCGGCAGCAACGCCAGCGCCAGCGCATGCTCGGCCTTGACCAGCGCCGCCTCATTGGCGTGCAGCTCCTCGCTCGCCATCGCGCGAAGCTCGGGGTCGCCGTCGCGGCTCATCTCGGCAAGGCTCACCGCCTCGTCGCGCAGCCGCCGCACCGCGCCCGCCGCCGCCGCGACCGGCTCGAGCTCGGCATATTCCTTGGAGACCGCGACGAACCGGTCCGACGGCAGATCGCCGGTCGCCATCATCGCCTGCAGCTCGTCGCGCCGCGCCTCGATCGCGGCGATCTTGTCGGGCGAGATTCGGGTCATACCGCGGCGAGCACCGCGATCAGCGTCGCCATCGTCTCATCATCGACCGCTTCGCTCTTCAGCGTCCGGCGGTTCACCACCGGCGCGTCGTCGCGCACGTCGATCGAGATGATCTCGGCCGGGTTCGACTTGACCGCCTTGTCGTAGCGCTTCTTGGGGCTGCCGGTTGCGAACAGCTCGGCAACCACGCCCGCGCGGCGCAGCGATGCGACCAGCTCGATACCCCTCGCCTCATAGCCGGCACGCTCAACGACCACGGCGACCTGAGCCAGTTCGGCCACCGGTACCTCGGTCAGCATCCCAAGTCGCTCGATCCCGGCGGCCCAACCCACGCCCGGCGTCTCGGGCCCGCCAAGGTTGCCGATCAGCCCGTCATAGCGCCCGCCGGCCAGCACCGTGCCCTGCGCGCCGAGCCGGTCGGTGACGAACTCGAACGCGGTGTGGCGATAATAATCCAGCCCGCGCACCAGCCGTGCATTGCGCGTCCAGGCGACCCCCGCCGCGTCGAGCCCGCCGGTCACCGCGTCGAAAAAGTCCTTCGCCTCGGCGGTCAGGAACGCGTCGATGTCCGGCGCCGAATCCGCCGCCGGGCGATCGCGCGGATCCTTGGAATCGAGGATGCGCAGCGGGTTCTTCTCGAGCCGGGTCAGGCTGTCCTCGGACAGATCGGCGCGATGGGTCTGGAAATGCTCGATCAGCGCGGCGCGCCAGGCATCGCGCGTCTCCGCGTCGCCCAGCGTGTTGAGCTGAAGCGTCACCCCGTCGGCAATGCCCAGCTCGCGCAGCAATTGATCGGCCAGCGTCAGCAGCTCGACATCGGCCGCCGGTTCGGCGGCGCCGATGATCTCGGCATCGATCTGGTGGAATTGACGATATCGGCCCTTTTGCGGCCGCTCGTAACGGAACACCGGGCCGTGCGTCGCAAGTTTGAGCGGCGCGAACTGCTGCCACCCCTCGGTGATATAGGCGCGGCAGATGCCCGCGGTGAATTCCGGCCGCAGCGTCAGCAGGTCGTCGCCGCGGTCGGGGAAGGTGTACATTTCCTTCGACACCACGTCCGACGTCTCGCCCATCGATCGCGCGAACACGCCCGTGGATTCGAACACCGGCACCTGCACCTGCTGGAAGCAATAGAGCCGCCGCACATGCTCGAATGCCTCGACGACGCGTGCGAACCGGCGCTGTTCCTCGCCGAAGATGTCCTGCGTGCCGCGCACGCGCTTGGGGGTCTCGATCCGTGCCATTTGGGGCGGCTATCTATTGGCAGCGGGGACGGAACGCCAGAGGCGGTTTCGCCGCCCCCGCCATTCCACTATAGGCGCCGGGATGACCGCCACCCCCAAGACCGCTCCCAGGACCTTCCACGTCAAGTCGTTCGGCTGCCAGATGAACGTCTATGACGGCGACCGCATGGCCGAGCTGATGGCCGCGCAGGGCATGGTCGCGACTGACGACGCCAATGCCGCCGACCTTGTCGTGCTCAACACCTGCCACATCCGCGAAAAGGCGACCGAGAAGGTGTTCTCGGACATCGGCCGGCTGCGCAAGCACGGCCAGGATCCGATGATCGCCGTCGCGGGCTGCGTCGCACAGGCCGAGGGTGAGGAGATCGTTCGCCGCGCCAAGGTCGATGTCGTGGTCGGGCCGCAGGCCTATCACAATTTGCCGAAGCTGGTGGCCCGGGCCGCGTCCGGCGCCAGCGCGATCGACACCGATATGCCGGTCGCCAGCAAGTTTGGCGCGCTCCCTGCCCGCCGCCGCGTGCCTCCTTCGGCCTTCCTGACGGTTCAGGAAGGGTGCGATAAATTCTGCACCTATTGCGTCGTCCCCTACACCCGCGGCGCCGAGGTCAGCCGGCCATTCGATGCGATCGTCGACGAGGCGAAGTCGCTGGTCGATGCCGGCGCGCGCGAGATCACGTTGCTCGGCCAGAACGTCAATGCGTGGGACGATGATGCGGGCACCGGCCTGCACGGCCTGATCCGCGCGCTCGACCGGATCGATGGGCTGCACCGCATCCGCTATACCACCAGCCACCCCAACGACATGAAGGACGGCCTGATCCGCGCCCATGCCGAGGTGGAGAAGCTGATGCCCTTCCTCCATTTGCCGGTGCAGGCGGGCAACGACCGTATCCTCAAGGCGATGAACCGATCGCACAGCCGCGACTCCTACCTGCGCATCCTCGACCGCGTCCGCGAGGTGCGGCCCGATATCGCGCTGTCCGGCGACTTCATCGTCGGCTTTCCGGGCGAGACCGAGGAAGAGTTCGCTGACACGCTGAGCCTGGTCGACGCGGTCGGCTATGCCCAGTGCTTCAGCTTCAAATATTCGCCGCGCCCCGGCACCCCCGCCGCCGAGATGGACGGTGCCGTCGCGCCCGAGGCGATGGACGATCGCCTCCAGCGCCTCCAGGCCGCGCTCAACCGCGATCAGGCCGCATTCAACGCGGCG
Organism: Sphingomonas sp. GW821-FHT03E12; assembly: GCF_059420685.1. NCBI lineage: Bacteria > Pseudomonadati > Pseudomonadota > Alphaproteobacteria > Sphingomonadales > Sphingomonadaceae > Sphingomonas > Sphingomonas sp. GW821-FHT03E12. The sequence goes on from NZ_JBWKUF010000010.1 coordinate 11,288, forward strand.
ACCGTCGGAAGAAACTGCACCGTCCTGATCGAGCGCCAGGGCAAGCTGCCCGGGCAGATGCTCGGCAAGTCGCCCTGGCTGCAATCAGTCCATCTGATGACCGACGCCGGGATCGGCGATCTGGTCGAGGTCGAGATCGTCCAGGCCGGCCCCAACTCGCTGGCAGGCGTGGAAAAGGTGAAAGCCGCGGCCTAGGCAGCGGCGGGCCGGACGGTCTTGCCCATGTCCGCTTCCATCCGGCACCCGTCATAGTCGCCAAGCAGCGGCTCCGCGCCCTTCTGGTTGCTTTCCAGCCACGCTACCTTGGCGCGGGTGTAATCGATCATCCCGCCGAGCTGCGCCGCCTTCTCCTCGAGCCGCGCCAACTGCATCCGCATCACCTCAAGGCTGCGAGCCGTCGTCATGCCGGCCTGATATTCCGCCGCCAGCGTCGCGATCTCACGCAAGGTGAAGCCCAGCCCCTGCGCCATGCGAATGGCGCGCGCCAATTCCAGATGCTCGGCGGTGAACAGCTGATAAGGATTGGACCCGCCCTTGAGGCCGGTTTCGGGCGCGAGCAGCCCTTTGCGGATATAGAAGCGCACCGTATCGACGCTCAGCCCCGCGCGCTTCGCGAATTCGGAAATCAGCATCACACACCCTTGACCATGGACTATAGTCCACACTTATATGGTCAGGCTCCAGAGTTCAATCGGAGCCCAAGATGCCGAAAACTGCCCTCAAAACTGCCTTGGTCACCGGCGCGTCGGCCGGGATCGGCGAAGCCACCGTCAAGCGCCTGATCCGCGATGGCTGGACGGTCTATGCCGCCGCCCGCCGTCTCGACCGGATGGAACCGCTCCGCGCCCTCGGCGCCGAGCTGATCCATCTCGACCTGACCGACGACGCCTCGATCGTCGCCGCGGTCGAGACGATCCGCACCGCCGCCGGCCGGCTCGACTTGCTCGTCAATAATGCGGGTTATGGCAGCTATGGCGCGCTCGAGGATGTGCCGATGGAGGAGGCGCGGCGGCAAATGGAGGTCAATCTGTTCGGCCTCGCGCGGCTATGCCAGCTGACCACGCCCCTGATGCGCGCGCAGAAATCGGGGACGATCATCAACATCACCTCGATCGGCGGCAAGTTCGGCGAGCCATTCGGCAGCTGGTACCACGCCACCAAATTCGCGGTGGAAGGGCTCAGTGACTGCCTGCGCATGGAGCTTCGCCCCTTCGGCATCCGGGTCGTCGTGGTCGAACCCGGTGGCATACGCACCGAATGGGCGGGAATCGCCGGACAGAGCCTGATCGATCATTCCGGCAAGAGCGACTATGCCCCCTATGCGCTCAAACATGCGGCCCTGCTGAACGGCGCCAACGATATGAGCTTTGTTTCTCCGCCTGAAGTCGTGGCCAACGCCATCGCCAGGGCCGCGTCGGCGCGGCGTCCGCGCATCCGCTACGAAAGCGGCGGCGGCGCGAAATTTCTCCTCTTCCTCGTGCGCTGGCTGCCCGATCGCTGGGTCGATGGGCTGATGTGGCGGATGAGCCAGTCAGCGCGAGCCGCCTAGTCGGCAATCACCAGGTGATCGAGCACGCGCGGCAGCAACTGCTCGGTCGCCGCCTCCAGCTCCTCCGGGCCGGTACCGAACGCGCCGCTCAGCGCCAGCTCGACAAAGCCGTGGACGATCGACCAGCCCGCGATCGAGGGTGCCATCACCGTCAGATCAGGCCCCTCCCCCGCGCCTGCGCCGCGCGCGATCCGATCAAGGATGTCGAACGCACGGTCGCCGGCCTCGCAGAACGCCGCATCCTCGCGGTCTAGCATCGACTTGCGCCACATCAGCTCGAACCGCGCCCGGTTGGCGAGGGCAAAGCGGACATAGGCCATGCCGATGCCGCGCAACCGCTCCATCCGCCGCGTGCCCACATCACCCGCCTCCAGCGCATCGCCGAAGTCGCGAAAGGCGCGTGTCGCCACCGCGGTGAGCAATCCGCGCGCATCGCCGAAATGATGCCCCGGTGCGGCAGGTGACACCCCCGCACGCCGCGCCGCCTCGCGCAGCGAGAATCCTTCCACGCCACGCTCCTCGAGGATCGATTCGGCGGCGTCGATCAGCGCCTCACGCAATGCGCCATGATGATAGGCGCGCGCGCTTTCGCCCGCCGCCATCTTGACACTGTTCACATCATCTTTCATACCCAATCTGTACGGTGTTTAGATTGGAGTCGCAACATGCTCGATCCATCCTTGATCTTCTCCCTCGCCGGCAAGCTCGCGATGCTCGGCTGGCTCTCGCTGATCGTCGCCCTTTTCTTCAAACCGGCGCGCCACTACGCCTTCTCCGCCGCCCAGTTCGTCATCCCCGCGATCCTCGCCATCGGCTATATCCTGCTGATCTGGCAGGGCCGCGCCGGATTCGAGCATGGCGGCTTCGGGTCGATCGAGGCCGTCCGCACTCTTTTCGCCAATGATGCCGCGCTGACCGCAGGCTGGCTCCACTATCTTGCCTTCGACCTGTTCGTCGGTGCGTGGATATCACGCGATGCAGCGGCCCGCGGCATCTCGCCGCTGATCGTCCTGCCCAGCCTGCCCCTCACCTTCCTGCTCGGCCCGGCCGGGCTGCTCCTCTACCTCGCCGCGCGCACCGCGCTGCCATCGAAGGAAGCCGTGCAATGACCGCCATCGCACTCACCCCGCCCCGCCCCGCGCAGCTGCTCGCAGCGTTCAGCCAGCGCCATCCGCTGCTCACCCGCTACGGCCTCGCCATGCTTGCGCTCGGCGGCCTCGCGATGCTGCTCCAGATCGCCGATCCCCGCACGCTGGCGAGCGGGGTGAACATCTGGGTCAAACCCGCCAAATTCTTCATCTCGGTCGGGGTGTTCGCACTCACCACGGCTTGGTTCATGGGCTATGTCCGTCCCGAACGGCGCGGCAGCTGGCTGATGCGGATGACCGCCTGGACGCTGATCGCCAGCGGCTCGTTCGAGCTGCTCTACATCAGCTTCCAGGCCGCACAGGGCCTTGAATCGCACTTCAACCTCAGCACGCCCTTTTACATCACCATGTACGCGCTGATGGGGATCGGCGCGGTGATCCTGACCGCCACCACCCTGCCCCTCGCCTGGGAAATCGTGCGCCGCCCGGCCCCCGGCCTGCAGCGCAGCTTCGTCGCGGCGGTCGCGATCGGCCTTGTCCTCACCTTCGTCCTCGGCGGGTGGATGGGCAGCTATATGAGCTCGCAACCCGGCCATGCGGTCGGGCAGGTGGGCGGCAGCGTGCCGGTATTCGGCTGGAACCGCCTTGGCGGTGACCTGCGCATCGCCCATTTCCTCGGCATTCATGCCGAACAGGCGATCCCGCTGCTCGGTGCCGCAGTGGCAGCGCTCCCCGTCAGGGCACGCTGGGCGGCGGTGCTTGGCGGCAGCGCAATCTTTACCGCGCTCACCATCGGCGTTTTCCTTCAGGCGGTTGCCGGCCGAGCGCTGGTCCCGGCCTGATCCCGACTGTTGCTCAACTGCGTCACCCGCGGGCCAAAGCGTCCGCGGGTGATTTTGCCCTGTCCTACAGAGCCGCGCTCTGCCATCCTGCGGCGCACGACATGCGTAACGGAACCTCCGCGCTGTATCCCGGTTTGGCTCCCGACAGCCGCATGCCAGCTTCGCGCGAAAACCCCGCGAATATGTCAGCTTCGTCAACCGGTCGTCATGCTCGCGCGCGATGGGAGCGTGACTTTTGTGACTTTCCAACGCCTGAAGGGACCGCATGAGCCGCAAACCGATCCCCGCCCAGCATGGCGAACGCTCGCGCGTCGAGGTGACGTTCGACCGGCCGCAACTGCTCCCGCAGCTGTTCGGCGAGTATGACAGCAACATCCTGGCGCTCGAGGAGCGGCTGGGTGTCTATATCCACGCCCGCGGCCAGCGCGTGGTGATCGAAGGCAGCGCCGAAGCCGTCGCGCATGCCCGCGAAGTGCTGACCGAACTGCACAGCCGCGTGATCCGGGGCGAGGATATCGACACCGGACTGATCGACGCGGTGATCGCGATGTCGAGCGAGCCGACCTTCAACGGCATCATCCGCGCCGAGAATGACGAGGGCGCAGCGCCGCCCATCATGATCCGGACGCGCAACAAGACGATCGTCCCGCGCTCGCTCACCCAGACCGCGTACATGCGGGCGCTGGTGTCGAACGACATTATCTTCGCGCTCGGGCCGGCGGGCACCGGCAAGACCTATCTCGCCGTCGCGCAGGCAGTGGCGCAGCTCATCACCGGATCGGTCAAGCGCCTGATCCTGTCCCGCCCCGCGGTCGAGGCGGGCGAGCGGCTGGGCTTCCTGCCCGGCGACATGAAGGACAAGGTCGACCCCTATCTGCGCCCGCTCTACGACGCGCTCTACGACTGCCTGCCCGCCGAACAGGTCGAGCGGCGCATCGCGTCGGGCGAGATCGAGATCGCGCCAATCGCCTTCATGCGCGGGCGCACGCTGGCCGACGCCTTCGTCATCCTCGACGAGGCACAGAACACCACGCCGATGCAGATGAAGATGTTCCTCACCCGCTTCGGCCAGAACAGCCGGATGGTGGTGTGCGGCGATCCCAAGCAGACCGACCTGCCCGGCGGCCCCTCGGCGAGCGGCCTCAACGACGCCGTCAACAAGCTCGAGGGGATCGAAGGACTGGCGATGATCCGCTTCGGCATCGGCGACGTGGTGCGCCACCCGATCGTCGGCCGCATCGTCGACGCCTATGAGGGCGAAGGCCGCACGGATGCTTGATGTTGCCGTCCAGCGCGAGAGCGACTGGCCTGAACTCGACTGGGACATGATCGGCGCGAATGCGGCGGCAGCGGCCGTCGCGCAGACGCCGTTCGGCGAACTGGCCGATGCCGAAGCGGTGATCGAGATCGCGGTGCGCCTGACCGACAATGCCGAAGTGCATCAGCTCAACGCCCAGTATCGGGGGAAGGACAAGCCGACCAACGTCCTGTCCTTCCCGATGATCGAGCCGGACCTGATCGAGGCGCTGACCCAGAACAGCGACGATGGCGAGGTGATCCTGGGCGATATCGTCCTTGCCCATGGCGTCTGCGCGGCGGAAGCCGAGGAAAAGGGCTTCACGGTTCAGCAACATGCCACGCACCTCATTGTCCATGGGGTGCTGCATTTGCTAGGCTATGATCATCAGGGGGATTCCGAAGCCGAAGCGATGGAGTCGATGGAGCGCGCCGCGCTCGAAACTTTGGGGATCCCCGACCCTTATCTTGTACGCGAGGATTGACCCGGGAAATGGCGGACGGACCCAGTAGCAACGGGAACGGAGACAGTAGCAGCGAGGGCGGAATATGGCGCGGCCTGCGCACCCTGCTGTTCGGCGAAGAAAATAACGAGACGCTGCGCGAGCGCATCGAGGATGCGATCGACGAGGTCGAGGAGGACGGCGAGGGCAAGCCCGCCAGGAAGGGCGATCTGTCCCCGCTCGAGCGCAAGATGCTGCGCAACCTGCTCCATTTCGGCGAGCGCGATGCGGGCGACGTCGGCGTGCCGCGCGCGGACATCATCGCGGTCGAGGAGAAGACGAGCTTCGCCGAACTGGTCCAGCTCTTCGCCGAGGCAGGTCATAGCCGCCTGCCGGTCTATCGCGAGAAGCTCGACCGCGTGATCGGCATGATCCACATCAAGGATGTGTTCGGCGTCGTCGCCGCGGGCGCCGGTCCGCCGGCCAAGATCAGCAGCCTGATGCGCCAGCCGCTCTATGTGCCGCAATCGATGGGCACGCTCGACCTGCTCGCGCAGATGCAGGCCAGCCGCACCCACCTCGCCATCGTCCTCGACGAATATTCGGGCACCGAGGGCCTGATCACGATCGAGGATCTGGTCGAGGAAATCGTCGGCGAGATCGACGACGAGCATGACGACGCCCCCGAGGCGCTGTTCGTCCCGCTCGACGATGGCGGCTGGGACGCCGATGCCCGCGCCGAGCTGGAGGATGTCGCCGCGGCGATCGACCCGCGGCTGGGCGAGGTCGAGGAAGATATCGAGACTCTGGGCGGGCTCGCCTTCGTGCTGGCTGGGCATGTGCCCCAGGCCGGCGAGTGCCTGCCCCATCCCAGTGGCTGGACGCTGGAGGTTCTGGAAGCCGATGCGACGCGCGTCCGCCGCGTCCGCCTCCACCCGCCCGCGAAACGCGAGGAACCCGAAGAATGACCCGGCTGCGCAAATTCCTGCTGTTCATCGGCATCGTGGCCGTCGGCTGCGGCGGTCTCTATTGGTGGTTCAGCCGCCCCGATGTGGCGCAGCTCGACGCCAATGCCGTGACCGGGCAGCGCCCCAAGCTCAGCGATCCGCGCAACCAGACCATCCCGACGGTCCAGATCGCCGATGCGGTCGGCTGGCCGCAGGGCGCCAAGCCCAGCGCCGCCGCCGGGCTCGCGGTCAATCCCTTCGCCACCGGTCTCGACCATCCGCGCTGGCTCTACCGCCTGCCCAATGGCGATGTGCTGGTCGCCGAAAGCAATTCGCCGCCGCGGCCCAATAACGGCGTCACCAACAAGGTGATGCGCTGGCTGATGGGCCGCGCAGGCGCGGGCGTGCCGTCGGCCAATCGCATCACGCTGCTGCGCGACGCCGATGGCGACGGCGTCGCCGAAGTGCGCTCGACCCTGCTCAGCGCGGGCAATGGCCTCGAATCCCCCTTCGGCATGGCGCTGGTCGGGGATATGCTCTACGTCGGCAACCACAACGCGCTGATCCGCTTCCCCTTCAAGGTGGGCGAGACCAAGATCACGTCGAAGGGCGAGAAGGTCGTCGACCTGCCCGGCGGCGGCCACTGGACTCGCAGCGTCGTCGCCAGCGAAGACGGCAACACCATCTATGTCGGTGTCGGGTCGAAGACCAACATCGCCGACGAGGGGATCGAGGTCGAGAAGAACCGCGCCGCGATCCTTGCGGTCGATCCCCGGACGAAGCGCGCAACCATCTTCGCCTCGGGCCTGCGCAACCCTGTCGGCATGGCGTTCAACCCGGATACCAAGCGGCTTTGGACCGTGGTCAACGAGCGCGACATGATGGGCTCGGACATGCCGCCCGACTATCTGACCCAGGTCGATTTCGGCAGCTTCTATGGCTGGCCCTGGAATTATTGGGGCGGGTATGAGGACAAGCGCGTGCGGCCGGGCCGCCCCGACCTGCGCGAATATACCGCGCGGCCGGATTTCGCGCTCGGCGCTCACACCGCACCGCTCGGCCTGACGTTCGCTCAGGACCTCCAGCTCGGCCCGAACTATGTGAGCGGCGCCTTCATCGGCCTGCACGGGTCGTGGAACCGGGTACCGGCGAGCGGCTACAAGGTCGTCTATGTGCCCTTCGGCGCACGCGGCCTGCCTGCACCAGGCGCCAAGCCGGTCGATATCCTTACCGGCTTCGTCAATGCTGAGGGCAAGGCAATGGGCCGCCCGGTGGGCGTGACCGCCGACAAGACCGGCGCGCTGCTGGTCGCGGACGATGTCGGCAACGTCATCTGGCGGGTCAGCGCACCGGGCGCGGCCCCCAGGCCTGCGCCGACGCCCGCGCCTAGCGCTCCACCTGCGGCAGGGCGATAAGTTCGGCGCGGCTGGTCGCGGCGCGGAGGTTCCAGTCGTCGCCATCGGCGATCGCGGTCAGCCGGGTAAGCGGCAGGCGGACGAAGCGGTCGGGATCGGTGTCGGCGATCTCGACGATCACCGCGTCGATATTGCCCGACGCATCGGTCTCGACGCGGTGGATGTCGCCCAGATCCTTGCCGCTGGTATCGACCAGATCGGCGTCCTCGATCTGCTTGGTCGTCAGCCCGAAAGCAGTGCCCGGCCCGCTGGCCGATGGCAGGCTAGACGCGGTGATCGTCGGGGCGGGCGCGGCGATCGCGCCGTTCGCAGTCACCTCGGTCCCGGCGGGTGCCTTGGGCGGATCGTCCGAACAGGCGGCGATCAGCACCAGCGGCAATGCGGTCAGCAATCGGGTCATCCGACGTCTCCTCGTCGCGGTCACTCGAGCAGCTTGGGGGCTTCCTTCTGCAGCTTTTCACGGATCTTGCCGGCGAACAGCGCGAGCATCGGCGGCAGATCGACCTCGGCATGGACGCGATCCTCGAACACGTCGAGCCGGCTCGCCACCGTCTGTCCCATCGCGCTGACGGTGAAGTGGAGCGTATCGCCCTCCCACCGTTCCTGCACCGTGCCGCCGCCGGGGAACATGTTCCCGATCTTGCCTACCCCGCCTGCAAGCCGAGCGCGTGCGCCTTCCAGGCCCAGCTTGTGCGGGATATCGACGGTGACGGGTTCGGCCATGATCGCTCCTGAACTGTAATGGCGCACTAATACGCCGCGTGCTTGTATCTGTCACGGTCTGGCCCGATAGCGTGGCGCGATGCCTTTGCCCCGTCCCCGCCTGATCGCGCTCGTTGCGGGCGCCGCCTCCGCCACAGCTTTCGCCCCGCTCGACTGGTGGGTGGTTGGTCTCCTCTGTATCGCTGCGCTGTTGCGGCTGACGCATGAGGCACCGACGCTGCGGCAGGCATTGCTGCGCGGCTGGCTGTTCGGTCTCGGGCATTTCACTGTGGGCAACAACTGGATCCAGCACGCCTTCACCTATCAGGATAAAATGCCGCCGGTGCTCGGCTATTTCGCGGTGGTACTGCTCGCGCTCTACCTCGCGGTCTATCCGGCAATCGCGATGGGACTGGTGTGGCGGTTCGGACGCGTCCGTGCATTGCGCAGGCCTGGCATGCCCTTCGTGCTGGTCGCGGGCGCGGCGTGGATCGTCACCGAATATCTGCGCGGGGTGATGTTCACGGGCTATCCGTGGAACCCGCTCGGCGTGATCTGGCTGCCGCTCCCGGGCGTGGCGCAGCTCGCGAGCTGGACCGGCACCTACGCCCTTTCGGGCCTCACCGTCGTGGCCGCTGGCACGCTCTACCTCGTGACCCTGCGCAGCTACCGGCCGCTGATCGGCGCGACGATTGCCGTGGGTGCGGCCGCCTTGCTGCTCAATCCCGCCGTCACGCCTCCACCTCCGGGCACGCCGCTGGTCCGCGTCCTCCAACCCAATATCGGCCAAGAGACCACGCTCGACGGCACCCGCGCCGAGCGGTCGCTGCTCGCGCTGACGACGCTGTCCAACGATCGTGCGACCATGTTTCCCGGCGGCCCCGTCCCCCGGCTGATCGTCTGGCCCGAAGGTGCGGTCGATTACTGGATCGAGGACGGCTATCCGCCCGAATGGTACAGCCGCAACGATCCCCGTACCGTGCGGGAAACGATCGCAATGACGCTCGGCCCGAAGGACATCGCGCTGGTCGGCGGCACGGGGCTGTTGTTCGGCGGCGACAAGCAGCTCGATGCTGCGACCAACTCGGTCTTCACGATCGATGCCGCGGGCAAGATCCATGGCCGCTACGACAAGGCGCATCTGGTGCCCTATGGCGAGTATCTGCCGATGCGCACGATCCTCCAGCCGCTGGGCCTCTCCCGGCTGGTGATGGGCGATGTCGACTATGCGCCGGGGCCTGGGCCGGCAACGATGGACGTGCCCGGCTTCGGCAAGGTCGGCATGCAGATCTGTTACGAGATCATCTTCTCCGGCCAGACGGTCGATGCCGCCAATCGTCCCGCGATCCTGTTCAACCCCTCCAACGACGCATGGTTTGGCGGCTGGGGCCCGCCCCAGCATCTGGCGCAGGCGCGGATGCGCGCGATCGAGGAGGGGCTGCCGATCCTGCGGTCGACCCCGACGGGCATCTCCGCGATCATCGACGCGCATGGCCGCATCGTCGCAGCGGCAGGGATGGGCGAGGCGCGGGCGATCGAGGCGCCGATGCCGGCGGCGCTCCCCCCCACTTTGTTCGCCCGGCTCGGCAACTGGGCGGCCTGGCTCGTCGCGGGGCTGCTGTTGCTCAGCGCGATTGCCATCCGCCGCTTCGCCCGCTAGTGGGCCGCATATAACAAAAGCTTTATATCATCCCCTTTCCAAATCGGGCATGGCAACGGCCTGAGCATCACGAGGAAAATCATGCGTTCCAGCTATCTCTTCACGTCCGAATCGGTTTCCGAAGGCCACCCCGACAAGGTCGCCGACCAGATTTCCGATGCGATCGTCGATCTGTTCCTGTCCAAGGACCCTGAAGCGCGCATCGCGTGCGAGACGCTGACCACCACCCAGCTCGTCGTGCTGGCCGGTGAAATCCGTGGCAAGGGCATCATGGACGAGGCCGGCAACTGGGCCCCGGGCGTGCCGGAAGAGGTCGAGAAGGCCGTCCGCGACACCGTGAAGAAGATCGGCTACGAACAGTCGGGCTTCCACTGGGAGACGCTCCGCTTCGAGAACAACCTGCACCCGCAGTCGGCGCATATCGCGCAGGGCGTGGACGCCAGCGGCAACAAGGACGAAGGCGCAGGCGACCAGGGCATCATGTTCGGCTATGCCGCCAACGACACCCCGGACCTCATGCCGGCGACGCTCGACTACAGCCACAAGATCCTCGAGAAGATGGCGGCGGACCGCCATGCCGGCATCGCGCCCTTCCTCGAGCCGGACGCCAAGAGCCAGGTCACGCTGCGCTACGAGGGCGCCAAGCCCGTCGCCGCGACCGCGATCGTCGTTTCGACCCAGCACGCCCCGGGCTATGACCAGGGCGAGAAGGAAGCCGAACTGCACGCCTATGTGAAGTCGGTGGTCGCGAGCGTGATCCCGAACGAACTGCTGAGCGACGCAACCGAATATCACATCAACCCGACCGGCAGCTTCGAGATCGGCGGTCCTGACGGCGACGCAGGCCTGACCGGCCGCAAGATCATCGTCGACACCTATGGCGGCGCCAGCCCCCATGGCGGCGGCGCGTTCAGCGGCAAGGACCCGACCAAGGTCGATCGTTCGGCGGCGTACATCACCCGTTACCTCGCCAAGAATATCGTCGCCGCCGGCCTCGCCCAGCGCTGCACGATCCAGCTGGCTTATGCGATCGGCGTTTCCAAGCCGCTGTCGCTCTATGTCGACACGCACGGCACCGGCACCGTCGGCGACGACAAGATCGAGGAAGCGATCCAGGGCATCGAGAAGCTGGGCGGCCTGACTCCGCGCGGCATCCGCACGCATCTCGGCCTCAACAAGCCGATCTACGCGCCCACCGCAGCGTACGGCCATTTCGGCCGCAAGGCCGAGGGCGACTTCTTCCCCTGGGAGAAGACCGACCTGGTCGAGGATCTGAAGGCCGCACTGGCCTGATCCTCCGGCAACGGACAAGAGAGGCGGCGGTCCCCCGGGGATCGCCGCCTTTTTCGTTGCGCGGGCTCGGAAAGTCCCAAAAGTCACACTGCCACGCGCGCGAGCGGCCGGAACGTTCACCTGTCAAAGAGCAGCGTCGAGCTCAGCAGACGAAATCCTACATTTCAAGCGGAGCCCTCAGCGGCTGCCCTCGATCCCTGGCCCGGCATCGACCGTCGCGCGATAGCCCGGCTTCACCCGGGCGTGCGACGCCTGCTCATAGGCGTACCCCAGCTCCAGCAGCCGCGCGTCGCTCCATTTGGAACCGATGAAGGAAAGGCCGACCGGCAGGCCGCCGACCAGCCCCATCGGCACCGTCAGATGCGGATAACCCGACACGGCGGGCAGCTGGCTGGCGCTGGGCCCGCTCGACTGATCGCCATGCACCGGATCGGAGAGCCAGGCGGGACCGGTACTCGGCGCAACGATCGCGGTAAGCTTGGCGTCGGCCAGCGTGGCGTCGATGGCTCCGGCCGCGCGGCGGCGATTGTCGTCGCGGGTCTGCGCATAGTCCGGCTCGTCCATGCCCGCCGTCTTCTCGGTCGTCTCGAAGATGTCCTGTCCGAAATAGGCGAGTTCGGCCTTCGACGCCTTGTTGAAGGCAATGACGTCGGCAAGGCTGCGCACCTTCACCGCCGCGGGCGTGGTCGCGAGATAGGCCGCGAGCCGGCTCTTGAGCTCCATCTGGAACAGCCGGAATTCCGACCGGCTCAACCCTTCCGGGGCAACGAGCTTGATCTCGATCAGCTCCGCGCCTGCGGCACGCAGCACCGCGAGCTGCGCGTCATATTGTGCGGCAAGGCTGGTACGCATCTGTGGCCGCACCACGCCAAGCCGGACGCCCTTGAGGCTCGCCTTGCTCCAGTCGGGGGTCAGCGCCGCACGGCGCGCATCCGCCTCCGCGGTCGCGGCGTCCTCCGCGTCGCTCCCGATCATTCCGGCAAACAGCGCCGCAGCATCCTTGACGCTGCGTGCCATCGGCCCGGCGGTATCCTGGCTGATGCTGATCGGCACGACATGGGTGCGGCTGATCGCGCCGACCGTGGGCTTGAGGCCCACCAGCCCGTTCATCGACGAAGGGCAGATGATCGATCCGTCCGTCTCGGTTCCCACACCCACCGCGGCAAGGCTGGCGGCGATCGCCGCGCCGGCGCCGCTCGACGAACCGCAGGCGCTGCGGTCCAACGCATAGGGATTGCGGACGAGGCCACCGACCGCGCTCCATCCGCTCATCGAATCGCTGTCGCGAATATTGGCCCATTCGGAGAGGTTGGTCTTGCCGAGGATGATCGCCCCCGCGGCGCGCAGCCGGGCGACGAGCGGCGCGTCGCGCTTGGTGAAATTGTCCTTGAGCGCCAGGCTGCCCGCGGTGGTCGCATTCTCAGCCGTGTCGATATTGTCCTTTACCAGCACCGGGATCCCGAACAGCGGTCCATGCGCGGTGCCCAGCTGCCGGTTGCGATCGGCCTTGCGCGCCTGCTCCATTGCCTGTGGATTGAGCGCAATCACGCTGCGCAGCTTCGGTCCCGCGCGGTCGAGCGCGCGAATGCGATCAAGATACGCCTGCGTCAGCTGCGCGCTGGTGACCTTGCCCCCCGCCAGCATCGCCTGAAGCTGCTCGATCGACTTCTCGCCGACCTCGAGCGAAAGCGGCGAAAGCTCGGTAAGGACGAAGTTGCGGTTTTCCGCAGCGGCGGGTGCCGCCAATGCCATTGCAATCGCCGCCAGCCCGTACCGCATTCGCCGCCCCCCATGATGTCCGGGCCATACGATATCGCGGCGTTCGTGCTGTGCAACGGCGCAACGCACGGCTAGCCTTTCGTCCATGAAGACGATCCGCGATCCCGCCCACGCCCTTGCCCGCGAGCTTGCCGCGATCCGTACCGAGTTTCAGGTGCCCGAGGCGTTTCCGCCGCAGGTGCTGGCAGCGGCTGAAGCTGCGGCGAAGCGTGCGCCGTCCGACCATGCGGACTGGACCGATCGCGCCTTCGTGACGCTCGATCCGGCAAGCGCAACCGACCTCGATCAGGCGTTCGCGATCGAGGCGGCGGGAAGCGACCTCATCCTCCATTATGCCATTGCCGATGTCGCCTGGTTCGTCGACGAGCGCGGTCCGATCGACGCCGAAGCCTGGACGCGCGGCGAGACTTTGTACCTGCCCGACGGCAAGGCGGGGCTCTATCCGCCGGTGCTGGCCGAAGGCGCGGCGAGCCTATTGCCCGACGGACCGCGGCCGGCGGTGGTGTTCAGCGTCCGCGTGGCGCCCGACGGTGCGGTCAAGCTCGACGCAGCGACGCGCTCCGTGATCCGCAGCCGTGCCAAGCTTGCCTATGCAACCGTGCGGCCCGAAGACCTGCCCTCAGGCTTCACCGAACTGTCGGCGCGGATCATCGCGGCCGAAGCCGAGCGCGGCGCGGCGCGTATCGATCCGCCCGAGCAGGAAGTGAGCGAGGGGCCGGACGGCAAGCTCACCCTCGCCTTCCGCGACCGCCATCCGTCCGAGGACCAGAACGCCGCGCTCTCGCTCGCCTGCAACATGGCGGTCGCGGACGCGCTGATCGCACACGGTACCGGGTTGTTCCGGGTGATGGCTGAGCCCAACGACCATGCGGTCCGGCGGCTGCGGCATACCGCGCGCGCCTTTGGCATCGAATGGCCGAACCATGCGACGTTGACCCAGTTCGAACGCACGCTCGACCCTGCCGACCCGCGTGCCGCGGCGCTGATGCTGGCGATCCGCCGCGCAGGCAATGGCGCGGGCTATCAGGTGTTCCGGCCTGGCGAGACGCCCTGGCATTCAGCGGTCGCCGCGCCCTATGCGCATGCCACCGCGCCGTTGCGACGGCTGGCCGATCGCTATGTCGTTCAGGCCACCCTCGCGGTAGCGAACGGTCAGCCGGTGCCGGATCATGTGACGGAGGCATTCGCGAAGCTGCCCAAGGTGATGGCGCGCGCCGATGCCCGCGCCGGGCAGATCGACCGGGCGGTGATCGACATGGCAGAAGCGGTGATGCTCGCGGGCAACGAGGGCGCGACGCTGGGCGCGGTGGTCACCGATATCGGCGAGCGGGGCGCATCGATCCAGCTGTGCAGCCTTCCAGTCACCGCGCGGATCGATGCGTCGGGCCTGACCCCCGGCGACACGCTCGACGTGCGGCTGACGCAAGCCGATCCGGGCGCACGGCGCATCGCCTTCGAACGGCTGAGCTGAGGCGCGACAGCCGCTTGTTTCGGGGACGGCTTGCGGTCAGGCGCCGCCTGAATTTGGGGAGTGAAGCTGTGACCGTCCACCGGATCGCCTGCGCATTGCTGATCGCCTGCACCGCACCTGTCTCAGCGCAAACGAACCCGCCGCCGCTCCAGATACCAGCCGGCAAACCCTTCCATGCGCATAGCGGTGTCGCCCTTCCCGCCCGGCTGTCCGGTCTGCCCCCCATCGCAGACGAAATAGCCGCCGTGGTTCCCTTTCGCCGCGCCCGACGCTAGGGCCGCTCGCCATGAACGATCCCGCAAAGATCCGCCGCCTCTATGGCCGGGCGAAGGGCCACAAACTGCGCGCCGGCCAGGCGTCGCTGGTTGAAGAGATGCTGCCGCAGGTCGCGGTACCCGAGACCGGGCCGATCGACGCGGTATCGCTGTTCGGCGACACGCGCCCGCTGGAGCTGGAGATCGGCTTCGGCGCGGGCGAGCATCTCGCCGGGCAGGCGGCGATGCGGCCGGATCATGGCTTTATCGGCTGCGAGCCGTTCCTGAATGGCGTGGTCGGCGCGCTCGGGCATATCCGCGATGGCGATCTCAGCAACGTGCGGTTGCACATGGGGGATGCGCTCGAGGTGATCGAGCGGCTTCCCGACGCCAGCCTGGACCGGGTCTACCTGCTTCATCCCGATCCCTGGCGGAAAGCCCGCCATGCCAAGCGGCGGATGGTCAATCACGGCCCGCTCGACCTGATCGCGGCCAAGCTCAAGCCCGGCTGCGAATTCCGGCTGGGCACCGACGACCCGACCTATTGCCGCTGGGCGATGATGGTGATGAACCAGCGCCGCGACTTCGAATGGCAGGCGAAGGAGGCAAAGGATTTTCTCACCCGCCCCGCCGACTGGCCCGAGACCCGCTACGAGCGCAAGGCGCGGCGGCAGGGGCATGAAGTCTGGTACTTCCGCTACCTGCGGAAGGACACAGAATAAGCTCGAAACTCCGTGATTGATCAGCGATATATTGGTTATAAATCAATCAGATGACGATGATCACCGAGCCGTGATTACCCTTATCGGCGCGGATTCGTCCGCCCGCGCCCAAACCAGTTCGAGCTTTGATTGCGCGCATGTCCGTGTTTGGGCCGCGAACGGACAGGCAGGATTGGACCGCTTTGACGGTCGATCTGCCGTTCGCGCATGCTGACTAGATCCACGCCTCAGGGTGCGGTCAAAAATGCCTGGCAGGCGCTCCGGATCGCTGCGCGATCACCAGAGAGCAACGTATCGCCGATCACATAGCTGTAGATCAGGAACGCACGCGCCGGCACCTGCTCCTTCGGCACCCCATTCGCCGTGAGCAGCGATTCAAAATAGGCCAGCCGGTGCCGGTCAATCTCTTCGAGCGCCCGTTTGGCCCGCTTGTCGGTAAGCCCCCAGGTGCGCATCGCAACCTCCACCCACGCACCCGTTTGGGTACGATCCAGGCGCGAGATTGCGAAAAGCCGCGCAAGCCGGTCTTCGGGGCCCGAGTCCATTGCGCTCAATTCCGCAATGAGGCCCGTGGTCGTGCGCTGGCGCCAATAATCGACCATGGCGTCGAGAAAGGTCTCACGCGTGTCGAAGCGCGCATAGAACATGCCCTTGGTGACACCGAGCAGCTCCGCGAGCACCTCGATGCGGACCGCGTCGATACCGCCGAGCGCGAGCTGCTCGAGCGCAGCGATGAACCAGCGCTCGGCCGTGACCTTCGGCTTGGGACCGCGCTTGACCGGGGGACTGGCTGCGCCCGGAAGGACCGGTTGGGGCAGAAGAGGCGGTAGGGACATCGATCGAGGCTAGGGCGCGTCATCCCCAGGGTCAACGCCCAGCCACATTCTGATCCGCTGCAGGATGATATTTATGATCCACAATGAGGCGATTGACTAAGGTGAATTCGTGCAATTATCAGTATCTCATACCGTATCGTATTAAATGATTCGGATGGGAGGGATGATCTGATGACCGGATGCCATCGGGTGCTGAAATGCATGCTGTTTGCGGGGGCTGCGCTGGGCGCGATGGTGAGCGAGAACGCCGCCGCGCAGGAGGCGAGGCCCGAAGGCGCAAGCGACGGCCAGGTCGAGGAAATCGTCGTGACCGCGCGGCGGCGCGAGGAAAGTCTGCAGGACGTTCCGATTTCAATCACTGCCTTTACCGCCGATGCCCTCGATCAGAAGGGGGCGGCCGACATCACGGCGCTCCAGCGCTCGACGCCCAATTTGACGCTGCAGGTTTCGCGCGGCACCAATTCGACGCTGACCGCCTTCATTCGCGGCATCGGTCAGCAGGATCCGCTTTGGGGCTTCGAACCCGGCGTCGGCCTCTATGTCGACGATATCTACGTCGCGCGGCCGCAGGGGGCAGTTCTCGACATCTTCGATATCGAGCGGATCGAGGTGCTGCGCGGGCCGCAGGGCACGCTGTACGGCCGCAACACGATCGGCGGCGCAGTCAAATATGTGACCAAGCGGCTCGGCCATGATTTCAGCGGCAAGGTGCGGGGCGAATATGGCAGCTACAACGAATATAATCTGACCGGATCGATCACGGTGCCGGTTTCCGATGCAGTCTCGATCGGTGCGGCCTTTGCCTGGTACAATCGCGACGGCTACGGCAAGAATCATTTCACCGGCGCCGAGACCGGCAACAAGGATGTGATCGCCGGGCGCGTATCGGTGGAGATCGCGCCTTCCGACGATGTCTTCATCCGGCTTGCGGCGGATCGCACCGAAGACCGTTCCAACGCCAACCACGGCCACCGCGAACTGCGCGAACCCAACAGCAATGTTGCGGTTCTTCCGGGCAAATATGACACGCTCGCCGGGGTCGGCGACGAGAACAAGGTCGTGACGCAAGGGGTATCGCTGACGGGTGAATGGAAAGTGTCCGACGCGGTCACGCTCAAGTCGATCACCGCCTATCGCGACGGCTATTCGAGCGGCCCGGGAATCGATTTCGACGGGACGCCGCAGCCTTTCCTCGACATCGCAGCCAAGGGGAAGGTCTACAAGGATCGCCAGTTCAGCCAGGAGCTTCAGGCACAGATCGAGACCGACGCGCTGCAGGGGGTGATCGGCGTCTATTATCTCGATGCCACGGCGTCGGGCGCGTTCGACACGATCCTCGGCCGTGGGCTCGTCCCCGAGGCGTTGCTGGTGCCACGGCCGAGCGCCGCGACCGCGCTCACCCAGCTCACCAGCGGGTCGGTCGATACCGAGAGCTTCGCGATCTTCGGTGACATGAACTATAATCTGACCGAGCGGCTCAAGCTCTCGCTGGGTGCGCGCTGGACGCGCGACAAGAAGGTCGGAACGGTCTTCAAAGCCAATTATTTCGGGACGCTCGGAAGCCCGTTGCTGAAGCCCTATGTCCCGATCCTGCCGGCACCCTTCAACGTGCCGCAGATCCTGACCGACTATACCAACAGCCGCACGTTCGAGGAATTCACGCCGCGGGTCAGCCTGACCTATGCCGCGAGCGACGACGTGAACATCTATGCCGCCTATGGCCGCGGCTTCAAATCGGGCGGCTTCGACATGCGCGGCGATGCCACCGCGACCCCGGCGACGAAGAACGGCTATGATGCCGAGATCGTCGACTCCTACGAACTCGGCCTCAAGGGCGATTTCCTCGACGGCCAGTTCCGGATGAACGCTGCGGTCTTCTACACCGACTATGCCGGGCAGCAGGTGACGACACAGGTGCCCAAGGTCACGCCGCCGCCAGGTGTCGTCAGCTTCGTCGACAATGTCGGCAGCTCGCGCATCTGGGGTGCGGAGATCGAGGCGCAGGCGGTGCTCAGCCGCAATTTCAGCGCGAGCTTCAGCTTCGGGTACATCAATGCGAAGTTCAACGAGTTCATCGTTTTCGACCTCGCCACAGGGAAGAATGTCGACGTCGCGGATCTCCGGGCTTTCCAGAATACGCCGAAGTTCACGGGAAGCGCCTCGCTCAACTGGCAGGCCGATTTCATGGGCGGCCGGATGGCCATCCTGCCTTCGATCTCGTTCCGCAGCGATACGCATCTCTTCGAGATACCGATCCCGTCGATCGATCAGGACGGCTATTCGCTCGTCGATCTCAGCGTCACATGGACGTCGCCCGATGCGCGCTGGCGGCTTGGCGTGCACGGGCGCAACCTGTTCGACGTGCGCTATCGGACGGGCGGCTATAACTTCCCGTCCAACCAGTTCGCGCAGTCGGTGATCGGCTTTTACGGGCCGCCGCGCACTGCGCGCTTCTCGGCCGAATACCGGTTCTGACGATGGCGGATTTCGGCGAGTTGCGTTGGTCGGCGCCCGATGGCGTATCGCTCTTCGCGCGCGATTATGCGGCCGCCGGCGGCGCAGCGCGGCTTCCCGTGATCTGTATCCACGGGCTCACCCGCAATTCGCGCGATTTCGAAGAGCTCGCCCCGTTGCTTGCGGCGGCGGGGCGGCGCGTGCTGGCGGTCGATGTGCGCGGGCGGGGGCGTTCGGGCTCGAGCGCCGACCCGATGCACTACCAACTACCCGTCTATGCGCGGGACATGCTGGCGCTGCTCGACGCGCTCGGCATTGCCCGCGCGCATTTCATCGGCACGTCGATGGGCGGGCTCATTACGATGATGATGGCGGCGCGCCGGGGGCGTGCCATTGCCAGCGCGATCCTCAACGACGTCGGGCCGGAAATCGACCCGGCCGGGATCGCGCGTATTGCAGGCTATGCCGGTCAGCCAGCGACATTCGAGACATGGGACGATGTGGTCGCGTATCTGAAGCGCACCAGTGCGGTCGCTTTTCCAAATCTGACCGAAGACGGCTGGCGAATGCTTGCCGAGCGGGGTTGCATCACGGATGGGCAGGGACGCCCGGTACTCGATTATGATCCATCGATCGCGGTTCCGTTCAGGGCGAAGCCGGTGCCCAGCCGGTCCTGGCTCGCCTGGCTCCTGTTCCTGAAGCTCGCACGGTCGCGGCCCACGCTGCTGATCCGGGGCGAGCTTTCGGATCTGCTTTCACGGCCGATCGCCGTGAAGATGCGCCGCGCAGCACCGGGCATGGCCTATGCCGAGGTTCGGGGCGTGGGGCACGCGCCGTTGCTATCCGAAGACGAAGCGAAGCAGGCGATTCTGGCGTTTCTCGATAAACTGCCCTGAAGTCTCGGCGCCGGACAACGCGAACCCGGTTCGTTTTCGGCTCCGATCCCCCCTTGATTCGCACGATGGTATCCTAGCGGGCGCGCCCGGCCTTCGCGCCATATGCATTTTCATATCAGCAAATTCAGTTTGACATTTCTCGAAATAAGATCACGAAATCCTGTCTAGGCGCATTTCGTGTCTGTGTTTCCGCGTGAACTGCAGCAACCTGACCGCAAGCTGCTGTCCGTGCTGGAGTCGACTGCACTGGAGAGGGGCGGGGCAAATCTGAAACGCCGAAGCTTCTTGCACGGTTGACCGGCCCGGCCATCGGAGTCCGCGACGCCGGGAAACGAGATGCTGCGCAACGCAGAAAATAATCGAGGAGTGGAAATGCAAATGGACAGGAGAATTTCCCGGCGCCGTGTTCTTGGCGGTGGTGCCGCGACCATTGCCACGGTTGCGGGCTTCCCGATGATCAATCTCGGGGAATATCAGCTCAACGCCGCCTCGCCCAAAACCTACTCGAAGCGGGCGATCGATCTGGTGCGCAAGTCGCTGGTGATCGACATGCTTGCGCCGATCAAACTCGACTTTCGCCCCGACTATTTCGCGGCCCCGCTGAGCGAGAAGGACGCCGCCGAGTTCCGCGCCAGCGGCATCACCGGCTTCCACAACGCCGTCGGTGTCGGCGGCAAGGATGCCCGCGCGAGCGTGCTCGAGTGGATGAATGGCTGGCAGGGCTTTGTCGGCCGCAATTCGCACGTCTTCTCGCTGGTCGGCCTCGCCGGGGACCTCGATCGCGCCAAGCGGGAGGGCAAGTGCGCGGTGATCATGGGCCTGCAGAACTCGGACCATTTCGACACCGTCGCCGATGTGAAGGCCTTCTACCAGCTCGGCCAGCGCTGCTCGCAGCTCACCTATAACAGCCAGAACCGGCTGGGATCGGGCAGCACCGACCGGGTGGATGGCGGCATCAGCGACTATGGCGCGGCGATCATCAAGGCGATGAACGAGGTCGGCATGCTGGTCGACGTCTCGCACTCGGGCGACAAGACCACGCTCGATGCGATCGATATCTCGACCAAGCCGATCGCGATCACGCACAGCAATTGCCGCGCGCTCAACGACCATCCCCGGCTCAAGCGCGACGAGGCGATCCTGGCGCTGGGCAAGAAGCAGGGTGTGATGGGCATCACCGGCGTGCGCAACTTCGTCAGCGCCAAGGAGCCGACCACGATCGTCGAGATGGTCAATCACATCGATCATGTCGTGAAGCTGATCGGAGTCGATCATGTCGGCATCGGATCCGATGCCGATCTCAACGGCTATGACGACATGCCGGCCGATCAGTACAAGATGCTGAAGAGCGGCTACAAGGAAAGCTACGCCTTCCGCGACAAGCTGGACACCGACGGGTTCGACCAGCCGATGAAGATGTACGACCTGACCGAAGAGCTCATTCGCCGCAACTATTCGGACGCCAACATCACCGCCATTCTTGGCGGCAATTTCCGGCGCCTGCTGGGCGACACCTGGATCTGATCCCAAGCGGGGGAAGGCGATTCAGCCTTCCCCCAAAGGATGCGCGGTTCAGCGCTTCGCGGTCCCCGTGATCGCCTCACCCGGGAAGACCTTATCCACCAGCTTGCCATCGCGCACGACCGGCTGGCCGTTCACCAGCACATGGCGGATACCGACCGACGCCTGCATCGGCTTTTCGAAGGTCGCCACGTCGGCGACGGTGGCGGGGTCGAAGATGGTGATGTCCGCATCGGCACCGACCTTCACGCGCCCCTTCCGCGCCATCTGCGGCGAGACGGTCTCCAGCCGCTGAGCCGGCATCAGCGCCATCTTGCGCAGCGCGGCCATCAGCCCCAGCGTCTTGCGCTCGCGGACATAGCGGCCGAGCACCCGGCCATAGGTGCCGGCGCCGCGCGGATGTTCGCCCGACGTCACCCAGGGCATGCCGTCCGACGCGATCGAGATTTCGGGCTCGGCGATGATCGCGTCGACCACACCCTCCGGGATCATGTGCACCACGACCGCGGCATTGGGCTGCTCCCGGCGATAGCGTTCGAAGCTGTCCTTCGTCAGCCGCTCGCCGGTCGCCGGCCATTGCAGATCGCCGAAGCTGATGCCCGACCGCTCCTGCCAGCCGTCGCGGAAGAATTCGGACCCGATATGCGTGCTGCCCGCGGTGTAGGGATAGGCTTCGGAGGTGATATCCAGCCCGCGCTGGCGCGCGCGCTTCACCATGTCGATCAGGACCGGCGTATCGCGCAGGCCGGTCGAATGGAGGTGGACGATCTGGAGCGGGGCGCCGGTCACCGCCGCGTTGGCGATCACTTCCTGCGCCACCGCGATCGGCACCCCCGGCGCAGGATCGAGCGGGCGGCTGCGGACATGGACGAAGACAGGCGCGCGCGTCGCCGCCGCGGCCTTGAAAATATCGTAGATCTCGCTGCGGCCCGCACCCGGCGTGTACTCGATCCCAAGGCCATAACCGAGTGCGCCGGCCGCGACCTCGCGGTCGAGCGCCGCGACGATCGCGCGCTGCTGTTCGGGTGTCGCGGGCGCGGTATAGGCACGGCGGTCGCTCGAGCCGGCATCCGGGTTGATCGCGCCATGGCCTGAGCACGGCGCATTGGCGATCACCTCCCGCCGTGCACACTGGTGCGACGCGGTCGCGCCGAAATTGACCAGCGCCTTGCCCGACAGCGCGGCAAGGAAGGGCGCGATCGGCATGGCCCCGCCCTCCGCGTCGATCGCGGTCGTGACGCCGTCGAGGACCTGGTAATATTCGCCCTTGGGGTTCTGCCCATGGGCGTGGAGATCGACGAAGCCGGGTGCGACCACCAGGTTCGTCGCATCGATGGTGCGACGCCCCTTCAGCTTCGCGGTGGTGATGATCGCGATGCCGCGGCCGTTGATTCCGACATTGGCGACTTCGTCGCGCCCGCTTTCGGGGTCCATCACCCGGCCATTGGCGATCACGATGTCATAGGTCTGCGCGGTGGATTCGCCCCCGGTCTGTGCCCGCAGCGGATGCGCGACTCCGGTCGCGGCGAGCAGCATCGGCAGCATGGCAAGTCGAAGCTTCTGATTCGACATGGAAAAACCCCTCCTGAGGATCTGGCACGCAGGACGAAGAAACCTGCGGGCCGTGCCAGATGGCCCGACTATTTTCTCTGATTAGAACATTCACTGCATTGCCGGGCATTGCAAGGAGAGAATTGCTTATATCAACACACTGATATTGAATGAATTTTATTCGAATAGCGAAGAATTTGCAAATCCGAAAATATCTGATACGAAAATAGTGTCCCGATGCGGAGCGTAGAAGCCGCACGGGGTTTAGGGAGATCCGGATGATCAATGGACTCAGCGCACAGACGAAATCCCTGACGGGAACGGCGGTCGCTCTTTCGCTCCTGCTTGGCACGCCCGCGATGGCGCAGAGCACGCAGGCTGCAAAGGCGCCGGCCGCCAGGACCTCGATCGACCCGGCCCGCCTCGCCGGTCTCGGCGAATTCGTCGACGGCGTGATGGCCCAGCAGATCGCGACGCGCGAGATCGCGGGCGCGGTCGTCACCGTCGTCTCGAACGGCAAGACCCTGTTCTCGCGCGGCTATGGCTATGCCGATCTCGACCGCAATATCCCCGTGGACGGCAAGCGGACATTGTTCCGTCCGGGGTCGGTCTCCAAGCTGTTCACCTGGACGGCGCTGATGCAGCAGGTCGAGCTGGGCAGAGTGAAGCTCGACGATCCGATCGACAAATATCTCGACTTCGCCATCCCTGCGAATGGCCAGACCCGTCCGATCCTGATCCGGCACCTGCTCGATCACACACCGGGCTTCGAGGATCTGGGCGGGATCACCGCCGAGTCGGTTTCGGACCTGATCCCACTCGATACCTTCCTCAAGAATCCGAAGAATATTCCGACGCGCGTGCGCGAGCCGGGCGTCGAGACCTCCTATTCCAACTATGGCTCGGCGATCGCCGGCTATATCGTCCAGCGGGTCACGGGCGAGAAATTCGCCGACTATATCGACAAGCACATCTTCGGCCCGCTCGGCATGACGGGCGCGACCTTCCGTGAGCCGCTGACCGGCGAGCGCGCCGCGAACATGGCGACCGGTTACAAGCTGGTCGACGGCAAGCTCGTCGCCAAGCCGTTCGAGCTCTATTCGAACATCATGCCGGCAGGATCGGTCTCGGCGACCGGCCCGGACATGGCCCGCTTCATGCTCGCGCATCTCGGCGACGGGCAGCTGGGCAATGTCCGGATCCTGAAGCCGGAAACGATGCGCCTGATGCGCACCAGCCTGACCCGCAACGCGCCTTCACTCCAGCCGATGGCGCATGGCTATATGGTGCTGCGCGAACAGGGACCGCGGCTGATCGGACATGGCGGAAACACCACCGACTTCCATTCCTATATGGTGCTGGCGCCTGAGGCGAACTTCGCCTTCTTCGTCTCCACCACCGGCGGCCAGGGCAGCTATGGCGGCCGCACCGAGCTGATGAACGCGATCATCGGCCGCGTCTTCCCGACCGCGCCCGCGCCGCGCTGGACCGGCAAGGGCTCGCCCACCCTCGGCTCCTATCGCACCAACCGCCGCACCTATAGCGAGACGCCCAACCCGGCCAACGACATCAAGGTCACGGCCCAGGGGGAGCACGGCCTCGTCACCGAAGCCGGCGGCAGCAAGGCCTATTGGGAGCAGATCGGCCCCGAACTCTACGAACAGGTGACCGGCGCGCGGGTGGGTGGACCCTATGAACGGCTGCAATTCTACGGCCCTGCCGAGGACCGCAAATTGTCCTTCGGCTCGCAGCCGCACGTGCTCTTCCGGCTGGTGAAGCCGTGACTGCCCGCCGGTGGCGGCGAGCCACCGGCAAATTCGAAACCTGATCGGGTCGGGCTTTCGACCCGAAGCCCTGTGCCGGCCGGATGAGGCGGTGCCGGGCGCAAGGCTCACATGGCGCGTCCATTCGCGGCGCCACGCATAGAGGGAACCATCGCATGATTTCTCCCCGATTCCATCGTCATATCCGCTTCCGCAGCAGCGCCATTGCGCTCGGCGTCGCGCTTGCTTTCGCGGCCCCCGCGTTCGCGCAGGATGCGCCGGAAGAGCCGGAGCCCGCATCGTCCGAAGTCGTCATCACCGGCTCGCGCATCAGCACCGCCGGCTTCGAGGCAGCGACCCCGACGACCGTGATCGGCGCCGCCGAACTCCAGCAGGCCGGCCGCACCGACATCGCAGCCTCGCTTGCCGATCTCCCGCAGTTCCGCCAGACGCAAAGCGCGACCTCGACCAACACGCTGACCTCCTCCGGTCAGGCACCGGCCGATCTTCGCGGCCTGGGTGCGGCGCGCACGCTGGTTCTGATCAACAACCGCCGCAGCGTCAGCTCGGGCGACCTCCAGACCATCCCTTATTCGCTGGTGAAGCAGATCGACGTCGTTACCGGTGGTGCGTCGGCCGCCTATGGCTCGGGCGCCGTCGCCGGCGTCGTCAACATCCTGCTGGACGACAACAAGGAAGGCTTCGAGCTCGGCGCACAGACCGGCATTTCCTCGCGCGGCGATGCGCAAAAATACCTGCTTGAAGGGTCGGCCGGCATCAAGTTCGCCGATGGCCGCGGCCACTTCATGGTCGGTGCCGATTATCTGAAGGACAAGGGCATCACCCCCGGCAATGCGCGCCCGCGCATCGGCTCAGCCGGCTTCTTCCCGGACACGACGGGCAAGCTGGTCCCGACCGGCAATCTGCGCGAACTGACCCGCAGCGAAGGCGGTCTGATCCGCACCGGCGTTCTCGCCGGACAGACCTTCAACAGCGACGGCAGCCTGCGCCCCTTCCAGTTCGGCATCGTCCGCCCTGGCTCCGCCTCGACCATGATCGGCGGCGAGGGCTATAATATCGATCAATATCGTTCGCTGTCGGCACCGATCGAACGGACCAGCGTGTTCGCTCGCCTGAGCTATGATGTGACCGACACGCTGAAGGTCTGGGTCGATGGCAATTACAACAGGGTCTCCGACAGGCGCCTGTTCTTCCCCGATCTTGGCGTGACGCAGCTCACCTTCTCGACCACCAACCCCTATCTGACCGCAGCGCAGCGCTCGGCCTTTTCGGCCGCTGGCGAGACGAGCTTCACCATGGGCCGCGTGCTGACCGACATGTCGATGGTCGACTACGACTATAAGCGCGTGACCAAGCAGGGGTCGGTCGGCTTCGACGGCACCTTCGGCGGCGGCAAGTGGCGCTATGGCGCGTTCTTCACCCATGGCGAACAGGAGCAGGATCAGAGCCTGATCGGCCTGACCAAGAAGGCCGAGTTCGCCAAGGCGATCAACGCGGTGTCGAGCGGCGGATCGATCGTCTGCGCGGTGAATGCGGACGCGGACCCCACGAACAACGACGCGGCCTGCCGGCCGCTCAACCTGTTCGGTTCGGGCCGGGCCGACCCGGCGGCCATCGCCTATGCGACCGGCACCTGGAATTCGGTGACGACCACCTGGCTCGACCATGCCGGCGCCAGCATCAGCGGCGAGCCCTTCACCCTCTGGGGTCTTCCGGTCTCGGTCGCCGCGGGCGTCGAATATCGCGAGGAGTCGTTCCGGACGCTCTACGATGCGACCTCGCTGGCCAACAACTTCAACACCATCAACGGCGTGAACATCCAGAAGACCGGCAACAGCGTGAAGGAGGGCTTTGCCGAAGTCGACATCCCGCTGCTCGCCAACCTGCCAATGGTGCAGAAACTGAGCTTCAACGGTGCGGTCCGCGTGTCGGACTACAGCACCAGCGGCGCGATCTGGTCGTGGAAGCTGGGCGGGATCTGGGAGATCATCGACGGGCTGAAGATCCGCACGACCCGCTCGCGCGATATCCGCGCGCCGTCGCTGACCGAATTGTTCAGCCAGCGTTCGACCCTGTTCACCAATATCGCGGATTCGGGACGCCCCAACAGCCCGCTGACCAACATCACTTTGTTCACCGGCGGCAATCCCGACCTTCGCCCGGAAATCGCCGACACGTTCACGATCGGCGGCGTCGTCCGCCCGGCATTCTTCCCGGGCTTCGACCTCTCGGTCGACTATTACAACATCAAGATCGACGACGTGATCACCACGCTGACCGCCCAGCAGATCGTCAATGGCTGCTATTCCCAGAACAACCAGGGCGCGTGCAGCCAGATCGTTCGCGATGGCAGCGGCGTGATGACGTCGATCAACGCGGCCTATATCAACGTCGCAAGCTTCAAGAACACGGGCATCGATATCGAGGCTTCCTATCGCACCAAGCTGGACGGCATCGGCCTCGACGGCCAGCTTAAGGTTCGCGCGATCGCCAACTATGTCGATCAGATGGTCGTCAACAATGGCGTGGTCGCCATCGACGGTGCCGGTTATCTCGGCTCCCAGGCCGGCTATCTCGTGCCCAAATGGCGCGGGTCGCTGACCATGAACTATGAGAGCCAGGGCATGGGCGCCGATCTGCGCACGCGCTATGTCGGAAGCGGCGGCTTCGCGCCGGTCGCGGTGCTCGCCAATCAGGACGCGCGGATCGACAGCCACGTCTATGTCGACCTTGGCCTGCGCGCCTATATCCGCACCAGCGACAAGCACCGCCTGACGGTTTTCGGCAGCGTCCAGAACCTGTTCGATCGTCAGCCGACGCTCGGGGCGGTCAGTTCGCCCTATCTCGACATCATCGGCCGCCACTTCACTTTCGGCGTCCGCGCGAACTTCTGAAGAATATTCCGTCCGGGGCCGGCCAATGTGGGGCCGGCTCCCTTCGGGTGGACCCGGATTCGACTGTCGAGCGACCGCGAGCGGGGATCGGTTCTTCACCCCTGAGACGGCAGCTTTCGGGATCATCCGTAGCTCGGCTGAACCGGTAGCTCGGCTGAACCGCGCTGGAGCGGCGCTAGAATTCGAAGGGTTCGACCACCCGCCGCTCAGCGACCAGAAAGGCATCGGCGACGAGCTGGATCGGCTGCAGATCGACATCCGACTCGCCACGGCGGATCAGGTCAGCGAACGCGCGATAGAGCCGCGAATATTCGCGATCCGGACCGCTCAGCGGCTGCCGGCCCGGCAGATCGAGCCTGCCGCCACCCTCGGTCAGGCGCAGCAATCCGGCATCGGTCTCGACCTCGATATGCCAAGTCTGCTCGCCGGTCTGGAGAAAGTCGAACTTCGCATCGACCTCGGCTGAACCGGTGCGGAAGGTCACCGATGCGGCGACCGGGCAGGCACGGTTGGCCGGCACGTCCATCGCCGCGGCAAGCACCGTCAGCGGCTGCGGCAGGATGCGGGTCGCGATCGACAGCGCGTTGATCCCCGGATCGAACACGCCGAAACCGCCGGCGGCAAGGATCCAGTCCTGCCCCGGGTGCCATTGGCGGATATCCTCCATCCAGCGGATCCGCACCGCATCGATCCTGCGCCCGGCAAGCCAGTCACGCGCGGCATCGACCTCGCCCGCCTCACGCGAATGCCAGGTGGCGAACAGGGTGACCCCAGCCGCACGCGCCGCGCGTTCAAGTGCGCACGCCTCCGAAACGGTGGCCGCAGGGGGCTTTTCGAGCATGACGTGCTTGCCCGCGGCGATCGCAGTCATTGCCTGTTCGAACCGCCCTTCCGGCGGCGTGCAGAGCGAGATCGCCTCGATTTCCGGGCGTGCCGCGACCAGCTCGGCGATCGAGCCATGTCCTTCGACGCCATCGACCCGGCCATGACGGCTCGCCGTCGCCGCCAGCTCGAAATCGTCCGATGCCGCGATTGCGGGGAGATGCTGGTCGCGCGCGATCTTGCCGATCCCGGCCAGTCCCAGCTTGATCCTGTCCACGCCCACTCCCTCTGTCTGCTATGCCGGTTTCTTGCCGGTTTCCGCTTCGTCGATCAGCTCCAGCACGTCGCCGATCAGCGCGCGCATCGCGGCGCGCGCGGCCTCGGGATCGCGGTCGCGGATCGCATCGCGCACCGCGGCATGATCGGCGACGCTCGCGCTCCGGCCCTTGATCCGGTTGGTGAACCGGATCGAGGTACGCAGCGCGGTCGACACCACATCGCGGAACTGCGCATAGAACGGGTTTCCCGATCCCCGCAGGATCGCGACATGAAAGGCGATGTCCGCCTCAAGCGTATCATCGTGCCCGTTCTCGGCGGCTTCCATCCGGTCGAGGCCTTCGCTGATCCGTTCAAGATCGGCTTCGGTGGCGAAGCGTGCCGCGAGCGCGGCGGCCTCCGGTTCGATCGCGACGCGCAGCTGGTTGAACTGTTTCAGCAGCTCGACCGAGAATTGCCGCTCGAGCAGCCAGTGCAGCACATCGGTATCGAACAAGTTCCAGGTCGATGTCGGCCGCACGACCGTGCCCTGACGCGGGCGAGCGCTGAGCAACCCCTTGGCGGTGAGCATCTTCACTGCTTCGCGCGTCACCGAGCGGCTGACACCGTGCTGCCTGGCAAGCTCTGCCTCGGTCGGGAAGGGCTCATTCTCGTACCGGCCGGTGACGATCGCGCGGCCCAGATTGTCGAGCAGACCATAGGTCAGGTTGCGGCCCAGTTCGGGCCGCCCCTCATCGCGCGCCTGCGCTGACAACTCGAACGCCAAAAAGACCGCCTCCCCATTTCCGTTTCCGAACCAACGGCGGCGCCACGTTAGGGGCAGTGCTGGACAAGGTCAATTTATCAGATAAATGTGGATTAGCGCAGGGACCGGACCGCGCATCACGGAGGGGACGCGCGATGACAAGCCTGTCGCACATCGATCTGATCGTCGTGATCGCCTACGCCATCGGCATCTTCGGCCTCGCCCAATGGGTGAGCCGCGAGAAGGCGGGGCACGCCAAGGACACGTCCGACTATTTCCTGGCCTCCAAGTCGCTTCCCTGGTGGGCGATCGGCGCATCGCTGATCGCAGCGAACATCTCGGCAGAGCAGATCGTCGGCATGTCGGGATCGGGCTATGCGCTGGGCCTGGCCATCGCATCCTATGAGTGGATGGCGGCGCTGACCCTGCTGATCGTCGGCAAGTTCTTCCTGCCGATCTTCCTCAGGAACGAAATCTACACCATGCCCCAGTTTCTGGAGCAAAGGTTCGGGCCGGTGATCCGCACCGTGATGGCGGTGTTCTGGCTGGCGCTCTATATCTTCGTCAACCTGACCTCGATCCTGTGGCTGGGGTCGATCGCGGTGACGGAGGTCGCGGGGATCAATCAGGACGTAGCGCTGTTCGGCCTCGGCGCGTTCGCGCTGGTCTACCAGCTGCGCGGCGGACTCAAGGCGGTGGCACTGACCGACATCGTTCAGGTCACGCTGCTGGTGCTCGGCGGCCTCGTCATTTCCTATCTGACGCTGAGCAAGATCGGCGGCGATACGGGCGTGCTCGGCGGCTTCACGCGCCTGACCACCGAACTGCCCGAGAAATTCGACATGATCCTCGCGCCCGACAATCCCTTCTACAAGGATCTGCCGGGCCTCAGCGTGCTGATTGGCGGGATGTGGATCGCCAACCTCAGCTATTGGGGGTTCAACCAGTATATCATCCAGCGCGCACTCGCCGCGAAGAACCTGTCCGAAGCGCAGAAAGGCGTGGTGTTCGCCGCCTTCCTCAAGCTGCTGATGCCGGTGATCATCGTGCTGCCGGGAATCGCCGCGGTGATCCTCGCGCCCGATCTCGCCAAGCCCGACCAGGCCTATCCGACGATGATGGGGCTGCTGCCGGTCGGCCTGCTCGGCCTCGTCTTCGCGGCGCTGGTGGCCGCGATCATCGCCTCCACCGCATCCAAGATCAACTCGATCGCGACCATCTTCACCCTCGATCTCTACGCCAAGATGAAGGGGATCGAGAGCCGCGCCACCAGCGCGGGCGCAGGTACCGAAACCGCCGACAGCGAGAAGCAGCTGGTGCTGGTCGGCCGCATCGCGGCAGTGGTCGCGACCTTGCTCGCGATCCTCACCGCGCGCCCGCTGCTCGGCAGTCTCGACCAGGCATTCCAGTATATCCAGGAATTCTCAGGCTTCGTGACGCCCGGAATCACGGTCATCTTCCTGCTCGGCCTGTTCTGGCCGCGCGCGACCGAGGCGGGCGCGCTGACGGGGGCGGTCGCGTCGGTCGTGCTGAGCTTCCTCTTCTGGTTCCCCGCCGACTGGGGTGGCATCGCCGCCCTCAATGCCGTGCCGTTCATGAACCGGATGGGAATCGTGTTTCTCGTCAGCCTCGCAATGGCGGTTATCGTCTCACTGGCCCGCCCGGCAAGCGCCGGCAGCAACAGGATCACGATGCAGGGCGTGTCGTTCGGTACCCGAACGAGCTTCAACATCGCCGCTGTGGTGATCATCGCGATCCTGATCGCACTCTACGCGACATGGTGGTGACGCAGCCGTTCCTCGCGGTCGACTGGGGCACCACCAACCGCCGGGTCTATCGCATCGAGGATGGCGCAGTGGTGCACACCGGGCACGATGACCGCGGCGTCACGGCCGTCGAGGATTTCGCGGGGGAAGTCGCAGCGATCCGCGACCGGTTCGGCGACTTGCCGACGCTGCTCGCAGGCATGGTCGGATCGAATATCGGCTGGCGGCTGGCGCCTTACGTCCCTGCCCCCGCCGGCGTCGCCGAACTGGCTGCAAACCTGCTGCGGATCGATGACCGCACCGCGATCATCCCCGGCGTTTCCACGCTGGCGGGAGGCCGCCCCGACGTAATGCGCGGTGAGGAGGTACAGCTACTCGGTGCGGTGGCGGCAGAACTGGCACCCGGCGATGCGCTGCTCGTCCAGCCGGGCACGCATTGCAAATGGGCACGGATGCAGGGCGGCCGGATCGCCGGTTTCACCACGGCGATGACCGGCGAGTTGTTCGCATTGCTGCGCACCCACGGCCTGCTCGCGGCGCAGCTACAGGGTCAGGTGACGGTCGACGCCGCGTTCCGCGAGGGCGTCGAGGACGCCAGGCGCCGCGACCTTGCCGCATCGCTGTTCGGCATCCGCGCGGCAAAGATGCTGGGCACACGCGACGATGCGGATGCCGCAGCCTATGCCAGCGGCCTGCTGATCGGCAGCGACGTCGCGGCGCGGCTCGGCGAAGCGCGCGATCCGAAACTGTTCATCCTGTCCGGCCCCGAACTCGGTAATCTCTATGTCGCCGCGATCGAAGCGCATGGCCGCGCGGCCAGGCTGATCGACAGTCAAGCGGCCTTCGCCGCCGGCATCCTTGCAATCGGAAACGCAATCGCATGAACCATCTCGCCGCCTTCGACGCCGCCTTCGCCCGATGCCCGCTGATCGCGATCCTGCGCGGCGTGAAGCCGGACGAGATCGAGGCGATCGGCGAAGCGCTCACCGACGCCGGCTTCACGCTGATCGAGGTGCCGCTCAATTCGCCCGACCCGCTCGAGAGCATCGGACGGCTGGCGAGGCGGCTGGGCAATCGCGCGCTGGTGGGCGCAGGTACGGTTCTGCGCGAGGTAGACGTCGCCGCCGTCGCGGATATTGGCGGCACGCTGATCGTCTCGCCCAACGCCAATCCGCAGGTGATCGCCGCCACTGCCCGCCGTGGGCTGATCTCGCTGCCCGGCGTCGCTACCCCGACCGAAGCCTTCGCCGCGCTCGATGCAGGCGCTACCGCGCTCAAGCTGTTTCCGGCCGAGGCCGCATCACCCGCGGTGCTCAAGGCGATGCGGGCGGTGCTGCCGTCGGCCACCCGCGTGCTGCCCGTGGGGGGCATCACTCCGGACACGATGCAGCCATGGCGCGATGCCGGCGCCTCCGGGTTCGGCCTGGGCTCCGCGCTCTACAAGCCGGGCTTCAGCGCCACAGAGGTGCGCGCGCGTGCCGCGGCGTTCATTCGAGCGCTGGCCTGAATTTCAACGCGTCCAGAGCAGAGGCTGGCGAACCGGGAAGTTGCGGATCACCTCGCCGATGGCAGGATCGGGGTTGAGGCCGCTCCAGACGCGTAGCCAGTCGGGACGGTCAAGCGCGCGGGCGCCGAACAGCAGCGCCGGGTGCCGAACCGGAAAGCCGTCGAAATATTCGATGTCCTTTGCGAACGGCCATTTCGACTTGTCCGCGATGTACGGCGACATGAAGGCAATCGCCTGTCCGATCGAACGCCCGTCGGCGGTGCGCCAGCCGATCAGTTCGCCCTTCCCCTCCGACAGCAGCCAGGCCGATGCCGCGAGCACGTCGAGGTTGAACAGGCAATAGGCATAGGGCTTGGTGCGCGCGAGTTCGAGCGGCTGGCGGCCGTCGGGCGCGATCTGGCCAGGGATGATCACGGTCTTCAGCCGATCGCGGGCGAAATCCAGCACATCGGAGCGGCCCGCGGCGGCGGCGAACGCCGCGGCCTGCAGCAGCCAGCAGGTGCCGTGATTGTTCTTCTCGTCGCGCTCTTCGGTGCCGAAGGGCGATGTGGTGAGCCAGTCGACATATCGCGCAAACCAGCCCTCCACGCCCTTGCGGATCGCGGCATAGCCCGGCGCGTTGCGGCGGGCGAACAGACTGGCGACGCGCGCGACCTCGACGATCTGGAGCGTATCGATCACCCCGATCGCGCGGCCGGTGTTGACGCCGATGATCGCCTGCGCGTGCTGGAGATCGGGGTTCATCGCACTTGCCGGGTCGACGAACCACGCACGCAGATGCCGGATCGCAGCGGCGGCATAGCGCGCTTCGCCGGTCAGTTCCCACGCCGCAGCGAGCATCGGCACGATCCGGCCGAAGCGGATCAGCGCGTCGCGATGGCCGTCGAACTTGTCGGGGTTGGAGCGGCCGTCGCGACGGATGTACGGCCCGCCGGGCTTCGCCGGATCGGGCCACCAATAATCACCTTCGGAATAATAGTCCTGCCGCCCCGCCGGGCTGCGCGGTGCCGGAATCGCGGCGATGGTCCGCGGCGGCTCTGCGAGCATCGCACGCGCCTGTGGAATGACGCGGCGACGCTCGATGGTGCGAAGATCGAATGCGGACGCGCGGCCCGCTGCGGGAAAGGCGAGCAGCGGCACGGCGGCCAGCAGCGTGCGGCGCGCGATCAAGGCGTCGCCATATGGTAGCGCAGCACCATGTCCCCGCCCGCAGCGCGCGGATAGGCGCCCGGCCCCCAGGCCGCGTCCGCCCGCGTCAGCAGATCGTCGAGTCCCTCCGCCGGCCACTTCATCTCCTTGTAGGGCCAATCCGTCTGCCGCCCGCGATAGGCAGCCACATAAGCCGTCGCCTTGCGCAGCGATCGTCCCTGTACCTCTGCACCATAGAGATCGGTGCCGAGGCAAGCCGCACTGTCGGCAACATGATAGGCGGCATCGAGTGTATAGATCGAATAGTGGAAGCTTCGCGTCCGGGTCAGTTCGTGCGGAAGCGCGCCCGACGGGTCGACCTGCTTCTCGATCCGCGCCTTGGCGAAGGCGGTCACGGTGCGCCGCGCAACATCGTCGCGGCGGGCGAACAGCGCGAAGCGCGTGATCTGGGCGTCGTACCAGATGCCGTGATTGTTGCGCGCCGCGGCTTCGGCCTTGCCGTTGGGGCTGGTCCGCATCCAATCGACATAGCGCGAGAACCAGGTTTCGAGCGCCTTGATCTCGTCCGCCGAGAGCGCGCCCGATGGCCCGATCAGCCCGACCGCATCGATCACCTCGATAAAGCCGCTGGTGTCGAGCACGCCTTCCGCCCGGCCATTCTCGCGGCCCGGCACCGCCTGGGCATAGTTCATGTTGGGGTTCATGCCCGTCGCCGGGTCGAGGAACCAGGCGCGGATCAGCGCCGCCGCCTTGTCGGCATATTTGCGCTCGCCGCTGTAATAATAAGCGAGCCCAAGCGCGTCAGTATCGCTCACCAGCCGGCCGAGCGCGCTGCGGTCGAAGCGGTTGGTCTCACGTTCCGGATTCACCTGCCCGTCACGGCGGACATAGGGAGCCTTGGGGTTGGCCGGATCTGGCCACCAATAAGGTGCGAGGCTCACATAGTCGCGACGGTCGCCCGACAGCGGAATCGTGCGCTTGTCGAGCACCGACCCCGGCTTGCGGGCAAGCGCCTGATCGGCGCGGACGAGCAGCGCGCGATAGGCCTGCGCGACGGCAGGGTCATTCGCCAGCGAAGCCTTGATCGCCTCAAGCTCGAGCGGGCGCAGCGTGAAGGTGCGGCGTCCCCCGAAATCGGCGGCATATCCGTCGCTTGCACGGCAGACCGCGGCCTGCGCGCTGGAAGAAAAAGCCGCCGCCGTGGATGGGGCACCCACGGCGGCGGTGACGGCAAGGACCGAGAGAGGGATGGTCCGGCCTAGTTGCATCACAGGCGCACCCGGAAGCCGAAGAAATACTGGGTACCGCTGCTGGAGACTTCGGCGATGCTGTCGAAACCGCCCTTGTACATGATGTCCGGCGTGCCGGTGACGTTGAGCGCCTGCAGCTTGAGCTGGACGTTCTTCGTCAGGTCATATTGCGCCGAGAGGTTCAGGTATGTGCCGTCGCGGATTTCGCGGTTGGTGCCACCGTTCGGCTTGTAATAGTCCGAACGGTAGCGGAGGTTCGCGCGCAGCGAGAGGCCCCATTTCTCGAACCACACCGATCCGCTCGCAGTCCATTTGGACAGGCCGATCAGGTTCGCCGGGCTGACATAGGCGGCGATCGGCGAGGTATCGGGAAACTCGAAATTGGCGAAGGCGCGGTTGACCGAGCCCTGGAAGCCGAAGCCGTCGAGCGGATCGGGCAGCCAGGTCAGCACATGGCTGAACGTCGCCTCCACGCCGTAGAGGTGTCGTGTATCGAGGTCGTTGGCAGGACCGACCGGATTGATGGTGAAGGTCTGGGTCGTCGGCGTACCGCCATCGCGGATCGTGGTGACGGTGATATCGGTCGGCCGCGGCTCGGAACGGCCGATCACCGCGCCGGTGACCCATTTGTAATAGCCCGCCACCGACAGCATCGTGTCCTTCGAGGCATAGAGTTCGATACTGGCATCGGCGTTCCATGAACGCAGCGGCTTGAGGTCCGGGTTGCCGGTGGTGGCGTTGAAGACGATGTTGTTGATGCCGCTTGCCGACGTCGTCGGCGTCAGGCTGATGCCGGCGCCGAAGCTCTCGATCCCCGAACGTGCGATCGCGCGATACGCGGCGAACCGCAGCTTGAGCTGCTGCGACAGATCGAACGCGATGTTCGCACTGGGCAGGAAGTAGTTGTAGCTGCCGCCGGCATTGAGCACCGAAAGCGGCTGGGTCGGGTCGACCGCAATCTCATAGGTGTCGTTGCCGGAGTTGATCGTCAGACGATAGCCCTGGCGATAGCCGATCGAGGTGATGTCGGTCTTGACCCAACGCAGGCCGATATTGCCGCTGAACGGAACCGATCCTTCATCCGAACGGAAATTGGCCATCGCATAGGCGGCCCAGATCTTCTCGCGCACGTCGATGTCGCTGGGATCGCGCCCGTCGCCGGGATAGGGCAGCGCATCGTCGCTGCCGGTGAAGGTCCGGAACAGGCAGTCATTGTCGAACGTCGCCCAGCGGGTGACGTTGGTGCCCATTCCCTGCATGTACGAGCTGGTGGTGAACGGCACGCGGCACTGTTGATTGGCCTGGGTGATCAGCGCGGTGACCTGCGCCGTCGTGCCCGGAATGGTGTTGAGATCCGTGTTGCGCGCATTGTCGTTGGTGCGGTGATGGTCCGAATAGCGGCCACCGAACTTCACCGAGTTGATGAACCCGTCGAACTCGCGGGTGATATCGAGCTTGCCGGCCCAGATCACGTCCTCACGATCGGTGACGAAGCGGTTGCGCGCATAGACCGCAGTGTTGCCCACGGCGAGGAAGTTGGCGTGGTTGGTGATGTCGAAGCTGCCGAAATCGACGGTCGGCACGACATCGTCGCCATGATAGGTCAGCGTATAGGGAACGCGCGTGGTCGAGCGCATGCGCGTCTGCTTCTGCGTCTCGGTGCGGTGGCTGCGCGAATAGGAACCGTCGAACGCGATGTTCCAGCGTTCGGGCGACCAGATCAGGTTGATGCCGCCGCCCAGATATTCCTCGTTGCGCTGGCGCTTCTCCAGCTGGTTCTCAAGGTTCGAATTGCCGCGATAGCTCATCAGCGCGCCGCGCGAATAACCGTTGCTGCCATTGCCGATCACCAGCGGCTGGATGCCGCGAAGCCCTTCGGTGATCTGCAGGACGTTGCGGTCCTCCAGGCTGGCGCGGTTCGAATATTGCCCGTCCAGCGCAATCTCGAAATCGGGGTGCGGCCGCCACTGGATCGCGCCGATGATGCCGTCGCGCACTTCGGAGGTCTTCTGCGTGCGGAAGCTACGCGAGCTGTTGGCGAAATAGACGTCACCGCGCGTCTCGCCGACGAGCACCGGGGTCGCCCCTGTGCTGGGCGCAACCGATCGCGGCCCGGTCGCTACGGTACAGTTCGCGCCGGCACCCGCGGCAACCAGCGCTGCCGCCGAACCGGTGACCAGCGACGGGTTGTTCGCGATGGTGTTGCACGCCTGGAAGGTCGCGTTGGCGTTGTAATAATCCTCGGGCGTCGTCGTGTCCTGACGCTGATAGCCGATCGAGATGCCGATATCGCCAAGGCCGGTCTTGAAGGTGTCGGTGTAGGAAAGATTGGCGCGATAACCGAGGCCGCTGTGCTGGTAGACGTCGTCGTCCTTGGGCTGGAAATCGCCGCGGACCTCGAACTGGATGCGCTGCTTGCCATAGTCCAGCGGCTTCATCGAGCGCAGCTCGATCACGCCGCCGACGCCGCCCTCGAGGAAATCGGCGCGCTGCGACTTGTAGACCAGCACGCCGTTGACCAGTTCCGACGGGAATTGCTGGAAGGCGACCGAGCGGTCTGGGCCGGCGGTCGAGACTTCGCGCCCGTTGAAGGTCGAGAAGCTGAGCGTCGGGCCAAGTCCGCGCACCGACAATTCGTTGGCATTGCCCTTGAACCGGTCGGCCGAGACGCCGACGATCCGCTCGAGCGTGTCACCGACGCTGTTGTCGGGCGTCGCGCCGATCTCGTCGCTGACCAGGCCGTCCACGACCACATCGGCATTGCGCTTGAACTCGATCGAGGTGCGCTGCGTCGCGCGCGCGCCGGTGACAAGGATCTCCTGCTCCGCCGAAACCTGAGGCTCGGTCGCAGGCGCATCCTGCGCAAGCGCGGGAACCGCCATCAGCGCTGCCGACGCAAGCAGCGTACCGCGAACCATCGATCGAGACTTCATTCCAATCCTCCCCTGAGCGCCCCGGCTTGATACCGGTGTCATAGGAATGTGTCCTACAACTTTGCTCAGGGGAGTCAACAATGAGATTCGTCAGTTGTAAGACAACTCCCATGTTAGCGCTATGACACCCGCTTTCGCCGCCGGAGCGGATTGCGCACAACCCACCAGGGTAGCGAACGCGCCGGTCGGTGCGCGATATTCGGGCCTTTCGGGTTTTCCGGCCGAGCAGCTGCCATAGCCGGTCGTCGCAAAGCCGCGCACTTCGCCATTGCCGAAGCCGACCTTGCCGGCGCGCACCACCGGCGCTCCGGAGAAGCTGGCGAATTCGAGATCGATCGCCGCCGCGCGCGCACCGGGGGCAAGGCGCAGCCGGTCGCTGCGGGTGATGCGGCCGGGTGCGAAGGTGTAGTGCGTCTCGATGCTCGCGCGCTGATCGGCCCGGGCGTCATTGTCCCCCATCCGGTCGAGCGCCTCCTGCCGCCAGCGCACCTCCGTTACCGCGCCGCGCCGGGTGACGCGCACATCCTTGAAGAAGGCGAGCGGCATCAGCACCGCGCCGTCCGCCAGCGTGATGCGCGGGACGAGATGCGGATAGGTCGCGTCGGCCGAACCCGAAAGCATGCCGGGCGAGAAGGGCACGGGGAAATAGGGGTTATGCATATGCTGCCCCTCCGCCCCGTTGATGACGGGGAGGCCGATCAGCCTGCCGCGATCGCGCACCGTGACCAGCGCGCGATCATAGTCACCGCGCGCAAACCAGGTGACGGCCGAACGCGGCAGCGTCTCCAGCCACTTCGCATAGCCGGGATCGGGGGTCTGACCGGCATAGCCGAGCCGGTTCCAGATCGCGTTGGTGTAGATATGCTGGCGCGCGAGGCTCAGATTCTCGCCGAAGATGCGGTGGATGCCGCGATAGGCATCGGTACGCCGCCCCTGCCCCCACATATCGACCGACCCGGTCGCGGGGTTCACCCAGAAATCCATGTAGCGCGCGCTGATCCGGCTGGAAAAGGCATAGGCCATCCGCTCTTCCTGCGGGGTCAGCACCTTGAGCAACGCTGCAGCGGTCAGCACCTCGACAAAGGCGGTCTCGCCATAGGCGCCGATGCTGCGGCCATATTCGAAGCCTTCGCCGGTCAGGTTGAAGCGCGGCAGCAGCAGATCGACCGACTTGCGCAGCCAGCCCTTGACCTCGGCGCTCGGCGTCATCCCGGTTTCGATCAGCCGGTGTGCGATCTCGCCGATCAGCAGCACCGAGTAGCGGTCGAACCGGCCCTTGCCCTCGGTCTCGTCGGCGAAGCCATATTCGCCTGAATATTTGCGATAGTGATCCAGCGTGCGCGCCAGCAGCTGGTCACCGCCCGACGCATCTTCCCAGCCCATCAGATGCCGCAGGCGCGCGATCGAGAAGGCGACGCCGTAATAGTTGTTGGGCAGATCGATCAGCGTGAGATCGGGACGCACGAAGCGGCGCCAGTCGAGCTGCTGCTTGAGCTTTGCGAGCGTCGCCGGGCGAACGGCACGGTCGAGCAGCCCGCGTTCGTTGAGATCGTGCAGCGCCGAGACGTAATAATAGATGCCCCAGCTGTCGTTGGGATCGGTCAGCGTCAGATCGGCGATGTCGGCGAAGTCGCTGAGCCGCTGGTTCAACCGCGGATCATTCGGGTCGAGCGCAGTGATGCGAGAGACCATCGCCGCGGCGATCTTGCCGGGCAGGAACTTGTCACCGCTCTCGAACACCGCCACCCCGCCAAGCTTCATGCCGCGCTTCTCGCGCAGCAGTTGCTCGAGCAGCGCCTCGACCTGCGGCATCAGCCGAGAGCGGACGGTGCGGTCCATCGGCGCGACATCGGCGGCATAGACCGGCCCGTGGGGCTTAGCTGCCCAGCGATCGGCAGGTGCCGCGTTGGCGGTGAGCAGTGCGGCAAGTACGGGTACGCAAACCAGCTTGTTCATCAGCGCTTCGCCTTGCGGGCCAGGTCGTACATCGCGGTGCCGGCGAGGATGAAGGCACCCGAGCCGTAGAATTGCGTCTCCTTCGCCGAGACGCTGTCGGGCCGGTCGCCGACCTGCTGCACCCAGCCGAGCATGCCGTCGGGCTGCACCGCGCGGGTGATCGCCCCCCAGCCCTTGATCGCTGCGGGCTGATAGGCACCGCGGTCGAGCAGCCCGGCGTCGATCCCCCAGGCAAAGGCATAGGTGAAGAATGCCGTGCCGCTCGTTTCAGGCGGCGTGCCGGGATCATTGTCGAGCAACGAGGCCGGCCAGTAGCCGTCCGCCTTCTGCAGCGTCAGCAGCCGTGCCGACATGTCGCGGAACAGCTTCTCATAATAAGGCCGCTTGGGGTCCTTACGGTCCATCACCTGCAGCATGCGGACCAGCCCGCCCATCACCCAGCCATTGCCGCGGCTCCAGAATTGCTTGCGCCCCTTGGCGTCGCGCACGTCGAAGAAGCGGCTGTCGCGGAAATAGAGCTTCTCCCCCGCGTCGTAGAGATAGTCGGTGGTCGCCTTGAACTCTTCATGCGCGAACTCGGCATAGCGCTTGTCACCGGTGATCTTCGTCAGCTGAAGCAGGGTCGGCGGCGCCATGAACAGCGCATCGCACCAGCACCAGCGATCGGTGCAGTCCGACGAGTTGCGTCCCGGCGCGACGGGCACGAATTCGAGGCTGCCGGTCGGGCGCTTGGCCAGGACATTGTCGAAATAGGCGATTGCCGGTGCGATCGCCGGCTTGCCCGCGCCATTGCGCGCCGCCCAGATCCACGCCTGTGCAATGAGCTGATCGTCGGCGTGGAAGGGCTTGTCGCCAAGCTTCCAGCCCAGCTCCCGGCCAAGATCGAGCAGCGGCTTGCCATATTTCCGGTCACGCTGCGCAAGGTCCGTCAGCGTGATCCAGAATGCCGCCTGCTGCCAGTCGCGCGGATTGCGCACGCTGGGCCGGGCCGCAGGCATCGTCGCCCAGTTGGTACGGTTGGCAAGCTGCCAGTCGGCGACCCGCCGCGTTTCGGCAAGGATCGCCGCGGGCTGCGGCATCGCCGGCTGCGTCTCGACAAGAGCGGCGGGCGCGGCGCCGAGGGCAAGCAGGATCAGGGACATGTCGGCTCCTTTGCGGGGGAGAGGGCAGCGGCGGCGAGCGTCAGGCGCGCGCGGCCGCTGGAGGAAAGGACGAGCGGCGCGGTGACGCTTTCGAGGCCGGCACCGGGCAGGCAGGCGAGCGGGATGGCAAGCGTCTGCCACCCCTTGCCCGCCAGCGCGGCGAGGCGCGCCGCGATATCGAGCCGGGCGGTACCGCCCGCACTGCGGAATTCGAGCATGACCGGCGCGGCGGGCGCTTCATCGACACGCAGGTCGAACGTCAGCGACAACGGGCCGGACCTTGAGAGGTCCACGGCGCGCGGGCCGACGATCTGCACCGTCCCGCGCGAACGCCCGGACCAGGCGATCTCGCGCGCATCTTCCTGCGCGTCGCGATCGACCGGACGCACCGCGATCGCGCCATTGTCGGCGGCACCGGTGATCGTCTGCGCACTGTCGTTCGCCCCGTCGATCTGGAGCAGCCAGGTCCCGGCGGCGCGGCCGCGCGCGAACAGCGGACCCGCAGCGGGCCGGTCGAGGATGATGCCGGGGTCTTCGGAAAGCGCGGCAGCGGCGCCACGATCCTTGAGCGTCAGACCATAGCCATAGCGATAGAGCGGCTTGTATCCCGCATCCCCGACGTTGAGCGGCGCGCCCTTCGCATCGGCCGGCCAGGAGAAGGGCAGCTTGCCGGTGAAGTCCGTCTTGCCGAACAGGACATCGGCTACCCCGCCGCCCTCCGACCCCGGCAGCCACGCCGCGACGAACGCGTCGGCGGCGTTGAGATGGCGATTGACCCAGAGCGGGCGGCCCGAAAGGAACACCGCGACCACGGGCACGCCCGCTGCCCTGAGCCGCTGCATCGTCGCGAGGCTGCCCGCGCGGTCGTCGAAATAAAGGTCGGCCCGGTCGCCCTGGAACTCGGCATAGGGATCCTCCCCGAACACGACGATCGCCGCGTCGGGCTTCGCCGTGAAGCGCCCCTCGACCGACAATTCGGCGCTGCCGCCCGCCGCCTGCGCCGCTTCGCGCACTCCGGCGAAGATCGAGGTAGCGCCCGGGAAATGCTCCGGCTTCGTCCCTGTCCCTTGCCAGGTCAGCGTCCACCCGCCCGACTGCTTGCCGATATTGTCGGCACCGTCGCCGGCGACGAGAATGCGCGCCGACGGCTTCAGCGGCAGCACGCCGTTGTTCCTGAGCAGAACCAGCGATTCGCGCACCGCCTGCCGCGCGATCGCACGATGCGCAGGCGCGCCGAGCAATTCGTAACGCCCCGCATAGGCACGCGATGAGGGCTTGCCTGCCTCGAACAGCCCGGCGCGCAGCTTGACGCGCAGGATACGGCGAACCGCATCGTCGAGCCGTGCCATCGGCAGCCTGCCCGACTTCGCCGCATCGAGGGTCGAGGCGTAGAGGCCCTTCCAGCTCGCCGGTCCCATGAACATGTCGAGGCCAGCGGCGATCGATGTCGGGCAATCCGTGGGAACGCAGCCGGGAACCCTGGCATGCCCGTCCCAGTCGCCGACAACAAAGCCGTCAAAGCCCCAGCGCTGCTTGAGCACGCCGGTGAGCAGGCTGCGGTTGCCGTGCATCTTCGCGCCGTTCCAGCCCGAGAAGCTCGCCATCACGCTCTGCACGCCGGCGTCGAGCGCGGCGACATAGCCGGGGGCATGGAGACGGATCAGGTCCTCCTCGGCTATCTGCGCGTCGCCCCGGTCCCGGCCATTGAGCGTGCCGCCATCGGCGATGAAATGCTTGGCAGTGGCGACGATATGCGGCCCGCGCAGCCAGTCGCTGTCACCGCGGCGCCCCTGCAATCCGTGGACGAAGGCGGTCGCGTAATCGCGCACCACCGCTGGATCCTCGGCAAAGCTCTCATAGGTACGGCCCCAGCGATCGTCGCGCGCAACCGCAATCGTGGGGGCGAAGGTCCAGTCGAGCCCGGTGACGCGCATCTCGATCGCGGTCGCCTGCCCGATCTTCTCCATCAGCGCCGGGTTCCGCGCGGCGCCGAGCCCGATATTGTGCGGAAACAGCGTCGCACCGACGATGTTGTTATGGCCATGGACGGCATCCGACCCCCACATCACCGGAATGCGCGGCAGTGTGCCGTCGGGGCGCACCGATGCCGCGTAATAGGCATCGGCCGCCGCGACCCATGCCGATGCCGGACCGAACTCGTCGCCGCCGGGCGACGAACTGCCGCCATTGAGCACCGAACCGAGATGGTATTTCGCGACATCCTCGGGCGAGGTGCTGGCGATATCGCCCTGGATGATCTGCCCGACCTTCTGTTCGAGCGACATGGCGGCGAGGATCGTGTCGATGCGCGATTCGATCGCGGTATCGGGCGCAGGTTGCGGGGCGACTGCGGGCCAGTGCGCGGGGTTCGCTTCCTGCGCATGAAGCGCCGGCGCCGCGCCGATCAGCGCGGCGATACACGCCATGGTGGGAAACCCGGCCCTTTTCATGCCCCTCTCCTCAGGATATGCCGGGCATTGCTCCCTGACACCGGTGACATCCCTCTTTCCTTTTGTTCCGAGTGTCAATAAGGTTGTCACACAACTCGCCGCGAGCATAGCGGTTTGGCCGAAGGGGATGGAATGCCGAAGATCGTGTCTGCCCGGGTGGTCGTGACCTGTCCCGGGCGCAACTTCGTGACGCTGAAGATCGAATGCGACGACGGCACCACGGGCGTCGGCGACGCGACGCTCAACGGGCGCGAGCTGGCGGTTGCGGCCTATCTCTCCGAGCATGTCGCCCCCTGTCTGATCGGCCGCGACGCGCACCGGATCGAGGATATCTGGCAGTATCTCTACAAGGGTGCCTACTGGCGCCGCGGTCCGGTGACGATGACCGCGATCGCAGCGGTCGATATGGCGCTGTGGGATATCAAGGGCAAGCTGGCGGGGCTGCCGGTCTACCAGCTGCTCGGTGGTGCGAGCCGCGAGGGGTGCATGGTCTATGGCCATGCCAACGGCACCACGATCGAGGATACGATCAGGGCCGCGCTCGACTATCAGCTGCAGGGATACAAGGCGATCCGCCTACAGTGCGGCGTGCCCGGCATGGCATCGACCTATGGCGTGTCGAAGGACAAATATTTCTACGAGCCGGCCGACGCCGCGCTGCCGAGCGAGAATGTCTGGTCGACCTCCAAATACCTCCGCGTCGTCCCCGAGCTGTTCAAGGCCGCGCGCGAGGCGCTGGGGTGGGACGTGCATCTGCTGCACGACATCCACCACCGGCTGACCCCGATCGAGGCCGCGCGGCTGGGCAAGGATCTGGAGCCCTACCGCCCCTTCTGGATCGAGGACGCGACCCCTGCCGAGGATCAGGAATCGTTCCGGCTGATCCGCCAGCACACCACTACCCCGATTGCGGTGGGCGAGATCTTCAGCTCGATCTGGGACTGCAAGGGCCTGATCGAGAACCGGCTGATCGACTATATCCGCGCGACCGTGCTGCATGCGGGCGGGATCACGCATCTGCGCCAGATCGCAGCGCTCGCCGACCTGCATCAGGTACGCACCGGCTGCCATGGCGCGACCGACCTGTC
This sequence comes from Sphingomonas sp. GW821-FHT03E12, assembly GCF_059420685.1. Taxonomy (NCBI): domain Bacteria; kingdom Pseudomonadati; phylum Pseudomonadota; class Alphaproteobacteria; order Sphingomonadales; family Sphingomonadaceae; genus Sphingomonas; species Sphingomonas sp. GW821-FHT03E12. Next base: position 55,769 of record NZ_JBWKUF010000010.1, read on the forward strand.
GCCGGTGACGATGGCGGCGGCGCTGCACCTGGGTCTCGCCATCCCCAATTTCGGCATCCAGGAATATATGCGCCATACGCCGGAGACCGACGCGGTCTTCCCCCACGCCTACAGCTTCGCCGACGGCATGCTGCACCCGGGCGATGCGCCCGGCCTGGGCGTGGAGATCGACGAAAGCCTTGCCGCGACCTTCCCTTATGACCGCGCCTACCTCCCCGTGAACCGGCTCGAGGACGGGACCATGTGGAGCTGGTGATGCGCGGCACGGCCATTCTCCTGGCGCTCGCCGCCACGACCGCACTGGCGCAGGACCACAAGCCGATGCAACCCGCCACCGAGGCCGAGAAACGGGTGCGCGCGGCGGCAGTCATCGCCGACTATCGCTATGGCGACCTGCTGTTCGAGAATGACCGGATCGCCTTCCGCATCTACAGCCGCGCGCTGGAGAAGGCCGAGCCGCCTTCGTCCTCGGGCATCGACGTGTGGGGCAAGCGCGTCCGCTGGCCCTATATGGACCGGCAGCTGCGCACCGGCGATCAGCATGCCGATCATGGTGAGGGGCTGGACTTCTACAATGTCGGGACCGGCCGCGGCGTCGGCGGCCTCGGCATCTGGCATGACGACAAATTATGGACGTCGCGCAACTATATCCGGCCACGCATCGAATATACCGGACCGCAAGTGGCGGACTTCACGGTCGACTACCAGGCCTGGCCGGTCGATATCGCGCGGAACGTGTCGGAAACCCGAAACTTCAGGCTGGAGGCGGGCACCAATTTCCTGCGCATGACCTCGACGCTCAAATCGAATCAGCCGGGCGAGCTGATCGTCGGGATCGGCATTTCGAAACGCCCGATCGCCGGCGCGCCGCTGGGCAAGATCGTCAAGGACGAGGCGCGCGCCCGGATGAGCTGGTGGGGACCGACCGATCCCGCCAAGGGGACGATGGCGGCCGCGATCATGGTCGATCCGCGCACCTTCGCCGGCTTTGCCGAAGACGCCGACAACTATCTGATCCTCGTCCGCGCCAAGCCGGGAGAAGCATTCGTCTATCATGCCGGCGCAGCATGGGACCGTGGACTGGACTTTACGACGCGCGAGGCCTGGCAGGCCTATGTCGATGGCCAGCAGCCCAGCTTCCGGCCGTAGCACGCCCCCTAGCCAACGCAGCGAGCGTGATGGTAACGCTCGCATCATGGCTACCAAAGCAGCATCGTTGGCCGACGATCTGGTCCAGCGCTTCGAACAGCAGATTGAGCGGGGCGAGATGTCCCCGGGGTCGCGTTTCCCGACCGAGAAGACGATCACCGAAACCTTCGGGGTCAGCCGCACGGTGGTGCGCGAGGCCTATTCGCGGCTCGCGGCGCGCGGGCTGTTGATCTCGCGGCGCGGATCGGGCGCCTATGTCGCGGAAGGCGCGCAGTATCGCGCCTTTCAGGTGACGCCCGACGAGGTCAGCGAGATCGACGATGTGCTTCGCCTGCTCGAGATGCGCATGGGGTTCGAGATGGAGATGGCGGCGCTCGCGGCCGAGCGGCGCACCGACGCCGACCTCGCCGAGATCCGCAAGGCGCTGGCGACGATGGATTCGAGCACCGATGTCGATGAATCGGTCGCTGCGGATGCGGCTTTCCATGCGGCGATCGCGCGCGCGACGGGCAACGATTATTTCCTCCGCTTCACCCAGTTCCTCGGCGTACGGCTGGTGCCGTCGCGCAGGCTGTACCTGCAGGGCAGCGACCCGAAGAAGCACCAGCGCTACGCGCGGACGATCAACCGCGACCATGATGCGATCTATGCCGCGATCGAGGCGGGCGATGCCAATGCCGCCCGCCGCGCCGCACGCCAGCACATGGTAAAATCGGTCAAGCGCTACGAGAATCTCAAGGCCACCGGCAAGGCGGTCTAGTCCGGGTCGGTTTCGTTGGCGGGCCGCGCGGTTCCTTCAGCGGCGGGCGCATTGAGGGCGGTGTGGAGTGCGTCGCGGTCGAGGGCATTGTCCCAGCGGGCGAC
>NZ_JBWKUF010000011.1:2500-5817 GCF_059420685.1 Sphingomonas sp. GW821-FHT03E12
AGTTTCGTGTCGGTCTTTGACCGATCCAGGGTTGTCATTGGTGGTGTGGACTCTCAAGCGTGAGGTAAGGGCGTTTGGTGGATGCCTTGGCATGTACAGGCGATGAAGGACGTGGCACGCTGCGATAAGCGTCGGTGAGTTGTGAGCAAACTTTGACCCGACGATTTCCGAATGGGGAAACCCACCTATCCCGATTATTCCTACGATGACTTGTTCATTGTTGGAGTAATCGAGAAACAGGTATCACTTAGCTGAATAAAATAGGCTTCGTGAAGCGAACCCGGAGAACTGAAACATCTCAGTACCCGGAGGAAAAGACATCAACCGAGATTCCGTTAGTAGTGGCGAGCGAACGCGGACCAGGCCAGTGCCTTCTTTTCAACTAGCAGAACAGTCTGGAAAGGCTGACCATAGCGGGTGACAGTCCCGTATGCGAAAGTGATGAAGAAGGACTCGAGTAGGGCGGGGCACGTGAAACCCTGTCTGAACATGGGGGGACCACCCTCCAAGCCTAAATACTCGTACATGACCGATAGCGAACTAGTACCGTGAGGGAAAGGTGAAAAGCACCCCGATGAGGGGAGTGAAACAGTACCTGAAACCGAACGCCTACAAGCAGTTGGAGCCTCTTTATGGGGTGACAGCGTACCTCTTGCATAATGGGTCTGTGACTTAGTGTATCAAGCAAGCTTAAGCCGTTAGGTGTAGGCGCAGCGAAAGCGAGTCTGAATAGGGCGATTTAGTTTGATGCATTAGACCCGAAACCCGGCGATCTAGGCATGACCAGGTTGAAGGTGGGGTAACACTCACTGGAGGACCGAACCGTTTAATGTTGAAAAATTATCGGATGAGTTGTGTTTAGGGGTGAAAGGCCAATCAAGCCGGGAAATAGCTGGTTCTCCGCGAAATCTATTGAGGTAGAGCCTTGGACGAATACCCTAGGGGGTAGAGCACTGGATGGTTGCGGGCGGCGCGAGCTGTACCAATACTAACCAAACTCCGAATACCTAGGAGTACTATCCAGGAGACAGACGGCGGGTGCTAAGGTCCGTCGTCAAAAGGGAAACAGCCCTGACCTACAGCTAAGGTCCCCAAGTCATCACTAAGTGGGAAAGCATGTGGGAATCCCAAAACAGCCAGGAGGTTGGCTTAGAAGCAGCCATCCTTTAAAGAAAGCGTAACAGCTCACTGGTCTAAACAAGGGTTCCTGCGGCGAAAATGTAACGGGGCTAAAGTGATGCACCGAAGCTTAGGGTGTGTAGTTTACTACACGCGGTAGCGGAGCGTTCCGTAAGTCTGTGAAGCCGAAGGGTAACCGACGGTGGAGATATCGGAAGTGCGAATGCAGACATGAGTAGCGATAAAGAGGGTGAGATGCCCTCTCGCCGAAAGACCAAGGGTTCCTGCTTAAAGCTAATCTGAGCAGGGTGAGCCGGCCCCTAAGACGAGCCCGAAGGGGGTAGTCGATGGGAACCACGTTAATATTCGTGGGCCTGGTGGTAGTGACGGATCACGTGTGTTGTATGTCCTTATCGGATTGGACATGCTTCGAAGTGGTTCCAGGAAATAGCTCCACCGTATAGACCGTACCCGAAACCGACACAGGTGGTCAGGTAGAGTATACCAAGGCGCTTGAGAGAAGTGTCCTGAAGGAACTCGGCAAATTGCCTCCGTACCTTCGGAAGAAGGAGGCCCAGCATAAGCGCAAGCTCTTGTTGGGGGCACAGGCCAGGGGGTAGCGACTGTTTAGCAAAAACACAGGGCTCTGCTAAGTCGGCTTCAAGACGACGTATAGGGCCTGACGCCTGCCCGGTGCCTGAAGGTTAAGTGGAGGGGTGCAAGCTCCGAAACGAAGCCCAGGTAAACGGCGGCCGTAACTATAACGGTCCTAAGGTAGCGAAATTCCTTGTCGGGTAAGTTCCGACCTGCACGAATGGCGTAACGACTTCCCCACTGTCTCCAGGACATGCTCAGCGAAATTGAATTCTCCGTGAAGATGCGGAGTACCCGCGGTTAGACGGAAAGACCCCGTGCACCTTTACTGCAGCTTCAGAGTGGCATTAGGAATTAATTGTGTAGCATAGGTGGGAGGCTTTGAAGCATTGGCGCCAGCTGATGTGGAGCCTACGGTGAAATACCACCCTGTTGATTTCTGATGTCTAACCTCGTTCCGTTATCCGGAACAGGGACCCTCTGTGGCGGGTAGTTTGACTGGGGCGGTCGCCTCCTAAAGAGTAACGGAGGCGTGCGAAGGTTGGCTCAGGTCGGTTGGAAACCGACCGTTAGAGTGCAATGGCATAAGCCAGCCTGACTGCGAGACTGACGAGTCGAGCAGAGACGAAAGTCGGTCATAGTGATCCGGTGGTCCCTCGTGGAAGGGCCATCGCTCAACGGATAAAAGGTACGCCGGGGATAACAGGCTGATGATTCCCAAGAGCTCATATCGACGGAATCGTTTGGCACCTCGATGTCGGCTCATCACATCCTGGGGCTGGAGCAGGTCCCAAGGGTTTGGCTGTTCGCCAATTAAAGTGGTACGTGAGCTGGGTTCAGAACGTCGCGAGACAGTTTGGTCCCTATCTGCCGTGGGCGTCGAAATTTGAGAGGAGTTGACCCTAGTACGAGAGGACCGGGTTGAACATACCTCTGGTGTACCTGTCGTCCTGCCAAGGGCGCAGCAGGGTAGCTATGTATGGACGGGATAACCGCTGAAAGCATCTAAGCGGGAAGCCTCCCTCAAGATAAGATTTCTTAGGACGGTGGTAGACCACCACCTTGATAGACTGGATGTGGAAGCGTGGTAACATGTGGAGCTAACCAGTACTAATTGTCCTATTCGCGCTTGATGAGTCCCACCATCAATGACAGCTTTGGCTAGTCATTGAGGTTGATGATTTAAGCCTTGGTGCACGCATCGATTTGAAACCCAATTACACCTGCTTCATTGCTTGGTGACCATAGCGTCAGTGACCCACCCGATCCCATCCCGAACTCGGCCGTGAAACCTGACTGCGCCGATGGTACTATTGCTCAAGCACTGGAAGAGTAGGTCGTCGCCAGGCATTGAAGCCGGTGTAATTGGAAAAACCCATTCACATTGTCAGATACGCAACACGCGTCGCGCTAAACCGGCGCGGCGCGTTTTGCTTTTTCCGGGCTCCGCCACCACGGCGGACCCCACCAGATGGCGCGGGGTGGAGCAGCCCGGTAGCTCGTCAGGCTCATAACCTGAAGGTCGTTGGTTCAAATCCAACCCCCGCAACCATCAAACCACACACAGCCGCCCCACACCGGGCGGCCTTTTTATTGCCCAACGC
>NZ_JBWKUF010000012.1:0-1763 GCF_059420685.1 Sphingomonas sp. GW821-FHT03E12
CAGTCGCGCCGGTTGGACTGGGTGAAGCGACCTGAGCTGGCTGGAGACTGGTCGTTCGACGAGGGTGATTTCCGGATCGAGTGGTTCGCGGACGGGAAGCTCAATGTCGCGGCGAACTGCATCGACCGGCACCTGGCGAGCCGGGGGGACGAGGTCGCGATCCTGTGGGAACCGGACGATCCCGCCGAGGCCTCGCGCAGCTTCACCTATCGCGCGCTGCATGAAGAGGTCTGCCGCTTCGCCAATGTCCTGAAGGGCCAGGGCGTCCGCAAGGGCGACCGCGTGACGATCTACATGCCGATGATCCCCGAGGCGGCGTTCGCGATCCTCGCCTGCGCGCGGATCGGCGCGATCCATTCGGTGGTGTTCGGCGGCTTCTCGCCCGAGGCACTGGCCGGGCGCATCACCGATTGCGACAGCTCGGTGGTGGTCACCGCCGACGAAGGCCGCCGCGGCGGCAAGCGCGTGCCCTTGAAGGCCAATGTCGATGCCGCGGCCGAGCGCGCGCCCGCGCTCGAGAAGGTGATCGTCGTCAAGGCGACCGGCGGCAACGTCACCATGACCCCGGGCCGCGACGTCTGGTATCACGACGCCGCGGCAGTGGTCTCCACCGACTGCCCGGCCGAGACGATGGACGCGGAGGATCCGCTGTTCATCCTCTATACCAGTGGTTCGACCGGCAAGCCCAAGGGCGTGCTCCACACCAGCGCGGGCTATCTGCTCTGGGCGAGCCTGACCCATGAGCTGTGCTTCGACTATCGCCCCGGCAATGTCTGGTGGTGCGCCGCCGATATCGGCTGGGTGACCGGGCACAGCTACATCCTCTACGGCCCGCTCGCCAATGGCGCGACGACCTTGATGTACGAAGGCCTGCCCAACTGGCCCGACGCCAGCCGCATCTGGCAGGTGGTCGACCGGCACAAGGTCCACACCATCTTTACCGCCCCGACCGCGCTGCGCGCGCTGATGAAGGACGGCGACGACTTCGTCACGAAGACCAGCCGCAAGTCGCTCAAGCTGCTCGGTACGGTCGGCGAGCCGATCAACCCCGAAGCCTGGCGCTGGTATCATGAGGTGGTGGGCGAGCGCCGCTGCCCGATCATCGACACCTGGTGGCAGACCGAGACCGGCGGAGCGATGATCGCACCGATGCCGGGCGCGACGGACTTGAAGCCCGGCTCGGCGACGCGGCCGCTGCCCGGGGTCGATCCGCAGCTGGTCGACAGCGAGGGCAATGTCCTGCACGGGCCGACCGAGGGGAACCTGGTCATCGCGCGCAGCTGGCCAGGACAGATGCGTACCGTCTGGGGCGATCACGAACGCTTCTTCCAGACCTATTTCACCACCTATCCGGGCAAGTATTTCACCGGCGACGGCTGCCGCCGCGACGCGGACGGCTATTACTGGATCACCGGCCGGGTCGACGACGTCATCAACGTGTCAGGCCACCGCATGGGTACGGCCGAGGTCGAGAGCGCGCTGGTGCTCCACCCCAAGGTCGCCGAGGCTGCGGTCGTCGGCATGCCGCACGACGTCAAGGGCCAGGGCATCTACGCCTATGTCACGCTCAACGCGGGCTGCACCGCCGACGACGGCTTGCGTGCCGAACTGGTCAAATGGGTCCGCACCGAGATCGGTCCGATCGCCACCCCCGACGCGCTCCAGTTCGCGCCCGGCCTGCCCAAGACCCGCTCCGGCAAGATCATGCGCCGCATCCTGCGCAAGATCGCCGAAGGCGACACCTCCTCCCTCGGCGATACCTC
>NZ_JBWKUF010000013.1:0-1301 GCF_059420685.1 Sphingomonas sp. GW821-FHT03E12
CTTGCCGATGCCGACGAGTGTGAAGCCGGCGCGTTGTGCTTCGGGGGCGGGATAGATGTTGCGCAGGTCGATCATCAGGGGTGCGTTGAGGAGCGACTTCATCCGGCCAAGGTCGAGCGCGCGGAACTCGTCCCACTCGGTGACGATGACCAGCGCGTCGGCGCCCTCGGCGGCGGCATAGGGGCTGGCAGCGAACTCGACATCCTTGATGACGAGCCTGGCCTGCTCGGCGCCTTCGGGGTCGAACGCCTTCACGCTCGCACCGGCATCCTGCAGCGTCTGGATGATCGCGATCGACGGCGCGTCGCGCATGTCGTCGGTATTGGGCTTGAAGGTCAGCCCCAGGATCGCGACGGTCTTGCCGCGCACTTCGCCGCCCATCGCCTTGATCACCTTGCGGCCCATCGCGCGCTTGCGCTGGTCGTTGACCTGCACCGTCGCCTCGACGATCCGCAGCGGCGTTTCATGGTCGTCGGCGGTCTTGAGCAGCGCCAGCGTGTCCTTGGGGAAGCACGATCCGCCATAGCCCGGCCCCGCGTTCAGGAACTTGCGGCCGATGCGGTTGTCCATGCCGATGCCGCGCGACACTTCCTGCACGTCCGCGCCCACCTGTTCGCACAGGTCCGCAATCTCGTTGATGAAGGTGATCTTGACCGCGAGGAACGCATTGGCGGCGTATTTGATCAGCTCGGCCGTGCGCCGGCCGGTGAACATCACCGGCGCCGACTGGTTGAGCGACAGCGGGCGGTAGATGCCGCGCAGCACCTCGCTCGCGCCCTCGTCCTCGCTGCCCACCACCACGCGGTCGGGATGCTTGAAATCCTCGATCGCCGCGCCTTCGCGCAGGAATTCGGGATTGGAGACGACCTTGATGCCCTTGTCCGGCGCAATCCGGGCGACGATCCGTTCGACCTCGTCACCGGTACCGACCGGGACCGTCGACTTGGTGACGATCACCGCCGGACCTTCGAGCGCCCCCGCAATCTCTTCCGCTGCGGCAAAGACATAGGAGAGATCGGCATGGCCGTCGCCGCGGCGGCTGGGCGTGCCGACCGCGATGAACACCGCGTCCGCACCCTTCACCCCCTCGACCAGGTCGGTGGTGAACGACAGCCGGCCCGCCTCGACATTCGACGCCACCAGCTCCGCCAGACCCGGCTCGTAGATCGGCATCACATTCTGGTGAAGCAGCTCGATCTTGCGCGCGTCCTTGTCCACGCACACCACTTCGTGCCCGAAATCCGAGAAACACGCCCCCGATACCAGACCCACATAGCCCGTGCCGATCATCGCTATTCGCA
>NZ_JBWKUF010000014.1:0-530 GCF_059420685.1 Sphingomonas sp. GW821-FHT03E12
TTCTCGATCTTCAAGCTGATCCGCTATCTGCGTGCCGAGCTGCTCCTCGTTCTCGGCACCTCCTCGTCGGAGAGCGCGCTGCCCAGCCTGATGGACAAGATGGAGCGGGCGGGCTGCCAGAAGTCGGTCGTCGGTCTGGTCGTGCCGACGGGCTATTCGTTCAACCTCGACGGCACCAACATCTACATGACGCTGGCGGCATTGTTCATCGCGCAGGCGTGCAATGTCGACCTGTCGCTGGGCGACCAGATCGCGCTGCTGGCGATCGCGATGATCTCGTCCAAGGGCGCGGCGGGGGTGACGGGGGCGGGGTTCATCACGCTGGCGGCGACGCTGTCGATCGTGCCGGACGTGCCGGTTGCGGGCATGGCGCTGATCCTGGGCATCGACCGGTTCATGTCCGAGTGCCGCAGCCTCACCAACTTCATCGGCAACGCCGTCGCCACCATCGTCGTCGCCCGCTGGGACAATGCCCTCGACCGCGACGCACTCCACACCGCCCTCAATGCGCCCGCCGCTGAAGGAACCGC